>NZ_JBHWID010000005.1:360330-470259 GCF_042732175.1 Kitasatospora sp. NPDC059795
GCTGGCTCGGCCCGGCCCGGGGCGGGGTGGTGCACCCCCCGCGGGACCCGGTCCTCCTCCTTGTGCGCGCCGCGAGCCCCGCCCGCCCCCGGCACTGGGGCCTGTCCGGCGGATCTTGCCGGACAGGCCCTAGCCCATCGGCACCGGCTCCGGGTGCGCCGGTTGGGATCGTTCGGTGTCGGAAGCGCCGGAGGTCGCCGTGGCTGCGAGGCCGAGGAGGACGGCGGCCACCACGCCGGCGATGAACCAGCCGGACGGGCCGTTCTTGCCGAGGTGGGTGGCCAGGAGTGGGGTGGTGCCGCCCAGGACGGCGCTGGTCAGTGCGTAGGGGAGGCCGATGCCCAGGGCGCGTACGCGGGGCGGGAAGATTTCGGCGAGCAGCGCGGGCAGGACCGTGGTGACGCAGACCAGGTAGACCACGCCGCTGCCGTAGGCGAGTAGCAGACTGATGAACCGGCCGGTCATGGCGAGGTAGGCCCAGGAGCCCCCGGTGGCGAAGAGCAGGCTCGCCACGACCAGCAGCCGCCGTGGCCCGACCCGGTCGGCGAGCAGGCCGATCGGCACCTGGAGCAGGATCATTACGGCGGTGGCGCAGACCACGACCCAGAACATCGTCCCGTCCGGAGCCAGCCGCTGCCCCATCGCCGGTATCACCGAGGTCCAGGTGCTGCCGACGGTCGCCATCCCGGCCACCAGTAGGACGGAGCGCAGGACCTGCTGCCGGTGGGTGCGCAGGACCTCGCGCAGCGGGCTGCGGTCCTGACGGGAGCTCACCTCGCGCCGGAAGACCTCGCTCTCGGTGATCCGGCTCCGCAGCGCCAGCAGGACCAGCCCGAGCACGCCGCCGATCAGGAACGGCACCCGCCAGCCCCAGGTCTCCATCGCCCCGGGACCCACCAGGCCGGTCAGCATGCCGCCGAGCATCGCGGCGGTGAACGCGCCCGCGGCGGTGGTGAGCGAGAACAGGCTGCCGTAGAGGCCCCTGCGGCGAGGCGGGGCCAGTTCCATCAGGTACGCCGCCGCGGCGGGCCACTCACCGCCG
Organism: Kitasatospora sp. NPDC059795; assembly: GCF_042732175.1. Classification (NCBI taxonomy): domain Bacteria; kingdom Bacillati; phylum Actinomycetota; class Actinomycetes; order Kitasatosporales; family Streptomycetaceae; genus Kitasatospora; species Kitasatospora sp. NPDC059795. The sequence goes on from NZ_JBHWID010000005.1 coordinate 361,373, forward strand.
GAGGAGATGCCCTGCGCGAGCCGGGCGCAGAGCAGCAGCACCGGGGCGAGGATCCCGGCCTGCTGGTAGGTCGGCGCGCTCCCGATCAGGACCGAACCGGCCGTCATCAGGAGAATCGCCAGCAGCAGCGCCGGCTTGCGGCCCCGGCGGTCCGCCAGCCGGCCCAGCAGCACGCCGCCGAGCGGCCTGGCCAGCACGCCCACCCCGAGCACCGCGAAGGCACCCAGCAGCGAGGTGGTCGGATCGGCGGAGGGGAAGAACCGCTCCGCGAAGAGCGGGGCGAACAGACCGTACGCCAGCCAGTCGAAGGATTCCACGAAGTTCCCGACCACGGTCGCGGTGACGGCGCGGCGACGTAACCGCACGGCCTCGGGCGAAGGGGCGGGCAGCGGGTGGAGCGGGCTGGCCTCGGTGTGCGGCATGGGCGGGCTGCTCCCGACGCGGACGATGTGAGGGCTCATGATTCCGGGCCTCGCGTCCGCTGCCTACTTCTCGATTGCTCTCTCCTCACCGCCGCGCATCCCGGGCCCCGGTCCACCGACCGGGGCCCGGGGGCGTCGTCAGCGCGGGCTGCCGTACCCGTGCGCCACGATCCGCTGGGCGCCCTCGGTGTAGTAGCTCCGGTCGGCCGGCAGCTCGGTGTCGAGGCAGCTGACGTAGCGGTTGTACATGCAGAACGCGGCGGCGATCAGCACCGTGTCGTGGATCTCGTCGTCCCCCGCACCCTCCGCCCGGGCGGCGGCCACGGCCTTCTCCGAGACCGGGCGGGCGAACGCCTGGACCTCGGCGGCAACCCGCAGCAGGGCCCGCAGCTGCTCGGAGACCGGCGCGGTCTCCAGGTCGTTCAGGACGGCCGTCACCAACTCCTCGCCGCCGTCGAGCTGCGCGGCGGCGAACGCACCGTGCGAGTCGGAGCAGAACCGGGTCCGGTTGAGTTCGGAGACGTAGGCGGCTATCAGCTCGCGCTCTCCCCGGGGCAGCGGGGAGGGGCCGCGCAGCAGGACGTTGACGAGCTGGTTCAGCGGCGCGGCGCTGTCGGGGCGGTCGGCCAGCAGACCGCTGATGCCCGGGAGGTCGTTGCCGATGCTGATGTGTGGCACTGTGGTTCTCCTTAACGGCGTTCCGGATGTGACCGTCCGTCGACGGGGATCCCGCCCGGCACCGTCCGGTGTCTGTACCCGGGCACTCCGCGCCGACGGTCTGAATTCTGTCCGGCGGATCGGGTCCGAATCCATAGGCGGACCGCCGTTCGTCAGATCTCCCCGCCCCATGAGCAGCACAACGATCCGACCATCCGAAGGTCACACGAGCCGCCGGACAGAACCTAGTGGACGTTGTTCGACTCCTGCGTCGGCGCGGCCACCGGTGCCGCCTCGACATTGGGTCCGGTCTCGACCCCGGAGCCGGTCGTGGGGCGCATCTGTGACGCGACGACGAGCGTGAGGACGACGACCGCGGCCATGGCCAGGAAGACGTCGGAGTAGGCAGAGCCGTCAGCGCCGGAGTAGAGGGGGTTGATGGCACCACTGCCGCCCTGCTGCCGTGCGGACACCAGCACGCCGAACACGGCGGGGCCGGTGCCGGCCCCGAGGAACTGGGCCCCCTGGAGGATCCCGAGGCCGACGCCGACCTGTTCCGGGGGCAGCTCGCTCGCCGCGGCGCCGATGGTGGTGGTCATCACGAGCATGAAGCCGATGCTCAGCCCGAGGATCCCGACTCCGGCGAAGAGCACCGAGGAGCCGCCGGCGAAGGACGAGAGGAACAGCGAGAACAGTCCGATGAGGCCGAGCCCGCAGAGCACCAGGACCCGCGCGTTGACACGGCCTGCGAGGCGTCCGATCCACGGCGACAGCAGCGCGGTCACGACCCCGGCCGGGATCATCACCAACGCGCCCTCGCCCGGGGTGAGTTCGTCGACCTCTACCAACAGCAACGGGACGAACACCAGTCCGCCGAGGTTGACGACCATGGCCAGGAACGCGACGAGGACGCCCGTCCGGTAGACGCGGTTGGCGAACAGCGACGGCGGAACGAACGGCTGGTCGACCCGGGCGGTGCGCAGCCCGAAGAGTGCGAGCGCCACGATCGCGGCCAGGAGGCTGCCCCAGGACAGGGGGTCGGTGAAGCCGGAGACCTGTGCCCGGGTCATGCCGAACAGGACGAGACCGGCTCCGAGGCCCAGGAGTGCGCCACTGGGGAGGTCGAGCCGACCCGAGCCCCGCGCAGTCCCGTCCGGGAGTACGCGCAGGGCGGGGAGGAGGAGCAGCAGCGCGGCCACGAGCATGATCCAGAACAGTGCGGGCCAGCCGAGCGCGTCCCCGATGCCGCCGCCCAGCGCCGGTCCGGCCGCGGTGCCGACGCCCGCACCGGCGGAGACGACGCCGATCCCGACACCGCGCCGCTCCGGCGGCAGCAGCGTGGTGACGGCGAAGATCGAGAGCACGGGGATCGCGGCCGCGCCGATGCCCGTCACGATCCGCCCGGCCACGAGCACGCCCAGATTCGGGGAGATCGCGCAGATCAGGCTCCCGAGGGCGTAGGTGAGGAGCGCGAAGGCGAAGAGACGGCGCAGGCTCACACGGTCCGAGATGCGGCCGTACAGGGGAATGCCGACCGAGAACATCAGGAGGAACCCGGAGACGACCCAGGCGAGTTCGGCCTCGGAGGCCCCGAATTCGGACCCGATCGCCGGAAGCATCAGATTGACCATGTCGCTGGCCGTGACCGTGACGAGGATCGCCGGCATCAGCACGGCCAGTAAGCCCAGTTCCGAGCCGGTCCGCTCGGTCGTTGTCGACGGGGAGGTCATACGAGGCCCTTCGGGTGATTACTGCCACCATGACAGTTACAGTTAGGACAAAAGGGTGGCGGAGGACAGTGCCTCCGCCATCGGTCAGTTGGTGACGCGTTGTGCGACTTCACGCTCACTGGCCAGTACTTGCCGGACGAGGTGGGCGATCGTCGTCCGCGCGAGCCGTTCCTTCATGGCCCGCTCCGCGTCCTGGAACTCCGCCTCGAGCAGACTCTGCATGTTTCGCCCCACCTCGCACTCGGCGCTCGGCGGATGCGGGTGCCGCGCAAGGACCGGTCCCGTCTCCACCGCGGCATACGCGTCGTGGAGCGTGATCTCGCGGGCGGGCCGGGCGAGCGACCAGCCGCCGTTGCGCCCCTCGGTCGACAGGACCAGGCCGGCGTCCCGCAGACTGCCGAGGATCCGCCGCACCAGAACCGGATTGCTCGCCAGGCTCTCCGCGATCTCCGCGGAGGTCAGCGAGCGGCCCCAACGCCCCAGCATGGTGAGCGCGTGGATCGCGACCGCACTCCTGCTGCTGATGCTCACCGCGCCCCCTTCACGACGATCGCCTCGCCATTTCAACTGCAACAACGCTAGTAGCAGTTGGATCCGTGTGTCAATCCGGCATACCGGTCGTGGGGGCCACCCGGGGCCGCGTGCGGCATCACCGAGGCCGGCGCCATTCCTTGTTCTGCGGAACCACCCGTTCTTGCGCTCCAACGGCGCCAACAGCCCCCGCATGTACGCCGGCGCCGACTCCCGCGACTCGCTCCGTGCGAACCGGTGCGCGAACCGGTGCGCGAACCGCTCGCGCAGCTCTGCCGGCCCGTCGGACCAACGACGAGCATCGACCTGGGATACCTCCCCACCCATGAACAACCCGACGAACGAACCCAGCAGCCGCCACGGTAGGCACCATTGCGGTACTAGGCTTGGGGCTCCGAATTTCCGACCGACAGGGTGGTTTCGATGGCGGACGACACCCCGGGGATCGACGGGTCGAAGCCGAGCATCGCCCGGATCTACGACTATCTGCTCGGCGGTCGGGACAACTACCCGGTCGACCGCGAGATCGGCGATTTCTTCCTCAACGACCTGCCCGGCTCGGTGGAAGTCCCCGTGGAGAACCGCCGGGCCCTGATCCGCGCCGTCGCCGCGATGGCCGAGGACGGCATCCGCCAGTTCGTCGACATGGGCAGCGGGCTGCCCACCGCCGACAACGTCCACCAGGTCGCCCGGCGCCACCGCGCCGACGCCCGCGTCGCCTACGTCGACAACGACCCGACCGTCCTCGCCCACGGCCGCGCCCTGCTGGCCGCCGACGAGCGCACCACCGTGGTGCTGGCCGACGTGCGCGAGCCGGAGACCGTCCGCCACCACCCCGAGGTGGCGCGGCTGATCGACTTCGACGAGCCGGTGGGCGTCGTCTTCAGCGCCGTGCTGCACCACCTCGACGACGAGGAACGCCCTGGCGAGCTGGTGCGCTGGTGGGCGGAGCGGGTGCCGTCGGGCAGCCGGCTCTACCTCTCGCACTTCCGCTCCGGCCACAACGAGCAGACCCGGCTCGCGGAACGGAAACTCCAGTCCGCCTTCGGTCGTGGCCGCTTCCGCACCGACCGGGAGATCGCCGACCTGTTCGGCGACCTCGAACTGCTCGAACCCGGGCTGGTCCCCTGCTCGCTGTGGCGGCCCGAATCGGCCTCCGGAGACCGGTCCGGCACGGGTGAGCGGGAACTGACGGTGTGGGAACAGATGATTTCCTGCGGACTGGCCCGCAAGCCGTAACTGCCGTACGCGGCAAGGCCCGGTGACGGCCGCTCACCCCCCCCCGGTGGCTCCGGCGGCCGGATTCCGCTTTGACAAGTCGAACGCGCCCCCTATTCTTCAGGCCGAATCTGCGTGCGACCGGCACCGCAGTAACGTCCGGTGGGGGCTCGCAGTGCATTCCGAAACCGCTCACGACATACCGCGCCCGCAGGCCGCTCCGCCCGGCCGGCCGCTCGGCGGATCGCCCGTCGGATCGCCCGTCGGATCGCCCGTCGCCGTCCGGAAGTTGGCGCTCGCCGCACAGGTGCTGATCGGCCTCGAAACCGCCCTGCAACTGGTGCTCGCGGCGGCCGGCGGCACCCGCTCGGCACTGTTCCGGGCGGTCGTACCGCTCTCGGCCCTGCTGTTCTTCGGCTCGGTCGCGGTCTTCCTCGTCTGGTTCCGGCGCTGCCGCCTCAACGCCGAGCTCCTCGCTCCGGGGACCCACCGCTACTCCCTGGGCTGGGCCGTCGGCGCCTGGTTCACGCCGGTGGCGCTGCTGTGGATCCCGCGCACCGTCACGCTCGACATCTGGCGCGCCTCCTCGCCCGCAGGCACCGGCGTCTGGCTGGTCAACGCCTGGTGGGCCGCCTGGCTGGCCAAGACCGTCGGCGGCGTGATCGTCGGCGAGATCGGGCACAACGCCTACGGCTACTCGGCCTTCGACACGGCCGCCGGCCTCGCCGCGGCCGTCCTCGCCGTCCTGCTGATCCGCCGGCTCACCGCCCACCAGGAAGCCGCCCTGCGCGGGTAGCCGCAGGCAGCCCTCAGTCGAACGCCACCACGAGCCGGACGGCCTCCTCCCCGTAGCGGTCCGCCAGCGCCTTCATCACGGCGAACACGTGCGGCCAGTGCGTGCCGCCGCCCAGCAGGTAGCCGGCCGTGAGCGGCTCGTAGGTGCAGCGCACGTCCCCGGCCGTCCATTCCGTCGCGGTCGAGCGGCTGAGCCCGGCCGGCGGCGGCCCCACCTCGGCGAGGACGTCCGCGGGCCACTGCGCGGGCACCAGCAGCTGACGCAGCGGCGACCGCCCGGACTCCGGATGCAGGCTCAGGCGGCCGGCGAAGTGGTCGGGCGCGGTCGCCGGGTCGAGCCGGGCGAGTTCCGCCCAGCCGACCCAGCTGGCCCCCTCGCACCCCTCAAGTCCGGCCCGCAGGACGCTCGACACGTCGTCCGGAAGACCGCGACGGGCCGCGAGCGGACGGAAGCCCGCGTCGTTCCGCACGCCGAACAGGCAGCCGAAGGCCGCGTAGTCGCTCTGGTCGTACAGCGGCCACAGGTCGACGGCCTTGACCCGGGGTGCGGCGTCGTCGGCGTCGAGGTGCCCGGCGGCCACGCCGGGGTGGCGGTGCTCGATGCCGCCGAAGATGCCCGTGCTCATGGCCGTAGAGGCCAGGGCATGTCGGGGTCAGTCGCGGACCGCGAGTTCGGCCACCACCGCGCGGTGGTCCGTCCGGGCCAGGGTGTGTTCGCCGATCGACACCGGGACCAGGGCCGGGCCGTGCAGGACGTGGTCGATCTGGATCATCGGCGGCAGGTACGGGAAGTCCAGGTTGTGCTCCGGCCAGGTCGGGAACAGTCCGGCCCCCAACTCGGCGTGCGCGTCGGCGAGTCCGGTCGCCAGCAGGCTCCGCATCGGCGCGTGGTCGAGCGTCGCGTTGAAGTCGCCCAGCAGCACCGCGTTGCGGCTGCGTCCCGGCGCGGCATCCCGCAGCGCGTGCATCCCGGCCGCCCACTTGGCTGCGTCGCCCAGGGGGTAGTACGTGTGCACCGCCACCAACCGGACCGGCCGGCCGTCCACGGTGACCGTCACGTTGGTGGTCGGCCAGGCCGGATCGGCTGCCGCCGTCACCGGCAGCCGGGTGTAGATCGCGGTGTCGGTGCCGTCCGGCATCTCCCGGTGCGGGAGCAGCTCGCGGATGCCCGCCGCGTCCAGCGCAGCCGCCGCCGAGCCGCTCAACTCCTCGACCGCAACCGCGTCCAGGCGCTGCGCCCGGACCAGGTCGACCAGCGCCTGCGGCGAGACGTTGCCCAGGTACGCGTTGCTGGTGGCCACCCGAAGCCGCGGCGCACCGGCCGGCGCCTCCGCCCCGTCGGGGACGAACCGCGGTACCAGCCACCACAGTTGCAGCCCGACCAGGGCGGCGGCCGACACCGCGAGCCAGCGGCGGCGCAGCACGGCGAGCACCGCCGCCGACAGCAGCGTCAGCAGTGCCGCGTACGGCAGCCCGGCCATCGGCAGGGCGAGGATCGTCCCGTCGTCCAGGCCCAGCACGCGGACCGCGGCGAGTGCGGCCGGCCCGAGCAGCAGCAGGCCGCACAGGGTGGTCGCGCTCGGACGCCACCACCGTCTCCGCGCGGGTGAACCGGTTCCCGACCTGCGGTCAGCCACGATGCTCCTCCGGTGGGGGCACCGGTGGCATTCATGATCACCGGTCGCCGTCGTCGGAAGAGGACGCCCGAGGGAGGAACTCGGTTCCGGCCGGACGTGCGCCACCCGGTGGCGGGCCCGGCCGGGCGCCGGCCGCAGTCGGGTGCGGCCCGCAGCCCAGCCGGGCCCGGCCGGGTTGCGGCCTCAGTTGACGTTGACCGCCTTCCACGCCGCGGCCACCGCGTCGATCTCCGGCTGGCCGTACAGGTCCCTCGCCGCGGCGACGGTCGCGTTGCGGGCGGTGCGGTAGTTGGTGGTGGAGGTGAAGTAGATCGTCAGCGCCCGGTACCAGATCGCGGCGGCCTTGTCCCGGCCAATGCCGAGGAGCGTCGAGCCGTCGGCGGTCGGGCTGTTGTAGGCCACGCCGTTGACCACCTTCGCGCCGCTGCCCTCGGACAGCAGGTAGAAGAAGTGGTTGCCGACGCCCGAGGAGTAGTGCGGGTCCAGGGTGCCGATGCCCGAGTACCAGAAGTCCCGCGAGTAGCCGTCCTTGGAGGGCTTGTCCATGTAGCGCAGCGGGGTGCCGTTGCCCATGAAGTCGAGCTTCTCGGCGATGAGGTAGTCCGGCGGATCGGCCTGCAGGTTGGCGTACCACTCGACCATGGTCCCGAGGATGTCCGAGGTGGCCTCGTCGAGGCCGCCGGGTTCGCCGGAGTACGGCAGTCCGGCGGTGGCCGCGGTGATGCCGTGGCTCATCTCGTGGGCGGCCACGTCGAGTTCGGTCATCGGCTTGCTGTTGGAGGGGCCGTCGCCGTAGCTCATGCAGTAGCAGGTGTCGTCCCAGTACAGGTCCGTGAGGCTGTTTCCGACGTGGACGCGGCTGGTGATGCCGACGCCGTTGTTCCTGATGCCGTTGCGGCCGAAGGTGTTCTTGAAGTAGTCCCAGGTCGCGGCCGCGTCGAACTGGGCGTCCACGGCTGCCGACTGGCGGTTGGAGGGGAATCCATTGCCCCAGATGTTGGTGGTGCTGGTGAACAGCGGGCTGCCGGGCACGCCGCCGTCGACGGTGAACTGGTTGCCCCGGGTGGCGTCCTTCAGCTGGTAGGTCGCGCCGGTCTGCGTGGTGGTCAGGGTGACGGCGCCGACGTTGACGCCAGTGCCGGTGCCCGTCGCGGTCCGGACGGCGTCGTCACTGGCGAGCACCGCACCGGTGCCCGCGTCCGTGATCACCCGCCGGCTGCTGGGGACGCCGTCGGTGCGCACGCCCTGCACCACCGTCCGGTAGGCCAGCCGCGGGGTGTCGCCGCCGGCCCAGACCACCAGCTGCGCCTCGCCGGCGGACCCGACTTGCGCGAGCGCCGCGCCCTCCTGCGCCGTGTTCGCTCCGAGGGTGGCCCGGACGGCGTCGGCCGCCCCGGCGGCGGCCCGGTCGGCGGAGAGCTTCGGGGCGAGGCTCGGCAGCGACAGCCGCCCGGCGAAGGCGCGGTCGACGGAGGCGATCGAGCCGTCGGCCCGCTGGTGCACGACCAGGTCGCCGCCGATCACGGGCAGGCCCGCGAAGGTCCGGTCGTAGCGCAGGTGACGGGTGCCGTCGGCGTCCGTCACCACGTCCTTGACGACGAGTCTTTCCCGATCGCCCAGGGCGAGCGCCCCGGCGACCGGGGCGGCCTGGGCCTCGGCCAGTGCGAGCAGGGCGTCGTACTGCTGCACCGCCGACGGCACGCCCGCCTGCGCGGGGGCGGCGGCGACCTGGACGAAGCCCGCCAGCAGGGCGGTGGCGGAGAGTACGGCTCCGACTGTCAGCATTCGCTTCACGTGCGGGGTCCCTTCCACGAAACCGCAGGTGCGCGGTCGCGCCGCGCACCGGGGCGCCGGGGTTGGCGCCGTGGGGCGGTACGGGCGCTGACGTGCTGCTCCCGTGCGGTCCTCGACGGCCCGTCAGGGTGGGGGGACGGCCGCCGAACGGGAGTTGGGCAGAAGCATGACAACACATGGGGCGAAATGACAGCTTCTCTCCGCACAGTGGCCAGGGCCCGCCACCGGGCCGGGCCGGGCCGCCCGCCTGCCGGTGATGTCCCGCTATCACCCCGTTCGCCGCGCTGGCGGGATCCCGCCAGCGACCGCCCCCTTGCCGCCTCCCGGACGGCCTGCTAGCGCCTCGCCGGAGTCTGCCGTCCGCGGACGGACCGCCCGGGCCCGGCCGCGCCGTGCGCCCGTGCGCCCCTCCGCACCCGGTTCGTCGCCGCAGGTCAGCAGGCGTTGTGACTACTCGCACACGCTCCGGGCGATCTTCTGGCGTGTTCCCTCTGGCGAACGGTGGGGCAGCCCGGGCAGGATCGGGCTCATGGATCTCCTCGACACGCTGACCGACAAGGGCCTTCGCCGGGAACTGCCCACCCGCGAGGAGGCGCTGGCCGTCCTGGCCACCACGGATGACGACTTGCTGGATGTGGTCGCGGCCGCGGGGCGGGTGCGCCGCCAGTGGTTCGGGCGGCGGGTGAAGCTCAACTACCTGGTGAACCTGAAGAGCGGCCTGTGCCCGGAGGACTGCTCGTACTGCTCGCAGCGCCTCGGCTCGAAGGCGGAGATCCTCAAGTACACCTGGCTGAAGCCGGACCAGGCCGCCGAGGCGGCGGCCGCGGGCGTCGCGGGCGGCGCGAAGCGCGTGTGCCTGGTCGCCAGCGGGCGCGGCCCGACGGACCGGGACATCGACCGGGTCGCGGACACCATCGCGGCGATCAAGGGCGCGGACGAGCAGGTCGAGGTCTGCGCCTGCCTGGGCCTGCTGTCGGACAACCAGGCCGAGCGTCTGAAGGCGGCCGGCGCGGACGCGTACAACCACAACCTGAACACCTCCGAGAGCACCTACGGCGACATCACCACCACCCACACCTACGCGGACCGGGTGGACACCGTCACCAAGGCGCACGGCGCGGGCCTGTCGGCCTGCTCGGGCCTGATCGCGGGCATGGGCGAGAGCGACGAGGACCTGGTCGACGTGGTCTTCGCGCTGCGCGAGCTGGACCCGGACTCGGTGCCGGTGAACTTCCTGATCCCGTTCGAGGGCACCCCGCTCGCCGAGGAGTGGAACCTGACGCCGCAGCGCTGCCTGCGAATCCTGGCGATGGTCCGGTTCGTCTGCCCCGACATCGAGGTGCGGATCGCGGGCGGCCGCGAGGTGCACCTGCGCTCGATGCAGCCACTGGGCCTGCACATCGCCAACTCGATCTTCCTGGGCGACTACCTGACCAGCGAGGGCCAGGCCGGGCAGGCCGACCTCGACATGATCAAGGACGCCGGTTTCGAGGTCGAGGGCGCCGAGCAGACCACCCTGCCCCGCCACCGCGCGGCGGCCACCGGCGGCGGCTGCGGATCGGTGTGCGGCGGCGAGTCGGCCGAGGCGGGCTGCGGCGGCGGCTCGGGCTGCGGCGGCCACGAGGAGACGACCGCCTGCGGCCCGTGCGGCGGGCACGCTCCCGAGCAGGCAGCGGACGACGCGGCCCTGAACGGCGCGACCCTGGACGGCGCGGCCTCGGAGGCCTCGCAGGCTTCGGACGACGAGGCGCGCACCGACCTGGTGCGGGTGCGCCGTCGCGGCGCGGGCACCGAACTGGCGCCGAACGCGTGAGGGACGCAACGCAGTTGCTCGACCTGGACCGGGCGCACGTCTGGCACCCGTACGGTCCGATGCCGGGAACGGTCCGGCCGTTCGTGGTGGAGTCGGCCGCGGGCGTGCGCCTGCGGCTGGCCGAGCCGGTGGGCGGGCACGAGGAGCTGATCGACGGGATGTCGTCCTGGTGGGCGGCGATCCACGGCTACCGGCACCCGGAGCTGGACGCGGCGGTCCGCGACCAGCTGGAGCGGATGAGCCACGTCATGTTCGGCGGGCTCACCCACCGCCCGGCGGTCGAACTCGCCGTCAAACTGGTGGAGTTGACGCCGGAGCCGTTGCAGCACGTGTTCCTCGCCGACTCCGGCTCGGTGGCGGTCGAGGTCGCGCTGAAGATGTGCCTGCAGTACTGGCAGTCGCTGGGGCGGCCGGAGAAGCGGCGGGTGCTGACCTGGCGCGGCGGCTACCACGGCGACACCTTCCACCCCATGTCGGTGTGCGACCCCGAGGGCGGGATGCACCACCTGTGGGGCGGGGTGCTGCCGCAGCAGCTGTTCGCGGCCGAGCCGCCCGCCGGGTACGACGCCCCTGCCGACCCGGAGTACCTGGCGCACCTGGCCGACCTGATCGAGCGGCACGCCGGCGAGCTGGCCGCCGTGATCGTCGAGCCGGTGGTGCAGGGCGCGGGCGGAATGCGCTTTCACTCCCCCGCTTATCTGACCGCGCTGCGGGAGTTGTGCGACGCGCACGACGTCCTGCTGGTCTTCGACGAGATCGCCACCGGCTTCGGCCGCACCGGCGAACTCTTCGCCGCCGACCACGCGGGCGTCTCCCCGGACGTGATGTGCCTCGGCAAGGCGCTCACCGGCGGCTACCTGACGCTGGCCGCCACCCTGTGCACGGGCAGGGTCGCGGAGGGGATCTCGCGCGGCGAGGTCCCGGTGCTGGCGCACGGCCCGACGTTCATGGGCAACCCGCTGGCCACCGCCGCCGCCAACGCCTCGATCGACCTGCTGCTTCGCCAGGACTGGCGCACCGAGGTCAAGCGCATCGAGACCGCGCTGCACGGCGCCCTCGCGCCGTGCGCCGACCAGCCCGGGGTGCGGGACGTCCGGGTGCTGGGCGCGATCGGCGTGGTGCAGTTGGACGCGCCGGTCGACATGGCGGCGGCGACCGCGGCCGCCGCCGAACAGGGCGTGTGGCTGCGCCCGTTCCGCGACCTGATCTACACCATGCCGCCGTTCGTCACCGGGGACGCGGACATCGCCGCGATCGGCCGCGGCATCGCCGCCGCTGCCGCGGCGTCCCACGCCGTGTCCCGCACCGCGTCCCGCACCGAATCCCGCGCCGCTCACGGCGGCTGAACCACCGCGTCCCGAGGAAGAGCACCATGTCGTCGTCCGTTCTGTTCGTCACCGGCACCGGCACCGAGGTCGGCAAGACCGTCACCACCGCAGCCCTCGCCGCCCTGCACACCGCTCCGGTGGCGGTGCTCAAGCCCGGCCAGACCGGCCTGGCGCCGGGCGAGCCGGGCGACATCGACGAGGTGGCCCGGCTGGCCGGGCCGCTGGTGCACGGGGTCGAACTGGCCCGCTACCCCGAGCCGTTGGCCCCCGACACGGCGGCCCGCCGGTCCGGCCTGCCGACCCTCGCACCGGACGAGGTGGCGAAGACCGTGGCCGACCTGGCCGACCGTTTCGGCGCGGTGCTGGTGGAGGGCGCGGGCGGCCTGCTGGTCCGCTACGACGAGCAGGGCCGGACTCTCGCCGACCTCGCCGCCGCCTGCGAACTCGCAGGCGTCCAGGCCGAGTTCCTGCTGGTCGCGGCGGCCGGCCTGGGCACCCTCAACGCGACGGCGCTGACCGCGGAGGCGCTGCGCCACCGCGGCCTGGCGCTGCGCGGGGTGGTGGTCGGCAGCTGGCCCGCCGACCCGGACCTCGCGGCCCGCTGCAACCTCGCCGACCTCCCGTCCGCCGCCGGCGCGCCCCTGCTGGGCGCCCTGCCGGCGGGCGCGGCCGGCCGACCCGCCCCGGCCTTCCGGGAGGTGGCCGCGTCCTCGCTCGCCCCTGCGCTGGGCGGCCACTGGGACGCCGAGGCGTTCGCGACGGCGCACCGCCCCGGCTGAGTCCGCCGCCACGGCCGACTCTCGCGGCAACGGCGCGACGGGAATCCCCCGTCGCGCCGTTTTTTCATGCCCGGGTGCCGCGTTCCGTCACCGCCCGCTCGCGCTGCCGCCCGCGCCGCCGGCCGCGCCCTGCTCGCCGATCAGGCGGGCCACCAGCTCGTTCACCAGCTCGGCGCGCTGCTCGGGCGTGAACAGGTCGGGCAGCGCGAGGCGTTCCAGGATCAGCCAGTTCAGCGCCAGGTAGAGCAACTGGACGGCGGTGGCGTCGCCCGGCAGGCCGGACGCCAGGTGGTAGTCGATGTTGAACTTCAGGTCCTCGCCGATCCGGCGGGTGACGGTCTCGCGCAGTTCGGGGCGGCGCAGCGCGGCCAGTCGCAGTTCCAGCAGGGCCAGGAAGCCGGTCGGGAAGTCGGCGATCCGGTCGACGAGTTGGTGCATCAGTTCGGCGACGCGGGCGACGTCGCGCGGGCCGGCCAGGCCCTGGGCGAGGGTGTCGGGGTCGGCGCCGAGGCGCTCGTACACGCGTTCGGCGCACTGGGTGAGCAGGGTGTCGCGGTTGGCGAAGTAGTTGGAGGCGGTGCCGGCCGGGACGGCGGCGCGCTGGTCGACGGCGCGGAAGGTGAGTCCGCGGGCGCCTTCGTCGGCGAGGACTTCGATGGCGGCGTCGAGCAGGGCCGCGCGCCGTTCGGGATTGCTTCGAGCCATTGCTTGTAACCACTCCACTCGTAGTGCTACGGTCTTACCACTTCAGTCAGAGTACTACAGACCAAGTGGTCACCGGTCTTCTTCGAGAGGCATCAGGATGCGAAAGCTCGTGTACTTCGTCGCCGTCTCCATCGACGGCTTCATCGCCGGCCCGTCCGGCGAGTTCGACTTCTACCCCCAGCCCGACGACCTGGTCGCACACCTGCGCGCCGAGCTCCCCGAGACCATGCCGGGCCATGTCCGGCCGCACATCGGTCTCGACGGCGTGCCCAACAAGCGCTTCGACACCGTCCTGATGGGCCTCGGCACGTACCGCCCCGCGTACGACCACGGCATCACCAGCCCCTACCCGCACCTCAGGCAGTACGTGGTCTCCTCCACCCTGCCCGAGCCGACCGACCCCGCGATCACCGTGGTCCGCACCGATCCGCTCGGCCTGGTCCGGGAGCTGAAGCAGCAGCCCGGCGAGGGCGACATCTGGCTCTGCGGCGGCGGCCTGCTGGCGGGCGCGCTGCTCCCGGAGATCGACGAACTCCTCTGGAAGCGCTACCCCGTCATCGCCGGCACCGGCATCCCCGCCCTCGCCGGCGAGTTCCACCCCCGCCCGTTCACCCCCACCGAGACCTTGGCCTTCAGCAACGGCGCGACCCTCACCACCTACCGCCCGACCGTGTAGCCCTCCCCGACCGTTCACCGAGAAAGGCCCGCGCGGCGAAGGCCCGCGGACGACGACGCCGCCGGGTGGGCTACTGCGAGGCCTGGGCCTCGCCGGCCCGGGCGATCGCGATCAGTTCCTCGTCGCTCCAGGTGAGGCGGCCCGAGCGGAGGTCGGCGAGGACCGATTCCAACCAGTCGTCCTCGGCTGCGGCGAGGGCGCGGGTGTACTCGATCTCCAGCATCGCCACCCGGGGGACGCCGAGCGCCGCCGCATCGGCGAGCGAGCGCTCCTGGGCGGCCCGGCCGGCGCGCACCGCGGCGAGGCGGGCGGTGAGGGCCTGTTCGATCTCGCCCGGCGCGAGCAGCATCAGATTGGAGAGGGCGACCGGGAACTCGGGGAATTCGAGCCTGGGTTCGCGCAGCATCTCCAGCAGCCTGCAACAGGCGGGCATCGAAGCCACCGTGTACGAGGCCTACCGGGGCTCCGCCGAGGGCGTCGGCGCCGCGCTCGGCCTGGCGCCCAACGGGCTCGCCGCACTGGACGCGATCGGCGTCGGCGACCTGGTCCGGCGGCTCGGCGACCCGATGAAGGCGATCGTGCTGCAGAGCTGGAACGGCAGGCGGCTCGCCGAGATCGGCAGTCCCGGCACCCTGGAGCCCACCCGGCTGGTCATGCGCGGCGACCTCTACCGGGCGCTCTACGACGAGGCCCGCCGCCGGGGCATCCGGATCGAGCACGGCAAGCGGCTGACCGGGGCCGACGGTGGCGAGGGCTCCGTCACCGCGCGGTTCGCCGACGGCGCCACCGCCACCGGCGAACTGCTCGTCGGCGCCGACGGAATCCGCTCCACCGTGCGCACCCTGATCGACCCGGCCGCCCCCCGGCCGCGCTACGCCGGGCTACAGGGCTTCGGCGCCGTCAGCGCGGAGGCCGGCCTGGTGCCGGACACCGGCGGGAAGATGTTCATGACCTTCGGCAAGCGGGCCTTCTTCGGACTACAGGTGATCGGCGGCAACGCCGTCTGGTTCGTCAACCTGCCGCACCCGGAGCCGTTGACGCAGGCCGAGGCGGTCGCCCGCGGAGCCGAGCGGTGGCTGGAGGTGCTGGCCGAGGCCTGCGCCGACGACCGCACCCCGGCGCTGGAGCTGATCCGGCGCACCGATCCGGCCGAGCTGCTGATGACCGGCCCGATGGAGAACATGCCCCGGGTGCCGCACTGGAGCCGCGGCCGGCTGGTGCTGACCGGGGACGCGGCCCACGCACCGTCCTCCAGCTCCGGCCAGGGCGCCGCACTGGCGATCGAGAGCGCGGTGGAACTCGCCCGCTGCCTGCGCGACCTGCCCCTGCCCCTGCCCCGGGCACTCGACCGCTACGAGGAACTGCGCCGCCCGCGCGTCGAACAGATCATCAAGCAGACCGAGCACACCAACAGCAACAAGGCAGCCGGCCCCGTCGGCCGGGTACTGCGCGACACACTGATGCCGATCGGCATGAGGCTGATGAACCAGGAGAAGCTCTCCCGGCCACTCCGGCACCGGATCGACTGGTCCGAGCCCGCCGCCTGACGGGCGCTCGGGCACGCGGCCCCACCGGGCAGGCGCGGACGGCGGCGTCAGCGGCCCAGGGTGGCGAGTTCGGTGGGGCCGAGGGTGAGGGTGGCTGCGGCGGCGGAGTCGCGGATGGAGGCGGGGCGGCGGGCGCCGGGGATCGGGACGACGGTAGGGGACTGCGCCAAGTGCCAGGCGAGACAGACCTGTTGGGGGCTGACCCGGAGGGTGGCGGCCAGGGTGTGGAAGGGCGTGGTGGGCGGCGGGGTGGTGGCGGCGGGGTCGTCGACGGCGCTGCGGGAGATGCCGCCGAGGGGGCTCCAGGGGAGGAAGGCCAGGCCGAGTCCGGTGCACAGGTCGAGGGTGTCGCGGGTGTCCTGGTGGGCGGGCGAGAAGCGGTTCTGCACCGAGACGAGCCGGTCGCCGAGGACGGCGTGCGCGGTGCGGATCTGTGCGCAGTCGACGTTGGACAGGCCGATCATCCGAATGGTTCCCTCGTCGGCGAGCTCGCGCAGCGCCCCGACCGAGTCCTCGAACGGCACCGCGGGGTCGGGCTTGTGGAGCTGGTAGAGGCCGATCGCGTCGACGCCGAGGCGCGCCGCCGAGGCGTGGGCGGCGCGGCGCAGGTGGCGCGGGTCGCCGTCGACGGTCCACGAGCCGTCGCCGGGCCGGCCCCGGCCGCCCTTGCTCGCGACCAGCACGCCGTCGGTGTCGCCGCCGTACGTGGCGAGGGCGCGGGCGATCAGCCGTTCGTTGTGGCCGACTTCGTCGGCGTGCCAGTGGTAGCTGTCGGCGGTGTCGATGAGCCGCACGCCCGCGTCGAGTGCGGCGTGCAGGGTGGCGATCGCCTGCGCCTCGTCGGGGCGGCCCTCGACGGACAGCGGCATCGCACCGAGCCCGATCGCCCCCACCGGGACCCCGCCGATCGTGCGGGTGCCGCGCTCCCCCTGCTGCTCCTTCACGGTGCCCACTGCCTCTCCGTCCGGTGATCGTTCCGGTGAGAAGCCTGCCGGGAGCCGGTCGCCAGCGGTAGTGTCCGGTCGACGATCTCCTTTTCAGGAGAACTGTTGATCGACGTTCAACGCCTCGCCGTTCTGCGGGAGGTGGCCCGCCGGGGCAGTTTCAACCAGGCGGCCGCGGCGCTGCACTGCACGGCCTCGGCGGTCTCGCAGCAGATCGCGGCGCTGGAACGCGGCCTGGGCGCGCCGGTGGTCGAACGGTCCACCAGGGGCGTCACGTTGACGGGCGCGGGCCGGGTGCTGGTCGAGGCGGCGGACGCGATCGCGGCCGAACTCGCCGACACCGAGCAGCGGATCACCCGGCTGACCGCCGCCCGCACCACGCTCACCGTCGCGACCTTCGCCAGCGGCGGCCGCCGGCTGCTGCCGGGCGCGCTGACCGGGTTCGTCGCGGAGCATCCGGAGGTCGAGCCGACCATCGTGGAGGCCGAGCCGGAGGACAGCCTGCCCGCCGTCCGCGAGGGCCGGGCCGACCTCGCCCTCGCCTACCACCTGGACGGCCCGCCGCCGGCCCGCGCGGGCGACCGCTCCGGCCTGGACTGGACGCCGCTGGTCGAGGATCCGCTGCTCGTCGTCCTCCCCCGCCGCCATCCGCTGGGCCACCGGCCGGTCCTGCACCTGGCCGAACTCGCCGACCAGCGCTGGATCCTGGGCTGCCGCAAGTCCGCCGGGCAGCTGGCCCGGTTCGGCGCGCTGGCCGGCGTCGACCTGCGGATCTCCTGCACCGCGACGGACTACGAGTTCGCCCAGTCGCTGGTCCGCTCGGGCATCGGCATCGCCCTGATCCCGCAGATCGCCCTCGCCGACCACCCGGACCTGATCTCCCGCCCCCTCGCCGAACCCGCCCCCCGCCGCCACCTCGGCCTCGCCCTCTCCCGCCGCCGCCGCACCCCCCGCGCCCACCTCGCCGAAGCCCTCGCCGCCCGCCTCACCGCCGAGGCCCGACTCCTTTGACCGACAGGCAGGTTGGGCATCCCGCCGCTCAGATGGGGCTGGGTATGACGTGGGTGGGGACGCGTTCGGCGTCGACCAGGCAGGAGACGGTGCGCTGGTGGAGGTCGCCGACGCGGTCCAGCACGGCGACCCGGACGTACACGTCGACGATCGTGGCGAGGGCCGGCTCGGCGAACCAGGCCAGCCGCATGCGCACGCCGCCAGCGAGGACGGCGTTGGGGCCCGTGGAGGTGAAGTGGTAGTGCCGGCCGGAGCTCAGTCCGCGGGCGCCGGCGGCCGCGATCACCCCGGCGCGGTCCACCCAGCCGGTGGTGGTGGGCGGCGTCCGCGGGTCCGCCGGGTCCATGAAGTCCACCCGGTACTCGATCGACCGGAGGACGACCGCGTCGTTCCCGTTGTTGGTGAGGAACGACGCCCAGGCGAGGACGCCGCCGGGCGCCTGGTCGTCGGCGACCCAGGCGATCAGGCCCAGCAGCGGCTGCACGGTGCGGGCGTACTGGGCGCGCGCGACGACCGCGCCGACACTGCCGAGCAGGCCGGCGGTGGCGCTCTGCACGTCCAGCAGCTGCCACGACCACGGCCACTGCCGCAGCCAGTCCCCGCTCAGGTTCTGCCGGACGATCGCGTGGACGAAGAGCACGACGGCCGCACCCAGCATCGCGTTGAGCGTCCGGGTGACGAACGGGCTGCGCCGCAGCACCCGTTGACGTAGATCCACCTGATTCCCCCTCGGTCGACACATCGCCGGCACGTCGCCGGCAACACGGGCCGGCCTCTTCAGAATCCACCCGTTCGGGTGACTGCGGAAGGGTCGCGCAAGGGGTCGGGGCAAGCGTTGTTGACCTCAAGGTCGAATATGTCGTACCGTCAGGTCATGGGACGACCGAAGCAGTTCGACGAGGACACCGCGATCGCACAGGCGATGCAGGTGTTCTGGACGAACGGCTACGCCGGCTCCTCCCCGGCCGAGCTGGCCGAGGCGGCCGGCATCGGCAAGGGCAGCCTGTACCACGCGTTCGGCTCCAAGCGGGAGCTTTTCGGCCGGGCGCTGGACGCGTACGACCGGGTCGGCATCGAGCTGACCGAGGAGTTCCTGTCCGGCCCCGGCACCGCGAAGGAGGCGATCCGCGCCTACCTGGCGATGCTGGTGGAGAGGGACTTCGCCGGCCCGGTGCGCCGCGGCTGCCTGGCCGTCAACACCGCGCTGGAGCTGGGCGGTCGGGACGCGGATGCCACCCGCACGGTGCGCCGGCAGACCGAGCGCAGCGCCGGCCTGCTGGCCGCGCGCATCGAGCGGGGCAAGCTGGAGGGCGACGTCCCGGCGTCGATGGACGCGGCCGCGCAGGCCAGGTTCCTGATGACGGCGCTCGCGGGCCTGCGGGTGATGGCCCGGGCCTACGACCGCGACGCCGTCCTGGACGTCGTCGACACCACCGTCAGCACCGTCTTCGGACCCTGATCACCCGCCGGCCGACCGCACACCGACCGCACACCGGGCACCACCGACCGACCCCTGAGGACACCGCACGGCGACAGCGCAGCCGCGCGGTCCCGCACGCCTTGATATTTGACCTACGATTCAAAAACCATCGGCCGCCCTCGCGAGGACGGACCGGAAACGAGGAGCCATGGATCTCGGACTCAACGGCCGCACCGCCCTGGTCACCGGCGCGGGCCGCGGCATCGGCCTCGTCATAGCCCGCGCGCTCGCCGCCGAGGGCGTGACGGTGGTGGGCGCGACCCGCACCGCCACCCCGGAGTTGGCCGCCGTCGCCGCCGTCGCGACCGCCGACCTGAGCACCCGCCGGGGCGCGGAGGGCGCGGTCGAACAGGCGCTGGCCGCGCTCGGCGGCATCGACCTGCTGGTCAACAACGTGGGCGCGGGCGATCCGTCGATGTTCGCCCTGGGCGGCGTGCTGGACGCGCCGGACGAGCAGTGGCAGTCGCTGTTCGACCTGAACGTGATGTCCGCGGTGCGCACCACCCGGGCCGCGCTGCCCAGTCTGCTGGAGCGGCGCGGCGCGATCGTCAACGTCTCCTCGATCAACTCCCGTATCCCCAGCGGCTCTCCGGTCGGCTACGCGGAGGCCAAGGCGGCGCTCACCCAGTTCGGCAAGCGCCTCAGCGAGGAGCTCGCGCCGCGCGGCGTGCGCGTCAACACCGTCTCCCCCGGCCCGACGTCCACCGACCAGTGGACCAGCGCCGCCGGGTACGGCGGCCGGATGGCCGACGCCCTGGGCGTGCCGCTCGACGACCTGCTGGCCGGCCTGCCCGCCCAGGCGGGTACCGCGTCCGGCCGGCTCTCCACCCCGGAGGAGGTCGCCGACGTCGTCCTGTTCGCCCTCTCCGACCGGGCCGGCAACGTCCACGGCGCGGACCTGGTGGTCGACGGCGGCACCCTCAAGGCCGCTTGAACACACAGGGGTTGACGATCCATCAGGCCAGCGGCCGGGTCCATCGGCGCCACCGCTCCTCGCGCCCGTACCCGGCCGCCAGCCAGGCCGACTGCCCGAGTTCGTTGCGCTCCAGCACCATCGCGTCGGCCCGCCGGCCGCCCAGCGCCTCGAAGCGCTCGTGCGCGGCGTCCAGCAGCGCGGCCCCGATGCCCCGACGGCGCGCCGACGGGTGGACGGCGAGGCGGTAGAGGTGGCAGCGCCAGCCGTCCCAGCCCGCGATCACCGTGCCGAGGATCGCGCCGCCCCGCTCGGCCAGGATCAGCGCCTGCGGGTCGCGCTCCAGCAGCCGCGCCACACCCGCCCGGTCGTCGCTGATGCTGGTTCCCTCGGCGGCCTCCGCCCAGAACGCCAGCACCGCGTCGATGTCCGCGGGCACCGCGGCCCGCAGTTCGTACTCGCTCATGGCACGCCTTCCTACCAGCGGCGATGCCCCGAGCACCAGCCCTTTTCGCGGCCCTCCCCCATCATCCGTTCGCCGTAGGCAACTTGACGGACCATCAGCACCCTTGCCTTCCCCGCGCCCCCTTGACGGAGGCCCGTGCCGCCCTCCAGGGTGTGGTCCACTCCCTCGCACCGCCGCCCCTCATCCACCCGACCCCACCGGGAGACGGCATGCGTGCACCGACCCAGCACCATCACGGCACCCCCCTGCGCGGCACGCCCCTGCGCGGCGCGGCCGCCGTGGCGCTCGCCCTGGCCACCGCCGCCGCGCTGACGCTCGGCGGCAGTGCCTCCGCCGACGACCCGTCCAACGCCCAACTGCTCATCGACAGCGGCTTCGCCGGGCCGCTGGGCCTGAACTGGCAGTGCACGAACGTGGCCCGGGACGGCGCCGGCATCACCGGCCACCCCGTCGGCGACGACTACGCGCGCTGCTCGCAGACCGTCGCCGTGCTGGAGCACACCACCTACAAGCTGGAGGCCTCGATCTCCGGGCCGTACGTCTTCCTCGGCGCGGTCGGCGGCGACACCCCCGACACCTACACCTGGGCCAACTACCCGAGCAGCGGCCGACTCTCCACCACCGTCACCACCGGCCCGACCACCACCCGGCTGACGGTGTACGTGCACGGCTGGTACGGGCAGGAGGCGTACCACGCGAGTTCGGTGACGCTGACCGGCCCGCGCGCCCCGGTCCCGTGCGGGTCGTTCACCATGCCGCCGCCCCCGTCCCCGTCGCGCCCGGCCACGACGCCCCCGCCCCCCTCGCCGTCGAGCGCCGCCGCGGCCGCGAACGCCGTCACGCCGACGGCCAGTTGCCTCACCCCGTACCCGCTGGAACGAGCGGACTGACGGGGCGTCAGCCGCGCAGCGTCCAGACCGTGGTGGTCTTCACGGCGGTGTCCTCCAGGTCCGCGGCGACCGGGACGGCGTACTCGGCGAGCGCGGTGAAACGCTCGCGCGGCAGGTAGGCGCGGCCCGGATCGCCGACCACCACGGTGGCGCCCCGGGCGGCGGCGCGCTCCAGGAACGGCAGGAAGCGCGCCGCCATCGCCCGCTCGTAGAACACGTCGCCGGCCAGCACCACCTGGCAGTCGCCGCCGTCGCCGTCGAGCACGTCCGCGAGCTCCGCCGTCACCGACACGCCGTTGGCGGCCGCGTTCACGGCGATCGCCGCCACCGCGTACGCGTCGATCTCCGCCGCCCGCACCTCGGCCGCGCCGCTCAGCGCCGCCGCCACCCCGACCAGGCCGGAGCCCGCCGCCAGGTCCAGCACGGTGCGCCCGGCGACCAGTTCGGGCCGGTCCAGCACGTGCCGGGCCACCGCCACGCCGCCCGCCCACGGGAACGCCCAGAACGGCGGCGGCAGTCCGATCTCGCCGCGCTCCCGCTCGGTGACCTCCCAGAGCGCGATCGCGTCCTGCGCCATGTGCAGCCGCACCTCGGGCACGAACGGCACCGGCCCGGGCTCGGTGTGGGCCCGCACGAACTCCGCGTCGGCGGAGCCGATCTGACAGTCCGCAGCATTCCGCAACGTGGCGGCGTCGTTCCCCATGGCGCACAGCCTAGGGGCAGTGATCACCGCTTCCGTGCCGCCACGACACGGCCGGACGATCACCGCGCGATCACAGGCCACGTACCGTTTCGATACCGAAGCCGTGATGAGCTGCGGAAACGCTCGCTCCGCAGGGGACGCCCGAGTACGATCCGGGCAGACGCCCCGGTTCACGGCACATGCTCGTGCCCGGCCGCGGGCGGCGGCTCGCACGGGGGCGTGCCCGGCACCTGAACGCCGGTGCGCCGCGACCCGCGTTCACGGCACCGCGCGCCAGGGCAGTCGCGCGAAGCGGAAGGGCAAGCGACTTGGCGGATCGTCTTACCGGCGGGGACTCCTCACTGCTGCGGCGGATCAACGCGGCGGTCACCCTGCGGTCGTTGCGCGACGGGCAGGCCGTCACCCTCACCCAACTCGTGGGCGACACCGGCCTGTCCAGACCCACCGTCGAAGGCGTCATCGAAGGTCTGCTGGAATCCGGCCTGGTCGCCGAGGTCGAACACGTCCAGGAGTCGGGCCGTCAACGCGGCCGCCCGGCCCGTTGGTTCCGCTTCCGCGCCGAGGCCGGACACGTCCTCGGCATCGAGATCGGCGTCCACGACCTGCGGGTCGTCCTCGCCGACCTGGCCGGCGAGGTGATCACCAGCCACGCCAAGCCGGTCGACGAGTCGACCGAGGCCGAGGAACGGCTCACCCAACTCCGCACCACCGTCGCCGAGGTGCTCCGCAAGGCCGGGGTCTCCCGCGACAGCCTGTGGGAGGTCGTCGTCGGCACCCCCGGCATCGTCGACCGCGAAGGCGTCGTCCGCCTCGGCACCGCGATGCCCGGCTGGACCGGCCTCGACCTCGGCGCCCGGCTGCGCCGCTCGTTCCGCTGCCCCGTGGTGATCGAGAACGACGCCAACCTGGCGGCCATCGCCGAACATTGGCAGGGCGCCGCCGTCGGCAGGGGCGACGTGGTGTTCGTGATGGCCGGCCTCAGCCCCGGCGCCGGCTCGCTGATCGGCGGGCGGCTCCACCGCGGCTTCGGCGGCGCCGCCGGCGAGATCGGCGCCCTCCACCTGCTCGGCCGCCAGGCCACCCCCGAACGCCTGCTCTCCACCACCGGCCAGCCCCTCGACCCGCTGGACGAGGCCGCCGTGGCCCGCGTCCTGCGGCTCGCCCGCGAGGGCGACCAGGTCGCGCAGGTCGCCATGGACCGCTTCCTCGGCCGCCTCGTCCACGACGTCACCGCGCTCGTCCTCGCCCTCGATCCCGAACTCGTCGTGGTCGGCGGCTGGGCGGCCGGCCTGGACGGCGTCCTGGAACCGCTGCGCGAACAGCTCGCCTGCTACACGCTGCGCGCGCCCGAGGTCGAACTCGCCGCGCTCGGCTCCGAGGTGGTGGCGATGGGCGCGCTGCGGGTGGCCCTCGACCACGTCGAGGAGCAGCTGTTCGCGGTCGACCCGCCGGCCCGGTGACGCGGCTCTACGGCAGGCAGAGCAGCTCGTAGTCGCCAGCGAAGCGGTCGCGGGCGTGGGTGCGCATCCGGTGCGCGTAGCGGCGGTCGTTCTTGAGCGCGTCGTAGCCCTCGCCCCCGGCCGGGTCCAGGATTCCGGCCGTGTCGGCGAGGTACGCGTCGAAGCCCGGGTACATCAGCACGGCGCACGGCAGGTCGTCGACGTCCAGCGCGAACACCGGGTACTCGCCGAGTTCGTCGCGCTCGCCGTTCGGCCCGAGCGAGAGGACGCGGCGGCTGTCGGAGCCGCCGGGCAGCAGGAAGCACCCGCCGAAGCGCTCCTCGAACGGGGCGAAGCACGCGTCCCAGGGCTCGCCGAACTCCTCGGCCGCGATCTCCCCGAGGGTGCGCGGCGCGAGCCGGCCGTCGGCGTCGAACCAGCCGTGCCGCTCCAACATCCCGCCGTCGTACGCCAACCAGGCACGCAGGCTCGGCGGCAGCGGGTGCCCACCCGGGAACTCCCCGACCGCGCGGGGCTGCGGCTCGCCCTCCACCCACGGCCCGGCGAAGCGGTGGTACGCCGGCACCGGGCGGGACGGATCGGCGGCCACGGCGGCGATCACCCGCTCGACGAGCGCACCGCCGTGGTCGTTGCTGCCGTGGTCGTTGCTGCCGTGATCATTGCTGCCGTGATCATTGCTGCCGTGGCCGTTCATGTCGCGGCCGTTGCTGCCGTGCGAACTCACCGCTGCACCACCCCTGTTCACCGATCTGCGTCAGTGAGCGGGAGCGTAACGGGCCGCCCCGACAGATCAGCGCCCGGTCAGGAGGCGGTGGCGGCGGCGACCGGGGTCGCGACCTGGACGGCCGCCGCGCCGGACTCGCCGAAGGTCAGCTTGCAGGTGTCGGCACGGTAGGTGGAGACGCCGAACGCCGCCAGCCGGCCCGCCGCCGCGTACTGGGTGGTGACCACCAGCACCGGGGTGCCCGGGGGGCGCTCCAGCAGTCCGGCCTCGACGGACTCCGCCACGCCCAGCTCCACCGAGCGGGACTCGCCGTCGATGCCGAGTCGCTCCAGCTGGCGCAGCACGCCGCGGGCGCGGTCGCCGCCGTCCACCACGACGGCCAGGTGCGGCAGGCCGGCGGTCGGCACGTGCAGCGATTCGACGGCGACCGTCACGCCCTGGACGACCCGCAGCCGGCGGACCGTGTGCACCTGCTCGCCCTCGGCGATGCCGAGCGTGCGGGCCAGCGCGGCGGAGGCGGCGGCCGTGGTGCAGTCGACGGCCTTCCACTCGTGGCCGAGGACGACCCCGGCCCGGCCGGACTCGCGCTCGCCCACCGGAACGCCGACCCGCGGGGCGGCGACCAGGGTGCCGATGCCGCGACGGCGCACCAGGCGACCCTCCAGCTCCAGCTGGTCGAGGGCCTGCCGCAGCGTGGCGCGGGCCACACCGAAGCGCGCCGACAGCTCACGCTCGTTCGGGAGCACCTGGCCCGTGGAGAACTCGGTGTTCATGGTGCGCAGCAGCACCGTGCGCAGGTGCCAGTACTTCGGCTCCGCAACCGTCGCCGTGAGCGTTCCTTGCCCCACCGTGTCCTCCACCCTGAAGAGCGACGGTCCGCCGCGGCTCCCCGGTTTCAGCAGGTGGGGAGGGCGGCCTTTATCCGTCCTTCTTTATTAAAGGTCTTTGCAGTAAGTGACAGTAGGGGGTGCCCGTGGACATGGTCAAGACCAATGGAGTGGGTTCCTGGCCGGTTTCGCGCACCCGCGCGCAACCGCGACCCGGTACTCTCACCGGGTGAAGAGTGTTTCCACGGTCAACGTCAACGGGATCCGGGCAGCCGCCAAGAAGGGCTTCCTGGAGTGGATCGACGACACCAAGTCGGAGGTCGTCTGCCTCCAGGAGGTTCGCGCCGAGGCCGACCAGTTCGGCGACATCCTGGCCCGCCTCGACGGCTGGCACGCGGTCTGGGCCCCGGCGGCGGCGAAGGGCCGTGCGGGCGTCGCCGTGCTGTCCCGCCAGCAGCCCGACGCCGTCCGGATCGGCTTCGGCTCGGCCGAGTTCGACACCTCCGGCCGCTACGCCGAACTCGACCTCCCGGGCCTGACGGTCGCCTCGCTCTACCTCCCCTCCGGCGAGGTCGGCACCGAGCGCCAGGACGAGAAGGAGCGGTTCATGGCCGAGTTCCTCGTCCACCTCGGCGCCCTCCGTGAGCGTGCCGCCGCCGACGGCCGCGAGGTGCTGGTCTGCGGCGACTGGAACATCGCCCACCGCGAGGCCGACCTGCGCAACTGGAAGGCCAACCAGAAGAAGGCCGGCTTCCTCCCCGAGGAACGCGCCTGGCTCACCCGCGTCCTCGACGACCACGGCTACGTGGACGTCCTCCGCGCCAAGCACCCCGACCAGGAGGGCCCCTACTCCTGGTGGTCCTACCGCGGCCGCGCCTTCGACAACGACGCCGGCTGGCGGATCGACTACCTCATGTCCACGCCAGGCCTGGCCGCCCGCTGCACCGAGGCCCGCGTCGAGCGCGCCGCGACCCACGCCGAGCGCTGGTCCGACCACGCGCCCGTCACCGCCGTCTTCGACCTCGGCCTGAACTAACCGTCAAATTCTTACAGTTGACGAACCCGCAGATCTTTGGCCCTGGGCTCACCCCATGACGCCGACCCAGGGCAGCTCACGCCGACTCACGTGAACCGCAAGCGTCCAACCAGCTCGGCGAGTTCTTCAGCACCCCAGCATCACCGCCAAGCCGCCAGGTCCCTCGCCAAGCGGACGAGCGACCAGCTCACAACGGTCCCCACGCGTGCGGCGCTGCCGGCTGGCCGAGGAGCTCGGCATCACGGCCTGAAGAACAATCCCACGCGTGCGGGGCCGACAACGACGTGGAACTGCCAGCGAGCAACGGCTGGGAGCCATCCCTACGTGTGCGGGGCCGACGTCCGGGCGGCCGGGGTGCGGCCGTCGTACGCGGAGCAATCCCCGCGTGTGCGGGGCCGACTTCTTCAGGCCCTCGCGCCAACCGCCCTCCGCGGAGCAATCCCCGCGTGTGCGGGGCCGACTAGCGCCGGTGGGTCATCGGGGCCGGGCCGAAGGAGCAATCCCCGCGTGTGCGGGGCCGATGCGCCGCTCATCAGGAGCCGCGCCGCATGGACAGAGCAATCCCCGCGTGTGCGGGGCCGATGCTTCGTGACCTGCGGATTTATCGGCGGGATCGGGCTGAGAGGATCAGTCCGTCGAAGTCGACGGGCTTCCAGCGGTCCTTGCCGGCGGTGCGGACGGTCCAGCCCTGTTCGTTGGTGGCGGGTTCGACGAGGACGGCCTGGCCGTCGCCGATGCGGGTGGCGAGGAGATCCCAGAGGCGGTCACGGATGCGGCGGCTGGGGGTGCCGACGAAGACACCGGCGTTGACTTCGACCATCCAGCGGGTGAGGTGTCCGCGTAGTCCTTCGGGGGCTGCGATGAGGATGATGACGGTCATGGGCTGCTCGTGTCCTGGGTGAACTCCGGGCCGATGATGGCGAGATGTTCGTCTGCCATGCCCGGGTCGGAGACACCGGCCGCCACTGGTGCCCCTTCGCTTCCCGCCCAGTTGACGCCGCCCTGGACGGTGCCGGCGCGTTCGTCCCAGAGTTCGTTGGCCTCGGCGTCGGGCATGTCGGTTCCCTCCGGGCCGAGGAGGGCCTTGACGTCATGGACGATGCGGCCGAGCAGCTTGTCCCGGGCGATGCGGTCTCGCAAGCCGAGGCGGGCGTCGCGTTCTTCCGTGTGGCCCTGCTGGGCGAGGTCGAAGGCGAGGGGGATGGTGTATTCGGCCTTGTAGAGGTCGGCGATGTCGAGGACGAACGAGGTGGCCAGTCCGGTGTGGACGAAGCCGAGGCCGGGGCTGGCGCCCAGGCCGGTGATGACGGCGTGGCAGATGCCGTAGAGCGCGGCATTGGCTGCCGACAGGAGGCGGTTGAGGTCGTCGCCCGCGGCGTGGGCGTCGCCGGCCTTGTAGATCCGGCCGTTCCAGGGGACGCCGGTGCGGCGTGCCTCGGTCTGGTAGAGCTTGCGGATGCGGGCTCCCTCCCGGCCGCGCAGTTGCTGCATGGTGGCCGCGCCGACGTCCTCGCCCGGGAACCGCATGCGGTACATGTTCCGGGCGACGGCGAGGCGTTCCTTGGTGCGGCTGACCAGCCAGGCCTGCCGGTTGAGGAGGGCGGCTCCGCGGCTGGGGCCGAGGCCTGCCGCGTACATGCGCACGCCCTGTTCGCCGACCCAGCACACGGTGGTGCCGGAGTCGGCGAGGAGGTTGACGGCGCCGTGGGTGATCCGGGTACCGGGGCCGAGGAGCATGACGGCGACCATGGCGGCGGGGACGCGCACGGTCTCGCGTTTGTTGATGACGACGACGGCGTTCTCGTCGCGGTCGACATGGCTGCGCTCGACGTAGACGCTGGAGACGCGGTCGGCGAGGCGGTGCAGGTCGTGGGGGTGGGCTTTCCACCAGATGTCGGCCACGGGTCAGCGTGCCCCTGTCGGCAGTGGGGCGAGGGTGAGCAGGCCGCAGCCGTAGGCCTTGGACGGGCCGATCCCGGCGAGGAGGGCGGCCTGTAGCAGGCCGGGGTCGGTGACGCGCAGGTGGCCCTCGAAGGTGGCGGTGGTGAGGGTGACGGGGGTGCGGGTGCCGGGCTTGGTGAAGGTGCTGCGGCCGCGGTCGGTGATCCTCACCTCCCGGGCGGGCTGCGCATCGACGACGGTGTCCGGGGGAGCCGGTTCGAGGCCCGGTGCCGGCCGGTCGGTCCGTGCCTCGGGGATCGTGAAGCCCCAGCGGGTGGTGCGTTCCAGGAACCAGGTGAGCTGCTGGGCGGCCGTGCGATGGGCCATCCGGTAGGAGCGGTGGCGCAGTTCGGCCTCGGTCCGGGTGCGGTGCGGGCTCGCCCTGTCGGGCTTGGACGTGTTCTGCACGGGGCTGGCCTTGAGGCGGAACGCGAACTCGCGGCCGACGGCGAGTCGGGCGAGCAGCGGGCTGTAGTCGCGGATCGCGTAGTGCTCGCCGTCGGCGTCGGGCCATCCGGCCTGCTCGACGAGATGGGTCCAGTCCGGTTTGGAAGGGGTGAGGACGAGCAGCATGGGGCGGCGCGGGTGGTCGGCGTCCAGGCGCCACAGGGTCCGGTCCCCGGGGGCGGCGTCGGGGATGCCGGCCGTGACGGCGCCGTGCAGGGCGCGGGGGTTCGCGAGCAGGGAGCGGCTGGCGGCGCGCAGCGGGTTGATGCGGACGCGGGAGAGGTAGGTCATGGGGTCACCAGCCCAGCAGGGCGAACGGGTCGTGGCCGCCGGTCTCGCCGGCCGCTCGGTCGGACGTGGCGCGGGCGGGCAGGCCGGTGGGGACGCTGAGCCATGCGTGGCGGATCCGCCGGGTCGAGAAGCCGCGTTCGCGGGGGGCGAAGGAGCGGGGGACGTCCTGGAGGACGTCCTCGCCGGACAGGTCGTCGAAGGTCGCGGCCAGGTCGATCCGGTGCGGGGAGAACGGTTCCGGTGCCCGCTCGGCCCGCCGCCGGTAGGCGTTCCTCGCGGCCTGGCCCGCCTGCCAGGGCTCCTCGGCGAGGGCGTCCTCCAGCGTGGTGCCGCGCATCGCGCCGAGGGCGATCGGCTGGGTGGGGACGCAGGAGCGGCGGCCGAGGGCGAGCGGGAACGCGGGGCGGCGGACCGCGTCCGCGAGCGCCGTGACGAGGGCGGCCGGGCCCTGGACGGCAGCGACGAACACCGCGTCCTGGAGGTAGTAGCGGTGGGTGACGTGGGTGTCCTTGGCCGGGGAGGTCGGCTTCTGCAGGCCCTTGGCGTTGACGCCGGCCTGCGGCAGCGGGCGGCCTCGGTAGTCGCTGACGGTGTGGTAGTCGCGCAGCAGGGTGCCGGGCTGGTCGATGCGCACGCCCAGGCGCAGGCCGACGAGGTCCGTGATGTCGGCTTCGCGCGGGCGGCCCTCGGCCGCTGCGAGCAGGCCGACGACACCGGACTTGGTCGGCTGGGGGCGGCTGTCGCGGCGGTTGAACGCGCTGCGGTCGCCCCAGGACTGGAGCGGACCTGCCAGGCGCAGGACGAGTACCGCCAGATCCTCGTCCTGCCGGGCCGGGACGAGTGAGGGGTCGGCGGGCATCAGTTGCCGTTCACCCGCTCGGTGAGGGCCGCGCGCAGGCCGTCGCGCAACGCGGTGAAGGTGCGGTTCGCCCCGAACGCGTCCGCCAGCTCCCGCCCCGTCGCGTCGCCGCCGGTACCGAGGGTGTGGCAGATGGCCACGTACAGCGGGTCGTCGCCCCACTGGTCGGTGGCGGTGGCGTACTCCGCGGCGAGGCGGCGTGCGGACTCGGCGACGATGCCCTGGCTCGCCGGGACGGGGTTCTCGTAGGCGGAGACGAGGTTCACGGGCTGGTCGGTGCGGACGACGACGGCGACCAGGCTGGGGCGGGTGCGGTGGGCGAAGGAGTTGCCGTAGCCGGTGGGCATGGAGCGGGCGAAGGAGTCGACGAAGAGGTCGACGGCGTCGATGGCTGCCTTGTCGTCGCCCAGGTTGTCGCGCAGTTGGTGCAGGCCGACGGTGGCGTAGCGGTAGAGGGTGGCGGAGTTGAAGCCGATGGTGCCGATCATTCCGGCGCCGGTCTCGTCGGCGGTGTTCTCGTCGTCGACGGCCGTGTAGTAGTCGAACTCGAGCTCAGCGGCGTGCGTGGAGATCGCGTGGGCGACCTGCGTGGCGGCATCCACGTTCAGGCCGGGGATGTCGGCGACCATGCGACCGAAGAGGGCGACGTCCGCCGGGTGGCCGCTCTGCAACTGCTCCTTGACCGGCAGGGCCTTGACGGCCTCCTCCAGCGCCTTCGCGTCGAGGGCGGCGAGGTCGGCGGCCGTGTCGGCGACGAGGCCGACGATGCCGTCCAGCTGGCGGCGCCCGTAGAAGAGGAGGTAGGCGGTGTCGCCTTCCTTCTTGCCGGCGGAGATCCCGGTGGTCTTGATCAGGGCGTCGGCGATCCGCCGGGCGTCCTCCGCGGTGACGGTGGTGCGCTGGGCGATGCCCTTGGCGAGCTGGGAGGCGATGCGCTTGGTGCGGGTGGCGAGGTCCTGCGGGTCGCGGCTCTCGGCGAAGTGGATCCGGGTGGCGCGCTTCCAGGCCTGGGAGGAGACGCGGGAGCGGCGCTTGCCGCCGAAGTGGGCCTCCTTGGGGTTGCCGTTGTCGTCCCGGTTGAGGTTGGCCGGCGGGACGGTCTGCAGGATGTGCACGTCGATGTAGAGGCGGTCGGTCATGCGCTTCTCCTCGGGGATGACTGTCTGGGCGGCGGGGTGGGCCCGGGGGGTCAGTCGGCGGGCGGCGTCTCCTTCCACGCCTGGTAGCCGACGGCCCACTTGAGGCGGACCTGCGGGCGCCGGTCGGTGTGGTGCCAGGCCTGGATGTCGGCCATCAGGTGGTTGTAGTCCAACGGCTGTCCGACCGTGCGCAGTTGGGTGATCAGGCCGCGCAGGTGGACCAGCAGCGCGGACACGCTGGTCGCGTCCGCGAGTTGCGCGACCCGGGTGTCGAGGGCCTCCTCGCTGAACCTGCCGCTGCGGCGAAGGGCGCGGAGTGCCTGACCGAGCTTGACGCCCCGGCGGTGCATCGGCGTGGCCTGGCTCTGCTGGTGGAGGCCGTAAAGGGCCAGGGCGGCGTGCTCGGCCTTCTGCTCGTCGGAGACCTCGTCGCGCTGCGCGAGGGCGTCGTCCACCTCACAGCTGTAGAACCTGTTCATGGCGAAGACGTCCATGACGGGGCGTCCCAGGCCCTTGCGCATGGCCGCGAGGTCCTCGCCGGGCGGCCGGCGCTGCTGCTTGGTGCGGGGGTCGATGCGCCAGGTGTGGTCGGGGGCGGTGACGTCGTCCCAGTAACGGCGCTGCCTGGCGGTGGTGGTGTGCTCAGTAGTCAAAGTCCGCTCCAAGCGCGGGGTCCGAGTCGGGGGCCGGTCCGGTCTCGGCTGCCCGGGCGGCGGCCGCCTGCCGGACGGCGTCGGTACGGCGGGGGAGGATCTCGTTCAGCCGGCGCCGGAAGTTGGCCCCGGACGTGCCGAGCCGGTAGGTCTGCGCCTTGCCCGCCCTGCCGGGCTGGTCGAGCGTGCGGCCGCCGAACGTGGTGGCGGGTGCGGCCAGCAGGAGCGTGTTCGCCGCGTCCCAGGCGTGGTGGTGGGCGATCTGCTCCCATGCCAGTCGGCCTCGGTCCAGGCAGTCCTCGTCGGTGCCGGAGTCCCGCGCGCCGCCGAGCAGGCGACGTACCAGGGGGTCGAGGGTGTGCAGGAGGAGGTCGCCGGGGCGCTGGCCCTTGTCCCAGGGGATGGGGTCGGCGCCGGCGGCGCGGCGCAGGTCAGCGGAGAGGTTGTTGACGGCCCTGGCGAGGAGTTCGGCCTGCTCGGCGACGTCCAGGAGGAGTTGGTGGGCCTCGGTGTCCTGCTGGAGGGCGAGCAGTGGCAGGGGGATGGCGTCGTGAATCACGTCCTCGACGACAGCCGACTGGGTGCCGTAGACCATGCCGAAGGTCTCGACCCGCAGCGGGTAGTCGGGGTGGAGGCTGCCGCTCTCCTGCAGGCCGGCCACCTCGTCGAGCAGGGTGCTGGTCTCGAAGCCGTCGGTACTCTGCCGGCTGGGGGCGAGGAGGGCGTCCAGTCCTCGCCAGGCGGCTTTGCCCTGGGTGTGTCGGCGCGGCCTGCGCTCGGGCCGGGCCGTGGCCGACTTCTTGGTCGGGGCGGTGAACGTCCATGTGGTGTGCGGCTCCTGCTCCGGCAGGGGTGTGAGACGATCGCCGGCGCTGATGACCACCCGGGCGACGATCAGCCGTCCGGCGCCGTCCCGATGCGGGACGAGGCGGATCCGTCGGGCCTGCCAGGTCCACAGGTCGAGCAGGCTCTCGGCTGCGCGCGCCGTCCAGGCGGGGCCGTGCGGGGCCTTCGACCACTGCGGGACGCCCAAGCGGCTGGGCGGGGTGACCGGGAGGTTCAGCAGGAGGGTCTCGTACAGGGTCCGCCCGGTGGGGACGATGACGCCGAGCTGGCCGAGCGGGCCGGTGGGGTTCCCCATGGTCTTCCCCGCCTTGACCTGGTCGTCGCCCACGACGCCGGTCTTGATCGCCGCGGTGTCCCAACAGTGGGCGTGTACGAGCCAGTGGGCGGCCTGGGCCGGCGTCAGGTCGAGCGGGTCCGCGTCCGTGCGACTGGCGAACAGCGGGACGTTGTTGCCGCTCGCCGCGGTCGCCACGAGGGCGGCGGAGCCCTTCGTCTCGTCCTTGGCGGTGCGCAGTCCGGCGGCCTGCGCGAACGGGGCGACCGGGTCGAAGAGGTCGAACTTCGCGCGGTGGTCGTCGAGATAGGCCCGGAGGCGGTCGAGCTCGTCCTTGGTGAAGCCGCCGTTCTGCGCGAGTCGTTCGCCCTTCTCCTTGAGGCTTCCGGGCGCTCCGGTGGCATGGGCGACGACGGGCAGCAGGACCTGGCGCAGGAGGGCCGGGAGCTGGGTGGAGAACTCGACGACGATGCCCTCGAACTCGTGGGCCCGGGCCAGGACCTCGGCGATCCCCAGCTCGACGGGAGGCCCTCCGTCGACGGGCCGCGCCGTCAGCCACGGTTCGTCGACAAGGTTGTAACCAGGCACGCGCTGTTCTCCCAACTGGCCCTGTTTAGCGTGTTGCTGACTCATCGTGGCACCGACCGCGGCCGACTGTGGGGTGAATGCTTGAATTGGCCCTCGGCCCTGCGGGTTCCTTGCGCGGGGATGGCCCCTGGCCGTGTTTGCGCGTCTTCGGCGGGCACGAGTCGGTCCCGCGATCGCGGGGTTGAGGGGGCGGGTCGGCGACTTCCCGGCCCGCCCCTGCGCATCGTCATCCGTAGTGGCGTCCTCCGCGCACGACGAGTCCGAGGTCGTCGTCGTAGCGCAGGCGGAAGTCGCCGAGGGCCGCTTCGCCGTTCTCGTCGAGTTCGAGGGCAAGGCTGTGGCGCAGCCAGGGGTGGTCGCGCCATCCCGCCGGCGGACCGAGCGTCAGCTCGGCGGCAACGGTCAGCTTGGCGGGGAGGCGCACCGTTCCGCAGAGCACGTCGTCCAGCAACTCGGCGGCGACCTCGCCGTTCGGACCGAGCTTGCGGCCCGTCACCGCGTGGAAGCCGTCCCCGGTGCGGCGCACCAGGACGACCTCCGCACTCCGGTCGCCGTCGCGGACGAGTGCCTCGAACTGTCCCTCGGTCAGCCTGCCGTGGGCGCCGAAGTGCAGGCCGGCCAGGGTGGGCTCTGCGTGCTCCCCGGCACGGGTCAGCACATACTGGGCGGCCCTTTCTCGGCGCTCGGCCTGCCGCTTCTCCCAGTCCTGCCAGGCCTGTGCCTCGGCCGCGACCCATTCCTGAGGGACGACGGGGTCCGTGCCGTACACGCGGGCGACCAGGTCGGGCACCTGGCTGGGGATGCGCCACGTGTTCCCGCCGTCCTTCGTCGCCCGCTCGATCTCGGCCGCCGTGCGCATCAGGAGGTAGCGGCCGTAGATCTTCTCGGAGGCGCGGAGGATGTCCGGTGCTTCGTCGCTGTGAAGGTGGAGCCCGGTGACGACCACGGTGGGCCGGGCCAGCTTGTGCGGGCGCTTCACGCCGTCGTGGCGATGGAGGCGTCCGATGCGTTGGAGGAGCAGGTCGATCGGCGCGAGGTCGGTGATCAGCACGTCGGCGTCGACGTCGAAGGACTGCTCGGCGAGTTGGGTGGCGACGACGATCAGCCGCTGGGGGCGCCGGTGTCCCTCACGGGGCGCGCCAAGGAGGTTCAGCACCTCCTGCGTGCGGTCCGCCCGGTGGCCGGCGTGCAAGCGGCCGTGCAGGAGGCGGACGTCGGATCCGAACTCCTTCCGGAGGGCTTCGTACGTGGCCTGTGCGCGGGCCACGGTGTTGCGGATGACCAGGGCGCATCCGCCGTCGGCCAGGCGGTCCTTGAGGCAGTCGGCCACGGCGGCATCGGCCGTTCCAGGGTCGTCGCTCCGGGCCGTTGCCAGGGCCTCGTTCAGCAGCTCGACCCGGACGTGAAGGTCGCCGCGCCACGATTCTCCGCTCTCGACCAGCAGCTCCGGCCGACCGTCACGTCCGGACCAGGCCGCCGTCACGCTCGGATAGCCCTGTGGCTCGGGAAGCTCCAGCCCCGTCGGTTCCTCCGCCGACCGAGTACCGGCCAGGTACGCGGCGACCAGACGACGCCGTTGCTCGGGCGGCAGGGTCGCCGACAGCAGCACCACCGGCACTCCGGCCTGCCCGAGCCACCACAACCCCTCCAACAGGAACTGCGACATGTAGACATCGGCGGCGTGAACCTCGTCCAGGATCACGACCTTGCCGGCCAGTCCTGCCATGCGCAGCATCACGTGCCTGGTGCGAGTCGCGGCATACAGGAGCTGGTCGATCGTGCCGACCGCGAACGGGCTCAGCAGACCACGACGGCGCCCCAGGAACCACTCCGCGGGGGCTCTGCGCGCCGCGCCCTCGCACCCGTCGACGAAGTCGGCCGGCAGACCGTACTCGTCCTCCCCCACCGAGGAGAACGGGTCGTCCGCGCCCTGCCCCCACTCCCCCGCGCCCTCCAGCAGGCCACGCCACTCCTTGTTGAACATCCGCTTGCCGTGCAGCAGCGCGACCTGGTCCTCCAGCCCGTCCCCGACCTCGCGCAGCCACGAGCGCACCTGGCTGAACATCGGGTCCGCGGTCGCCTGGGTCGGCATCCCCAGGAACAGCCCGTCCGCGCCGTGGCGGGCCGCCAACTCCTCCGCCGCGGCCAGCGCCGCCTTCGTCTTCCCCTCCCCCATCGGCGCCTCGACGATCACCAGCCCAGGCCCGGCCGTCCGACGCACCGCATCGAGGACCAGCTCCTGCGACGGCCTGGGCCCATGACCGAAGCGGTCCCGGAACGCCTCCGGTCCGGGAACATCCAACGCCCCCCAGCCGCCGCGCAGTTCGAGCTTCGACCACGCCGCCGCGGCCCGCTGCCGAGCCTGGGACATCGTCACTCTCGACAGGTCCGACACGCCGGTGAAGTGCCGTTCGTCGCTGGCAATCCAGTCCGCCATCACCACGAAGCCCGACAACTGGAGCTGCATCGCACGACTCGGCACCAGAGCGGGCTCCACCCCGGCGAGCGGCGACTCGCGGTCGTAGCCGACCTCCCGGGAGAACACCTCCACCAGCGCCTGCTGCGCGATCTTCCAGGACCGGCTGTGTCCCTGCAGCTTTTCGTTCTTCTTCGGCGGGCCGAGCTGCCCGATCGTCGGGACCAGACCATGGTGGCCTGCGACCAACGGCCAGACCCAGCCGACCTGTTGCTCACTCCACCCCGCCTCGGCGAGGAGTGCCCTCAGCACCCGGGCACCGGCCTTGTCGTGCCGCCAGGACGATCCCTTCACCGCATACGTGTCCCACGTGAGCCCCGCCCGACGGACGGCCGCCTCACCCGCGGCATCGAGATGCTGGAACGCCGGAGTGGCCTTGCCCAGGTCATGGATCCCGCACAACCACGCGAACAGGCGCCGTCCCTTCCCCACGCCCCCCGCCAAGCCGTCCAGACGCCACCGCGTGACCTGCGGGAGGTACCGGTCCCAGACCACCTCGGCCACCGCAGCGGTGTCCAGCATGTGCGACAGCAGAAGATTCGCCGTCCCCCCTGCCCGCCCAGCCGACTTCCCCCACAGCGCACCCAACCAGCCCCCGACCTCGGACGGATATCCCCGCCAACGGTCCTCGACCACCATCTCGGCCTCCGCATGCGACTACGCTTCGGAAGCGTAGGCCACCGCACTGACAACCAGCCCGGGAGTAATCGGAGTTGACGGTTACACACCCGCTGTCATCCAGGAAGCCGTTCAATCGAACTGAACCAAACAGCACCCTCTGACCCAAAGACCCACAGGTCAGCAAGTGTCGGCCCCGCACACGCGGGGGTTGCTCCACGGTGGTGATGACCGCGGTCCTCCACGGCACGTCGGCCCCGCACACGCGGGGGTTGCTCCCGCCTCCTGTCCCACCCGGACGAGAAGAAGAAGTCGGCCCCGCACACGCGGGGGTTGCTCCTGCTGCGGCCGGATCATCACCCGCCGCGAGTGGTCGGCCCCGCACACGCGGGGGTTGCTCCTTCCAGCAGTGGCTGACCCGCCGCACCAACCCGTCGGCCCCGCACTCGCGGGAGTTGCTCCACCGTCACCGAGTCCACCGCCGACACCGTCATATCGGCCGGTCGAACCACGCGCCCGTCGCCGCCGTCCTCGGCCAACTCGCCCAACGCAGACAGGAGTTCGCCGGGGCGGTCAGGTTCGACCCGGTGCCGGCAGGAGGCGGTCCGGCGGTGGCGGGTCGAGCGAGGCGGTGAGGCGGTGGCGGAGTCGGACTGCGACTCTGCGGTCGACGACGTGGTGGAGGGCCGCGGACAGCAGCAGGGAGAACAGCAGCCCGGCGAGGACGGCGGGGAGCAGGCCGAGGCCGGGCGCGACCTTGATCACGCCTCGGGCCACGGGTATGCCCAGGCTCTGGTGGACCAGGTAGAACGGGTAGGTGAGCGCGCCGGCGTAGACCAGGGTCCGCCAACGCAGTCGTCCCAGCGGTCCGGGTCCGGCGAGGGCCAGCGCGGCCAGGAACGCGGTCAGCAGGGCCGCGCAGACCGCCCAGCCGGGGCTGTCGCCCCGGTCGGCGGGCACGGCGTGCTCGGCGACGCGCTCACCGAGCAGGGTGAGGGTGTAGCACCAGGCGAAGCCCGTCAGCAGCCACAGCATCAGGTTCGGCCCGAAGCGGTACATGAGGTAGAGGGCGATCCCGGCGACGAACAGGCCGGCGTAGCGCGGCAGCAGGATCTCCTCCAGGACCGCGGAGTGGAGTTCGCGGCCGATGGCGGCGAGGGTGAGCCAGAGGAAGCAGAAGGCGATGGTCCGCCGGTAGGTGAGGCCGACCAGCATGAGGACGGCCATCAGCAGGTAGAACCGGGCTTCGACCCACAGCGTCCAGGCGACGCCGTCGGTGGCCTCCAGGCCGAGCGGGCCGGGCATCATGGTCAGGTTGCCGAGGCTGGTGCGCAGGTCGGTCGGGATCGAGGGCTCCAGTCCGCCGAGGGCCGCCACCGCCCCCGAGCCGAGGATCAGCGCCACGACCGCCCAGTAGAGCGGGAAGAGGCGCGTCACCCGGGAGACCGCGAACTGGGCGGGGGTCCGTCCCCAGCAGCTCATGCAGATGGCGAAGCCGCTGAGCAGGAAGAACGCTTCGACGCCGAGCCAGCCGTAGCTGCTGATCCGGTGCAGGACGGGCAGGGCCTGCGGCAGGTCGAAGCGGCCCCAGAAGTCGGGGGTCGGCGTGCCCAGGTAGTGGTAGGCGGCGACGGCAAGCGCGGCGAGCAGCCGCAGCGCGTCGACGGCGGCGAGGCGGGCGCCGTGCGCGGCGGGGCGCGGCGGGCGGAGCGGGAGGAGGGCCGGTGCGGGCCCGGTGCGGGCAGGAGCAGGGAGCTGAGTGGACATGGCAGTGCCGCTCTTCGGTGGGAGGGTGGTTCGGTGTGGGTCGGCGCAGGGCGGGATGGTTCGGGATGGTTCGGCGCGGGTCGGCGTGACAGCGAGTCACAACCGGTTGCGGGTCACAGCCGGTCGCACGTCACAGCCGGTTGCGGCGGATGCTGCGATAGGCCGCCGCGAGCAGTGCCGCCGCGAGTGCGACCATCAGCGCGCCCTGCGTCCACTGCATCGGCCAGAGTTGACCGGCGGAGTGGTAGACGTCGAGGGTGCGGGAGTCCGCCGGGCATCCGGAGTCCGGGCACTGCGCGTACGGCAGCCGGTGTCCGTCGGACGTGAGGACGCCGTCCCAGAGCAGCCAGTCGTCGGGGCTCAGGTCGTAGC
Source organism: Kitasatospora sp. NPDC059795 (assembly GCF_042732175.1). Taxonomy (NCBI): domain Bacteria; kingdom Bacillati; phylum Actinomycetota; class Actinomycetes; order Kitasatosporales; family Streptomycetaceae; genus Kitasatospora; species Kitasatospora sp. NPDC059795. The sequence continues at coordinate 399,730 of NZ_JBHWID010000005.1, forward strand.
CGTGCGGGGGGAATCGGGTGAGCTGCGGCTGGAGCCAGCGGCGCAGCCAGGTCAGCAGGACGGTGAGGCCGGCGTGGCCGAGGATCGTGATGCCGATGGCGGGGACGGTGCGCCGGATCAGGCTGCCGGTCAGGACGCCGAGGGCGAAGGCCAGCAGGGTGGCGGCGGCCAGTACGGGGCCGAAGGCGTTGTACGGCAGGGCGTCGAAGCCCGAGGAGCCGTAGGCGAGCGCGGGGGTGGCGGCGGCGTGGATCCGGGTTCCGAGGAGTGCGGCGACGGCGCCGATGGTGGTGGCCGCGCCGCCGAGGACGATCAGGTGGCTGGTCAGCCAGCGCCGGCGCGGCACGGACTGGGTCCAGGCGAGGCGGTGGGTGCCGTGTTCGTACTCCCGGGCGAGCAGTGGTGCGCCGAGCAGGGCGCCGACCAGGACGGGGACGGCCAGCAGCGCGAACTGCACCTGCTGGGTGGTCTGGAGGGCCTGGCCGACCGGGTCGGCAAGCGAGGAGCAGGCGTCGGTGAAGACGCGGCCCCGGCAGCCGGTCCGGTTCAGGGCGGTCTGGACGTCCGCGGTGGTGGCGGCGGTCCGCAGCGCCCAGGCGGACAGCGCCGCGAGGCAGATCGCGGCGGCGGCCAGCACGGTGCGGTGCTGGCGGACGGCGGTGCGGACGAGTGCGCGGTGCGGTATGCGGGGCGGGCGGGGGCGCGGCGGCCGGAGCCGGATCGGCACCAGCCGTGGCGTGGCCGTGCTCATGCGATCGGTTCCGCGATCAGGCCCGTTCGCGGCAGCGGCCGCATGGAGGGGGCCAGCCAGGAGTCCGCCCGGGGCGAGCGCACGTAGGCGATGACCAGTTCCTCCAGGGTGGGGTGGTCGTCCTCGTCTCCCGGCCGGGCGGGTCCGTCGGTGATCCGGACCAGGGCGGTGCCGTGGCTCGCGGAGCCGTAGAGCTCCACCGGTTCCGCGCTGTCCGGCATCCGGTCGGCCGGGCCGAGGTAGCGGTGTGCGGCCAGCAGTTCGGTGGTCTGTCCGGCCAGCCGGACCCGGCCGGCGTCGATGAGCAGGAGGTGGTCGGCGGCCTCGTCCAGGTCGGCGAGGACGTGGGAGGAGAGCAGCACGGTGCAGTCGCCGTCGGCGACGTCGGCGAGCAGCAGGCCCATGACGGCGCGGCGGACGAAGGGGTCGAGGTCGGCGAGGGGTTCGTCCAGCAGCAGCAGGCGGGGGGTGGTGGCGTGGGCGAGGGCCAGCCGTACCAGGGTGCGCTGCCCGCCGGAGAGGGTGCCGGCCCGGGCGGTGAGCGGTACGCGGCCCAGGTCCAGCAGTTCCTGGGCGCGGGCCCGGTCCCAGCGGGCGTTGAGCGACCGGCCGGAGTCGAGGAGTTCGGCGACCTTCAACTGCCGGTAGAGGGAGCGTTCCTGGTCGACGTGGGCGATGTCGGCGAGCATCGTCTCGCTGTCGGAGGGCTGCCCGAGCACGGTCAGCCGTCCCTCGGTGGGGCGGACCAGGCCGGCGGCGGCGGACAGCAGCAGGCTCTTGCCGGCGCCGTTGGGGCCGACCACGCCGCAGACCGCCCCGGTGGGTACGCGGAAGGAGCAGTCGGCGAGCAGGTGCGGGTCGTTCGCCCGGCGGGGGTGGCGGATGCCGAGGCCGAGGGCTTCGACCGCCGTCCGTCGGCCGGTCATCGCGGCAGTTCCGGTTCGGCCTGCTGCGGGAGGCGGGCGTCGACCGCGGCGCCGGCGAGCGCCAGGACGTCCTCGCGGTCGAGCCCGAGTTCGGCGGCCCGGTCCACCCAGGCGTCCAGTTCCTCGCGCAGCCCGGAGCCGGCGATGGTCTCGGCCCGGCCGAGCGAGCGGACCACGAACGTTCCGAGGCCCTGCCGCGATTCGACCAGCCCGGCCCGCTGGAGTTCCTGGTAGGCCCTCAGCACGGTGTTGGGGTTGATCGCGGTGGCGGCGACCACGTGCCGGGCGGTGGGCAGTTTGTCGCCGGGGCGGAGCAGGCCCAGCCGCAGGGCCTGCTCGGTCTGCTGCACGATCTGCTGGTAGGCGGGCATGCTGCTGCCGCGCCGCAGGCGGTACTCCATCAGGAACCTACTTTCACTAATTAATTAGTGAAAGTAGGTTCCTGATCACTTCCGTGTCAAACCGTCTCCTCCTTCGCCGCGCGGCCCTCCCTGCCAAAAAATTTCAGGTGGCCAGGAAGCGTTCGTGGAACAGCCGGCAGCCCGGGGCGGCGCGGCGTACCGCGTCGACCATCGGCGGCGGCCCGCAGACGTACAGGTCGGGGGCGGGGCCGGTGTGGTCGGCCAGCGCCCGGGCGAGCAGGTCGGCGGGGGTGCCGACCGGGCCCGACCAGCCGTCGTCCGACTCGCGTACGCACAACTCGTGGGAGAAGCCCGGGAGTTCGGCGGCGACGGCGTCGAGTTCGGCGGCGCCGAACAGGTCGGCGGGCGTGTTGGCGCCGAGGAACAGCCGGGTCGGCTGCGGGTCCTGCCACTCCGCCGCCTGCCGGGCCATCGCGAGCAGCGGGGCCAGGCCGGTGCCGCCGGCCAGCAGCCAGCGCGGGCGCAGCCCGGTCTCGTGGAGGCCGAAGGCGCCCTGCGGGCCGTGGACGGTGAGCGGGTCGCCGGGTCGGGCCCGCTCGGCGAGGGGTGCGGAGAACGCGCCGTCAGGGCGGTGGCGGAGGTAGAACTCCATCCGGCCGTCCCAGTTGCCGGTGTTGGCGAGCGAGTAGGCGCGGCGGATCCCGGTGCCGGGCCGTTCGAGTTCGACGAACTGGCCGGCGTCGAACTGGCAGTCGGGGCTGTCGGTGAGGGCGAGGACGAGGTGCAGGGTGTCCCGGGCTACGGGGGTGAGCGAGACGATCTCGGCGGCCCGCTGCGGCACGCCGCCGTACAGGATTCGCGACTGCGGGTACGGGAGCGTGGCGGTCAGCGGCCCGCAGGGCACGGTGCGGCACAACAGGACGCCGCCGCCCGGGAGTTCGTCGTCCGGGAGGGCGAGCGGGCTGTGCGGGCCGAGGTCGTACGCGCCGGAGGTGACGGTGGCGTGGCAGGAGCCGCAGGTGCCCTGCTTGCAGGAGGCGGGCAGCGCGGCCCCGGCCTCGGCGGCCGCCTCCAGGACGGTGGCGCCGGGTGGGCAGCACAGCTCCAGGCGGGCGCCGTCGGCGGTGGTGAGGACCACCTGGTGGCCGGTCACTTCGCGGCCGGTTCCAGCGCGGCGGCGAGGTCGGCGGCCGGTTCCAGCGCGGCGGCGAGGTCGGCGGCCGGGTCGCCGATCACCCGCAGGTCGAAGCGCTGCACGAGGGCGTCCACCAGGTTCGGGGTGAGGAAGCCGGGCAGGCTGGGGCCGAGGTGGATGCCGCGGAGGCCGAGCGCGAGCAGGGCCAGCAGCACGGCGACGGCCTTCTGCTCGGTCCAGGACAGCACCAGCGTCAGCGGCAGGTCGTTCACCTCGCACTCGAACGCCTCCGCGAGGGCCGCCGCGATCCGGATCGCCGAGTGGGTGTCGTTGCACTGGCCGAGGTCGAGCAGCCGCGGGATGCCGTCGATGTCGCCGAACCGGTGCCCGTTGAAGCGGTACTTGGCGCAGCCGAGGGTGAGGACGACGGAGTCGGCGGGCGCGCCGACCGCGAAGTCGGTGTAGTAGTCGCGTCCGGGGGTGGGCCCGTCGCAGCCGCCGACCAGGAAGAAGTGCCGGATCGCGCCGCTGCGGACGGCGGCGGTGACGCGGTCGGCCACGGCGAGGACGGCGTCGGCGCCAAAGCCGACGGTGAGCAGCTGCTCGGGTTCGGCGGCCGCCTCGGCGGTGAAGCCGGGCAGCGCGCGGGCGGCCTGCAGGACGGGCGTGAAGTCGCGCTGCGCGAGGTGGCGCACGCCCGGCCAGCCGACGGGGCCGGTGGTGAAGATCCGGCGGCGGTAGCTGACGTGGGGCTCGACGATGCAGTTGGAGGTCATCAGGATCGGGCCGGGGAACGCGGCGAACTCGCGCTGCTGGTCCTGCCAGGCGCCGCCGTAGTTGCCGACCAGGTGCGGGTAGGCCTTGAGCAGCGGGTAGGCGTGCGCGGGCAGCATCTCGCCGTGGGTGTAGACGTTGACGCCCTGGCCGGTGGTCTGCTCCAGCAGCTGTTCCAGGTCGTTCAGGTCGTGGCCGCTGACCAGGATCGCCTTGCCCTCGACGGGGGTGGTGCGCACGGCGGTGGGCTGCTGGGCACCGTACGCGCCGGTGTTGGCGGCGTCCAGGAGTTCCATGACGGTCAGGTTGAGCCGGCCGAGGCCGACGGCGCGTTCGAGCAGGTCGGCGGCGTCGGCGGGCTCGCCGGCCAGGTGGGCGAGGGCGTTCTCGACGCCGGCGAACACCTCGGCGCTCTCCTTGCCGAGGACGTGCGCGTGGTGGGCGTACGCGCAGACGCCCTTGAGGGCGTACAGGTGCAGGGAGCGCAGGCCGACGACGTCCGGTCCGACCAGGGCGAGGCCGGTGTCGACGCGGACCTCGGCGGCCTGCCGGGCGAACTCGTCGGGGTCGTCGGCGGGCTGCCAGGCGGCGGGGCCGGCGAGTGCGCGGGGCTCTTCCCCGGCGGCGCGGGCGGCCCGTTCGTAGGCGGCGCGGGCGCGGTCGCGGTGGGCGACGGCCTGCTGGATCAGCGCGCCGAACCGGGACGGGTTGAAGTTGACGTTGGTGAGGGTGGTGAAGACCGCGAACAGCAGGAACCGGGCGGCCTCGTCGTCCGGAGCTCCGAGCGTGCGCGCCTCGGCGGCGTACTGCGCGACGCCCTTCGCCGCGTGGATCAGCAGGTCCTGCAGGTCGGACGTCGCGGCGTCCTTGCCGCAGTTGCCGATCGCGCCCGCGCACCCGGGAACCGTCCCGGTACGGTCGGTCTGCTCGCACTGGTAACAGAACATTGCGGTCCTCCTGGACTCCGTACACCTCGCCCCGGGGCCGACGGACCCCACGCACGGGCGTGCCTCCACGCTACGAATCCGGCGGCCGGCCGCCGTAGGTCCCGGACGTCCCGCCGCCCGGGGCCGTCCGTCCCCGCTCCGCCGGCGCCGGTGGGCCGCAAGTCCCTTGCCGGGTCTGCCGATCGGCCTTCGGCGGACGGTTCGTTACCGCTGGATGAACAGCGTTGTGCGCGGCCGAGGTGCGGGGTTACGGTGCGACGGAGACGGTGGCGGAGGAGGTGGCGGCGGTGCGGTTCGTGCACACAGGCAGGGCCGTCGCCCGCCCGGGGTGGGTGTTGGCCGCCCGGCTGCACGTCGATCTGCTGCGGGTGAGCACCGCGCTCTGTCCGGCGCCCGCGCCCGCCGTCTGAGCTGCCGTCCCCCGGCCGTCGACGCGTCCGGCTCTCGCCCTTCACTTCCCTTCCCTTTCCGTGACCCGTGAACAGGAACGGTTCGCCATGCCCGAATCCACGTCCACCTCCCTGCATTTGGCCGTCGCGCTGGACGGCGCCGGCTGGCACCCCGCCGCGTGGCGGGAGCCCGAGGCCCGGCCCGAGGAGCTGTTCACCGCCCGGTACTGGGCGGACCTGGCGGCGGAGGCCGAGCGGGGTCTGCTGGACCTGCTGACCTTCGAGGACGGCCTGAGCCTCCAGTCCGACGAGCCGTTCGCGCCGGACGCCCGCACCGACCGGGTGCGGGGCCGGCTGGACTCGGTGCTGGTCGCGGCCCGGATCGCGCCGCTGACCCGGCACATCGGGCTGGTGCCGACCTCGGTCGTCCCGTACACCGAGCCGTTCCACCTCTCCAAGGCCGTCGCCACCCTGGACTTCGTCAGCACCGGCCGGGCCGGCCTGCGGGTGAAGATCTCCGGACGCCCGGACGAGGCCGCCCACTTCGGCCGCCGCCGGGCCCCCGACCTGACCCGATCCGACGTGCTGGCCGAGGAGTTGGCGGAGGCGGCGGACTACGTCGAGGTGCTGCGCCGGCTCTGGGACAGCTGGGAGGACGACGCGGAGATCCGCGACGCCGCGACCGGCCGGTTCGTCGACCGGGACAAGCTGCACTACATCGACTTCGCCGGGCCGAGGTTCCGGGTGCGCGGCCCGTCGATCACCCCGCGCCCGCCGCAGGGGCAGCCGCTGGTCGCGTCCCTGGCGCACGGCCCGGAGACGTTCCAACTCGCCGGTGGATCGGCCGACTTGGCGTTCATCACCCCGCCCGACCCGGACGCCGCCCGTGCCGCGCTGGCCGCGATCCGCGCCGCGCAGCACGCCGCCGGACGCGACGCCGAGACCGTGCACGTCTTCGCCGACCTGGCGGTGTTCCTGGACGAGCGCCCCGGCGCGGCCGCCGACCGGCTGGCCCGGCTGAACGGGCTCGCCGGCGCCGAGTACCGCGGCGACGCCCGGATCTTCACCGGCACGGCCGCCGAACTCGCCGACCTGATCGAGGAGTTGGCCGCCACCGGCGTGACGGGCTTCCGGCTCCGCCCGGGCGCGCTGCCGTACGACCTGGAGCGGATCACCCGCGACCTGGTGCCGGAGCTCCAGCGCCGCGGCCGCTTCCGCGCCGCCTACGGGGCGTCCACCCTGCGCGGCCTGCTCGGCCTGCCGCGCCCCGCCAACCGCTACGCGCCCGCCGCCACCGTCTGACGCCCGGAAGGATCCCACCGACCATGACCGATGAGGCCCGCAAGCCCGTCAAGCAGATCCACCTGGCCGCGCACTTCCCGGGCGTGAACAACACCACGGTGTGGAGCGACCCGGCGGCCGGCAGCCAGATCGAGTTCGCGTCCTTCGCGCACTTCGCGCGCACCGCCGAGCGCGCCAAGTTCGACTTCCTGTTCCTCGCCGAGGGCCTGCGGCTGCGCGAACAGAACGGCCGGATCTACGAGTTGGACGTGGTCGGCCGGCCCGACACGTTCACCGTGCTGGCGGCGCTGGCGGCCGTCACCGAGCGGCTCGGCCTGGCCGGCACCATCAACTCGACGTTCAACGAACCGTACGAGGTGGCCCGGCAGTTCGCCTCGCTGGACCATCTGTCGGCGGGCCGTTCGGCGTGGAACGTGGTCACCTCCTGGGACGCCTTCACCGGGGAGAACTTCCGGCGCGGCGGCTTCCTGCGGGAGGAGGACCGGTACGCCCGGGCCCGGCAGTTCCTGGAGGCGTCCTGGCAGCTGTTCGACTCCTGGCGCGGCGACGAGCTGCGCGCCGACCGCGCCTCGGGCGCCTTCCTGGGCGACCCGGACGCGGGCCGGTTCGCGCACCGTTCCGACGAGTTCGACATCGCGGGGCGGTTCGACGTGCCGCGCAGCCCGCAGGGCCGTCCGGTGATCTTCCAGGCGGGCGACTCCGACCAGGGCCGCGAGTTCGCCGCCGCCTCCGCCGACGCGATCTTCTCCCGGCACGGCACGCTGACCGCCGGTCAGGCGTTCTACGCGGACGTGAAGGGCCGACTGGCCCGGTACGGGCGGCAGTGGGACGAACTGAAGATCCTCCCGGCGGTGACGTTCGCGCTCGGCGACACCGACGCCGAGGCGCACGAGCGGGCGGCGCTGATCCGCCGTCAGCAGGTCGGCGGGCAGACCGCGATCCGGCTGCTGGAGCAGGTGTGGAACCGCGACCTGTCCGACCTCGACCCGGACGGGCCGCTCCCCGCGCAGGACCCGCTGCTCGGCGAGCACACCGTCGCGCAGGGCCGCGCCTCGGTACGGATGAACCGCGACCCGCTGGCCGTCGCCCGCGAGTGGCGGCAGATCGCCGAGGCGAAGCGGCTGTCCGTCCGCGAGCTGATCGTCGAGGTGACGGGCCGCCAGTCGTTCATCGGCACTCCGGCCCGGGTCGCCGAGGAGATGAACCGTTTCGTCCAGCAGGACGCGAGCGACGGCTTCATCCTCGCCCCGCACCTCACCCCGACCGGCCTGGACGAGTTCGCCGACAAGGTCGTCCCGCTGCTCCAGGAACGCGGCGTCTTCCGCACCGAGTACCGGGGCGCCACCCTCCGCGACCACCTGGGCCTGGCCCCGCTGCGACCGGCCTCCCGCGCGTCTCGTCCGCGTTGATCCGTTGTTGATCGGCGGGGGCCACCATGGCGGACGTGCCGGTCCCGGGGGTGGGTTCGACGGGTGATCGGCCGTCAGTTTCGGCGCGGTCCCCGTCGCGGGGCCGCCGGGATCATGGGTGGAACCGATCATGCGCATCCGTCAGCTCTCCGCCGCGACCGCCGTGGTGGCGGCCCTGGGCGTGTCCCTCACCGCGTGCGCCGAGCAGCGGCCGTCCGGTCCGGTCGCCGCGGCCGGACCGGTGGCCCCGGTCGCGGCGGAGCTCCCGCTCTCGCCCGTCCTGGAGAGCACCCCGTCCGCGCCCGCTGCCTCCGCGCCCGCCGCTTCCGCCCCGGCCGGGACGCGCCGGTGCACGGCGGCGGACCTGCGGGCGACGGTCTCGGCGGGTGCGGCGGCGACGGCCTCGGACGGGCCGGTGGTGGAGCGGATCGAGCTGGCCAACCGCGGCGCGTCCACCTGCACCCTGCAGGGCTTCCCGGGCGTCGACCTGGTGAGCGACGGCACCACCTGGAGCCTGCCCCGGGCCCGCGCGGCGCAGACCCGGCCGGTGACCCTGCCGCCCGGCGGGACGGCGTACGTCCTGATCGACTACCTGCCGTACCGGGGGCGCGGGCAGCGCGGCCAGAACGAGTTCAAGGTCACCTCGATGGTGCTGACGCCGCCGGGCGACACCGGGCACCTCACCGTCCACTGGGAGGGCGCCAACCCCCAGGACCGCCGCGCCGCACAGCAACCCGGCACCCAGGTCCGGCCGATCGCCCCCACCCGCTGAGCCATCCATCCGGGCGGGTCAGGGGCCGAACAGGGCCTGCGGGTCGGACGGGGCCTGCGGGTCGGGGCGCAGCGCGCCGAGGACGGGGAGCATGGTGACGGGCGCGAGCTTGACCACCGTCCCGGTGTGCGGGGCGTGGACGACGGTGCCGCCGCCCAGGTAGAGGGCGATGTGGCCGGCGTCGTGGTGGTAGACGATCAGGTCGCCGGGGCGCAGTTCGCGCAGCGGGATGCGCGGAAGGGCGGCCCACTGCTCCTCGCTGGTGCGCGGGATGCCGATGCCGCCGGCCTGCCAGGCCTGCGAGGTGAGGCCGGAGCAGTCGAACGCGTCGGGGCCGGCGCCGCCCCACAGGTACGGTTTGCCGAGTTGGGCGAGGGCGAAGGCGACGGCCCGCCGGCCGCCCCGGGAGGCGCTTCCGCCCGGTCCGAACACCCCTGCGGCGAGGGCCTGTTGGCGGGCCTGGTCGGCGCGGTCGCCGTCCTGCCGTTCCAGTAGTTCGAGTTGGTCGGCGGGGGTGGTGTCGAGCAGGCGGGCGGTGCGGTCGGCGGCGGTGCGGGCCTCGGTCATGGCCTGTTGGGCGTCCTTCGCGGCGGCGGCCGCCGACTCCTCGGCCTGCCGGGCCTGTTCGGCGGCGAGGACGAACCGTTCGCGGGCCTGGCGCAGGTCGTTCAGCACCTCGGCGGCGGTGTGGGCCCGTTCGAACTCCCGTTGGCGGTGGCCGAGGACGTCCTCGGGGCGGTCGGAGAGGAAGAGCCGCGCGAGCGAGCCGAGTGCGCCGAGCGGGCCGTTGCGGTACTGCTCGGCGACCAGTTCGGCGGCCTGCGCCTCGGCCTCGACGACCTTGGCCCGCTCCTGTTCGGCCCGGTTCGCCGCGTCCGCCGATTCCCTTTGCTTGCTGCCGAGTTGGGCCTCGGCGGCGGTGGAGCGCTGCTCGGCCGACTCGGCGCTGTGCCGGGCGTCGGCGAGGTCGTGGGCGAGTTGGTCGAGCGCCGTTCCGGCGGTCGCGCTGTCGGGTGGGGGCGCCGGTTCGGCGGCGCCGGGTGCGGCGGCGGCGACCAGCAGCGCCACGGCGAGCGGAAGCACCGCTGACCGCCAGGACCGGGGGGTGCCACGGGACATGGGAGTGCACCGTCCTCGCTCGAAGTGCGATGAAATGCCTCGAATGCGTCATCCACCGGACGCCGCGCACCCGTTGGACGATCAAAACCCCCGCCACTCTGGCACCCGCCCCGCCGACTCCCCCGCAACCGACGCTCGGACGGCACCGTCCTCACCCGCCCGGCCCAGCCTGTCGGCGGCCCGTGCCATGCTCGGCCGTCATGGACAACCAGCAGTTCTGGCAGCTGATCGACCAGGCCCGCGCGCAGGCCCCGGACCCCGACGGCGGGAACGACGACGGAAACGGCGACGGCAACGCCGTCGCCGAGCGGGCGGTGGCGCTGCTCGCGCTGCGCCCCGCCGCCGAGATCGTCGCCGCCCAGGAGGCCCTCGACCGTCTGATGGCCGACTCCTATCTGGCCCCACTCTGGGCCGCTGCTTATCTGATCAACGGCGGCTGTTCCGACGACGGCTTCGACTACTTCCGCGGCTGGCTGATCACCCAGGGCCGCGAGACCTTCGAACGCGCCCTCGCCGACCCCGACACCCTCGCCGCCCTCCCGTCCGTCCGCGCATGTGCACGGGACGGCCTCGACATCGAGTGCGGGGACGTCCTCTCCCTCGCCTGGACCGCCCACCGTGCGGCCACCTCCACCGAGCTCCCGCAGTCCTCCGGCCCGACCCCGCCCTGGCCGAGCCTGGACCCGGACTGGGACTTCGACCTCGACGACAGCGCGGAGCTGGCCCGCCGCCTGCCCCGCCTGTCGGCGCTCTACCCCGCCTGAGGCGTCCCGCCGGAACACGGCGGCGGCCGTCGCCGGTGCGGACCCGACGGGAACGGGCCGTCCTGCGCCGACTTCCCGCCCGTCTCCCCGACCGGCGGCCCTGCGGTGGGCGTGCGGGTCGATCGCGCGGCTACGGTGGGCGAATGACTGTTCGTCGGAGTTCCGGCTACCTGGGGGCGGCGGGCGCGTTCGCCGTGTGCATGGCGGGGACGACGTTGCCCACGCCGCTGTACGGGCTGTACCAGGAGCAGATCGGGTTCTCCGAGCTGATGGTGACGGTGGTGTTCGCCGTCTACGCGTTCGGGGTGATCGGCGTGCTGCTGCTGGTCGGCAACGTCTCGGACCAGGTGGGGCGGCGGCCGGTGCTGCTGGTCGGCCTCGGCTGCGCGGCGGCGGCCGCGGTCGCGTTCCTCGCCGAGCAGGGGCTGCCGCTGCTGTTCGTGGGCCGGCTGCTGTCCGGTTTCTCGGCGGGCCTGTTCACCGGCACCGCCACCGCGTACGTCCTGGAACTCGCCCCGTCCGGGCGCGGGGCCCGCGCCGGTTTCGTCGCCACCGCCGCGAACATGGGCGGCCTCGGCCTCGGCCCGCTGCTGTCCGGGCTGCTCGCCGAGTACACCTCCCACCCGCTGACGCTCCCCTACCTGGTCCATCTGGCCCTGCTCGCCGCCTCGTTCGCCGTCACCTGGGCCCTGCCCGAGACCGTGGCCGCCGCCCGCCCGCTGCGCGAGGCCCGTCCCCGCCGGCCGAGCCTGCCGCCGCAGGTCCGCGGCGTCTTCGTGCCCTCCGCGATCGCCGCGTTCGCCGGGTTCGCGCTGCTCGGCGTCTTCACCTCCGTCACGCCGGCGTTCCTCGCGCAGGACCTCGACGTGCACAACCACGCCGCCGTCGGCGCGATCGTCTTCCTGGCGTTCTTCGCCTCCACCGCCGGCCAGCTCCTCGTCCCCCGCCTCGGCGCGTCCCGCGCCATCCCGCTCGGCTGCCTGGTCCTGATCGCCGGCCTCGCGCTCCTCGCCCTCTCCCTCGCCACCGAGACCCTCCTCCCCCTCGTACTCGCCGCGCTCGTCGGCGGCGCCGGCCAGGGCATGGGCCTGCGCGGCGCCGTCGGACAGGTCGCCGACGCCTCCCCGCCCGAGGCCCACGGCGGCGTCCTCTCCGCCCTCTTCGTCGTCGCCTACTTCGGCATCTCCATCCCCGTCATCGGCATCGGCCTCCTCACCGGCCCACTCGGCCTCACCCACGCCGCCCTGATCTTCACCGCCTGCATGGCCGCCCTCGCCGCCGCCTCCGGCATCTACCTCCTCCGCCACCGCACACCCTGACCGGCCGTTCAGCCCCTCGCGCCCCGGATCCATCAACTCCACCGCCACCGCCCCCACCACGAACTCCCCCATCGCTCCCGGCAATCGGTCCTGCGCCAGGCACCCGACCCCGACCTGACGGTCGACTGCATCTACGAGGCAACCGAAGTGTCTTTCTCCGACCGCCCGTTGGCGACATCCGGAGATGACCTGGACTCCCTAGGCGGCCTTCGCGAGCCCGCTCGCCGCCGCGGTGACGGACTGCGGGAAGGCGAAGACTCCGTCGGGGTCGTACCGGCAGGCGACTGACTGTAGGCGGGGCAGGTTCTCGCCGTAGTAGGCGTGTCCCCAGTCCGGCAGGGTGGCGTCGATGTAGTTGACGTAGCCGCCGTGCGCGCCGAGGCGGGCGAGGCCGTCGCGGATCGCGTCGACGGTGGCCTTCACGCGGGCCTCGGTGGCGGGGGTGGCGCCCGCGTAGATCTGGGCGCTGGCGAGCGAGTGCCGGTGGGGGAAGGCGGTGGCGTCCGGGGCGAGGTCGGCGACTGCGCCGCCGAGCGAGTCGAGCAGCAGGTCGACGCCACTGTGACCGGTCATCAGCTCGGTGACCTTCGCCGGGTCGACCGGCCGGGGGCCGAGCATCCGGGAGACCGCGACGAACCCGGTCCGGGTGAGCCGGCCGCCCTCCCAGGTGGGGTGGCACTCGGCGATGGTGTCCTTCGAGCAGCCCGCCATGTACTTCATCGCCGCCAGGTAGTCCTTGGACGCGACGGTGCGGCTGGTCGGCGTGGTCGCGGCGGCCTTCACCAGCCGGTCGACCTGCTGGTTCGCGCCGTCCGGGTCGCCGACCCAGCAGCCGACGACCCGGCAGCTCGGCGGGTTGCCGCCGGCGATCTGGCAGCTCGCCCAGAGCTCCTCGGGCGCGCCGGCCACCCACGGCTGCCACGCGCCGAGCACCTGCGGCACCGACCCGGCGGGGAACGCCAGCGAGATGACGGTCAGGGCGGGCGCGGGCGCGGTGTCGAAGCTGAACCGGGTGACCACGCCGAAGTTTCCGCCACCGCCGCCGCGCAGCGCCCAGTACAGGTCCTCGTCGCCGGCGGGCGAGGCGGTGTGCAGGGCGGAGTCGGCGGTGACGACCTGCGCGGCGCCGAGCCGGTCGCAGGTCAGACCGTACTTGCGGGCCAGCACGCCGATGCCGCCGCCGAGGGTGAGCCCGCCGACGCCGACGGTCGGGCAGCTCCCGGCGGGCAGCAGCCGGCCCGCCGCGGCGAGGCCCGCGTACACCTCGATCAGCCGGGCGCCCGCGCCGACGTGCGCCGTCCCGTCCGGGGCGACCTCGACGGCGGCCATGCCGCGCAGGTCGATCACCAGGCCCCGGTCCGGGACGCTGTAGCCGAGGTAGCTGTGCCCGCCGCTGCGCGCCGCGATCGGGAGGCCGTGGCCGCGCGCCACGTCCAGGCAGGCCCGGACGTCGTCCGCCGAGACGCACTTGGCGACGGCAGCGGGCAGTTGACCGTCGTTCAGCTCGTTGAAGCCGAGCCGCGCCGTCGCGTACCCGGAGTCGGCGGGCAGCACCAGCCGGTCGCCCAGCCGCCGGCGCAGCGCCTGCCAGTCCGGCGGCGCGGCCCGCCACCCGCGCGGCCGCGCGGGGAACGCGGCCACCGCCTGCCCCGTCCCCACGACCAGCCCGGCCGCCGACACCGCGGCGACGGTCAGGAACCGCCGACGATCCATTCCCATGGCGCACCTCTCCGCCCGTACCCGACGCACGGACCTCCTGTCCGCCGATCGTCGCCCTCCCCCACCGCCGGAGCCCGCCGCACTGCACCCATCGGCCCAGCCACTCAGCTCAGCCGGGCTCCCCCGGCAGAACGCCGAGGCGCGCGCCGACCCGCTCGCGCAGCAGCAGGTACTCCTCCCACCGGCGCGGCGGCCGCCCGGGCGGACGTTCGACCACCCGCGCCGCGGTCACCAGCTGCCCGTCGCGGAACTGCTCGCGCGTCAGATCGAGCTCCGCACCGCTCGGCAGCCGGTTCCACCAGTGGAAGCCCTGGCGCTCCCCGCCGAGGTGCACCTCGCCGACCACCAGGTCGCCGCCGAGCAGGTCGTTCACCAGCAGTGCCGTGATGTCGCAGTGCCCCCACGCCGGGTTGTCCGCCTGCCACCCCGCGCGGGCCAGGTCGTCCGGCGAACAGGTGTCGGCGGCCCAACTCGCGCGCAGGGCACGGTCGATGTCGATCAGGTTCCAGATGGCCATCCCCGCAGCATCGCAGCCACCACCGACAGCCCCCGGCGACAGCCCCACCCGCCCCGGACGATCCGCTGCCGGCCCGGGACCGGAGGCCGACGTCGCGGGAGCGCTGCGCGGCTCGAAGTGTCGGCCCGCCCGGGCCTGGTGGCGCGGGCGGGCCGGTGGTGTCAGGGGTTCTTGGTGATGACCAGGACGGTGTAGACCCCGCACTGGGTGCCGTTGACCTGGTTGCCGGCCGTCCAGCCGGCGGGGATCGGGGACGGGCCGCAGACCACCATGCTGGTCTGGGTGGTGATCTTGGTGAGCGTGTACACGGTGTAGACGCCGCACTGGCCGGAGCCGCTGCCGGCGCCGGTGATGACCCAGCCGGTCGGGATCGGGGACTGGCCGCAGACGATGAGACTCGTCTGGGTGGTGACCTTCGTCAACGTATTGATGTTGTACGTGCCGCAGGTCGAACTGCCGCTCTGCACCCCGGTGATCACCCAGCCGGTCGGGACGGTGGACGGGCCGCAGACCTGGAGCGTCGGCTGGTCGGCGAGCTTGACCAGCGAGTACAGCGAGTAGCTGCCGCAGGTCGAGCTGTTCTGCATCGCAGTGATCACCCAGCCGTCCGGGACGCGCGAGTTGCCGCACACCTGGAGCGAGGTCTGGTTGGTCACCAGCATCACCGTGAACGTCCCGTAGGTGCCGCAGGCGGGCGAGTTGGGCTGGACGGCGGTGACCACCCAGCCGGGCTGGATCGCGGACTGGCCGCAGTCCTGCAGGGTCGTCTGGGTGGTGACCTTCAGCAGCGAGTACAGCGGGTAGTTGCCGCAGCCGGCGTTGTTCTGCGAGCTGGTGATCACCCAGCCGTCCTGGATCGGCGAGATCGCGCACGCCTGGTAGGAGGTGGCGGTGGGCGGTATCAGCGTGACGGTGTACGTCCCCCAGGTGCCGCAGGCCGCCGAGACGGTCTCGATCGCGGTGATCACGAAGCCGGGCAGGATCGCCGACTGCGCGCAGTCCTTCAGCGTGGTCTGGGTGGTGACCTTCAGCAGCGAGTACAGCGGGTAACTGCTGCCGCAGGTCGGGCCGTTCTGCATCGCCGTGATCACCCAGCCGGTGGGCACCGGCGAGTTCGAGCAGGCCTGAATGGTGGTGGCGTCGCCCAACTCCGTGATGGTGAACAGCCCGTAGCCGTTGCACCCGCCCCAGTTCGCACCGGTGATCACCCAGCCGGCGGGGACCGGCGTGTAGCCGCAGATCGTCGTGGTCGCACCCTGCTCGACGGCCTGGGCGCTCGGCGCGCCCGTGAGCGGCAACGCGCCGGTGAGCGAGAACGCGCCCAGCAGCACGGCCGCCACCGTGATCCACCTGGTCAGTAGTGTCCGAAGTCCTGTCATCTGCTGCGCCCCTTCTGGTCCGTGTCCGGCGCGCCGAAGCCTGACAGGCCGTCGGGCCCCTGAACAGACCGCCTCCCAACTGCGACGATGCGCCTGCGGAGGGCAGGGAAAGGCCGTTCGCCCACCGCCGTTCTGCCCGCCGTTCAGCCCGCCGTTCAGCGCCGGTACGCGGCCGCGGCGGTCTCGACGAAGGAGCGGATCAGCGGGTTGGCGTCGCCCTCGTTCCACACCGCCACCACCCGGCTCGGCGCCAGGCCGGCCAGCGGCACCACGGCCAGTCCGGCGGGGATGCGGTGTCCGAGCGGCGCCAGGCCGACGGTGCCGTTCCACCGCACGGCCTGCACGCACTCCTGGACGGTGCGCACCACCGGCCCCTCGCGCGGCGCGCCGCCGTGCCAGTACGACTGCCAGCGCGGGTCGGTGCCGGGCGGGAACCGGAACCAGCGGCGGTCGTCCAGTTCGGCGAGTCGCAGCCGCTCGCGGCGGGCCAGCGGGTCGTCGGCGCGCAGCACGACGCCGACCGGATCGGCGCGCAGTTCACGGACCGTCAGGGCGGTCCCGTCGAACGGCGCCCTGGTCAGCGCGACGTCGACCAGGCCGGCACGCAGCCCGCAGGTCGGGTCGGTGAGGTCGGTGTCGCGGATGCGGATGTCGAGGCCGGGATGCTGTCGCCGGTGGGCGTCGGCGAGCCTGGCCGCTCCCGGGTCGGTGCCGTCGCCCAGGATGCCGACGGTGAGGGTCGCTGTGCCGGCCGCCGCGCCGACCCGCTCGCGGACGCGGTCGGCGTGGTCGAGCAGCGCCCGCGCCTCGTCGAGCAGCACCGATCCCACGGCGGTGAGCGTGACGCCCGTCCCGGAGCGGTCGAACAGCAGGGCCCCGATCTCGGCCTCCAGCTGTCTGATCGCCCGGCTCAGCGGCGGCTGGCTCATGTGCAGTCGGGTGGCGGCCCGGCCGAAGTGGAGTTCCTCGGCGACCGCCACGAAATAGCGCAAGGTCCGTAGCTCCACGCTGCCACGATACGCAGCGGGTATCGGCGCCGCGGAACGGGTCTTGGACATCGGCGCCGCCCCGGCGGTGCACTGGTGGACATGAGCGAAGAAGCGAAGACCGAAGAAGTGAAGGTCGAAGAAACGAAGACCCGCGAGCCGCAGACCCGTCCGACCCGTCCGGCCGTGTCGGTGGTCGGCCCCGGCGAGGGCGAGACGATCGTGCTGGGCACCACCCGGATGCGCGTCCTGGAGGACGGCAGCCACACCGGGCACCGCCTCGCGATCGCCGAGTCCGTCCTCGCCCCGCACACCGAGGGTCCGCCGCAGCACCGCCACCGCGAGCACGACGAGGGCTTCTACGTGCTGTCCGGCACGGTGCGTTTCACCGTCGGGGACGAGGAGCACGACGCCGTCGCGGGCACCCTGGTGATCGTCCCGCCCGGTGCCCCGCACACCTTCGCCAACCCGGCCGACCGGCCCGCCGTCCTGCTCAGCACCTTCACCCCCGACCTGTACGTGCAGTACTTCCGGGACCTCCGGGACGTCCTCGCCGCGGGCCGTCCGCCGACGCCGCAGGCCACCGTCGACGTGATGTTCCGCTACGCGACGGAGCCCGCTGCCGACCACCCCCGGGGCTCTTCCGTCAATTGAAGCAATGGTTCCGGAATTCCCCGGAGAATCGGCGCCGGAAAGCGAAAGACACACCTCTGCGGGACAAGTCAATATGTACTTTCCGGGATTCGCTCTGCATAGTGGTGCGTCGAATCGGGAGTCGAATCGAGAAGGGGGCTCTCTTTGTCGCAGATCCACGGCAACGCCGCACAGCAGGTCGAGCTGGAGCGGGTGCAGGTGTCCGTCATCGGCGAGCTGTTCGACGAGCGGCTCGCCGGGGCACGGTCGCAGCTGGGCCGGGTGCTGGCGTCGGCGCCGGGCAGTGCGGGCGAGGTGTACGAGCGGGAGGTGGCGGCGGGGCGACTGGCGGGCGAGGTGCGCCGGTTGGAAGGCGCCGAGGGCGGGTTGGTCTTCGGCCGGATCGACCTGGTGGACGGGACGGTGCTGCGGATCGGGCGGT
This sequence comes from Kitasatospora sp. NPDC059795, assembly GCF_042732175.1. Lineage (NCBI taxonomy): Bacteria > Bacillati > Actinomycetota > Actinomycetes > Kitasatosporales > Streptomycetaceae > Kitasatospora > Kitasatospora sp. NPDC059795. The sequence continues at coordinate 417,375 of NZ_JBHWID010000005.1, forward strand.
TGGGTCTGCAGCGGGACGAGGACGAGCTGCCGGTGCTGGTGGACTGGCGGGCGGAGGCGGCGCGGGCGTTCTACGAGGCGACGCCGGTGCATCCGCTGGGGCTGCGTCGGCGCCGTCATCTGAGCGTGACGGGCCGCACGGTGGTCGGGGTGAGCGACGAGCTGCTGGACGGTTCGGAGCCGACCGCGGGGGACGTCGTCGGTGACGGTCCGTTGGCGGCCGCGCTGCGCGAGCGGCGCACGGGCAGGATGGGGACGGCGGTCGCCACGCTGCAAACGGAGCAGGACGCGATCGTCCGGTCCGCGCACCGCGGGGTGACGGTGGTGCAGGGCGGGCCGGGCACCGGGAAGACGGTGGTGGCGCTGCACCGTGCCGCGTACGTGCTGTACGCGTTCCCGAAGGCGGCCGAGCGCGGCGTGCTGGTGCTGGGGCCGAACGCGCGCTTCCTCGACTACATCTCGCAGGTGCTGCCGTCGCTCGGCGAGAACGACGTCGTGCTGGCGACCTGCGAGGAGCTGGCGGGGGTCCGGCCGGGCGCCGTGGAAGGGTTCGGGACGGACGGGTTCGGGACGGACGCGTTCGCCGTGGACACGTTCGCCGTGGACGGGTTCGGGGCGGCGCGGCTCAAGGGCGGCGCCGAGCTGGCCGAGGCGCTGGCCGGGTCGGTGCGGGCGCGGCAGGCGCCCGGCGGGGAGTTCTCCGTCCGGGTCGGGCAGGAGTGGGTCCGGCTGGCGGAGCGGGAGGTCGCGGAGGCGCGCGGGGCGGCGCGGGCGAGCGGGCTCGCCCACAACCGGGCGCGCGGGCTGTTCCTGGAGCTGCTGGTGGATGCGCTGACCGACACGCTGGCCCGGGGCACGGCCGAGGCGCTGGAGCGGATCGACGCCGAGGTCGCCCTGCTCACCGGAATCGACCTCGACCGGATGGCGGCGCGGGACCTGCGCCGGATCGGCGTCGACGACCGACCCGCCGACGGGAGCGCCGAGTTCGACGCCGACGCAGTGCGGGCGGCGCTGCTGGAGGACGCGCACCTGGACCGGGCCGTGGAGGCGATCTGGCCTCGCTTGTCGCCCGGCGCCGTCGTCGAGGCGCTGCTGGGCGACGCCGCCGCGCTGGCCGCGCACCTGCCGCAACTCGCCGACGACGAGCGGGCGTTGCTGCTGCGCACGCCCGGCGCGCCGTGGACCGGGGCCGACCTGCCGCTGCTCGACGAGGCGGCGAGCCTGGTCGACGGGCCGCCGGAGCGGGTCTTCGGGCACGTCGTGGTGGACGAGGCGCAGGAGTTGACGGCCATGCAGTGGCGGATGATCGTACGCCGGTGCCCGGGGCGGTCGATGACGCTGGTCGGCGACTTCGCGCAGGCGGGCCCGGCGGCGACCGCGCGGGACTGGGACGAGGCGCTCGCCCCGCACCTCGGCGGGCGCTTCGACCTGCGGACGCTGACCGTCGGGTACCGCACCACGCAGGAGATCCTGGCCGCCACCGGGGAGTTGCTCGCCCGGATCGCCCCGGGGCAGGCGCCGGTGCGGTCGGTCCGGCACGGCGACGAGCCGCGGGCCGTCCCGGCGGCCGCGGGGCGGCTCGTCGACGCGCTCGTCGGCGAGTTGCGGGCGCAGGCCGCCGCGCATCCGGGCGAGTTGCTCGGCGTGGTCTGCGCGGACGGCCGGGTCGCGGAGTTGGCGGCGGCGGGGGTCGGGGAGTTCGCCCGGCTGGTCCCGGCCTCGGAGGCGCGCGGCCTGGAGTTCGACGAGGTGTTCGTGGTGGATCCGGAGGGGATCGTCGCGGCCCGGCCGGCGGGCGAACGGGACCTGTACGTCGCGATGACCCGCGCCACCAAGCGGCTGTGCACGGTCGCGGTGCGGGGGCCGGGCGCGTAACGCGCCTCCCACCTGCGGGTCCGCCGGGGCCACCAGGCAGAATCGGCGTCATGCGTACCCTTCTCGTCATCGGCATCGGCGCGGGCGATCCCGACCACCTCACTCTGGAGGCGGTCAAGGCGATCGGCCGCACCGATGCGTTCCTGCTGCTGGACAAGCCCGAGGAGCGGCAGGACCTGATCCGGCTGCGGCGTCGGATGATCGCCGAACACGGGCGGCCCGGGCACCGGGTGGTCGAGCTGATCGACCCGGCGCGGGACCGTTCGACGGCCGCGTACAAGGAGGCCGTGGAGGAGTGGCGGGAGCGGCGCGCCGATCTGGTCGAGCAGGCGGTCGTCGAGGAGCTGGCGGACGGCGAGACCGGCGCGCTGCTGGTCTGGGGCGACCCCGCGCTGTACGACAGTGTGATCGCCGTACTGGACCGGATCCTGGCGCGCGGCCGCACCGCCTTCGAGTACACCGTCCTCCCCGGCATCAGCAGCATCTCGGTGCTGGCGGCCCGTCACCGCACCACCCTGACCCGCACCGCGCGCCCGGTGCGGATCACCACCGGGCGGCGGCTGGCCGCCGAGGGCTTCGGCCCGGGCGCGGAGGACGCGGTGGTGATGCTGGACGGCCAGGCGGCGTTCACCGCGATCGACCCCGAGGGCGTGCACATCCACTACGGCGCCTACCTGGGCACCGAGGACGAGATCCTGGCGGCCGGCCCGCTCGCCGAACAGGCCGACCGCATCGCCGAGTTGCGCGAGGAGGCGCGGGCCCGCAAGGGCTGGATCATGGACAGCTACCTGCTGCGCCGCACCGAGGACTGACCCGGCCCGCGTCCCACGGAGCGGACGGGTGACGGAATTCGGTCCTGATCCCGTCCGCTCCGTTCTACACTGGCCGCGCAACTGGTTCGCCCTGCCCGCCAGGCAGGCGCGTCGCAAGAGGGAACCCGGTGGGAATCCGGGACTGCCCCGCAGCGGTGAGTGGGAACGACCGCCGTCATACGCACTGGGTCCGGACGGGCCCGGGAAGCGACGGCCAGTAGGTGTCCGGGCCTCGGCCCGGGCGTGGCCCACGAGTCCGAATACCTGCCCGTTGCCCGGGCGCGACCGTTCGCGCCCGGCCTCCGATGACCTCGAGGGCGGGTCGGCGAACAACCGGGCGGGCGGGCGCAGTTGACGCACGCCGCCCGGCCAGTGACCCCTTCGCGCCCTCCAGTGCCGTCGGACCCGAGGTTCGAGGCTCGCGAAGGAGAGTCCCCTTGACCACGAAGTCCGCAGCCGCGGCGACCGTCCACGGCTACCCCCGCCAGGGCGGCAACCGGGAGTTGAAGAAGGCCGTCGAGGGCTACTGGAAGGGCGCCGTCACCGCCGACGTGCTGCTCGCCACCGCCGCCGCCCTGCGCTGCTCCAACTGGCGGCAGCTGGCCGGCGCCGGCATCACCGAAGTCCCCACCGGCGACTTCTCGTTGTACGACCACGTGCTCGACACCACGGTCGCCGTCGGCGCGATCCCGCCCCGGCACCGGGCCGCCGTGGACGCCGATCCGCTGGCCGGGTACTTCGCCATGGCGCGCGGCACCCAGGAGCTCGCGCCGCTCGAAATGACCAAGTGGTTCGACACCAACTACCACTACCTGGTACCCGAGTTGGGGCCGGACACGGTGTTCGCCGCGAACTCCGCCAAGCAGGTCGGCGAACTCCGCGAGGCCCTGCTCCAGGGTTACCGGGCCCGCCCGGTGCTGCTCGGCCCGATCAGCTACCTGCTGCTCGCCAAGGCCGCCCCCGGCGCTCCGGACGGTTTCGAGCCGCTCACCCTGCTGGACCGGCTGCTGCCGGTGTACGCCGAACTCCTCGCCGACCTGCGGGCCGCCGGCGCGGCGTGGGTGCAGCTCGACGAGCCCGCGCTCGTCCAGGACCGCACCCCGGCCGAACTGAACGCCGCCGCCCGCGCCTACCGCGAGCTCGGCACGCTGACGGACCGCCCGAAGCTGCTGGTCGCCTCCTACTTCGACCGGCTCGGCGAGGCCCTGATCACCCTCGCCAAGGCCCCCGTCGAGGGCCTGGCGCTGGACTTCACCGGCCCGGCCGCGGGCAACCTCACCGACCTCGCCGCGGTCGGCGGCCTGCCCGGCAAGCGCCTGGTCGCGGGCGTGGTGGACGGCCGCAACGTGTGGATCAACGACCTGGAGAAGTCGCTGGCCACCCTCGCCACCCTGCTCGGCCTGGCCGACCGGGTGGACGTCGCCCCGTCCTGCTCGCTGCTGCACGTCCCGCTGGACGCCGCCGCCGAACGCGACCTGGACCCGCAGATCGCCCGCTGGCTGGCGTTCGCCCGGCAGAAGGCCGCCGAGACGGCGCTGCTGGCCCGCGCCCTGCGCGAGGGCACCGCCACCATCACCGCCCAACTCGCCGCCAACCGGGCCGATCTGGCGTCCCGCGCCGCGTCCCCGATCACCCGCGACCCGGCGGTCCGGGCCCGCGCCGCGGCCGTCACCGACGCCGACACCCGCCGCGACGCCCCCTACGCCGTCCGCGCCGAGGCGCAGCGGGCCCGGCTGCGGCTGCCGCCGCTGCCCACCACCACCATCGGCTCCTTCCCGCAGACCAACGAACTGCGGTCCGCCCGCGCCGAGTTGAACGCGGGGCGGCTGGAGGAGGCGGACTACCGCAAGCGGATGGAGGACGAGATCCGCGCGGTCGTCGCCCACCAGGAGCAGGCCGGCCTGGACGTCCTGGTGCACGGCGAGCCCGAACGCAACGACATGGTGCAGTACTTCGCCGAGCAGCTCACCGGCTACCTGACCACCCGGCACGGCTGGGTGCAGTCGTACGGCACCCGGTACGTGCGGCCGCCGGTGCTGGCGGGCGACATCTCCCGTCCGCACCCGATGACCGTCGAGTGGTACGCGTACGCGCAGAGCCTGACGGACCGTCCGGTCAAGGGCATGCTGACCGGGCCGGTGACCATGCTGGCCTGGTCGTTCGTCCGCGACGACCAGCCGCTCGCGGACACCGCCCGGCAGGTGGCGCTGGCGCTGCGGGACGAGGTCGCGGACCTGGAGGCGGCGGGCGCGGCGGTGGTCCAGGTGGACGAGCCGGCGCTGCGCGAGACGCTGCCGCTGCGCCGCGCCGGGTGGCCGGCGTACCTGGACTGGGCGACCGAGGCGTTCCGGCTGGCGACCTCGCCGGTGCGGGCCGACACCCAGATCCACACCCACATGTGCTACGCCGAGTTCGGCGACATCCTGCGCGCCATCGAGGAGTTGGACGCGGACGTCATCTCGCTGGAGGCGGCGCGTTCGCACATGCAGGTCGCCCACGAGCTGGCCGCGGCCGGCTACTCGGCGGAGGTCGGCCCGGGCGTGTGGGACATCCACTCGCCGCGCGTGCCCTCCCCCGCCGAGGCCGTCCTGCTGCTGCGGCTGGCTCTCACCGCCGTGCCCGCCGAGCGGCTGTGGGTCAACCCGGACTGCGGCCTGAAGACGCGCGGCTGGCCGGAGACCCGGGCCTCGCTCGACAGCCTGGTCGCGGCGGCCCGCACCCTGCGGGCGGAGCTGGCGGGCCGCGGGGGTCTCGGGGGCCGCGGAGGCCTCGGGGGCTGACCCGGTACGCGGACGGCCCCCTGACCGCACGTTCGGTTCAGTCGGCGGCCGGGAGCGGGTAGTGGACGCCGGTCAGCCGTTCCGACAGCTCCCACAGCCGTCGGCCGGTCCCGGTGTCCTCGGCCGCCGGGGCCGGCCGCACCACGGTGGGTGCGCCGCGCAGCTCGCCCGGGCCGCCCGGCCCGATGAACTGCCCGCTGCGGGCCTCGGGGTCGGTGGCGGCGAAGAGTTGGGGCAGCGCGCCCTGTTCCGGGCGCTGGGCGAGCGGGGTGAGCAGCCGACCGAAGAGCAGTTTCACCAGTCCGGTCGGCGCGCTGGTCTGCAGGTTGGTGGCGGTGTAGCCGGGGTGTGCGAGCAGGCTGCGGACGGGGCTGCCGGCCGCCGCCAGCCGCCGGTGCAGCTCCAGGCCGAAGACCGCGTTCGCGAACTTCGACTGGTTGTAGTACCGCATCGGCGCGTAGCCGCGCTCGCCGGAGAGGTCGTCGAAGTGCATCCGACCCTGTCGGTGGTTGAGTGAACTCACCGTCACGACACGGGAGTTCGGCCCGTCTGCGAGCAGGTCGAGGAGCAGCCCGGTGAGCGCGAAGTGGCCGAGGTGGTTGACGGCGAACTGGAGCTCGTGCCCCTGCGCGCCGAGGGTGCGCGGCGGCGCCATCACGCCCGCGTTGTTGACCAGCACGTCCGGCCGGACGCCGTCGGCGCGCAGGTCCTCGGCGAACCGGCGGACCGACTCCAGGTCCGCGAGGTCGAGTCGCCGCACCTCCGCCCCCGGCATCCCCTCGGCGGCCCGCCGCCCCTTGGCCTCGTCGCGCACGGCGAGGATCACCCGGCCGCCCTTCGCGGCGAGGGCGCGGCCGGTCGCCAGCCCGAGGCCGCTGTTCGCGCCGGTGACGACGAACACCCGCCCCGCCTGGTCCGGAATCCGTTCGGTGCTCCAGAGCTGACGCTTCATCATGTGACACACGCTGCCCCTAGTGTCACCAAGTGTCAAGTTCGCTCCGCGATGCCGCCTCCGACGCCGCGTGTAACATCGAACCCGTGACCACCCGCCCCGCGACCACTCGCCCCGAGCCGACCCGTCCCGAATCGGCCCGTCCCGAATCGGCCCGTCCCGAGTCGACCCTGGCCGAGCGCAAACGCCGCCTCGTCTCCGGCGAGTTGACGGAGACCGCGCTGCAACTCTTCGTCCAGCAGGGCTTCGACGCGGTCACGGTCGACGAGATCGCCGCCGCGGCAGGCATGTCCAAGCGGACGTTCTTCCGCTACTTCGCGTCCAAGGAGGACGTGGTCGTCCAGTTCCTGGCCGACCTGGGCGCGGGCATGCGCGCCGAACTCGCCGCCTGTCCGCCCGAGGAGAGCACCGCGACGGCCCTCCAGCACGCCGTCCGCTCCTCCGTCGACGCCTGCGCCGGCCACGCCGACAAGGCCCTGCGGGTGGTCCGGCTCATCCTGGGCACCCCGCCGCTGCACGCCCGCTTCCTGGAGCGCCAGGCCCAGTGGCGCGACGACCTGGCCGCCGAACTCGCCATCCGTCTCGCCCTGCCCTCCCCCACCGCGCTCCACCCCCGCCTCGCCGCCGGCCTCGCCCTCACCGTCTTCGAGGTCGTCCTCCAGCTCTGGAGCGACGGCGACGGCGCCGAGGACCCCACCGCGCTCACCGCTCGCGCCTTCGCCGCCGTCGCCCCCGCGCTGGACGCGGTCGGCCGCTGACAGCGCCGCTGACAGCACTGTGCGGGCCGGCCCCGAGCTCGCCGACCCGCACAGCCAACTACTGGTTTTTCATCAGCACTTGGGGATCCAGCCGTTGTGGAACGCCGCAGCGCCGTCCACGTACGGGGCGAACACCCAGCCGCCGACCTGCTGGTAGGGCGCGCCCGCGTAGATCTCCTGGAACGCGTGGTACCAGACGTCGCCGAAGTTGCCGACGTTGCCGCCGACCGTCCAGCAGTTCACCGCCACCGAGTCGCCCGGGTGCAGGTCGGGCACGCCGACCTTGGCGGAGCCCGCGTTGGGCGCCGAGTAGACGCCGGCGCTGTACGGGGTGCCGAGGACGATCACCGTGCTGGCCGAGGCCTGCGAGGCGCCGACCCCGGTGCCGACGACGGCGGTGGTCGCCGCGACGAGCGCGGCGGTGGACATGGCGGCGCGCTTGAGCATCTTGCCCATGACTGTTCCCCCTTGAGTCCTGCTCTGCTGTTGAGGTGCCCATAACAGCAGGGCCGGGAATCGAGCGACCATCAGCTTTTAGGACAAGGTCGGCTCCCGGGCTGGCCGCCCTTTACCCCGCGACCGGCGGCAGCACGTTCTCCCGGTACGCCTTCGCCGGGTCCTGCGGGTCCATCGCCACGTTCCCCCGCGGCGCGAAGTCGCACACGATGTACGTGTCGGACCACGAGTACCCCTCGCTGTCCGGCCCGCCCTCCCGAGGACCTCCCACCCGCGCGCACCCGACCTTCGTCGTCGCCTTCCACACCAGCTGCGTGAAGTTCCCCGTCTCCCGCGAGAACCCCGGCCGGCCGTAGTCGTACTGCGCGCTCCCCTCGTACCAGAAGTCCACCGCATCCCCACAACTCTCCGGCGAGTAGACCCTCGCCACCCCCGTCGAACTCCAACTCAACGTCTCCCCGTACCCCCGTGCCAGCCCGTCGTGGTTGAACCCGTCCGGCCGCGACACCTGCTGCGCCCGCGACTTGGCGTACTCCACGATCTTCGGATCGACCACCAACGGCGCCACCTGATGCCTCGCCCGGTGCCCGTTGATCGCCGCAAGACAGTCGTCCTGAAACGCCCCGTCGCTCGAATCCGTGTACCCCCGCCGCTCCACCCCGACCGCCCCCACGGGCCCCACCGCCCCCACCACGACCACAGCCGCCACCACCCCGACCAGCCCCGCCCTACGAATCCCCGACCAAGTCCCCACGTCCACTCCTTCGCTCGCCGATCCCACCACCCTCATCAACGCCAACCGCCCCACCCAGGGCACGGCCACCCCCCGAACCCTGTCGGTGGCAGGCACTACGTTCCCAATCGCGCCGCCGGGAGGAGAACCATGAGCAGACGAATCGACTGGCCGACCGTCCGAGCACGCGTCATCGCACTGGAGGAGGCCAGGCGAACGGCACGAGGCCTGGAGCCGTCCCCGTACCCCGTCTTCGAACCCGTCCTCACTCGCGCCCAGATCTCCGAGGTCGAGGCCCAGCACGGGGTCGCCCTCCCCGACGACTACCGCACCTTCCTGGCGGAAGTCGGCGCCGGCGGGCCCGGCCCGACGATCGCACTCACCTCGCTGCGCCGGATCGACGGCCGATGGGGCTGGGTCTGGGACGACGACGAGTCCCAACCCTGGCCGCTGGACGCCACCGGCCCGTTCGTCGAAACCGAGGACTGGCCCGCCCACCAACGCGCGACCCTCCGCGCCGCCGGCCACGAACCCACCGTCCGGCACCCGCAGTACGACTACTGGGCCGACTACCGGCAGGCCTTCGGCGACGCCGCCTCCGAGACCTGGCACCTGGACCGCGGCCGCGGCGCGATCCACATCGGCGACAACGGCTGCGGCATGACCGGCTGGCTCATCGTCGTCGGCCCCCACCGCGGCGAACTCCGCGACCGCGACTGCGGCATCAACCCACCCTTCGACCCGTACCTCGACACCCACGGAAACCCCCACACTTTCGGCACCTGGTACCTGGAGTGGCTGGAGAAACGCGAGTCGGCAGGCCGAGCCTGATACCACCGCAGGTCGGAGGCATTCTGCACGAGGCGGCCGCCACAGGCCTCCTCGGTCAGGGTCTGGGCCGGCTGTGCTGGCGTTGCTCGCCGACGAGGAGCGGGTGGTGGACCCGGCGGGCGTCAGTGTCGGGGAGGCGCACGAGCGGGCGTTCGCCGCGATCGAGGCGCCGACGCGGTTCGCTCCGGTACCCGCGTCGCCCTCACTCACCTACTCGAAAGAGTGATGGTGCGTCAGCTTCCCTCACACACAAAGCCGTTGCTGCTCCGCACCCGTCCGGAGCGTCTGCGCGTTGCGGGGCGCGCAACACCCTCGCGATCCGGCATGCTGCTGTCCACCCCGGCGCAGCGGCGGCCGGGGTTGGCGCGACCGGACGATGACGTCCGGCGGGTACGGGTGGAGGATTCGGGTGCGGCGTACATGGCGACCCGGCGGACCGATGGACGGCCGTCGGGGGTGCGGAGCGTGAGGGCGGAGCCTGTCCGGGACGGCGGGCTCCAGCCGCTGGACCGTGAACTGAACAGGGAGTGCCGGGAGTTCGCCGAGGCCTTGCGGGGGCTGTTCCTGGAGCTGGGCATCTCGGTGCGGCGGTACGCGACCCGCTGCTACCTCAACCCTGGCACGCTGTCCCGGTACTTGGCGGGGTCGCGGATCGCGCCGTGGCCGTTCGTCGAGGAGATGCTGCACCACCTGGACGAGGACTGCGGCGCCCGGCTGGAGCCGGCGGCCCTGGACCGGCTGCGTGCGCAGCACCGGGCGGCGCTGCGCACGGCGGCGTCGATCGGCCGGGCGGTGCAGCAGTTGGAGGGCCAGTTGCAGGCGGCGGACCGGGAGGCCCGCCGGGCGGGGGCGCGGGAGGAGCAGCTCGACCACGCGCTGGACGACACCCGGCAGTCGATCGCCGACCTGGACGCCCGGCTGGTCCGTCTGGAGTCCCGCCCGCCGGTGCCGAAACCACCGGCCCCGGACCCGGTACCGCAGCAGGGCCGGCCCGCGCCGCAGGACCGCTCCGCGCTGCTCGCGGAGCGCGACGCGCTGGCCCAGGAGGTGGACCGGCTCGCCGAGGAGCTGGCCCGGGCGCGGGACCGGGCAACCTGCGCGGAGACCCGCTGCGACCTGTTCGAGCGTCAACTCGCCCTGGTGGAGCAGCAGCAGGGCCTCTCGGAGACCCCGCTGCCGCCCGCTCGTCCGCTGGAGGAGGGCCCGCCGCCGAAGGTGCTGCTGGTGGACGACCGGCCGGACAACCTGATGGTGCTGGAGGAGGTCCTCGGGCCGCACGGGCACCGGCTGGTGCGGACCGCGTCGGGTCCGGACGCGTTGCGGGCGCTGCTGGAGCCGGACGAGTTCGCGGTGATCCTGCTGGACGTGCAGATGCCGGGGATGGACGGCTACGAGACGGCCGCGCACATCAAGCGCCGGGCCCGCACCCGGGACATTCCGATCATCTTCGTCACGGCGATCGGCACGGACCCGGACCACTCGATGCGCGGGTACGCGGCGGGCGCGGTCGACTTCATCCCGAAGCCGGTCGACCCGTGGGCGCTGCGCGCGAAGGTCGCCGTCCACGTCGAGCTGCACCGCGAGCGCCGCCGTCACGCCATGCTCCCGGCGCCGGCCCGCCGCACCGTCGCGAACGCCGTCGCGAGCACCCCGGCGAGCACCGTCGCCGGCCCGGCTGCGGGCCTGGCCGCAGGCCCGTCCACGAGTTCGGCCGACCACCGGACGACGACGGCGAGCGCCCGTCAGTGATCCGCCGGACCGCCGGGTACCCAGTTGCCGTGCAGGCCGAGCGGTACCCGGACGGGCAGGTGGATGCGGGCGACGGGTTCGCCGGCGAAGTCCTGCGCGGCGAGGATCACCAGGTCGGCCGCGCCGCGTTCGGGGTTGTGGGCGTAGGCCATCAGGTAGCCGTCGTCCTCGGCGGCGGGCGTCTCGGCGGGGACGAACACGCCCTCGCCGACGGCCCCGAACCGGCCGAACTCGTGGGCCTCGACGGTGCCGCGCAGCAGGTCGTGCTTGAGCAGGGCGCTGCTGAACCCCTCGTTGGGACGCGGGTCGTCGGGGCCGGTGGGTGCGGCGTACAGTTCGGCGGCGGCGGCGTACCCGTAGCGGTGCGGGCGGCCGACCCGGCGGGGGTCGACGCGCGGGAACTCCTGGGTGCGGTCGTCGAGCCGTTCCTCGCGGATCGTCCCGGCCGCCAGGTCGATGCGCCAGCGGTCGAGGGTGGGGCGGCTGCCGCCGAAGTCCCGGATGGCGAAGCCCTCGGGGTGGCGGACCACGTCGACGACCACCTCGTGGCCGTCGTCGTAGGCGTTGAGGGTGTGGCCGACCAGGCACGGCGCGACGTCGAACCAGCGCACCGGCCCGCCGTGGCGCGGCATGACGCCGACGCGTGCCTGGTGGGTGTCGTCCCAGCTGAACGGCACGCCGGTGGGCAGGTGGGCGGGGCTGAAGACGACGGGGGCGTCGTACAGCACGACGTGGTGCTCGGTCAGCGCGAAGTCGTGCATGTACGGGTTGCCGGGGGTGTGGATCAGCGTGGTGTGCCGGACGGCGCCGGTGCGGTCCATCACGATGTGCTGGACGTGTTCGGAGCCGTACCGGAACGCGAGCGAGTGCAGTTCCCGGGTGTGCGGGTCGAAGACGGAGTGCGCGTTGGCGCTGTAGCCCTCGGGGGTGGCGCCGAGGTTGCAGGGGCCCAGGGTGTCGAGTTCGTAGGTGAGTTCGTAGGGGCGGATGCCGCCCTCGATCAGCGCGTACGTCCGGCCCGCGAGGCCCGCGACCTGGACGTTGGGGGCGAAGTCCGTCCGGGGGTCGGCGGGGGTGCCGCGGCGCGGCTCGCCGAGGTGGTCGGCGACGGCGGCCGAGCGCACCCAGCGGTTGCGGTACCACTCGGCGCGGCCGTCGCGGATGCGGACGCCGTGCACCATGCCGGGGCCGAGGGTCCAGATGTGCGCGGCGGGGTCCTCGATGCCCAGTGCGTTGGGGCCGTTGCGCAGGTAGCGGCCGTTCAGGTGGGCCGGTATGCGGCCGGTGACGGGCAGGTCGTGGGCGGTGACCTCCTCGGCGACGGGGGCGAAGCTGCCGGTCAGGTAGCGGTTGGTCGTCATGCGCGGTGTCCTTGTCCGTGGGTCGGCTCGGCGAGGAACGCCTGTCCGACGGCCGCCATCAGGGCGTCGAAGCGGCCGGCGGCGGTCGGCGGCGGGAAGTGGCCGGCGAGTTCGAGGCTCACCGCGCCGTGGGCGGCGGCCCAGAGCAGCTTGGAGATCTCGTGCGCGTCGCCGGGCGCGAACACGCCCGCGTCGATGCAGGCCCGGACGGCGGTGACGGAGGCGTCGAAGGCGTGGTCGGCGGCGGCCAGTGCCTCAGGTCCGGGGCGGTAGCCGGGCACGGCCTGTTCGAACATCACCCGGTAGTAGGCGGGTTCGGCGAGGGCGTGCGCCCGGTAGGCGGCGCCGAGGTCGTTCAGGGCGGTCAACGGGTCGGCGGCGCGCGGGACTTGCTGCTGGGCGCGGCGCAGCCGGGCGAATCCCTCCCGGTAGAGGGCGTCGGCCAGGCCTTCCTTGCCGCCGAACATGGTGTACAGGACCTTGGTCGAGGCGCCGATGCCGGTGGCGATCCGGCGCATCGTCAGGGCGGCGGGCCCCTCGGTGACCAGGAGGTCGATGGCGTGGTCGAGGATCGCGGTCCGCACGGCGTGCTGGCCGGCGCGTTGCGCGTCCTGGTAGGGCGTGCTGAGCTCGTTCACGGGTAACACCGTAGCCTGTCGGTAACAGCGTTACCCACACTTTCCGACAATCCGTTGCCGCGTCAGCCTCCCGTTCCCGCACGGAAGTTCGTGGTGGCGATCTGCTCGTGACTTACTGGTAGGAAACTTTCCTTTCAACTAATCTCCGGGGAGCCGTCCTGCCCGAAGGGAACCCTCATGACGACCGACACCACACCAGCGGACGTGTTCGAGGCAGCCCTGGAACCCGTCCCCGCGCCGGAGTTCACGGAGGAGCGTCAGGCGCCCGCGGCCCGCCTGGTGGTCCTGCTGGTGGTCGTGGTCACGCTGCTCGGCGCGGCCGTCGGGTTCGCCCTGCACACCTGCCAACGGGACGGCCCGCACCGGATCGTCCAGGCGGACGCGACGTTCACCCTCGACGAGCCCGGCCTGTACTACCGCGACGCCGCCTCCGGCCGGATCGCCCGCGCCCCGCACCGCGACGGCGGGTCGGCGGTGGCCGGCGGCCCGTCCTGCGAGCGCTTCTACGCGGCGGGCGACCGGGCGCTGTGCCTGCGCACCAAGCCGGGCCGGCCCCCCTGCACCGAGGCGGTGGTCTACGACCGGCACTTCCACCGACTGCACACCTTCGTCCTGCCGGGCACCCCGAGCCTGGCCCGGGTCTCCCCGTCCGGGCAGGTGCTGTCCTGGACGACCTTCGCGACCGGACGTTCCTACGCCGCCACCGGGTTCGGGACCCGCACGTCGGTCCTCGACCTGCGCACCGGCTCACTGGTCCGGTCGATCGAGACCATCCCGCTGACCATCGACGGCGACCGGCCGGACGACAGCGACCCGCGGAACTTCTGGAGCGTCAGCTTCGCCGCCGACGACAACCGCTTCTACGCCACCGTCTCGGTCGGCGGCCGCACCCACCTCGTCGAGGGCGACCTGCGGGCCTGGTCGGCGCACGCACTGCGGGAGAACGTCGAGTGCCCGGCGCTGTCGCCCGACGGGACCCGGATCGCCTTCAAGAAGCGGGTCTCCCCCGGAGCTGCCGACCCCTGGCGGCTGTACGTCCTGGACCTCGCCGACCTGCACGAACACGCCGTCGCCGAGACCCGCTCCGTCGACGACCAGGTGGCCTGGCTGGACGCCGGGACGCTCGCCTACGCCCTCCCCGCGCAGGACGGCCACGCCACCGACCTCTGGTCCGTCCCCGCGGACGGCACCGGCCGGCCCCACCTGCTGGCGGCCGGCGCCTCCTCCCCCGCGAACCTCGCCTGACGTTCGGTCAGGACGCCGCTGCTCAGGGCACCGCCGCTCAGGGCACCGCCGCCGGCCGCGTGAACCTCGCCGACCTCGCCGACCTCGCCGGACGACTGCTCAGGACGCCGCCGCCTGCCGCCGGCACGCCTCGTCCAGCGCCTTGGTGTCCTCGAACACCTCGTCCGCGGTCATCCGGCCCCAGCGCAGCGTCAGCCACTGCACCGCCTCGTTGCGGTAGGCCGTGCCGTCGGCGAGCGTGGCCTCGACGTCCAGCCGCACCACCACGGTGGTCCGCCAGGGCCAGCCCCGGACCACCACGTCGCGGAGTGTCAGCCGCAGGCCGGGGAAGCGTGCGAACAGCGCCCGAAACCAGTCCTCGAACGCGTCGCGCCCGGTCAGCTCCGCGCTCACCGGCGTGTCGCCGACGAACCGGAACCGCACGTCCGGCGCGGCCGTCTCCACCGCCGCCAGGTAGTCCCCGGCCCCGATCCGCCGCCACAGCGAGCGGACCTTCGCCCGGGTGATCGCGTGATACATCACTGCCTCCGCCGTCCCGCCCGCGCCCCCGCGGCGCGCAGGCGTCTCACCGTACCTCCAGGTTCGCCATCATCCCCATGTCCTCGTGCTCCGCGTTGTGGCAGTGGAACAGGTACCGGCCCCGGTAGCCGTCGAAGCCGGTGATGATCTCGGCGGCCTCGCCGGGCCGCAACGAGACGGTGTCCTTCAGTCCGGCGTCGTGCGGCAGCGGCGCGCGACCGCCCCGGCTCAGGATCCGGAAGCCCACCAGGTGCAGGTGGACGGGGTGGTGGACGTCCGCGATCAGCCGCCACACCTCGACGTCGCCGAGCCGGACGCTCACGTCCTCGCGCGCCGGGTCGAACGGGCGGCCGCCGATCAGCCAGCCGTGGCCCTCGCCCATCTTGCCCGCCCGGAACGCGAACTCCCTGGTCCGCACGGCGTCTTCGCGCCGCCACTGCGGCAGGTCGGTGGCCGGCGCCGCCGGCACCCGGGTGTCCTCGCGCTGGGCCCGCACCACCCGGAACGCCATCACCTCCCGGGTCCGCCCGCTGCCCAGGCGGTTGCGCAGCCGGACCGTCCCGCCCACCGGCACCGCCCCGAAGTCGACCAGCAGGTCGTAGCGTTCGGCCGGCGCGAGCGGCAGCCGGCGGTGCGTCACGGGCGCGGCCAGCAGGCCCTGGTCGGCGCCGATCTGCACCAGCTCCAGCGTCCGCCCGTCCTGGTCGACCGCCTCCAGCTCGTAGTGCCGGGCGTTGGACGCGTTCAGCACCCGCAGCCGGTGCCGCACCGCCGCCACCTCGTGCACCGGCCACGGCGCGCCGTTGACCAGGATCACATCGCCCAACACCCCTGCCATGTACGGCTCCTGGACGCCCGGGCGGTCGCGCAGCCCGGGGTCCAGCGACGGGTAGTCCAGGCTCCCGTCGGCGCGGAACGCCCGGTCGGTGATCACCAGCGGCAACTCCCGCTCGCCGTCGGGGAGTTCCAGCTCCCTCTCGCGGTCGTCGCGGATGATGTGCAGCCCGGCCAGGCCGCGCCAGATCGCGGGCGCGGTGAAGTCCATCCGGTGGTCGTGGTACCAGAGCATGGTGGCGCGCTGCTCGTTGGGGAAGGTGTACTCGCGGACCACCCGGCTCTGCACGGCCCGCGGGTCCGCCATCCCGCCGCCGTGGTGGTGGCCGCCCGACTCCGTCCAACTCCCGGGCAGCACCAGGTCGGTGGGGTAGCCGTCGGATTCGGCGGGGGTGCGTCCGCCGTGCAGGTGGACGACGGTGGGGACGGGCAGCTCGTTGCGGTGCGTCACCACGGTGGGGCGGCCTCGCCGGGCCTCGATCGTCGGGCCGGGGAAGCTGCCGCCGTACGTCCACACCGGGGTGCGCACGCCGGGCAGGATCTCGGCGACCGCCTCCCGCTGGGTGATCTCGTACCGGTCCACGCCGCCCGCGGTGGACACCGGCGCCAGCACCTGCGGTCGCGGCAGCGGCACCTGGAACGCGGGCGGCAGCGCGATCGCGCTGCGCAGCAGGGCGCCGGTGCCGGCCGGCCGGTGCGCGAGCGCCGCGGCCGAGGCCAGGCTGCCCGCCGTCAGCAGCCCGAACGCGCCGCCGAACGCGAGTACCTGCCGCCTGCTGAAGCCGAGTTGACGCTCACTCACCGCGTGCCTCCCGCACCCGGCCGGGCAGCGGGACGCGCAGCACGGCGATGGTGAGGACGGTGATCCCCACGACGGTCGCCACGCCGAGCGGCAGGTGCAGCCAGAGCGCGCCGTCGAGTCCGGCGAAGTACTGCACGGTCTCGGCGATCACCACCAGTGCGGTGCCGACCAGCGGCCAGCTGATCCGGCTGCGGAACCACAGCACCATGACGGCGATCAGCTGGAGGTAGCCGAGGCTGGTGACGGCGTTCGCCCCGGCCAGGTGCCAGCCGAGGCCGTCGTAGGACCCGCTCAGGTACACGCCGGCGAACACCGGCTGACCGAATACCGCCACCGTGTGCACGGCCGCCAGCACGCGCACCACCTGCCCGGCGGGGCCGGTCCTGGCCCGATGTTCGGGGACGACTGACACAGCCATGCCGGGAACTCCCTCAACTCTTCTACTGCGGACGGAACTTGTCGCCCTCCCGACGTTATGCCCCGACTGCTGTCCGGTCTAAGATCAATATTGCTATGGGGTTATGCCGCTGCGGGCATGGCCGGGCGGAACCGGACGGGGAGCAGCGATGGACCTGCACGCACTGACCCAGTTCCTGGTGGTGGCGCGGCTGGAGCACCTGAGCCGGGCCGCCGAGGAACTCCGGGTCGCCCAGCCCTCGTTGAGCCGCACCATCGCCCGGCTGGAGGACGAACTCGGCACCCCGCTGTTCGACCGCGTCGGCCGGCTGCGCCTGAACGAGGCGGGCCGACTCTTCCGCGGCTACGCGGAGCGCTGCCTCGGCGAGTTGGAGGCCGGGCGGCGGGCCGTGGCGGAGGCGGCGGGCGACGGCTTCGGGACGGTTCGGCTGGCGTCCGAGACCTTCCTGACGTTCACCGCGCCGCTCGCCGCGTTCAAGCGCGCCCACCCGGCCGCCGAGATCGAACTGCGGCAGCTCTCGGCCGATCTGATGGTCCGTCAGCTCAGGGCCCAGGAGGTCGACCTGTGCGTCGCCTCGCAGCCGATCCGCACCGAGGGCCTGCACAGCGCCCGACTCCTCGACGAGCCAGTCTTCCTGGCCGTCCCCGACGGCCACCCGCTGGCCGACCGCGAATCCGTCGACCTCGCCGACCTCGCCGCGCTCCCGTTCATCACCGCCCGCCCCGGCCACTGGAACCGCCGCCTCCTCGACCACCTCTTCACCGCCCTCGGCCACCCGCCGCGCATCGTCTGCGAGAGCGACGAACTCGCCGCCGTCGCCGACCTGATCGCCGCCGACCTGGGCGTCGGCCTGATCCCCGCCCTCGGCCGCCGCACCGCGGCCCGCCTCCCCCTCGCCCTCCTCCCCGTCACCACCCCCGCCTGCCGCCGCACCCTCACCCTCCACTGGTCCACCACCGCCCGCCTGTCGCCCGCGGCGGCCCTGATGCGCGAGAGCCTCGTCAACTGGCCCTGGACGCCGTCTTCTTGACCACCGCCCGGCACCAATGCCCCTGCCGGGAGAGCCCCTCCACCGCTACCGGCCGCCGAGGCTCCGGCCCCGCCCGGGTGTTCGGCTCCGCCGGTCATCGGCCGCGCGGACCACGCGCGCGGCCCTGCGCCGGTCATCGACCCGCCCCGCATCGCGCACCGCACCGCACCGACGCCGGCGGAGCCGACCGCGCCACCCCTCGACCACCCCCGTCGACCCATGCGCCCCCACCCGCCGCCAGACCGCCGTCCGCCCGCGCGACCCGCACCCCCCGTTCCGCTACAAGTGTTGCGCAATCGCCGCCGCCCCCACTAGCCTCACCCTCGTTACGAAACATGCGTAGCGGAATCCGGAGGTGGACCCATGGCCAGGCCCCGTGACACCGGCGTCGACGCCAAGGTGCTGGACGCGGCTCGCGGACTGCTGCGCGAACGCGGCTACGCGGGCTTCGCACTGGACGAGGCCGCCGCCCGGGCCGAGGTGGCCCGGACCACCGTGTACCGGCGCTGGCCGACCAAGGACCACCTGGTGGTGGCCGCCTTCGCCACCATGTTCGAGACCGCGCCGATCCGGGAGACCGGCGACCTCCGGGCCGATCTGGCCGACACCCTCGCCGCGATCGCCACCGGCCTGCGACGGCCCGAAACCCGTTCCCTGGTCGCCGAGTTGGTCGCCGCCGGCACCCGCCACCCGGAACTCGGCGACGCCCTGCACGCCCTGTGGGCGCAGCGTCGCACCGCCGCCGCCGAGTTGCTCGACCGGGCCGCCGCCCGCGGCGACCTCCCGGCGGACGCCGATCCCGCGCTGATCCTCGATCAGCTGGTCGGCCCGCTCTACTACCGGGTGCTGATCACCGGCGACCCGGTCGACGCCCACTACGCCCGCGCCGTGGTCGACGCCACGCTGGCGCGCCACCGTTGAAGATCCGACGATTCACCAGGGGGAGACCGTCATGAGCCTGTTCACCTGCGAGGTCCGCGCCGAGGCCGAGTTCCGGGGCACCCCGGAGGCCGTCTGGCAGCTGCTGACCGACCACGCCCGCTTTCCGCAGTGGCACCCGGTGGTGGTGCGGGTCGAGGGCGAACTCGCCGTCGGCGCCCGCCAGACCGAGGTGGTCCGCACCGCCTCCGGCCGCGAGCTGACCTTCCACCCGGTGCTCACCGTCGTCGCTCCCGGCCGTGAACTCACCCGCGCCGGCCGTCTCCTGCTGCCCGGTCTGCTCGACAACACGCACTCCTACCTGATCGCCGATCTCGGCGACGGCCGCGTCCGGGTCGTCCAGCGCGAACGTTTCACCGGCCTGCTCGCGCTGTTCCTGCACGGCCGCACGGCCCGCGACACCGAGGCCCGCTTCACCACCGCGCTCGCCAACCTCGCAGGCCAGGCCGCTCTCGCGGGGTAACGTGGCCCGGTGAGCGGCACGGAGATCGACGACGACGGCATGGTGCGGGTGCGCGGCGCGCGGGTGCACAACCTGCGGGACGTGGCGGTGGCGGTGCCGCGCGGGGCGGTAGTGGCGTTCACGGGCGTGTCGGGGTCGGGGAAGTCCTCGCTGGCGTTCGGGACGCTGTTCGCGGAGGCGCAGCACCGTTACCTGGAGTCCGTCTCGCCGTACGCGCGGCGGCTGTTGCGGCAGGTCGAGGCGCCGCGGGTGGACGCGGTGACGGGCATGCCGCCGGCGGTGGCGTTGGAGCAGCGCCGCTCGGTGCCGTCCTCGCGTTCCTCGGTGGGCACCATCTCGACCATGTCGAACCTGCTGCGGATGCTGCTGTCGCGGTGCGGCGACTATCCGCCGGGCGCCTCGCGGCTCGATTCGGACGCGTTCTCGCCGAACACCCCGGCCGGCGCCTGCCCGGAGTGCCACGGGCAGGGCGTGCTGCACCGGGTCACCGAACGCTCCCTGGTCCCCGACCCGTCGCTGTCCGTCCGCGAGGGCGCGATCGCGTCCTGGCCGGGCGCGTGGCAGGGCAAGAACCTGCGGGACATCCTCGGCGTGCTCGGCCACGATCTCGACCGGCCGTGGCGGGAGCTGCCCGCCGCCGAGCGCGAGTGGATCCTGTTCACGGACGAACAGCCGGTGGTGACGGTCCACCCGGAGCGCGAGCCGGGCCGGATCCAGCGGCCGTACCAGGGCAAGTACAGCAGTGCGCGCCGCCTGGTGCTGAAGGCGTTCTCCGAGTCCCGCAGCGAGTCGACGCGCGCCAGGGCCGCCGCGTTCCTGGAGCAGTCGCCCTGCCCGCTGTGCCACGGCCACCGGCTGCGCCCCGAGGCCCTGGCAGTGACGTTCGCGGGCCTGCCGATCACCGGCCTGGCCGCTCTGCCCGCCGACCGTCTCGCCGCGCTGCTGCAACCGTTCACCGCCGACGAGGGCCCGGCCGGCCTGATCACCACCGATCTGGCGGAGCGCCTGTCCGCGTTGCGGCGCCTCGGCCTCGGCTACCTCTCGCTCGACCGCGCCGCCCCGACCCTGTCCACTGGCGAGTTCCAACGCCTGCGCCTGGCAACGCAGTTGCGCTCGGGCCTGTTCGGTGTGGTGTACGTGCTGGACGAGCCCTCGGCGGGCCTGCACCCGGCGGACACCGAGGCGCTGCGCGAGGTTCTCGCCGAGCTGCGCGCCGCGGGCAACTCGGTGTTCGTGGTGGAGCACGACATGGCGGTCGTCCGCGGCGCGGACTGGCTGGTCGACGTCGGGCCGGGCGCGGGCGCGGGCGGCGGAGAGGTCCTGTACAGCGGGCCGGTGGACGGCCTGCGTTCCGTCTCCTCCTCCGCCACCCGCCGGTTCCTCTTCGCTCCCCCGCCCCCGCCCGCGTCCCGGGGCCGCACCCCGTCGGGCGTGCTGCGCCTGCGCGGCGTCACCCGGCACAACCTCCGGGGCGTCGACGTGGACGTGCCGCTGGGTGTGCTGACGGCGGTGACGGGCGTCTCGGGCGCGGGCAAGTCGACGCTGCTGGGCGCGGCGGCCGAGGCGGCGGCCGCCGAGCCGTCCGTCGGCCGGGTGGTGACGGTCGACCAGACGCCGCTGGGCCGTACCCCGCGCTCCAACCTGGCGACGTACACGGGCCTGTTGGACGTCGTCCGCAAGCTGTTCGCGGCCACCGAGGAGGCCCGGCGGCGCGGCTACGACGCGGGGCGGTTCTCGTTCAACGTGGCGTCGGGTCGCTGCCCGACCTGCGAGGGCGCGGGCTCGATCGAGGTCGAGCTGCTGTTCCTGCCCACCGCGTGGAACCCGTGCCCGGACTGCCACGGCAGCCGCTACAACCCGCAGACGCTGGAGATCGCCTACCGGGGCGCCACCATCGCCGACGTCCTGGCGATGACCGTCGACGACGCCGCCCCGTTCCTCGCCGACGTCCCTGCCGCGGCGCGCGTCCTGACCGTCCTCCAGCAGGTCGGCCTCGGCTACCTGCGGCTCGGCCAGCCCGCGCCCGAGCTCTCCGGCGGCGAGGCCCAACGCGTCAAACTGGCAGCCGAGTTGCACGCCGCGCGCCGACACCACACGCTCTACCTGCTGGACGAGCCCACCACCGGTCTGCATCCGGCCGACAGCGAGGTCCTCACCGCCCAGCTCCACCGCCTGGTGGACTCCGGCGCCACCGTCCTGCTCGCCGAGCACCACCTCCCCCTCGTCGCCACCGCCGACCACCTCATCGACCTCGGCCCGGCCGGCGGCACCGGTGGCGGCCGCGTCCTCGCCACCGGCGCCCCCGCCTCCCTCACCGCCACCCCGGGCAGCCCGACGGCCCGCTACCTCGCGTCGTACCTCGGCTCGCACCTCGGCTCGGACTGACCCAACGTGCGGTAGCTTGAGGCGACTTGGTGCAACCGCACCACCGTTGTCCGGCCCACGCTCTACGCTCGGCCTCGGGAAACTCCGAGCCGTGGGGGACGACTGATGGACCGTGACGACATCGAACTGGCCGACGCGATCGAGGCGATCCGCCTGGAACTGCTGGACGCCTCCGAGCGCGGCCGCGGCCAGGCCATCCAGTTCGAGGTCGGCCCGGTCACTCTCGACTTCACCGTCGAGCTCAAGCGCGACGCCCGCGCCAAGGGCGGCATCAAGGCCTGGGTCGTCTCCGCCGACGCCGAGGCGGGCGTCGCGCAGACCCGCACCCACAAGGTGTCGGTGACGCTGACGCCGAAGGCCGCGGCCACCGGCGGCAGCGTCGACATCTCCAACGACGACCTGGGCAGCCGGGACGGGTTCTGACCGTGGCTCTCCTCGCCCACCACGTGGCGGCGGTCCGGGGCGAGACCCAGGGCAGCGGCTTCCTGCTCAGCCCGCGGCTGATCCTCACCGCGGCCCATGTCGGCGGGTCGGTAGTGGAGGCCGCTGTCCTCGACGGAGCCGGCTGGACGATCTGCATCGCCCTGTGGCGCTCCGACGATTTCGACGCCACCCTGCTGCTCGCCATCAACGACCTGGTTCCCGCCGCGTCCTTCGAACCGCTCGGCTGGGGCGCGGTCGAGACGCTCGACCCCGTCGAGGGCTGCCACCTGACGGGTTTTCCTCGGGTGGGGCGCGACCGGCACGAGCGCCTCGACACGGTCCAGGTGCCGGCCACCCTCGCTCCGGCCTCCGGTCGCCGGGCCGGGCGCCCGGCCCTGCTCCTCCAGCAGCACCCACCCCGTTCCCCGGCCGACGCCGCCTCGCCGTGGTCGGGCATGTCGGGCGCCGCCGTGGTGTGGCAGGACCGCCTGCTCGGCATCGCCGTCCAGGACCGGCAGCCGGACACCTGGCAGCACTCGCAGCTCGCCATGGTCCCGATGACGGCGCTGCTCGGCGACCCCGAACTCCGCGCCACCCTCATCAAGCACCTCGGCCGGCTCCCGCACCTGGAAAGCGTCTCCCCCGCCGGTCTCGCCGACCGCACCTTCGAACGCGAGTACGCGCGGGACATCGAGGCGGACTACGGCCGGATCCGGATCTTCGGCCTGCGCCAGTCCGCCGGCCACGACCGCCGCGGCTGGCACCTCACCACCTCCTACCTGAGCCTGGAGATCCGCTCCACCGGCACCGTCACCGGCACCGGCACCGGCACCGGCCCCGACCTCGGCCCGCAGCGCGCCGAGCGCGTCCTCGCGCACCGCCGCCGGGTCCTGGTCCGAGGCCAGGCCGGCTCCGGCAAGACCACCCTGGTGCAGTGGCTGGCCGTCGGCGCGATGAACGGCACCCTCGGCGAGGACCTGGCCGCGTTCAACCACCGCGTCCCGTTGGTCCTGCAACTCCGCAAACTGCACCGCAAGGGCGTCATGCAGCCCCGCCCCGAGCAGTTCCTGACCCTCGACGACCGGATGTGCGCCGACCGCCAACCCCCCGGCTGGGCGCACCGCCTGCTCAGCAGCGGCCGCGCGCTGCTCCTGGTGGACGGTCTGGACGAGGTGCCGAACGAGCAGCGCGACGAGGCCCTCGACTGGCTGGAACGCCTCCTCGACCGCTACCCCGACACCCTGACGGTGGCGACCGTCCGCCCGTCCGCCGTCCCCCACGACTGGCTCGCCCACCTCGGCTTCGACGAACTGCTGCTCTGCCCGATGAACAGCGAGGACCGCCGCCGACTCATCGCCCGCTGGCACCGCGCCGCCCTGCGCAACCTCCTCGACACCCCGCACGACGACGCGCAGGAACGGCGCTGGCGACAGG
Source organism: Kitasatospora sp. NPDC059795 (assembly GCF_042732175.1). Classification (NCBI taxonomy): domain Bacteria; kingdom Bacillati; phylum Actinomycetota; class Actinomycetes; order Kitasatosporales; family Streptomycetaceae; genus Kitasatospora; species Kitasatospora sp. NPDC059795. The sequence goes on from NZ_JBHWID010000005.1 coordinate 440,811, forward strand.
AGGTCGAACAGGACCAGGCCGACCTGCTGCGCACCCTGGAGTCCGTCCCGGAGCTGTCCCTGCTCACCGACAGCCCGTTGCTCTGCGCGATGATCTGCGCCCTCAACCGGGAGTCGGACGGCGCACTGCCGCGCAACCGGATGGCGCTGTACCGCGACGCGATGGCGATGATGCTGGTCAAGCGCGACGAGGGCCGCAAGGTGCAGGGCGCGGAGCAGCTCCGGGCGTCCGAGGAGGAGCAGTCGGCGATGCTCCGCCGGATCGCCCACTGGCTGGTGCGCAACAACCAGTCCGAGGGCCACCGTCGCGACGCGGTCGCCCAACTCGCCAAGGCGCTGCGCGACTTGCCCGGCGTGGCCCGCCGCACCGACGCCGAGCAGGCCTGGGTCCACCTGCTCAACCGCACCGGCCTGATCACCGAAACCGGCCCCGACACCTTCCAGTTCATCCACCGCACCTTCCAGGACTACCTGGCCGCCATGGAGTTCCGCGAGGAACGCGACTTCGGCCTGCTCGCCGGGCACGCCGCCGACGAACAGTGGGGCGACGTCATCCGGATGACCGTCGGCCACTGCGGCCGGCGCGAACGCGCCGAACTCCTCACCGCCGTCCTCGCCGAGGGCGACGCCGCCCTGCCCGAACTCCGGCCCGACATCCACCTGCTGGCCGCGACCTGCCTCCCGAGCGCCCCGGAGCTGGACGGCGAGGTCCGCGCGACGATCCTCGCCCGGCTCCGCGACCATCTCCCCGCGCTTCTCCGACCCCAGACCTCCGCCCTCCGGTTGGCCGCCGTCGGGGAGGACCTCGTCCCGCTGCTGAGCGAGATCGTGGAGAGTGAGCCGGAACTCGTACGCAAGGCATACCAGTTGGTGCCGAACGTCCTGGGGTTCATCGGCGGCGGCGATGCGCTCGCCCTGCTGGCGATGCTGGCCGAGCAGGACGACCCACTGCCGAGCATCGTCCGCCAGTGGCCGCACTTCGAGTTCGACGACTTCGCCCGACGGGTGGTCCGCCGCGCCGATCTCTCCGCCGTCCCGGTGCGGCTCTGCTCCCTCGCCGAGATCGACGCACTGGCGGGCCATCCGACGCTGCGCCGCGTCGAACTCAGCGGGCCGGCCATGCCGGTCGACCCGCTCCGATGGAATCAACTTGCGCCCACAGTAGAGACGCTGACCATCAATTCCCTCCCCGGACTGCGGGACCTCTCCTTCCTCCTCGGATGGAAGCGCCTCAGCAGCCTTGGCCTCCACCAGTGCCCGAACCTGGACGACCTGACCGCACTGATCCACCTGCCGCTCGGCTACCTCTCCATCCGATCCGTCCTGACCGGGCAGCAGTTCCACGAGCTGTGGGCCATCCTGGGGAGCATGCCGGAACTACCGGCCCTCACACTGCTGGCACCGAGTGCCGCAGTGTGGCCGGCCCTGGCGCCGATGACCGGCATTCAGGATCTGGGCCTGGTCGACGTTCCTTCCCACTACCCGCTGGCCCACGTCCACCCGACGTTCCCCGGCCTCAAGAGCCTGGCCCTGCGGCTCGCCCACGACTGCACCTCGCTCGACCTGACGCAGCTTCCCGACCACCTTCGACTGGCCCTGGACATTCCGGAGTCGATCTCGGTTTCTCACCTGATCGGCCGGGAACGTTTTCCGGCCGATCGCCTGACCATCTTCCGACTCGGCGGTTCCGCTCCGCCACGCTGAATGGAGTGCCCGCCCTACCGATCCGCCCCGCCACGCCCGCCGACCTGCCCCTGCTGCCCGGGCTCCAACTCGCCGCCGGCGCAGCCTTCCGCGCCGTCGGCATGCCGGAGATCGCCGACCACCCGCCGCCCTCCGCCGCGGACTTCGCGCCGCACCAGCAGCTCGGACGCCTCTGGGTCGGCGCGGACCCCGCTGACCGACCGCAGGGCTTCCTGCCGGCCCGGCCCCTCGACGGCTGCGCGCACATCGAGCAGGTCAGTGTCCACCCGTCCGCCGCCGGGCGGGGGTTGGGGCGGGAGCTGATCGACCACGTCGAGGGCTGGGCGGCCGGGCGCGGACTCGCCGCGCTGACGCTGTCGACGTTCCGCAGCGTCCCGTGGAACGCGCCCTACTACCGACGGCTCGGCTTCCGCGAGTTGGCGGACGACCGACTCACCGCCGCGCTGCGGCAGGTGCTCGCCGAGGAGGCCGCCTTCGGACTCGACCTCGCCGACCGGGTCTGCATGCGGCGCCCGGTCACGTTCCTCCGTCCGTCCGCAGCAGCGAGTACATGACCTGGTCGTGCCATCGCCCGTCCCGCCACTGGGCGGACCGCAGCACGCCCTCGCGCGTGAAACCCGCCTTCTCCAGGGCGCGTTGTTCCGCGACGTTCGCGCAGTCCGTCCAGGCCTGGAGGCGTTCGGCGCGGGTGTGGGCGAACAGGTAGTCGGCGAGGAGGCGTTGGGCGCGGGTGCCGGTGCCGCGGCCCTGCGCGGTGGGGATCAGGCCTATGGCGAGCGTCCAGCAGGCGGATGTCTCGGGGCGGCCCCAGCTGCCGGGGAACCACTCGACGCGGCCGACGGTGCGGCCGGACTCGGCGACGGCGAGGACGCCGCCGTCCGCGCCGAGCAGCCCGTTCTCGGCGAATCGGCGGCGCACGCCGTCCGTCGAGCGGTAGCCGAACCACTGGTAGGGGCCGACGCCGTCCGGGCCGCCGAACTCGCGCTCGAAGAGGTCGAGGTCGTCGGCAGTGACGGGTCGCAGCGTGATCTCGGCCGGCATGGCGGTCAGCTCCTTGATCGTCTCGGGTTCGGCCCCACCCTACGACGCCGCGTCAAGCAGAGTCTCCACAGCGGAAGTTCATGAGTTCTTCTGCTCGCCGCAGCCGAACGGAAGCCCCACCACGGGGCGCGCGCAGAGGGTTCCGCACACCGCGACGAGCACGGCGTGGAACGGCCCCGACGGGGTAGCCGCGCGGGGACCAGCCGGCACACGCCGCCGCACGCCGTCGATCAGGTGAGGTTCCGCCGCATGCCCGTCGCCACGTCCCGGTCCACCGCCGTCACCCTCCCCGAGGGGCCGTTCCCCCACGTCGCACTGAGTGCGCAGCTGCGTTTCGAGGCCTCGCTGCCGTACGGGGTGTGCCTCGCGTTCCCCTCGCGCGGGCCGCAGGGCGAGACCCTCGAGTGGCACTTCGGACGGGACCTGCTGGCCGAGGGACGCCTCGCGCCGGCCGGCGACGGCGACGTCCGGGTCGAGCCCGGTCCGGACGGCCGGGTGCTGGTCACGCTGAGCCCGCACGACGCCGGGCGGACCGTGGTGAGCGTTCCGGCGAAGGCGGTCGCGGCGTTCCTCGCCGACGCGTTCGCCCTGGTTCCGCCCGGCACCGAGTCCGAACACCTCGATCTGGACGCCGTCCTGGCCCAGCTCTTCCCCTGAACCGCGACAACGCGCGACTCGGCCCGGCCACCGGGCGCACAGAGCGCGGTAGTGGCCGGGCCGACACGACATGCTCAGCGTCCGGGTGCGGCTACCGCTCGCTCGACGGGGTCGGCGTGGACGAGCCGGCCGGGCGGTGGCAGCGCGGGGTAGATCTTGTCGACGGGCCGGAGCACGGCCTGCGGCGCCGCGTCGTCGTGGTGCCCGGGCACGCCGCCGGTGGCGGGAGTGCCGCCGGGCGTCGCCGAGTCGGCGGGCAGCGGGACGCCGCCCGGCGTGGCGATGTCCTCGGTCAGCGGAACGCCGCCGGGCGTGGCGATGTCGCCGATCCCGAACGGATCACCGGGCGCGACAACCGTCGTGTCGACCGTGGCGTCGGCCGGAGCGACAACCGTGGCGTCGGCCGTCGTGTCGACCGGGGCGACGACCGCCGTGTCGGCGGGCGCGGGCTCGGAGGGCCGGACCGGCGCGCCGAGGGCGGCGGCGGAGGGGGCCAGGAGCAGGGTGAGCGCGGCAGCCGCGAGTAGCGCGGCGCCTCGGGGGTGCGGTGCCATGGGGGTTCCTCGTGATCCCGGCCGGGCGGCACACACGCTCTGCGGCGGCAGGCCCGGCTGCGGTCGGAAGGGGTGATGGGACTGCCCGATACGTAACCGCTCGTCACGGCATTCGCGCAGCACCGACCCGCATTCCATTCCGACGGTCCATCCGCCTGGCCCGCCCTCCCCCGTTCGGCCCACCACCGCTTGCGCCGCCGCCACTCAGCGACTGCGGTCCGCCTCTCCGCCAACTCCCTTGCCCACCCCCGCACTTGCTTGTCGCTGTGCAGATACGGACCGTCCGGCCCGGTGCGCAGATCGATGCCGAACAGCAGGTGCAGCGCCCGCCAGGACACCTCGCCCCACTCCAGCGCGTCGTCCGTCACCCACCGCCGGGCCCACCGGTCGGCTGCGCCCCGGTCCACCCGGCCCTCGGCGACGGCGCTCAGCCACCCCGCGATCTCAGCCGCCCCCGGCTGCGCCCCGCTCACGCCGCACCCCCTACCGCTTCCTCTGCCGCGCCGTCCGCCGCCTCCTGCGCGGCCAGAACCTCGTCACCGTGCTCGAACGCCCACGCCCCGAAGGCGTCGATCGGGCCCAGCAGGGTGCGGCCGAGGTCGGTCAACTCGTACTCCACGAACCGCCGTTGAGGGTGCCGGTCGATCAGGCCGTGGTACTGGAGGCGGCGCAGCGTCTCCGTCAGCACCTTGGAGCTGATGCCGCCGATCCGCTCACGCAGCTCGACGGGGCGGTGCGGGCCGTCGCGCAGCGCCCAGAGCACCACGGCGTTCCAGGTGTTGGAGAGCAGGTCGAAGGCGAGACGGGCCCGGCAGTCGGCGAGGAAGGCGTCGGTGGTCACGTACCGAATGGTGCCCGACCGGTTCCCTACTGTCGGAGGAGATCGACCGAATCCCGCACGGAGTGGAGCAGTTGTGGAGCAGTTGACGACCGGTGAAGCGATGGCGATCGGCGTCCTCGGGACGGGCCGGATGGCCGACGCGCTCGCCACCCGGTGGGCCCGCGCGGGGCACCGGGTGACCGTCGGCGGCCGGGACGCGGCCAAGGCCCGCGCGCTCGCCGAACGGATCGGGCACGGGGCTCGCCCGGCCGGACTGTACGAGGCGGCGGAGGCCGGCGAGGTGGTGCTCGCCGCGCTGCCGTACGGCGCGGGAGCGGAGGTGGTGCGCGAGTTGCGCGACGCGCTGGCGGGCCGCGTCCTGATCGACTGCGCCAACCCGATCGGCCCGGGCTTCGACCTGCTCACCGGCCACGGCCCGTCCGCTGCACAGCAGTTGGCGATGGCTGCGCCGGAGGCCCGGGTGGTGAAGGCGTTCAACCTGTGCCACGAGGACGTCTGGCGGCTGCGGCCCCCGGTCTTCGACGGCCGTCCCCTCGCCGTCCCGCTCTGCGGCGACCACCCGGACGCCCTCGCGCGCACTGCCGTACTGGTCCGCGACCTCGGCTGCACGCCCGTCCAGGCCGGCCCGTTGGCCCGCGCCCACCTGCTGGAGGCCACCGCCGCACTCTTCATCGGCCTCTGGCTCGGCGAGAACGCCGACGCCCAGGCCGTCGCCCCGCCCCTCGCCCACGCCGCCGGGTGACCCGCCCTGCGCGGTCACGTCCCGATCTTGCGGAGGAGTTCCCCCTCCGTGCAGCCCTGGTCGGGGTCCATGACGAGGCAGAGGTTGAGGCCGTGCTTGTCGCGACGGACTGCCACATCGACGCTGCACCGGAAGCCTCTTCTGTCGCGGTTCAGTGTCAGCACGAACGACTTGCCCTTGGTCGCCGTTCTGGAGGGGCTGTAGCCGCCGTCGTCATCGACCGGCACCCAGAACTCCCAAGTGCCGTCGTCCACTTCCGTGGCGCAGGTGGTGTCGGGCACGGCGTGCTTGAGGTCGCTCACGGTCGCGCTGTGGTCGTCGCCGATGTGGAGTCGGGCGCCCGCCATGTTGGCCCAGTCGCCCACCAGCGCACTCTGCTCGATCGCCACGTCGTCGCCCCCGGCGTACGCGCACGCGGTGCACCCCACGAGCACAAGCCCCGCCAGCACCGCGCTGCGCCACCCCCGCCGACCGGCCTGCCGCGCCGACTCCATGCCCCTCGCCCCCTTGCCCGGCCGATCTCGAAGTGCAGCGCATCGGTACGCGCCTGATCGACCCGGAGGTAGCTTGGCAGAAAGTTTGAACACGTTCAATCGCGGCCGCAGGCCTCTCGCCGGCCTACGCGTAGCGCTCGAACAGGGCGTGCAGGTACTCCTCCAGTCGGCTGCTCAGCAGGGCGGGGGTCAGATCCACGCGGCCGACCTCCCGCCAGGGGACGGCCACCTTCTCCGCGTCCGGAGCGAACGCCAGGGCGTCGAGGACCCGCCAGTACAGGTGCGCCGCGGGCTGCTCGGCGAGGCTCCCGCCCGCGGCGAGGTAACGGTCGGCGAAGGTCATCCCCAGGGGGACGCCGTGGAGCAGGGACAGCGCCGTCGAGCAGTGGGCCACGTCGAGGTCGGCCGGCCCCCACGAGGTCTCCACCCAGTCGACCACTCCGCTGATCCGGACCTCGTCCCCCTCGCCCTCGAAGAGGACGTTGCCCGGGTGGAAGTCCCGGTGCAGGAAACAGGGTTGCAGGGCGGGCGGCTCCTGCCGGATGACGTCGACGGCCCGCTGCCAGAGCTCGGGCCGCGCCGTGTGCGGCGGGAGCGTCACCCGCTCCGGCGACGTCCACGCCTGCCAGGCCCGCGGCCGCTCCGCACGGGACACCTCGACCTGGTGGATCCGCACCAACTGCTCGGCCAGCAGCTCGACCCGGCGCTCGGCGTCCCGGTCGTCCAGGCGGACACCGCCGGGCAGCAGGGACATCAGCAGGGACGGGTGGTCGCAGTGCGTCGCGGTGGCGTCCACGTCCAGGAGCGTGGCCGCCGGCACGTCCGTCGCCCCGAGCAGGCGCAGGATCGCGGCTTCGCGGGACAGCAGGCCGTCCGCGTGCTCGACGAAGAACGGTTTCACGAACGACCGCAGCACCAAGTCCCGTCGGCCGCCCGGCCCTTCGACGCGGAGCCTGCGCATCTCCGACGTCCAGCCGCCGCGCAGCCGCTCGGCGGCTGCGATCCGCTCCCCGTCCGCGAGACCCTTCTCCACCCATGCCCGCGTGGCGTCCCAGCCGTGCACTTCGGGATCGCCGTCGAGCCGTTCTCCGCCCCCAGTTACGTTCATGAAGCAAGGCTATCGACACCCGGCCGGCCCCGGGACCGGGTCAACTCGATCGCCCGCCCGGATCGCCACCGCGCTCGCCCCCCCCGAACACCTCGACGTACAAGCCGAGTTGACCCGGGCGCCCCCCTGGATCAGCGCAGGCGGATCGCGGAGCCGTCCCGCAGCGCAACCATGGCCCAGCTCCGGCCGCTCCCCGCCCCGCCCCCGCGGTCGACCGGCACCGCAGACCCGGTGCCCCGGAACTCGCCGATGGCCGTACAGTCGTGCCGCACACTCGGCCGGCGGAAGGTGATCTCGCCCAACGAGTCCAGCGGTCCGGCGTCGAACAGCGCGATCGGCCGGCTGCCGTCGGCGGTCTCGTCGCGGATGGGCCGGTACCGGTTGCCGGCCGGGTCCCGGACGGTGATCGGGCCTCTGCCCGCTCCGGTGAGTGCCGGGGTGACGATCAGCGTCTCCCCTGGGCGACCGGGTTGGTGACCACCATCGTCTCGCCGGTGGTGGTGGCCGCGTCGCCCGGAGAGGCGGCCGATTCGTCGCCGATCCGGCCGAGGTAGCCGCACGGGTCCGGAAGTCGGACGCCGACCGGGGCGAACCGCCGGTCGTCGTCGGCAACGTCGGCGTTCCCGCCGGCAGCGGGGGCGTTCCCGCCGACAGCGGGGGCGGTGATCAGCCGCAGCGCCGCCGGCGAAGCGAGCAGACCGCCCGCCGACAGCAGCGGCCACCTCAGCCGCCGAGAGGCCGGCCGCGCTCCCCCCGTTCCCCCACCCCCTGCGGCAACGTACCGAACAGGTCAGTCGGACCCGCTGCGGTCTCAGGCCCCCGCCGGCGTTCGGCGCTCCAGTTCACGCACCGAAGGATCGCCGGACCAGGCCCTCAACTCCCTTAACCGGTACATGACTTAATGCGCTCCCCGAGGCCTGGCCGGCGCCGCCGGCCGCTCCGGCCCCTGCCACCGCCCCGACACCTGCTCCGACGCGCGCTCCGGCAACGGGTCCGGTAACGGGTCCGGAGCGCCGGACAGGCCCCCGCCGCCGGGAGGATGCACACGGAGCACCCCTCCGCGCGGCCGAACTCGCCGTTCTCCGCCGGGCGTTCACGGCCGACGCACCTGCGATCCGCCGGGCGGGAGCGCACGCTTTCGACGCGGAGCACGGCATCATCCTGCCTCCACCGCCTGGGCCACCCACGGGCATCGGCCCTGAAACAGCTGCGCTCTCACCGGAGTTCGACGGTGACGCGGTACTCCCGCAGCAGCTCGACGGTCACGTCGAAGTAGGACGCGCCGGTCCGGTGGTCCAGCACGTCTCCGGCGAGCGCCTCGCGGGCGATCTCGGCGTTGTGCCAGACCAGGGTGAACGGCGGGACGACCTCGGGGCCGCCGCACAGGTAGTCCTGCACCGAGTCCAGGCAGCGCCCGTAGTTGGCCCCCGGCCCGAGCAGCGCCTCACCGAGTGCCAGCAGCACGCCCTTCCGATCGGTGGCGTGCCGCCCGTCGAGGTGGTAGTTCCCGCCGCTGCGCCCGGCCTGCGGGTCGTAGCGGCCGACGCGTGTGAGGTCCAGCCAATCAGACCGGCCCTCGGCATCAAAACCCGCCCACTGGTTGGGCGTTGAGGGAACGCCTTCGAACCAGACCTCCCGAACGGCGCGGGCGGCCCTGGGCGGCCGGTCGTACGGATCCACGCCGCCCGTCACCGTGATGTCGATCAGCGTGCCGCCGAACACGGACGGTCGGGCCGTGACGGTGCTCAGGTCGAGACGGCGGCCGGTCATCGTCCGGCCGTTGCGGTCCAGTGCACTCAGCCAGATCTCGCCGGTGTCCCCGCCCGGGCCGCCGCGCAGCCGGTCCAACAGTGGTTCCGCCGCTTCGCAGCCGAGCAACTGCACCGGCTCGTCGGGCAGTTCACGCCGCGCCCCGAACAGCCCGTCGATCGCCCGGCACTCCGCCACCGGCCCGAGAGGGTTCAGGGACTCCACCCACACCTCGATCTCCACCGGCCCGGACGACGGCTTCCGGCCATAGCAGTCGCGGTCCTCCCGCACGCCGGCGCCCAGCACGATGTCCACCCGCCCGGGCTCCCCGGGGGTGGGGCGGTGGGCCAGGACGGCCGCCTCCTCCAGGTCCCAGAACTGGACCGGCCCCCAGACCGCCGGATCCCCGGGCCTGATCGTCAGCCCCACGTCGCCCAGCAGCCGCACCGGATCGGCGCGGGCCCCCGTCACGGCCCGCGCCAACGCACTGTCGGCGGCACACCCGCGCATCGTCAGCACCTCCCGCGGCAGCGGCGGCCGGTCCAAGAACAGCCCCTCGACGTCCGCACACCGGGCCCACAACTCCTCGGGATCGCCGTCCTCGTCCTCCCGCACCACCAGGTACCGCACCGGGAACTCCCGCCCCACGCCGCCACTTCCTCGCTCCGCACGCCTCTCCTCGCTGCTCCTCCAGGCCGACACCGATCGACCGCCCCCGAACAGTACCTACTCGCTCCCGACTCCCCCTCGCTCCCCTGCCGAACGGCACAGGTACGGCCCGGCGAAGGTGCCGATCGGCAGCTGTCCCGCCCGCCGGTCGCCCGGCCATGCTTGATCCATCAGCCGGAAGCGCTCCCCCAACGGGACCGCACCACACAGGAGTTACGACGTGATCACCAGCTCGACGGGACGTTCCCGCATGCTCGCCGCCGCCCTCGCCGCAACCACCCTGGGCACGCTGGGCACGTTCGCCGCAGAGCGCGCCGAAGCGTCCCCCGCCGGAACGGCGACCGTGACTGGCTCCGTGCGGGTCTTCTACGTCTACTCCGCCCAGGACGAGATCCGCTTCACCTTCGACGCGCAGGCCGCCCCGTTCTCCCGCCCACTGCCCGGGAGGCCGCAGGGCCTGCCGACCGACGCCCGGGGCACCGTCCGGATCTCCCACCGGGTGCCGTCGCAGAACCTCACCGTCACGGCGGACGCCGCGGTGGACTGCCTGGTCACCGGCGGCCGCAGCGCAACCCTGACCGCCGTCGTCACCAGGGCCGACCCGGAAGTCGCCGACTGGGTCGGCCGACGCTACGGCTTCAGCGTCCTCGACGGCGGCCGGGGCGGCAACCACGACCGCGTCGGCTTCTCCTGGGGCGTCGGCGACCTCACCTTCGACGACCACGGCACCCCCGTCCAGGCCCCGGTCGGCACCTGCATGGCCCCCGCCCCCTTCGCCCCGGTCACCGAGGGCGCACTCACCGTCCACCCCGCCGAACTCCCGCCCCAGTAACGGACGTTCCCACCCGAACACCCGCCGCGAATCGAATCGACCACGCTCCGCGCGAGCCGCCACCAGCCACCCGGCCTCCGCACACCGCCCCGGTCCTCACCCCACAGGTGCGCGCACCCACGGCGCCAGTCGCTCCGCCGGCCCCAACTCCTCGCGCCAGTAACGAAATACCGTCCCCCGGACGATGCTCAGCCGACCCGCCGCGATCAGCCCCTCGGCCGGGGCGGGGCCGCCCGCGTCGGCGGTGAAGGCGACCAGGACGGGTGGCGCCGCGCCGAGTTGGGCATGGACGCGGTCCGTCTCGGCGGCCGTCGGGTCGCGGAAGACCGGGTCCTGGAAGGCGGCCGGACAGGACACCAACTCGGGCTCGCCGAAGCGAAGTTCGAGCAGGTGGTGGTAACCCAGGTCGTATCCCGCGCCCAGCACCAGGCACGACGGGTCCCAGGAGACCACGTCCCAGTCCCACCAGAAGCCCTCCGGAAGCGCGATCGCCACCTCGTCGCGTCCGCTCAGCCGTCGAGCAGCGCGGACAGGTAGCGGTCGGCGTCCGCCGCCAGTTCCGCGCGGCACGGCGGGTTCGCGTGGCCGGCGCCCGCCGTGCCGTTGAACAGCACACCCTCGCACCAGCGCACCAGCCGACGCGCGTCCGCGACCGGCTCGGCCGATCCGCACGCGCGCAGCAGCTGCACCGCCACCTCCAGGAAGCCCGCGCCCAACCGGTCGTAGACGGAGCGGAGTTCGGGCCGCCGGGCGGCCTCCAGCGCCAGCTCGATCCGGGCCACCGTCAGCGACCGGCCCGCCGTCAGAGCGTGATCCAGCCCGTCCGCGATCACGTCCACCAACAGCTGCCGGGGCGTCCCGCTCTCCTCGCTCGGCCGGCTCAGCGCGTCGCCGACCAGACTCGCAGACTCCACCTCGGCGATCCGCACCAACGCGACCTCCAGCAGCGCGGAACGCGTCCGCGCCAGGTTCGACGTCGATCCCATCGGCAGCCCGGCCGCCTCGTCCACCGCCCGGTGCGTCAGGCCGCGCAGGCCGCGCTCCGCGATCACGGCGATGGCCGCGTCGGCAATCCGGGTCGGTCGGGCCACAGTCATGCCCCGATCATCGCGCGCCCCGGCCGCAACCCCCAAACCACGGCGCGCACCCGCCCCGTCCCACGTCGGCGGCCCGCTACCGTCACCACCATGAACGACGTCCGCCCGAGGCGCGCCCGGCCCCTGCCGCCAGGCCCGCCCGCCCCCTGCGCCGAGGTGTGGTACGCGGCGTACGGGTCGAACATGCAGGCCCGCCGCCTCGCCCACTACATCGCCGGCGGCCGCCCGGCGGGGGCCAGCCGCACGTACCCGGGCTGCCGCGATCGCATGCTGCCCGGGCGGACGCTGCCCATCCTCCTTCCGGGCCTCCTCTACTTCGCCTTCGAATCCGCGACCTGGACGGGCGGCTCCGCGTTCTACGACCCCGCCCGCGACGGCGACATGCCGGCCCGCGCGTACCTCCTCACCGCCCAGCAGTTCGCCGACATCGCCGCGCAGGAGATGTACCGCGCCCCGGGCGCCGACCTCGACCTCACCCGCGTCCTGGCCACCGGCCGCGACCAGTTCGGCCAGGGCCGCTACGAGACCCTGATCTGCGCCGGAACCATCGACGCCGTCCCCGTCCTCACCTTCACCGCCCCCTGGCCCCTCACCCACGCCGACCTCAATCCGCCCTCCCCCGCCTACCTCACCACCCTCGCCACCGGCCTCACCGAGGCCCACCACTGGTCCCCCACCCAATCCGCCACCTACCTCGCCACCCGCCCGGGCGCCACCCCCCACTGGACCCCCGAGACCGCCCTCCGAGCCATCCACGAGGCCACCGGCACCTAGCCTCGACCATTCGCGACGGTCTGAGGACGTCCGGGGAGTTCGGCAACCCAGGCTCCGTCGCGGGCCTGGCCGTCGATTTCGACCGCAGAGGTCCGGGCCTGGGGCTGGAGCACAGCATGGTGGACCGCGCCGGTGATCGTCATTCCGACCGATCAGGACAGCCAATGATCAACGGTGGCCGCAGCCATCCCGCAGCCGGTCCACCGGCACTGCCAAGTCACGCTGATACCAGGTGCCCGGCTCACCGCCGAGGTCGGCCGGGTCTGCCGGGCCGACCAGGACGAACCCGGCCTTGGTCAGCACCTTCTGAGACGCCGCATTGGCGTGGGCGGTGGCCGCCCGCAGTGTACGCAGCCCGTGCCGCGCCACCGCCAGCCGACACAACTCCCGGACGGTCGCGGTCGCTACGCCGCGGCCGGCGACGTGCTGCGCGACCCGGTAGCCGAGGGTGGCAGTGCCGTCCTCAAGGTCGTACAGGTTGAACCGGCCCAGAACCGAGCCGTCCTCGGCGACCAGCAGATAGAAGGCACAGATGCCGGCCTCCTGTTCAGCCAGCAAGGCGCTGTACCGGTCCGCGAACCGGTCGTAGAACTCGTCACCCCGGTCGGGAACCGAGGCAGCGAAGTAGGCACGGTTCGCCAGCTCGAAGGCCAGGACCGCCGGGGCATAGCCGGCATTCAGCTGCTTCAGCTCGGGCACGGCGCAACCTTACCCAGGCGACGCGCCGAGACCACCTGAGTTTCCATCACCCGACTCGGTCCAGGCATTGCAGTCATGGCGATTGCCTGGCAGTGCGCGGCCCACGGCGACGACCGGACGGGTGTCAGCGTCGACGACGACCTGCATGAGGCTTCCGATGCGGTGATCACACGAGGCATCCCGTGATCGTCGCATCAGCCGGCGGAGACCTCCCGGCCTGAGGCAGGGGGCCGGGACCAGGACGCCCCTGCGGAGATGTCCTCGTTCTCTGCCATGCTGCGCGCGTGGCTTCTCCTGGCTCCCGAACGAAGACGACCGATGTCTGGTCGCTGCCCCAAGACGAACAACTCATCGGGCAGCGCATCAACGACGCCCTGCCGTACTCCGGCTGGCTGTGCAGTCATCCCGGCCCGAAGGGCCTTCACCAGGTGCATCTGCATCGCCAACTCGGTGAGGCCCTGCGCTGCGGTGGCCGGCAAGCGTTCCTGCTTCTGCCGGGTGGGGCTCAGGCACCTGAAGATGTCCTGGTGGACGACGCACTCGTACCCAGATCCGACATCGGACACTCAGCCGTCGTGCAGTTCCTTCGTTCCCGCCGCCTACAGGACGGCGAGGGCGAAGCCTTCGAAGCCGGCCGTCTCGCGGTGCGTTGGTTCGAGCAGGAGGTCGGGCCCGAGAGGCACCAGCTCCTGACCGAGGAGTCCAGCCTGGTCTGGAAGGCCCTGCGAGCGGCGACCCGGCCGGCCATCGTCGAGAACGCGCAGGGCCGACGAATCTCCGGCATGAGGATCGGCCCCGCCGCCCATGACCTGGTGACCGGCAGCGGGATGCTGCTGACACGAGGCGGCATCCAACGTCTGCATCTGGGATGCTCCTCCGGGTCGATGACGCCTCGCCGGAGGAGTTTGAGGAGCTCCTTGCCCAGGTGGAAACCCACTACCCGGTCGCAGACGAATTCGTAGCCTGGGCCCGGGTCCGCGCGAGTCGCAGCTAGAAATTCAGTGCTCGCGGTCATCGAGGACGGCTGCGACCAACTCGATCCCGTCAGGCGCGAACGCGCTCACCCGCCGAGCGACTTGAACATGTGAACGTCCGCATGACCCCCGGGAATCCCCAGCGTCCGGCCGGTCTCGGCGTAGCCGTGGCGCTGGTAGAAGCCGGGTGCCTGGAAGGTGAAGGAGGACACGACCGCGCGGTCGCAGCCGCGTCGCCGGGCCGCCCCCTCGGCGGCCGGCCGAGTACCGCACCGGCCGGCCGTCCGCTTCGTTGCCGATTCCCGCTCCTCGCCGCCGGGTTGGGGCAGACCGGCCGGCCGTCAGGTGGTCCTTTCGCTCTCGCCGGCGATCTGGGTGATGGTGAAGTGGACGAACTCGGCGGGGCGCACGGGTGCGACGCCGATGTCGCAGACGACCTTGCCGTCGGCCGTGGTCTCGGTCGTGTTGTTGGTGGCGTCGCAGATCACGTAGAACGCCTCGTCCGGCGTCCGTCCCACGAGGGCGCCCTGTCGCCACTGGTCGGTGAGGAACGAGGAGACGGAGTGCCGCAACGTCGCCCACAGCCGTTCGTCGTTGGGCTCGAACACCGCCCACGTCGAGGACTGCCGGATGGAGTCGGAGAGGTAGGACACCAGGCGGCGGACGTTGAGGTAGCGCCAGTCGCGGGTGGTCGACCTGGTGCGGGCGCCCCACACGAGCAGGCCCCGATCCGGGAAGACCCGCAGGCAGTTGACGCCCTTCGCGTTCAGCTCACCGTGCTCGTCGTCCGTCAGAACGGTTTCGATCCCCAGCGCGCCGCGAAGGTTCTGGTTGGCGGGGGCCTTGAAGATGCCGCGTTCGGCGTCGGTGCGGGCCCAGACTCCCGCCAGGTGGCCGCACGGCGGCACGGTGCGCTCGACGGCGTCGACGCCCGGGACCGTGATCCACGGGTAGTACAGGGTGGTGAAGGCGGCGTCGTCGGTGTCGGGTGAGGCGAGCGTGTCGGCGAAGGCGCCCACCTGGGCCGGGGTCAGGCCGGGCGGCGGGTCGAGGATCGCCAGCCGGTTGCGCTGCTCGGTGCAGTGCCTCACGACCTCGTTCATCCTGTCGACGCCCGCGGCATGGTCGGGCGCGGGTGCCTCCTTCTCGGCGGAGACGTCCGCGGTCATGTCCCAGAGGCTGGGCACGGCGACCATGGTGACCTCGGGCACGGTCTCCAGGCCGGCGAGGCCGCTGCGGGCCTCCGTGTTCCCCTTGAGGGCCTCGGGCGGGACGGCATCCTGCGGGCCGGTGAAACCCACCACGTAGCAGGCGCCCCCGCCGTTGGCGAAGAACCCGTGGACCGCCTCGGCCAGCGGCAGGCACCGTTGCAGCGCATGAATCGCGGCCGGGTCGGTCGCGTCCGCGAGCTCCTTGGCGATTCCCGGGACGCTGTAGCGGGCGGCGAACTCCCGCCAGCTGCCAATCTTCTGCGGAACGGTACGCTCGGCCTCGGTGAACGGCTGCGGGTTCGCCTCCGAATCATCGTTGGCGGACGGCTTCGTGTAGCCGAGGAACGCCGGGACCGAGGTGCTCGCCCCGGTGATCATGCGCACTCCGCTGGGGAGCTCCTTCACGAAGACTCCTGGCGGCGTCGGGTCGGGCATCTGCTCTCCTTGAGGTGAGGGGGCCGCTGCTTGCACGAACGGCAAGGGCAGTCCCCACCCCATCGCAGCGCGCCGCCCCGGCACCTCATCGGAGGGGCAAACCACCTCTTCGGATGAAACCTCTCGGACGGGTCCGAAGCCAGTACGAGCGCGCGGCGACGGCGAGCGCGACGCCGTAGACGCCGAACGCGACCATGCCGATCCAGGCCATCAGCAGCGCGTCCTGCGAGGAAGGGGTGTCGCCCTGCCGCATCGTCATGACGCCGACGGAGGCCAGGGTGCAGTAGCCGAGCCCGAGCAGTCCGTAGGGGGCGAGGGTGGCTGCGCCGATCAGGGCGGGGGTCAGCGGGAGCCAGCGGGGAACGCGTCGGCCGCGCAGCAGGAGCGTCCAGCGGGGGAAGACCTGACCCCACGGGCGGACGAGCCCCCACAGGAGAAAGACGCCGAGTGCGGCCAGGAGAACGGTGACGTCCACACCCCAGGACTCCAGGGTGAGCCAGATCCCCGAAGCGCCGTCGTGTTCGGACATCGCGATCATCTCCTCGTAGCCGATCCCGGCAAAGGTGCCGCCCGACACCCACACCAGCTTCATCGCTGCGCACGGGAGGAACGCCACGGTGCCCGCGCAGGCGGCACGTTGGACCGGCACGGGGGCGGGAGAGGGAGGCGGCGCGATGGCACCGGCGGTCCGGCGACGGTCCGCCCGGGCGGTCGCCGCAAGCAGGAACGCCCCGGCGGCCGCCAGTGAACGGTTCGCGGTGGCCGCCGGACTGTCCAGCCCCTGACCGACCATCAGTGTGATCACATCCATCAGCAGACTGAACGCCGCGATCCCGGCCAGCCCGCACAGCACCCGGAGCAGCACGCGTAACGTCGGCCGCAGCCCGCCGCGCACCACCACCCCGCAGACCAGCGCCGCCGCCGCGCCCACCGCCACGACGGCCCAGTCGAGTTTGGCGGCCCCGCGGACGCCGCCGTCGTGGAACAACGGCGTCCCGTGCAGCGCGCAGACGAGACCGAACGCGCCGTAGACCGCCCCCCACAGCGCTGTCACCCACCCCACCCAGCGCGGCCATCCCAGCCACCAGCCACGCCAGAGGGTCCTCACTGTCCGTCCATCACCATCCATGACTCCGAATGTCGCAGCGACCGCCACGGCATGGCATCAACCGCCCGGACGACCGGCCTCCCCCTGCCGGATAACGGCGACGTCAGCATTCAGGCGGAGCACCCCGGAACGTGAGCGGTTGAGGTCCCGGCCGGGTACGAAGGCGCTGCCCCCCGCCCGCCGCGATCGGGGGCACGTTGCGAACTACGGTGCTACGGCGTGGAGTTCGGCGTCCCTGTCGCGCCCGTCGAGCACACGGCGGTCTCGGTCACCTTGAGCCAGGCGGCATTGGCGGCGTCCTGGTCGGGGGCGTCGTAGAACGTGGTGTTCGCGGCGAACTCGCGCTTGCCGTCCGGGGAGGCCAGCATCATCGTGCTGTAGCCGGGGATGCCGCCGGCGTGGCCCCAGAACGGGCCGCACGAAGTGTCCAGGCGCTGGAGGCCGAGGCCGTACGTCCGGCCCTCGCCATGGGCGGTGGTCTCCTTCATCGCGGCGAGCTCGGCCGGGCGCAGCAGGCGGCCGCCGAGCAGGGCGTCGAGGAAGGCCGTCAGGTCTGCGGTGGTGGAGATGCCGCCACCGGCGGAGCCGGCCATCGAGGGGTTGAGTGTGGTGACGTCGACCGGCCCGGTGGCGGACTTGACGTAGGCGTGGGCGTGCGGGCCCGGGATGAACGGGAAGTCGCCGGGCATCCGGGTGTTGGCGAGTCGGAGCGGGCGGATGATGCGGCGGGTGACCTCGTCGGTCCAGCTGTGGCCGGTGAGCTTCTCGATGATCATCCCGATCAGGATGTAGTTGGTGTTGGAGTACTGCCAGTCCTGGCCGGGGGCGAAGGCCGGCGGGTACTTGTTGGCGATGTCCACCAGGTCCCGCAGGCGGTAGGAGGTGTAGCGGCCGCCGTTCAGCCACTGGTCGGAGAAGTCGAAGGCCGGGTCCTGGGTGTAGTCGGCGACGCCGCTGGTGTGGTTGAGCAGTTGCCGGACGGTGATCGCGTTGCTGTTCGGGACGGCGCCCGGCAGCAGGGACTCCAGGTGGTCGTCGAGGTTCAGCCGGTGCTCGCCGACGAGTTGGAGCAGTGCGGTGGCGACGAAGGTCTTGGTGGCGCTGCCGATCCGGAAGGCTCCGCGCGGGTCGGCGGGTCTGTCGGTGGCGAGTTCGGCGACGCCGGTGGCGTTGCGCCAGGCGAGTCGGCCGTCCAGACGGACGGCGCCGAGGGCGGAGGTCGAGTATCCGGGGTCGGTCATCCCGGCGAGGGCCGCGTCGGCGGCCTGCCAGTCGACCTGCCGGTCGGCCTGCCGCGCCAAGGTGTCGGCGGCGGTACGGGCGGCGGCGGCCGGGGCGAGCGCGGCGAGCAGGCCCGCGCCGACGGCGGCTGCGACGGCGGCACGCAGCGCGCGCCGTCGCCCGGTGCCGGGCGCGGTACGGGGGGCGTTCGGGGCGGTCCGGGTGGTCGGTTCGGCAGTCATGCCGGCCTCCCTGTTCTGGGTCGCGGAAGGGTCAACCGGGTTGTCGCTGAGCATTTCTGAAAGCTTGTCAGGTATTCCGGCGGCCGTCGCCGTTCCGTGGGCCGAGTCGCCCCCGAATGGACCCGGGGTCGCGCCCCCGAGACCGGTCGGGGTGCGGCCTCGGATTCTTCCGGGGGTACAGGCCCCACGAAGCCGGCGAGACCGACGAGACCACCGTCACCACCCACCCGCGCCCCACTCCCACTACACCCGTAGTACGCTCGGCCTCAGCACGCGGAACTACACCTGTAGTCCAACTGGCCGATGGGAGTCCCACTATGTCGCCCTCCCCGCACTCCAGCCCCGCTGCCCCCGGCACCCCCGCCGCGCGCCCCGCGATCGTCCTCGGGGGCGGAATCGGCGGCCTCGCCGCCGCTCTCGCCCTGCACCGCCGCGGCTTCCCCGTCACCGTCCACGAGCGCACCGCGAGCCTCGAACCGGTGGGAGCAGGGCTGGCGTTGGCGCCGAACGCGCTGCGGGCGCTGGACGCTCTCGGCGTCGGCGCGCGCCTGCGCGCCCTCGCGGTGCGGCACCCGGCTGTCGGCCTGCGGCAGCCGTCCGGGCGTTGGCTGGCGCGGACGGACTCCGACGCCGTGCAGCGGCACTTCGGCGAACCGGTGCTGGCGGTGGCGCGCGCCGAGCTGATCGCCGCGCTGCTGGAGGCCCTCCCGCCCGGCACCGTCCGCACCGGCTCGCCGGCGACGCTGCTCGACACCGGCGACGCGCTCGCACCTGCCCTGGTGGAGGCCCCGGACGGCCGCCACGAGGCACGTCTCGTCGTCGCGGCCGACGGCATCCGCTCCGCCACCCGCGCGCACCTGTTCCCGAGCCACCCGGGGCCGCGCTACTCGGGGTTCACCACCTGGCGCACCGTCATCGACCACCCCGAGCACCCGCCCGCCGCCGTCGGCGAGATCTGGGGACGCGGCGCGCTCGCCGGCATCGTGCCGCTCGCCGCCGGGCGGGTGTACGTGTACGCGGCCGCCCTCGCACCGGCGGGGCAGCGTGCGGCCGACGGCGACGAGCACGCCGAAATGCTGCGCCGGTACGGCAGTTGGTGCTCTCCGCTGCCGGAACTGTTGCGGTGCAGCGAGCCCGCCCGGGTGCTGCGGAACGACGTGTGGGCACTCACCGACCCGCTGCCGGCGTTCCACCGCGGCCGGGTCGCGCTGCTCGGCGACGCCGCGCACGCCATGTCGCCGTTCCAGGGCCAGGGCGCCTGCCAGGCCATCGAGGACGCGGTGGTCCTCGCCGCCGCCCTCCCCGACCCGATCCCGCCGACCACGCCCTCCACCCCGGCCTTCACCCCGCCCGACCCGATCGAAGCCCTCCCCGAGTACTCCGCTGCCCGCCTCCCCCGCACCTCCCGGATCGTCGCCGGCTCGCACACCGTGGGCCGCCTGGTCGCCGTCCGCTCCCGCCCGGGCGTCCTCCTCCGGGACGGCGCGCTCGCGTTCGCGGGACGCCTGCCCGCCCGGGTCCTGCTCGACCGCTCCGCGCCCACGTACGCCTGGCAGCCGCCCACCCTCCGTACGCCGAGCGCCCGTTGACGATCCGTCGGCACTGCCAACTGCCGCCCGCACGTCCGCATCGGTGGCACCTGGCAGTGGTCCGCGCTCAACTCCCGACCCGCCGGCTCCTAATCCGCCAACTCTTGCTGCCACCTGGCGAGTTCACCAACTCATCGCCACACCAACACAGTTGATCAACTCCCGTCGGTGACATCGCCGTTCGCCCCACCTCCGCCGAACACCTCCACGGCCGTCCGCACCAGCCCGGCCAGCGGGCGGGAGCGGGCGGCCGGGTCCCAGGCCAGCACGGTGGTGACGGGCGGGGCGTCGAGCACGGGGACGACGGCGATGCCGGGACGCAGTTGGCTGCGGGCCGACTCGGGCAGCACGGCGTGCATCCGGCCGAGCGCGATCAGCTGGTTGAGCTGGGTGGTGTCGCGGATCTCGGGGCCGGGCCCGTCGGGGTAGCTGCCGTCACGGCGCGGGAAGCGCGGCGCGGGCAGGTCCGGCAGCGCGGCGAGTTCGGCGAGCCGCAGCGCGGGGCGGACGGCAAGTGGGTGACCGGCCGGGAGCAGCGCGATCCGGCCCTCGGTGTGCAGTTCCTCGCTGTCCAGGCCCTCGGTGGTGTCGAACGGCAGGTGCAGCAGTGCCGCGTCCACCGCGCCCTCGCGCAGCAGGCCGGACTGTTCGCCGAACCGGCACAGCCGAAGGTCCACCGGCACCGGGTCCGGTCGGGCGGCGTACGCGTCGAGCAGGGCGGCCAGCAGTTCGGTGGACGCGCCGGCCTTCGCGGCCAGCACCAGCCCGGGCGGCTGCCCGGCCCGCCGGGTGCGGGCCTCGGCCGCGGCGACCGCCGCCAGCACGGTGCGGCCCTCGCGCAGCAGCACGTGCCCCGGGCCGGTGAGCGCGACGCCCCGACTTTCGCGTTCCAGCAGCACGGTGCCGAGCCGCCGTTCCAGCTGGGCGATCGCCCGCGACAGCGGCGGCTGCGCGATCCCGAGCCGCCGGGCCGCCCGCCCGAAGTGCAACTCCTCGGCCACGGCCACGAAGTAGCGCAGTTCCCTGGTCTCCACCGGCCCAGCCTAGACCGATACCCGCCGGGTATCGTCCCCGTACCCGATCGGTCTTTGCCGCCGCACCGGGCCGGGCCCGAGCATGGCGTCATGAACGAGAACACGAACGGACGGACCGTCGCGCTGGTGACCGGCGCGAACAAGGGCATCGGGTACGAAATCGCCGCCGGTATGGGCGAGTTGGGCTGGCAGGTCGGCGTCGGAGCCCGCGACGCGCAGCGTCGCGAGGACGCGGTGCGGACGCTGCGCGCCCGTGGCGTGGACGCCTTCGGGGTGCCGCTGGACGTCACCGACGATGCCTCCGCGACGGCCGCCGCGAAGCTGCTGGAAGAGCGCTTCGGGCGGCTCGACGTGCTGGTCAACAATGCGGCGGTGGCGGGCAGTTGGAATCAGGAGCCGACCACCGTCGACCTGGAGCTGGTGCGGCAGGTGGTGGACACCAACGTACTGGGGGTGATGCGGGTGACCAACGCCGTCCTGCCGCTGCTGCGCCGCTCGGCCGCGCCGCGGATCGTCAACATGTCCAGCGGCGTGGGCTCGTTGGCGTTGCAGTCCGATCCGGACGAGCTCGCGGGGCTGGTCTCGGCGGCGTACGCGCCGTCGAAGACCTTCCTGAACGCGGTGACGGTGCAGTACGCGAAGGCGTTGAGCGGCGACGGCATCCTGGTCAACCTGGCCTGTCCGGGCTTCTGCGACACCGACCTCAACGGCCACCGCGGCACCCGGACTCCCGCCCAGGGAGCGGTGGTCGCGGTGCGGCTGGCCACCCTGCCCGCCGACGGTCCGACCGGCCGATTCTTCAACGAGGACGGCCCGCTGCCCTGGTGACCCTGGTGGCCCTTTCAGCACTGCCGACCGAACGGCTCAAAGCTCCCCGGCCCACGGCGGGTTGGCCCCGGCCACCGCGACCGTCCGAGCCGCGACCCGCGCCGCGAACCCACCGGCCTGCTCAAGGCCGGACATCGTCAGGGCGTCCAACCGCCCGCCCAGGACGCCCTGTTCGGCGAGCGAGTGGAGCAGCCCGGCGGTGAACGAGTCGCCCGCGCCGACAGTGTCCACCACGGTGGTCGGCGGTGCGGTCACCCGGATCCGCCGGCCGTCCAAGGAGGCGAGCGCCCCGTGCTCGGCCAGGGTGATCACCACCAGCCGGGCGCCGGCCTCGTGCCAGTGGTCGCAGGCCTGTTCGGGCATGGTGTCGGGCAGCAACAGCGCGAGGTCGTCGGCGCTGAGGCGCAGGATGTCGGCGAGTGCGCACCAGCGGGCCAGCCGCCGCCGGTAGGCCGCCGGATCGACCAGCAGGGGGCGGACGTTGGGGTCGATCGAGACGGTGGCGGTGGCCCGGACGTCGGCCAGCAGGTCCTCGATCCGGGGGCCGCCGGGTTCGCGCACCAGCGCCAGTGAGCCGGTGTGCACGCACACCGCGCCGTCGGCCCGGGCCGCCGCCAACTCGCCCTCCGTCCACTGCCAGTCGGCAGTCCGCTCGGCGTGGAACGAGTAGGAGGCGTGGCCGTCGCCGTCGAGCGCGGCGAACGCCAGGGTGCTGGGCTCGGCGGCCCGGACGGCGCCCGTCAGGTCCACGCCGGAGTCGGCCAGGTGGGCGCGGAACAGGTCGCCGAACGGGTCGGTGGAGATCCGTCCGAGGAACCGTGTCGGCGTGCCCAGCCGGGCGAGCGCCACGGCGGTGTTCGCGGGGCCTCCGCCGGGCAGCACCCGCAGCGCCAACTCGCCGGGGCGCGCAGCGCCGCGCTCGACGAACGCGTCGGCGACGCACTCCCCGACCACGGTGATCGACCGACCTGCCATCGAAACCAGCCTCCCATCAGGGCGAACACTTCGTCCCGAACGCACACCGGACCCGCCCGCGACCCACGCCGGACCGCCTCGGACTCCATCACCGCGCCCCGCCCCGCGTCAATCGGCACCGCCCCCGAACGATGTACCTTTCAGCCCGCCGCCCGGTTCTCCGCACCTCAAATGGGAGCGCTCCCAAGTCTATTGACACCGCCCGAACGCATCTGGCGTGATGTCCCGCACCCCCAAGGGCCCTGTCGGACGCCCCCGCCCGCGCTCACAGAGGAACGAAACCATGCGACTCCCACGCCGCCTGGCGGCCCCCGCCACCGCGCTGGCCGCCCTGCTCGCACTCACCTTCGCCGCAGCCCCCGCCACCCCCGCCGTCCCTGCCACGTCCACAGCCCCCACGTCCATCGCGTCCGCCGTACCGGGAGCAGCAGCCACGGCCGGTGCCGGTTTCTGGCACACCAGCGGCCGCCAGATCCTGGACGAGGCCGGCACCCCGGTCCGGATCGCCGGCATCAATTGGTTCGGCTTCGAGACCTCCAACTACGTGCCGCACGGTCTGTGGAGCCGCGACTACAAGTCGATGATCGACCAGATGAAGTCGCTGGGCTACAACACCATCCGGCTGCCGTACAGCGACGACATCTTCAAGGGCACCACGCCCACCAGCATCAACACCTCGGGCGGCATGAACGCCGACCTGGTCGGCCTGAACTCGCTCGGCGTGATGGACAAGCTGGTCACCTACGCGGGCACCGTGGGCATGAAGGTGATCCTCGACCGCCACCGCCCGGACTCCGGCGGGCAGTCGGCGCTCTGGTACACCTCCTCGGTGCCGGAGTCGACCTGGCTGGCGAACCTGAAGACGATCGCCGCCCGGTACGCGGGCAACTCGGCGGTGGTCGGCATCGACCTGCACAACGAGCCGCACGACCCGGCCTGTTGGGGCTGCGGCGACCAGTCCACCGACTGGCGGCTGGCGGCGCAGCGCGGCGGCGAGGCGGTGCTGGCGGCCAACTCGAAGCTGCTGATCTTCGTGGAGGGCGTGCAGTCCTTCAACGGCTCCTCGTACTGGTGGGGCGGCAACCTGCAGGGCGCGGGCCAGTACCCGGTCCAACTGAGCGTCGCCAACCGGGTGGTGTACTCGGCGCACGACTACGCGACCAGCGTGGCGCAGCAGCCCTGGTTCACCGACCCGAGCTTCCCGTCGAACATGCCGGGTGTCTGGGACAAGAACTGGGGCTACCTGTTCAACCAGAACATCGCCCCGGTGTGGGTCGGCGAGTTCGGCACCACGCTCCAATCCGCCACCGACCAGACGTGGTTGAAGGCGTTGGTGCAGTATCTGCGGCCGACGGCGACGGCGGGCGCGGACTCCTTCCAGTGGACGTTCTGGTCGTGGAACCCGAACTCGGGTGACACCGGCGGCATCCTGAACGACGACTGGACGACCGTGAACACGGTGAAGGACGGCTACCTGGCGTCGGTCAAGTCCCCCAATTTCTCGGGCGGTTCGGGCGGCGGCGGCACGGGTGACACGCAAGCGCCCACGGTGCCGGTTGGGTTGGCGGTGACGGGGACGACGGCGAGCAGCGTGTCGCTGTCCTGGACGGCGTCGACCGACAACACCGGCGTGACGGGGTACGACGTGTACCGGGGCGGTTCGAAGGTCGCGTCGGTGACCGGAACCTCCTACACCGACAGCGGGTTGAGCGCGGCGACGGCGTACACGTACACGGTCCGGGCGAAGGACGCGGCGGGCAACGTGTCGGCGGCGTCGTCGGCGGTGACGGCGACCACCTCGCCGGGCGGCGGGGGCAGCGCCGGGTGTTCGGCGGCGATCAGCCTGAACGACTGGGGCAGCGGCCTGACCGCGACGGTGACGGTCACCAACACCGGCGCGGCCGCCACCAAGAGCTGGCGGGTGGTCTGGACGTGGCCCACCGGGCTTCAGATCAGCGGGAGTTGGAGCGCCGACGTCACCCGCAGCGGGCAGACGGTGACGGCGAACAGCCAGGCCTACAACGGTGTGCTGGCCCCGGCGGCGTCCACCACGTTCGGCGTTCAGGCGACCCGGACGGACTCCTCGGCGGTGGCCACGGCGACGCCGGTCTGCACCGCGACCTCCTGACCCGATCCCGGTGCGGCACCCGCCCGTTCGCCTGCTCGAAGGCGGACGGGCGGGTGCCGCAGGCGCGTGGGGGCTCAGGCCCGGACGGCCTCCAGGAAGCCGTTGACGACGGTGCCGGTGGCGGGCGGCAGAACCCGGCCGTGGGTGGCGGCGATGTCGTCGAGCGAGGTGAAGCGGGTGGTCCAGCCGTGGGCATCGAGCCAGTCGGCGGTGCCGGGCCCGAGGCCGCCGCGCCACAGCGAGGTCATCTCGGTGAGGCCCTCCTCGACGGGGGTGCGGCTGACGTCGCGTCCCTGTTCGACCAGCAGGCGGCTTCCGGTTGCGGACAACTCTCCGACGGTGGTGAGCAGTTGGGCGGCCTGGTCGGCGTCGAGGTAGACCAGCAGCCCTTCGGCGAGCCAGGCGGTGGGCTGCGTGGGGTCGAAGCCGGCGGCCCGGAGCTGCTCGGGCCAGCGGGGGTCGGTGAGGTCGGCGGGCAGCGCGGTGCGCTCGCACCGCGGCCGGGCGTCCTGGGCGGTGAGGACCTGCTCCTTGAAGGCGAGGACGGGCGGCAGGTCGATCTCGTACAGGCGGGTGCCGTCCGGCCAGGGCAGCCGGTAGGCACGGGTGTCGAGCCCGGCGGCGAGCACCACGACCTGGCGGGCGCCGGCGGCGAGCAGCCCG
This sequence comes from Kitasatospora sp. NPDC059795, assembly GCF_042732175.1. Taxonomy (NCBI): domain Bacteria; kingdom Bacillati; phylum Actinomycetota; class Actinomycetes; order Kitasatosporales; family Streptomycetaceae; genus Kitasatospora; species Kitasatospora sp. NPDC059795. Next base: position 466,179 of record NZ_JBHWID010000005.1, read on the forward strand.
TCGTCGTAGTGGCGGGTGCGCAGGATGCCGTGCATGAGCAGGCGGCGCGCGAGCGGCCCGAGCACGGTGTCGGCGGGGCGCGGCGGGGCACCGGCGGCGGTGACGAAGGCGAGCGCGTAGGGGTCGGTGAACAGCGGCTCGGGCTGGGCGCTCTCGTAGGCGCGGCCCCGGGCCACGGCGAGGGCGGTGCGGGACACGGGGCTCAGCTGCTCGGCGGCGGCGGAAGCGGAAGCGGAAGCGGCACCGGCAGCCGGCAGTCCCGCAGCGGAAGCGGCACCGGGCAGGCCGGCAGCGGCAGTGGGCAGTCCGGCGGTGGCAGCGGGCAGGCCGGCGCTGACCGGCTCGTGGTTCGTCATGCCGGAAAACTACATCGGCACCGATGCATCTGTGAAGATGTATTCTGCCGCGCATGGACGGCGTACGGCTTCTGCGGCTCGGCAAGCGACTGACCGAGCTCGGCCGGGAGATGGTCACCGATCACGCCTCGGCGACCCTCTCCCCGGGCGAGATCGCGGTGATCTCCGACGTGTACCGGCACCCGAACACCTCGGTGCAGGACATCCGGGTCCGTACCGGCTTCGCCCAGAGCCACGTCTCCACCTCGGTCGCCCGTCTGCGCGAACGCGGCTTGCTGGACGCCGTCCCCGACCCGGCGGACGGCCGCCGCACCCTGCTGAGCGCCTCCGAGCCGGCCCGCCACTACATCCGGGCCCGGGTCGCCCGTCCCGCCGAGCCCGTCATCGCCCGGGCCGTCCCCGATCCGGACCAGGCCCGCCGGGTCGCCGAGCTGCTCGACGAACTGGCCGGCCTGCTGCTCCCGCCGGGCCCGGCGGCGCGGACGGGCGAGCCCGACCGGCTTCGCTGACCATGGACAGGTCGGGAGTCCGCGCAGCCGTGGGCCCGGCCATCCATCGGACCGTCCGATGCAGCAACGGAGGCCGTCAATGATCGAGATCGCCGACATCCGCGAGTGGCGCGGTCACGACGTGGTCGACCAGGACAGCAAGAAGATCGGCGCCCTGGAGAACATCTACGTCGACACCGCCACCGACCTGCCGTCCTTCGCCACCGTCACGGTGGGCATGTTCGGCCGCCAGAAGCGCCTGGTGTTCGTGCCCGTCGCGGACGCCGTGGTCGGGCCCGGCTACGTGCGGGTCCCGTTCGGCCGCGACGACGTGAAGGACGCCCCGTCCATCGACGTGGACGGCGTGCTGGCCGCCGAGCAGGAACCGGAGGTGTTCGCGCACTACAACCTGGACTACGCCACCGGCGCGGGCGGCGAACGGCGGCTCGCCCGCCGCTGAGCCCCGGAACGCCGAAGGCCCCGCACCCTCCGAAGGCCCCGCCGAAAGGCCCGGAGGCGACGCTCAGGCGGCCAGGCCCGGGCCGCCCCGCTCGACGTCCGCCTTGAACGCCGCGAGTTCGTCGATGACGTGCCGATCGGTGAAGCCGAGCCCCTCCACCAGGTGGTCCCACAGCCCGTGCGGCTCGGTGTCCAGCTGCAGCATCACCCGGGTGCTGTCCTCACCGTCGGCCGCCCCGGCACGATGGAAGGTCACCACCCCGGAGTGCCCGGGCCGCTCCTCGCCGCCGCTCCACGCGATCCGGTCCAGCGGCGCCACCTCGACGGCGACGACGCCGCGCTCCGCACCGCCGCGCATGCAGGCAGGCAGCGACGCGCGCTCGGTCCACGCACGGTAGACCGCCTCGATCGGCGCGTCGATCTCCACGGATTCCTCGATCCGGCCCATGGTCTTCCTCCTCACCGGGTGCGGCCGCCCGACTGCGGTCCGCGTCCGCGCTCCGCCTGCCCCGTCGCCCGAAGGTCATGCACAGCACCTCGGAACGCGCGCCGCCGAACCGTGCCCACGAAACCTCCACACGCCTGCCGGGCATGACCCGCGGGCGATCGGGTACCCGGGGACGGACCGGCCGGAGACGAGGAAAGGAAAGGCATGCCTGTGCCCACTGATGAACTTCTCCTGTCCGCACCCGCCGGGGCGACCTCCGAGCCGCTCGGAACGCCCCCGGTCACCGGGTCCGACATCACGGGGAGCCTGCCGGGTTCCGGGTCCGTCGCGAACGCCCTCGCGGACGCCCTCGCGGACCCCGCCCACGCCGCCCCCGCCGACGCCCGCGAGCTGAGCCGCGTCCTGCTGCGCCGCCTGGCGGGCCTGGAGGAGGGCACCCGCGAGTACTCGTACGTCCGCAGCACGCTCGTCGAACTCAACCTGACCCTGGTCAGGTTCGCGATCCGCCGTTTCGGCCGCACCAAGGAGCCGTACGAGGACCTGCTGCAGGTCGGCTCGGTCGGCCTGATCAAGGCCATCGACCGGTTCGACCCGACCCTCGGGGTGGAGTTCACCACGTACGCGGTGCCCACCATCGTCGGCGAGATACGCCGCCACTTCCGCGACACCACCTGGTCCGTGCACGTGCCGCGCCGGCTCCAGGAGCTGCGCCTCGACCTCGCCAAGGCCACGGACGCGCTGGCCCAGACCCTGGACCGCGAGCCGACCGTCGCCGACCTCGCCGAGCACCTGTCGCTGCCCGAGGAGGAGGTGATCGAGGGCCTGGCCGCCGCCAACGCGCACACCGCCGGCTCGCTCGACCTGACCGCCCCGGGCGACGGCGACGGGCAGCAGCCCGCCGACCGCCTCGGCCGGGTGGACGGCGGCTACGGCCTGGTGGAGAACCTGGTCGCGCTGAAGCCGCTGATCGCGGAACTCCCCGAGCGGGAACGGCTGATCCTCTCGATGCGGTTCACCGAGGACCTCACCCAGTCGCAGATCGGCGCCCGCCTCGGCCTGTCCCAGATGCACGTCTCCCGACTGCTGTCGCGCACCCTCGCCAAGCTCCGCACCGGTCTGGCCTCCGACCAGATCTGACGGTTCGTCAACTCGGGGTGCCCGGTGGGCGGATGCCGCCCACCGGGCACCCCCGTCTCGACCGTCGCGCCGCTCGTGCGTATGGTCGAGCCAGACCGGTCGAGGGAACAGGACGAGGATGCCAGCCGAGAACATACCCGTGGCCCCCCTGGCGGTGGAAGTGCGGCACACGCCGTCGAACGCGGCGGTGTGCACGCTGTCGGGCGATCTGGACATCGAGACCCTGGAGCCGGCCCGCGCGACACTGCACCGGCTGCTGGCCCAGCGCCCCCGGACGCTCGTGGTCGATCTCGGCCAGGTCGAATTCTGCGACTCGTCCGGGCTGAACCTGCTGCTGCAGACCAGGATGGCAGCCGCCGACTCCGAACTCCCGTTCCGGCTGGCGGCGCTCTCCGGGACGGTCCGCCACCTGCTCGAACTGACCGGCGCGAAAGCCGTGTTCACCATCCACGACACGGTGGAAGCGGCCCTCGATGCGGACCGGTGAGACCCTCCGTCCGCGTACCGTCCGCCCCGCCGGGCATAATCCCGCCACGGCCGGGAAACCGACCCGTGAGACTGCCGTCAAGACCGAAGGGAACCCGCCCGTGACGCCCAGTCGGGGAACCCTGGACGGCGACCGCCCGGACGCCCGCGCGGTCATGCCCCCCGGCGGCCAGCGCCGCCGACTGCGGCTGGCGGGCGTCGCCCGGCCGGTGGCCCGGGCCCGCGCGTTCACCACCGAGGCGCTCGCCGACTGGTCGTGGTCCACCCCGCCCGACGCCGATCTCGCCGAGGACGTCGTGCTGCTGGTCGCCGAACTCGTGGGCAACGCGATGCTGCACGCCGGCGGCCCGCTCGAACTCGTCCTGGACGCCGCCCCCGCCCGCCTGCGGATCGAGGTCTCCGACACGTCGTCCGTGCTGCCCGCGCTGCGTACCCCGCACCGCCCCGGCCTTCCCGGCGGTCACGGCCTGTACATCGTGCAGCACACCGCCGACCGCTGGGGTGCCGACCTGCACCAGCGGGGCAAGTCCATCTGGGCGGAGATCGACGCCTCCCGGCTGCTCGCACAGCCCCGGCTCCCGTAGCCTCCGCGCCCGCAGCCTCCGTTCGCGCAGCCTCCGTTCCCGCAGCCTCCGCACGGACGACGAACCGGCGCAGCGTCCGAGCGCCGCCCCCCAACCACAACCGGGGGCCCGCCTCCCCGCGCC
>NZ_JBHWID010000006.1:0-150318 GCF_042732175.1 Kitasatospora sp. NPDC059795
CGCCGCCCTGCGCGTATCTCACAGTTCAGGGCTACCGGAACGGACCGCCCACCATCAGGCGAACGGTCCGACATCACCCAATCAAGTTCAGTAGCTGACGGCAACGTCAACGGACGGGTGCTGCACAAAGCGGTGGGTCGTCGCCGTCATCGGGCTGGCTGACGGACTCCGAGCGCTCGCCGAGAGTGCGGCCGAGGAGGTCGATGGCGTCGCGCTGGAGGCGGAGGCGGACGTGGGCGTACACCGTCGCGGTGACGCCGATGTGGGCGTGACCCAACAGCTCCTTGATGACGACGAGTTCGACGCCCTGTTCCAGGAGCAGGGTCGCGGTCGAGTGCCTCAGGTCGTGGAACCGGATCGCCCGCAGGCGGGAGCGGCGGAGGAGTGCCTTGAAGTGCCGCGTGAGGGTGGCGGGTTCGATGGGGTGGCCGTCCGGGCGAGAGAAGACGAGGCCGTTGTCCACCCACTGTGCGCCGGCCTGCTGCTTCTCGCGGGCCTGCCGGGCGCGGTGCTCTCGCAGCGAGGTGACGCAGGCAGCCGGGAGGGCGATGCGGCGTTCCGAGCTGATGGTCTTGGTCGGCAAGGTAGTGAGGCCGCCGGTGCGGGTGCGTTGGAGAGTGCGGCGGATGCTGGCGGTGCTGGCATCGAGGTCGAGGTCTTCCCAGCGCAGGCCGAGGAGTTCTCCCTTGCGGAGCCCGGTGCGAAGGGCGAGCTCAAACAGGGCGTGCAGGCGGTGGCCCTTGGCGGCGGTGAGGAAGGTGCGGGCCTCGTCGGCGGTGAGCGGTTCGAAGCGGCGGGGGCGGGGTGTGCCGGTGCGGACGTTGCGGGCGACGTTGCGCGGGATCTCCTCCTCACGGACGGCATGCTCCAGGGCCGACTTGAGCACGGAGTGGATGTAGGCGAGCGTCAGCGGCGAGAGGAGCTTGCGGCAGCACTTGCCGATGGCACAGCAGCGCGGTTGGCGGCCGGCCTGGGCGTCAGGCTTGCGGCGGGCGTCGAGGCCGCGTGCGCAGCACTGGCAGACGGTCCGCAGCCCGTTCAGCCAGCTCCGGATGTCCTTGGCGGCGAGCTTGGCGAGCTTCCTCTTGCCCAGGCCGGGGATGAGGTACTGGGTCACGCAGGTGGTGTAGCGGGTGTGAGTGGTCTCGCGGAGCTGGTGGACGGCAACGTTCTCCAGCCAGTACGTCAGGAACGCCCCGAGGCTGCCCTGGGCGGAGACCACGGGGACGCCGCGGTTGCTGGCGGCGATCTTCTCGGTGAGCTTCGCGAGGGCTTCCTTGCGGGTGATGCCGTAGACGCGGACGCGCTTGCGCGTGTCGCCGGGGGCGAGGACGTAGCCGGCGGCTTCCCAGCGGCCGTCCTTGCGCTGGTAGACGGTGCCGTCGCCGTTGGCGCGGCTACGGCGTGAGGGAGCGGGGGTGTCGTGGGATGCGGTCATCAGGCGGCGTCCTGTTCGAGTCGGGTGCGGATGAAGTCGGTGAGCGCGTGGGTGGGGATGCGGCGGGCGCGGCCGAGGGTGATGGAGGCGAGCTGCTGGGTGCGGAGCAGGTCGTAGACGGCGGAGCGGCCGAGTTGGAGGCGGGCCATGACCTGGGGGACCGTCAACAGATCCCCGCCCGGCCCCGGGAGTGGGGCCATCAGCAGCCGCCCTCGGCGGTGAACTGCCGTTCCACTTCTCTGCGGTGCCAGACGGCGGCGGCGAGGAGTTCCGCGCCGGGGCTGTAGCCCGAGCCGTGGTAGGCCCAGTGGCCGATGACGAGGGTCGTGCTCGGGTCGAGGTCGGGCAGGCCGGTGTGTGCGCGGGCCTGTTCGGTGCGCCAGGCTCGGCGGTTGTCGCGCAGCGCGCCGAGGGTGACCGAGTAGCAGCGGGACTTGGTGGAGAAGTGGCCCCGGAAGCCGAGCATGTGCGCCCACTTCCAGAGCTTGAGCTCGGCGAACTCCGGGCGCGTGCCCAGCTCCCAGCAGGTGCGGATCATCTGCCGCACGTGGCGTTCGACGGCGAGGCGGGCCAGCGGTCGGGCCTGTCCGGTGCCGGTGCAGGCGGTGCACTGGAGTGGGGTTCCGTGGCGGGTCAGGGTCATGCCGCGTCCCTGGCAGGGGCGGCAGAACAGGGCGCGGTCGAGGGCGCCGGATGAGTCGGCGGACTTGGTGGCGTACTTGGCTACGTAGGCGGCGACCGCGTGATCGGTCAGTTCGGCTTCGGTGCCGAAGGCGGCGATCTCGCGAACGTCGAGCTGTTGGCCCCAGAGGAGTTCGCGTTCCCCGATCGCGTCCGAGACGACGGTGACCGAGACGCGGGCGGCGGCGGCCCGGATGGCGTCGGCGAGCATGGTCACGGTGGCGGACGGTGGTGGGAGCTGGGTGCTGCCGTCCGGGCCGTCAAGGCGGATCACGGCGTGGAAGTGGACCAGGCCGCGCTTCTGGTACTCGGCGACCTTGGCGAAGGAGACGCGCAGCACCGCGCGGGCCGCTTTCTGGGTCAGGCCGAGCCGGGCGGCGATCTCGCGGCGCAGGTAGATGGTGAAGCGTGCCCACAGGGCTCCGGCGTGGGCGTTGAACAGCACCGCGCCCGGGTAGTCGTAGGTCTTCGGGTCCAGCGGCGTGCCGAGCAGCGCATCTGCGGCTTCGTGGCGCTTGCCGCAGCGGCAGGGCCGGAGAACACCGCTCGCGTCGGTGGGGCGGTTGTGGACGGGGCCGAAGGACGGCGCGGTGAGCGTGGCGAACACGCGGGGGTGGGTGCGGACGGTGTTCGGCACGCTCTTGCCGCCGGTCAGGCCAGCCCGGATCAGTTGGAACGTGTCGGCGGCGTAGACGCGGGAGCAGGCCGGGCAGCGCGAGGCGCGGCGGTTGCCGCAGGACGTCAGCAGGCTGCCCGTCGGCTCGTCGGCGGTGTTGTAGGAGCGCAGTACCTCACCGGTTGCCGTGTCGATGGTGGTGGTCTGGCCGAGCAGGCGCACGGGTTCGGTGCAGCCGCCGAGGTGGTCGATTTGCTGGTGTGCGCGGTCGAAGTCGGGCAGGTTGACCAGGTGGATCAGGTCCCGCACGGCGGGGCTTGCCACGTGGCGCAGGTTCAGGGTGTCCATCCGGGGCGTGTCCCTTCTGTCGGGTGGGGTGGCCCCGAGCAGCAACCAGCCAGGCAGGAAGGCATGCTGGTGCTGCTCGGGGCATGGCGAACCGAGCCGGTCGGGCGGGGCCGGTCAGGTTGGGATGGGGCCGGCGGGGCTCAGGCGAGGAGCTGAGCGTGTGCGGCGGTGGCCAGCGGCAGTGTGATGCGCAGGCGGGCCTTGAGCTGACCGGGCGTGATGTGCTCGCCCTGTTCGGCGTGATGCGTTTCGGCGATGCGCCGGGCAGCGGTCAGCGGGGCCTCGGGGACGGCCGGGAGAGCTGCGGACGCGGTCCTCTTGGCCGGCGCGGGAGCAGGCTCAGCGGTGACGACCACAGCCGGGGCAGGCGCCGGCTCGGAGGGCGGTGTGAGGGCCGGTTCCGGTGCGGCGCCGAGGGACACGATCGGGTCCGGCAGGTGCTCCGCAGCCGGAGCCGGGGCGGGAGCCTCCGCCAGCTTCGAGGCGCTCAGGATGTGGAAGTGGCGGAGGAACTGCGGGTCGACCTGGCCCCAGCCGAGCAGCAGCAGCGGCGCGACCGCATCGACGGCGGCACGGCCGTAGTGTCCGGCCGCCAGAGGTTCGGCGACGTTCAGAGCCAGGGTCAGCAGGCCGCACAGGTGCATCAACCGGGTGGCCACCGTCAGCTCCTTGTGCGTGACACCGCGCAGAGACAGCAAGCGCAGGCCGATGAGAAGCCCGACCACGGACAGGTCAACCATGGGGGCGATCAGTGGCGCGACCGGGTGGGGCACCCCCAGGCGCAGGGCCAGGGCCCAGACGTTGCCGAAGGAGAAGACGAACGCCAGCAGGGCGATGACCGCCATGACCACGGTCACGGTGCGCTGTGTGAGGCGATCCTCGGCCATCAGGCCAACTATCCTTTCTTGATAGCGAGTTACATAGGTGGTCGAGCAGCTTCGGTCATCAGGGTGTCGGCGTCGTCGTCCATGAAGGCGGGTTTCCAGTCGACGGGGCCCGGGTAGACGTCGAGATACGCGGTCGGGTCTTCGGTCAGATGGGCGGTGTCGTCGGCGACCCGGGTGGCGTCGGCGTCGGACACGTACGGGGTGCGCACGCGGGTGAAGCCCGGACGGCCCTGCACTCCCATGGAGGCCACCCCGACGTAGGCGGGGTCCTGGAGGTTGACTGGGTTCGCGTCCGGCCAGTTGCGGATGTCGTCCCCGAGCGCGGCCACGGCGGCTTCCGCCGTCTTCTGCGCGAAGGACAGTTCCAGCGGGCACACGTCCCGTGTCCGGTCGGGGTCCAGATGACGGTGTCACTCGTTCAAAGGATCTTCCGTCAACGGATGCCTCGCGGCGCTGGCAACGTCAAATCCCTTACGTATAAGCCGACTTTCGCTGTCGGCGTCGACGAGTTCCGGGGTGGGAGCCGGCCGGGTCGGGGTTGCAGGGCTGGGTCGGGGCCGTGAAGGGTGCCCGTCAGGACCCAAGGTTGTCCCGCGACATGCTGCCCGGTGTGTCCGCACCGGGGCCCTCGTGCTGCCGGTTGGTGAGTTCGGCCGCGCCCCAGGGGACCGGGGGTGGCGGCGAATATCCAGGACGGGCCGGTGAGCCGCCGGCAGGCGGTGGGCGGCGGCCGCGGTCGGTGCCCCGGCGCTTCCCGACGGCTGGGGCGGCTTCACCCTGAGCGGCGCGCAACTGGAGCGGGATGGTACGTCCTGGTTCGTCTGGGCCAGTCTCACGCGCACCGCCCAGGAGGCGGACGCCACCACGACGTTCTTCGCGGCCGGGGCCCCGCTGTCGAGCGGCGCCCCCGAGGGCGCAGCGGACATGCTGTACGTGATCGGGGTGGCGCTGGGCGGCCTCGACATCGGGCTGAAGGACGTGCTCGTGCTCGGGGAGGTCGCACCGTCGACGGGCGTGAAGCTGGTCCACAGGCCTGCGTACCCACCCGCTGATCGTGTTCCACGCCCGGTTCCGCCGTCGGCGGCCCGCAGCATCGCCGAATGGTGCCGACACCGGGAAAGCGGCGTTGAGGAGTGGCACTTTAAGATCGACGAGTGCCTGTGGACAGATGGGCCGCCTCGATGTGGACGGCCGCGCGGTCGGCGTGGGTGCAGGCGGGGCGTGCTCCCCACGGCGCCCGTCATCGGCATCGGCGGGGCGCGCAGCGCCGCGTTCTACCGCCCCGTGCGGTGCTGTCGTGCCCACGACCTCACCCCGCCCGTACCCACCGCATCGTCAAGATCTGCATCCGGCTCCGCAGTCGGGATCCCTCCTGCGCGAAGCCAGGATGCCCCCACCGTCGATGACCCTCCCGGACTGAGCAGTCCACGACCTTCTCGACATCCTCCGCCCTGATCTTGAGGAGGACGAGACCTCTGCTGCCGACGCGAGGCTCGGGCATCTCTGGCCGGCGCTCCGGCCAGAGATGCCCCACTCCCGATGCCACGCCGTAGTACCGAAGTCGTTCGACGCGTGGCTACGCCGCCAACGGCAGGTCGTCGTCGCCACGGGGGACGGCGCGGAGCCGGCTTTCCTGGGCGCGGTCGAGCGCGGAGGCGAGCGCCGTGACGGCTTGGTCGGCGGAGTCTTTGAAGAGGTGGCCGTAGAGGTTGATGGTGGTGGCGAGGGTGGAGTGGCGCAGTGTCTTGGAGACGATGGCGAGGGGGATGCCTTCGGCGATCATGATGCTGGCTGCGGTGTGGCGCAGGTCGTGCAGGCCGATCCGGGGCACGCCGGCTTCGGTCGTGCGCCTGCGTAGCTGAGTGAGGACCCACTGGGGCCGCAGGGGAGCGCCGGTTGGCTTCGAGAAGACGAGTCCTTCGAGCGTGCCGTCGGGGTGGGCGTTCATCTGGAGGGCGGCTTGGCGGTGGAGGGCGGCGGTGACTCTGGGGGAGAGGCTGATCCAGGCGCGGCTGGCCTCGGTCTTGGGCTCACCGAACGTCAACTCGCCGTTGTTGACGGCGGCGAGGGTCCAGCGGACGTAGAGCTTTCGGTCCATGAGGTGGACGTCGGACCAGTGGAGGGCGAGTGCTTCGCCGCGGCGCATGCCGGTGCCGAGCATGACCTCGAACAGATCGGTGAGCTGGTCGGCGTACTGCTCGGTTCCATGGTGCAGGAAGGTGGCTGCTTGTTCGGGGGTCCAGCAGGTGCGTTCGGCGGCGCGGGGCTTCGGCGGGACGGAATGCTTGGCGGGGTTGTAGCGCAGGCGCCAGGACCGTACGGCGGCGTTCAGCGCGTTGCGCAGGGTGGAGGCGGCCCGGTAGACCGTGGCTTTGCCCCGCCCGGCGGCGAGTTGGGTGGTGATCCATTCGTCGATGTGCTTGGGCCGCAAATCGAGGAGCCGGTGGTGGCCGAAGGCCGGGATCAGGTCGCGCTCCAGGCACGCCCGGTAGCCCGCGTATGTGTTCGGCGCCAGCCGCACTTTCTGCAGGACCAGCCACTCCCTCAGGAAGCTCGCGACCGTGGTACGGCGATTCTCGTAGACCCCGCGCAGCTCACCGTCGAGGACCGCGGCCATCTCCCGTGCGGCCTCGGCTCGGGTGGCGAATCCGCCCCGTCGGCGGGTGCGGCGCTGTCCCTCGTCAGGGGCGAGGTCGACCCAGTACGTCCACTTCCCGTGCTTCATGTCCGCGGCCAGCTGCGGACACCACGGACCCAGCTGCTTGCCGTTGCCGTCCGAGCAGCCGCACCGCCGGTACACCCTGCCCCGCTGTGGACGTTGCCCCACGAACCCCTCCTCGCAGTCGATGCTCTCTGGCAACCAAGGTTCGCCACCTCGTTCGGAGTGTCGGTAGAGCGTGCGAAGCAGGGCGCGAAGCGAGCCCTGGTCGGCCGACGGCGACACGCGCAGGACGACACGCCGAACGGAAGGTCACGGCACGTAGTCGGCGGGTAGGCGGCTCTGATCCGCCACGGATGCCCTGCAGCAAGCGACCCTGCAGGCTGCTGTTTCGAGCTGCGTCATCGGTATGCGGCGAGTAGTGGTTGGAGCGCTGTTACTCGGCGTGTCGACGGCCATTGCTGGGCCCTGGGACCACTTTGGGACCAGCCACATTGGACGCTGATGGACACATATGGACGGAGTTGGACATCTCTGGCCGAGGTAACGCCTGGGCCTCCGTCAGGTCACGCGAGTCGCGCGAGCACCCCTCTGGGATCAACTCCTATGCACAGGATGCGAGTTGGCCGCCTGATCGGGACCCGTCGAGCAGGCGGCCAACCAGCAATGTAGTAGGCGCAGTTGACTGGGGGTCAAGGGGTCGCAGGTTCAAATCCTGTCGTCCCGACTGTGAAGTCGGTTGTGAGAGCCGGTACTTGGGAAACCAGGTGCCGGCTCTTTCTGTTGCCGGGGCAGCTGGTGGTCGCATGGTGGTCGCCCGGCCACATGGGCCAGTCCTCGGTGGGGTCGTCGGTGCGCGGGGTTCGGTTGGCGGGTTGCGGCCGGTGGGGGCGCGGGTGCTGGCGTGCGTAGCGGCTGGCGCGGCAGGCAGGTGTGCCGGATTCTGCGTGGTCGGCGTTGTCGAGTATCCGGGGGATGCCGTTGACGCCTGCGCGGGCGGCGGGGGGGGGTGAGTTCGGCGTAGATGTTGGCGCTGGTGGACAGGGTCCGGTGGCGCAGGGTCTTGGACATGATCGGCAGTGGGACGTTGGCGGCGAGGCCGAAGCTCATGGCCAGGTGGCGCAGGTCGTGGAGGGCGATGCGGGGGACGCCGGCTTTGTCGCAGAGCAGGTGGAAGCGGTCGAGGACGGCCTTGGGGTGCAGGGGGCGGCCGTGGCGGTGGAAGACGTAGCCGGTGGGGTCGGTGGTGCCGAAGGGGCCGGTGTCGGCGAGGTCGTCGAGGGCGGTGGCCGCGCGGTGGGAGAGGGCGAATCAGGTCCTGCTGTGCAGGGTCTTCGGGGTGAGGAGGAGTTGGTTGTTGTCGACGGCGGAGAGGGGGTGTGGCGGACGAAGAGGACGCCCTCGCTGTGGTGTACGTCGTCCCAGTGGAGGGCGAGTGCTTCGCCTTTGCGCAGGCCGGTGCAGATGATCAGTTCGATCAGGTCGGCGAAGTCGGGATCGGCCGTCCGGCAGTGGTGGAGGAAGCAGACGGTCTGGGTGGTGGTCCAGATGGGCGTTCGTCGGCGGCGGGGCGGGGGATGACGGCGGGGTGGGCGACGTTCGCGGGGAGTCGGTGGGTGCGGACGCCGTCGTCCAGTGTGGAGAGGGTGGGGTGGCCGCGGTGGTTGGCGAGTTAGGTCTGGACGAAGGCGAGGATGTGTTCGTGGGCGAGGTCGTCGAGGCGGATGGCGCCGAGGTGGGGGATGAGGTCGTGGTGGACGTAGTCGCGGTAGCGGACCCAGGTGGTGGGCTTGAGCCGGAGCTTCTTGGCCGCGAGCCACGAGGCGAGGTATTCGGCGACGGTCTGGTTGGGACAGGTGTTGATGCCGAAGGTGCGGCCGGTGAGGTAGCGGTGCAGGGCGGTGCGGGCTTCGTCCTTGGTGGGGAAGCCGGGAGTGATCTCCTTCGGTTTGTTCGCGTGGAGCGGCAGCTGCGCAGGCTATGCGCCATGCGATCCATCAAGGTCACGCACTCGTGCCTACGCCTGGAGCACAATCGCAGCGGGGCTCTTGTCGTTGATCCCGGAACCTGGAGCGAGTCACGGGGCTTGGCCGGATTCTGTGGCGTCATGGCTGCGTACGTGCCCTGGTCGAGGAGCGTGGAGGCGATCGACTTCGCCCAGGTGGCGGCTCCGGAGGGCGCATTCTGTCTCCAAGGCGCGCAGACCAGTGCGCACGGTTCGGTCGGCGATGACGGGCGGTCCGGGGAGGAGTCGGGAGACACGGGTCACCGACCGGCGCCCGGTGCCGAAGGCTGATGGGTCGGGACGCCGCGTCGGCCGAGCTGACAGGCTGGCTGGCCCGAAATGCTCTGCCCTTGAACGGCCTTGTCGCGGGAGCACCAGCGGATGATCTTCAGCCGCTGAAGGAGATCCTTGCTGAAGTGCGGATCGTGGGGTTGGGGGAGGCCACGCACGGCACGCGTGAGTTCTTCCAGCTCAAACACCGCCTGCTGGAGTTTCTGGTGACAGAGCTGGGCTTTCGAACTCTGGCCATGGAGGCGAGCGCGTCGGCGGGTCCGGCAGTTGACGCCTATGTGCGCCATGGCGTCGGGGAGGCCGGCAAGGTGCTTGCCGGGTTGGGGTTCTGGATCTGGCGGACCCGTGAGGCGCTCACGGTGATCGAGTGGATGCGCGCCTACAACCGTGGCCGACCCGACGACGAGAAGGTGCGCTTCGCAGGCATCGATCCGCAGCGGTGCGGGGGCTCGCTCACCGCACTGGACTCATTCCTTCGCGACGTGGCACCGGAGCGCCTGACCGCCCTCCACTCCGCCCTGGGTGTGCTCTCCACAGCGGATCCGGGATCGCTCCCGGGCGCTCGGCAACTGGTGCGTGATGCGCACGAACTCCTCCAGGCCCTGGACGAGTTCGGCCCTGAGGCGGCCGATGCGATCGAGCATGCCCGAATTCTGGTGCGGGCCGCAGACGTGGCGACACACCCTCGTCGGCACACGGATCCGTTGCAGACCGCCTTTGCCGTACGCGATCGCCACATGGCCGATGCCATGGGGGAACTGCTTGAGGACCCGTCCGCCAAGGTGGTGCTGTGGGCCCACAACGGCCATGTCATGAAGGGTCACTGGGGTGGTGCGGTGCCGGTGCTGGGGTGGCACCTGAACGCACGGTTCGGCGCGGCCTACTACGCGCTCGGCCTGCTGTTCGGCAGTGGCGCCTTTCGCGCGCGGCGGGTGTGGCCCGGACGCCGGCGATGGACGGGCGTCCCGCCCGCCGTTGGCAACCGGATCGGCCCACCCCGCCCTGCCGCGGTGGAGTCACGACTCGCGGCCGCCTGCCCCGGTGACCATCTGGTGGATCTACGGGCCGGCGTCGACGCCCCGGCGGGTGTACGGCACTGGCTGCATGAGAGCCAGGTCGCGCGAAGCTTTGGTGCGCTGGTGCCGCGTTGGACCTACAGGTTGAGCTTGACGCCGACCGTGCCGGCCGAGGAGTACGACGGACTGGCCTATGTCGCGGTGTCGTCCAGCTCCCGCCTTCTGCCGTGAATCGCCCCCTGAGGCACGATCGGCGGGGGGCAGGACGGTGCGGACAGCCGATCCGTCCTGCCCCCATCCCCCTGTCCATGCGCGGGATCCTTCAGGACATCCCGTTCGGGTGAGGGATGCTCATGAACTCCTGATCCAGCTGCTGTTGATTCATCCTCAGCCGCCTGTGGGCCAGCCGGTGCACCACATCGTGCGGGAGTCCGAGGTTGGGAGTGGCCACCGAAGGTTTCGCGGCAGCCTGAAGTGCCCAGGCGAATCCGACGAGCGGGTTGATCCGGTTCCACCGGTCGGCATCGATCCCCGTCTCGTGTCAGGCGGCTCGGATTCCAGCCATGTTCGTGTGCGCCCTGGTAAGCGCCCCATCGGCGCGGCCTACGGTGCGGCATCTGCTCGGTGGAACTGGAGAGTTGGGGGGATGCACGTGGAGGAAGACATCTCGAAGAACGTGACCGAGGTCCTTCGGCAGTTGGCGTAGCCGTCGAACGTCGCGGTCCACTCCGGTCCAAGGTTGCTCAGAGACGTGGAAGCGTGTGCGGCCAAGGACGACCAGAAGCGGAAGGAGAAGGAACTCGAGCCCCTTCCGTATGAGGAACACGGTGACGGCATCCAGCTGACGCCGTGGAACGTACTGCACACCCTCGGACGTGCGACCGCGCTCGCCCGGCGCGGTGCCGGGCGGGGCCTGGCGGAGCACTGGGGCTGCCTCAGGTACAGCCAGGCGCTGGAGGGCACACTGGGCACCTTCATGGCGCTGTCGGCTGAGGGCCGTGACACCGCCAACTACTACAAGGCACTCCTGGCCGACCGACCCCTGGGACGACGAGGAATGGGGCGGCCCGGTTTCCATCCACGGGCGCAGGCCACAGCGGCGCGGTCGGGTGCCCGCCGGTCGCAGGCAGGGCGCGGGTTCACCGGGATGCGGGGCGTGAGTTCGTCGGGGCGTCGGTGCGTCGGGAGTTGATGGTGTGAGCGGCTTCGTCGGGGTGGGGAGGCAGGAGGTCGCTGTGGTGCTGGTGGAGGAGGCGTTCGTGCTCCGGGCTGAAGTGCGTGCGCCAGACGCCGGGCGGGAGTTGGTCGCTCTTGGGGTTGGGCAGGGCGGCGAGAGCCGCGGCCGGGTCGGGGTGGCCGGTGATGGCCAGGAGCCGGTGCAGGGCGCGGTCGCGGGTTTCGGCGGTGCCGCCGTCGGCGGGGTCGGCGAGTTCTTCGTGGGTGAGCACGCAGACGGCGGGGTGGCGCAGCAGCCACTGGCAGCGGCGGGCTTCGCGCATGCCGGGGAAGCCGGGGTCGGTCAGGGCGAGGGTGATCTTGGCGTCCATGGTGGGCAGGGCGCTGACGATGTCGCGGTAGACCAGGTGTTCGGGCATCGAGCCGACGTGGCCGGCGGGCTGGGAGAGCAGGTGGATCTGTTCGATGATGCGGTCGCGTACGTCGCGGTGGTGGTAGACGATCGGCGGTCGTGCGGTGCTGTGCCAGGCGCGCAGGAAGCCGGCGTCGGCTCGTTCCAGGTCCAGGCTGTTGACGTACCAGCAGCCGCGGCCCGGCAGGAGTCGGGGCAGGTCGGTGTCGGGGACGCGGGTCAGACGGTCTTCGAGGACGGGGTCGACGGGTGAGGCGGCGGTGACGGGCTGGCCCAGGCGTGTCCACCACACCCGCCACAGGGCAGTGACTGCCTGCTGGAAGGCGGCTTCCAGCTCTTCCCGGTTGTCGCGCTGCCCGCGCAGCAGGCGTGCGGCTTCGTCCTGCCCGTAGGCGGCCCGGAGCAGGGGGGCGACCTCGCCGGGGCCGGGCTGCTCACCGTGTTCGCGTTGGGTGCCGCTCATCGTGCCGTACGGGGTGTAGCCGAGTGCGGTGGTGATGCGGGCCAGCAGTGGTGTGCCGCTGCCGCGCAGCGAGACGACGATCAGCTGGGGCACGGGCATGGGAGGTCTCCCGGAGAAGAGGAGGCGACGGGGTGGTGGAGGGTCAGCGGGCCGGTGTCGCGTGCGGGGTGAGGACGAGGTCCTCGTAGGTGTGGTGGCGGCGGGCGGTGACGCGCTCGTGCAGGAGGGCGGCCGCGCGCGTGTGTTCGCCGATGTCGACGAGGGCGCGGGCCAGCGTGTCCTGGACGATCTCGCGTTCCACCCGTACGCCGCCGATGCGGTCGATCTGCCCGCGCAGGCGGGTCAGGAGATCGACGGCGGCCCGGGGGCGGCCCGCGGTCACGTGGGCGAGGGCCCGGACCACGGGGGCGAGGACTTCGCTGTAGTCGGGGCGCGTGTCACCGGCCGCCCGGCGGGCCAGGGCCTCAAGGTCGCCGGTGGCCGACTCGACGGCCAGGGCCAGGGCCAGGTTGAAGGTGTGGAAGACCTCCGCCATCCCGCCCGGCCCGGCCAGCAGGCCGCGCACGTGGTCGAGGTCGCAGCGGCCGGCGGGTTCCTGCCCGGCCAGCAGCAGACGCCAGTTCGTCGCCGACCGCATCCCCACGTCCGCGCGGCCCAGGACCTCGTCGGCCCGGCGGCGCGCGTCTGCGAAGTCCCCGCAGGCCAGCGACTGCAGGGCGGCATGCCAGTTCAGGTGCTTGAACTGCGCCGCCTGCGGATCCTCGGCCAGCCACCGGTCGAGGAACCCGGTGGAGGCGGGGCCGGCTCCCCGTTCGTGCTCGGCGTGCGCGCGAGCGTGCGCGGCGAGTCCGGCGCGCGGAAACCGGGCCAGGGTGTGCCCGGCCAGTTCGAGGGCCTCCTCGGCGCGGCCCTGCTCCGCCCGCGTCCAGGCCAGCCTGCCCGTCCACGGCCAGCTGTCCGCACCGGCCAGGGCGTACTGCCGCTCGACCAGCGCATCACCGTCCGCGCGGTAGCCGGCGTCCCCGCAGGCGTGGAAGGCGTCCAGCATCAGCGAGGCCACTTCGTCCCCGGGCCAGCGCTCGAAGTGCGTCACCAGGTGATCGGCCGTGAGCCGGAACTGTCGGTGGGTGTAGAGGAAGATCCCGTACACCAGGCTCGCCGACCGCGCATCGGCCTCCTGCGCGTCCCGGTGGGCGACCACCAACTCCTCCCGCAGCACCTCATCGCTCAGGCCCCCGCCGGTCGCCAGCATCAGGAGGGCCCGCGCCACGCCCAGCCGTGGACACTCGCCGACCCATTCCCGCAACAACGGCACCGCTCGCCCACTCAGGGCAGCCAACTCCCGTACAGCGGCGTCCTCCAGCGACACACCCGTCACCCCGACACCGGCCACGAGCCCACCCGTCCCGCACAACGTCGGTCCCACCGGATCAGACGCTGGACATGAAGATGGCCGTGCAGACGATCCCGCTGCTCCCGCAGTGGTTGCGGGGCAGGTCCAGGGGCAGGCCGAGGTGGTTGCCGCTTGCCGTCCCGCTGTCGGAGACGGTGGTCCCGGTGGCCTGCGCGGCACCGTGGTTCGTGCAGGAGTTGCCGAACACGGCGTTGCCCACTCCCACGATGTTGGCCTGGGCCGCGCCGGCCGGGACCACTGCCGCCCCCATGGCCGTACCCAGCACCGCCATCCGCTTGCCCACGGTGCGTGCACTGCTGCCCGCGGCCTGGCGCCCCGCACCCGTCAGCATGTTCATCGTGTTCCTTCCTCGTACGGGCCCCGCCGAAAGCCGGTGCCTGCGCAGACCGTGCCCCGGGCAACTGCTCGGAGCCACGGCCTGGTCAACGACGGAAGCGCGCTCCGGATACGCACCGTCGAGGCGGCGCAAACGGCTCAGGCAGAATCGGCTGGGGGAAGCGATTGCACACCGGTTTGCGCATGACGGCCGAAGGCACCCGGTGACCCCGTCGCGAGGGTCACCGGGCGCCTTCGGCAGCGGCGGACGGGGCTCGGCCGTCGCCGTGGTGCGGTGTCAGCGGCGGAGCGGGCCCTCGCAGGAGTAGTCCGCGGTGCCGGCCTGGCCGGAGGGCCAGACGTCGACCTTGCCGAACCAGCAGTTCATGTCGGCCATGTTGTTGTTGGCGGCGCCGCCCCGGTCGAGGAGGAAGTGGTCGACGGTGGTGGCCATGTCCTTGCGGTTCTGGCCGGGGTTGTTGGAGTTGGTGAGGTTGGCGGTGATGCGTCCGGTGCAGGTGAAGCGCATCTTGTTGTTCCAGTCGCCGTTGTCCTTGCAGTCGGGGGTGTTCTGCGTGGCGGAGGCGAAGGCGTTGCGGATCTCGGATGCCCAGGCGTAGTTCAGTTGGCCGTTGGGCGTGTAGTCGGTGGAGGGGACGTAGAGGTCGTCCGCGTGCGGGATCTCGGCGTCCAGGTAGGCGGTGTACTCCTGCTGGAGGCCGGCGTCGCGGCCCAGGCGGTCGCGCCAGGCGTCGTAGCCGGCGCGGTCGTCGGCGCGCAGCAGGCGGTACATCTCGGAGAGCTGTTCGGGGTGCTTCTCGCCGAGCAGGTTGAAGAAGGTCGCGGAGTAGGGGTAGGCGCGGAAGCCCAGTCCGTTCCAGGTGGCGTGCAGGATCTGGTCGACGGTCAGACGGGGGGTGCGGGCCTCGTCGTCCCAACCGATCTGGCGGACCATGTACTTGCGGGCCTTGACCCCGCTGTCACGGGTGGCGCCGGCGAAGTACTCGGCGGTGCCCTCGTTCATGGCGAAGGTGGCGTCGCTGGGCCAGCGGGTGGTGTAGCCCTCGCCGGGGATCGCCCAGCGGGCGTTGAGGTAGTGGGTGTACTCGTGCCGGAACAGCTCCTCCAGGCTGAAGTACGACTCCTGGGAGGTGCGTTGGTAGGTGTAGAAGGTGGAGTTCTCCTCGATGAACATCCCGCCGTTCTGGACGTCCCCGATGCCGAACAGCACACGCTGGAGGGCCTGGTAGTTGCTCTTGGTGTCGTACAGCTGGACGGTCAGCGCCGGGTGGTTGTCGTCGGCCAGCGGCTGGTCGGTGCCCAGGGTCCGGAAGAACTGGGCCTTGACCTGCTTGGTGGCGTAGTAGAGCTGGTCGGCGGTGGCCTTGTCGAGCGCGGTGCGCACGATCAGGGTGTCGTTGTCGTAGCTGTAGGTGTGGGGGAAGATCTGGCGTTCCAGGTCGGTGCGGCAGACCCCGTACTGGCCGCAGAGCCCGAGGTCGTTGACCGGGCCGACCAGGTTGGCCCAGGGCACGCTCATCCGGCCGAAGGTCGCGGCGGCGAGCTCCAGTTGCGAGCCGATCCGCTGCTTCACCTCGGACTTGAGGGCGTCGATCCGGGCGAAGCGTCCGTACTCCAGCATGGCGTCGCCGGCGGCCCACTCGCTGTTCGTGCCCTTGAGGTGGGTGTAGCCGGCGTAGGCGCGGAACGTCTCGCGGTAGTCGGCGTCGGCGGCGACGGCGGCCCGGAACAGG
The DNA here is from genome assembly GCF_042732175.1 of Kitasatospora sp. NPDC059795. Taxonomy (NCBI): domain Bacteria; kingdom Bacillati; phylum Actinomycetota; class Actinomycetes; order Kitasatosporales; family Streptomycetaceae; genus Kitasatospora; species Kitasatospora sp. NPDC059795. The sequence continues at coordinate 15,476 of NZ_JBHWID010000006.1, forward strand.
CCCTCGGGGTCCTCGCCGACGTTCTCGATGCCCTGGAAGTTGATCTGGAGAGCGCCCTGGACGGCCCAGTTCCAGCCGCGGTCGCCGATCACGGGCGAGCCGGGGGCGAACGTCCGCATGACCTGCTTCACCAGGGGCAGCCGGGCCAGCCGGAGCTTGGGGGCGCTGCTGGTCTGCAGCAACTCGCCCATGGTGTCGCCGTTGGTGGTGGTGGGGTCGAACACCCGGGGGTTGGCGGCGTAGTCGCGGATGGCGCGGTCGAGGGCGGCGACGGTGGTGTCGTCGCCGAGGTCGATTTCGTCGTGGTAGAAGTCGAAGAAGACGGCGATGTGCAGGTAGTACCAGAGTTCCTGCTGGTTCAGGTTGTTGGCGCTGTCGAAGGACGGCGCGAGGGAGCTCACCTTGGCGGCGACGGCCCGTACGTGATCGGGCGTCATCACCTTCGCGGTCCGCGGGTCCCAGTTGACCAGCAGCGGGCGCAGACAGTCCTGGTAGGTGTGGCCGCGGTCGGTGAGGAAGTCGACCAGCGCGGCGGGGGAGAGCGAGGTGAACGCCTCCGGGGTACAGGCGGCGCTCTTCGCGACGCCGGCCGCCGGGAGCGACTCGGCGGTGTCGGCCGGATCGCCGGACTGCAGGCCGCTGGTCGGCTGGCGCGCGGCGGTGCCGGGCCAGCCCTGCGGGACGGCCGAGGTGCCGCCACCCGGGGCGCCCTGGTGGGCGACGTGGTCGCCGGCCTGCTGCGGGGCGGGCGCAGGGCGGTCCGCCGCCGAGACGGCAGGCGCGGGCGAGGCGGCGGCCTGGACGCTGTGCAGCAGCGGGACCGCGAGGGCGGCGGCGAGCGCGGCCGAGAGCAGGGTGTTGCGCACGGTGACTGATGAACGCACCGGGGTCTCCTCGTTGGTGTGGGGGTGGTCAGGTGGTGCTGTGCGGGGCGCACCGGGGGAGGAGCGAGGCGGCGAATGCCGCCGGAACCGGTGCGGGAGCGTGAGGGAACGGGCAGCCCGGGAACGGGTGACCGCGCCGGCGGTACGGAGCTCGACGCCCGTACGGAGGTGCGGCGGAAGCGGTGGAGCGGCGCCTTCGTACGGGCGTCGGGGCTCCGGCCAGGCCCTCTCTTCCGGACCCTGTCGGATCGGTGCGCGGCTCCCCGGCCCTTGGGGTCGGAAGCAGCCCGGATGCCGCGCCCGGCTCGGAGTGTCGGCGAACTGTCCTCGTACTGGGGGTACTTGGACGGTTTGCTGGTTGCTTCCGTGGGGGCGCCTCCCGGCCCGTCGGGGCGGGGGGAATGGCGATCCGGAATTGCGCGGTCGGCAGGACCCGAAAGACAGGGCCTAGGTGCTCGGCGGGCGCGTGCGGGTGTGGTCCGTCGTCGGGACGGGCGTGACTCGGCGCGTGGCGCGAGGAATTGACACCGATTCTCCTGTGGGGGGAGGTGGGGCGGAGTCGATGGCCCAAAGGGGCCGCGGCCTCCAGGTGGGGGGAGGCCGGTTGGCGCAGGGCATGAAATGTAACATGGCAATGTGAAATTGCACTAGTGTTTACCTGCCCATGGGGGAGGTTTCGACGGCCGGGCAGAACGGCCGACCCACCGGCGCCCCACCGGCCCGGGGCCGGCAGCCGCACGGCGTCGACCGGAACGGTGGGAAGTGGGGGGGCGGGCCCGATCGGGCAGGGGGTGCGGACCGGGCGCTCGACGGGACTGCCCGACCAAGGGTGTCGTCACTCGCCCCGAAATCCCCTTTCGCAGTGGGTCGTCATCGTCAACTCCCTGCGCACGGCGGCCGACCTGGTGCGCCTGCTGGAACGCGCCAACCTCGCCCGCGAACCCCAGCTCTACAACTCGCAGGCCGCGTCCGGCCGCTATCGTGATCTCGACCTCGGCTGCCCCGGCGTCGTCATCGTCCACCGCGCCGGCGCCAAGGGCCTCGGCTTCGACACCGTCGTCGTTGCCGACGCGCGGAATCCGACTCCGCCACCGATCCGACGGCGGCGACCCTTCGCATGGCCTACTACGTCATGATTACCCGTGCCCGGGAGCGGCTGGTGCTGGGCCGGCAGGGGAGTCGGATGCCACAACATCCGGAGGAGCTGGACGGGTTGGTGGAGTCGCGGTGACGGGATCGCCCGGTCTGCGGACATACGACGGAGCCGACCCGGTTCCGGAGCGGTCCGATGTGCGGCGGGCGACGCAGGGGCGCGGTGATCCGCGGAGGACGACCACGAGCCGTTCGCGTTCGAGGTCGGACGTAGGTTGCTTTTGGGGAACAAGGGGAGACGATGAGTGACGACCGCAGAACAACGGTACCCGTGTGGACGCTTGCGACCGGTGACGTCCGAGTGCCCGGGTTGGCCGCGGGCGAGTCGATGACGGCTGGGCGCCTGGCGGAACTGCGCGGAGTGCTGGCCGTCCTGGCCGACGAGCCGATCGTCACGCTTGAGGTTCATCCGCTGCCCGACACGGTCGACCGCGGCCGCGGCATCCCGCTCGATGCCGCGAGTCCCCTGGCGCAGCAGCTGTCACAGTTCATCACGCAATCGGCGCGGAGTTCTCTGACAGCGGCCAGGGCGACCGCTTCCGGCGAGAACCTCTACCGCATGGTGGTCCCGGCGAAGGTTGCCGCCCAGCTCGGGCAGGGCATCGTTCGCCCGATGGCGTCGAAGGGGGCGGCCGGTGGAATCTACGGTGAACTCGTGAACTCGACGGGCAGGATCGCTTCCAAAGCGACGTTCGTGCCGGTCGGAGGAGCGGCAGCGGCGGGCACGGTCGGCGGGGCCGGTGCGACTGCTGGTGCCGTGGCCGCCGGCGGCACGGCGCTCACCGTGGCCGCTCCACTCGTGCTCATGGCCGTGGCGGTGGGTGTGAGCGCGCACGCCGACCACAAGCGCCGGCAGGCCATCGAGCACATCACGGAACTGCTGGAGCAACTTCAGGAGGAGAAGCTCGACGACGAGCACAGCGAACTCGACGGCTGCCGCGACGCCATCGACAAAGCCACAGCCGTTCTGCTCGACCAGGGCAAGATCGGTGTCTCGCTGGGACTCGACTCGGCGGTGCATGCCATCAACACGGCGTTGGGCAAAGCCGACCGCCGCCTTGCCCGGTGGCAGAGCGCGCTCGACAGACTGCCTGCGGGCAAGGCCGTCGAACTCGGCACGTTGACCAAGGCGTTCCCCGGCGTCGACGACCATGGCGGCACGTTCCGCACCCACCTCGAACTCGCCTCCCTGGCCATCGCGCTGAAGCGGCGGCTGGTCGTCCTCCAGGCCGTCGAGCAGGCCCAGAGCGACCCCGGTAATCCGTTCGAGAACTTCACCCGCGCACTCAAGCGCGATCAGCAGCGCCTCGACGAACTGGAGTCGAGCATCGCCGGTGTCCTCGTACGCCTGTCGGTGGTGGAGCTGGCCCGCCCGAACGGTCTGCGGCCCGTCTTCACGGCCGGTGAAGTCGATCGGCTCATGAGCGCGGCACACCGGATCCACAAGCTGGGCGACGGCGTCACGGTAAACAGCCGTACGACAGACGTGGCGATCGAGATTGCCCGCGACAAGGACGGCTCGGTGGTCGTGTTCCCTGCGCTGCCCGCGTAGGCGCAGGCGCGCTCGGATGTCCGCATGCTGCGGTTCCCCCAACCGTCAACTCGCCGAGGCCCGGGCCTGGTCAGCCGGTCCTGGCGAGGTTCTTCTCGAACGCGGCGAGGTAGTGGGGCAGGTGGTGGTCCCTGATGCCGTCGGTCTCGGGGGCGAACATGTCCTGGCGGAAGCCCTTGCCCCGGTCCTTCAGTCCGGCGATGAGCGGCATGGCCTCGTGGAGCTTTCCGTCCGCGTCGAAGTAGCGGAGCGCGTCGACGTGGGTGAAGATCGGCTCGGGCGGGAGCTGGGGGACGATGTCGTTGTTGTTGACGAAGCGGTAGCAGCGGTTCCTGAAGGCCGCGTTGTGGGCGTCGGCGAGGAGGCGTTCGCAGGTGCGGGGCTGGCCGAAGGTGTAGACGCCGTCGGGGAGTTGGTGGGGCTCCTCGAAGTACCAGCTGGCGCCGGCCAGCATGGCGAGGGCGCCGCCGAGGCTGTGCCCGGTGAACCAGACGCTCTGCCCGTCGGTGCGCAGTTCCTGGACGGTGTCGCGGATTTGGGGGTAGACGGACAGCAGGGCCTGCCGGAAGCCGTAGTGGACGAAGCCCTTGTTGGCCGGTCCGGGGACGGGCGGGGTGTTGACGTCGGTGAGCCAGTCGTAGATCTTCAGGACCTCGGTGCCGCGGAAGCCGGTGACGATCATGCGGTCGCTGGCCATGATGTAGGCCTGGGTGTCCTCGATCGGGAACGGCATTTGGTGCGTCGACTCGAAGTGGCGTACCTCGTCGAAGCCCCAGGCGTGGGCCTTCTCCTCGATGCCGGCCGGGTCCAGTACGGCCAGTCCGGCGGCCTGCGCCATCCAGTAGGCGTGGGGGAGGGAGTAGCTGGTCGTCGAGTGGTCCAGGGCGGGGATGGTCATCGGTGTCCTCCGGGGAGCGGGCCAGTGGGTCGCTCAGCAACCCATTCCCGTATGCGAACGAGGAGGAGTCGGCGGCGCTGGAGGCCATCCGGACGGACGCAACCAGCGCGGGGTCGCGGTCCACGCCGACTGCGAAGGAGCCGTCTCGGCACCCGGAAACCCTGGCTCGCGACACCGACCCCGGGCTCGGCCGCCCGTCCTCTGCTGCCTGTCGCCTTGCGGAGAGGTTCCAGGCAGCGGTTCGGGTCGCTGCCGTGGCAGCGAGGGCCGGGAGGCGCGCGGTGAGGTCGAGTGCCTTCGGGACTGCGTGTTGGCATCCACAGGACTGGTTCGCTCCGGCGCAACCACGGTGCGGCTGCCGGCACGTCGGTGTCGCGGCGTGGGGCGCTCGTGTCAGACCGCGACGGCCTCGTCCTCCTGCAACTGGTCCTCGGTGAGCTCGTCGGGCCCGGCCTCCGCCGTCGGGCCGGTCGTGGCAGCCGCTGCGGCCGTCCGCTGCCGTCGCTCGTGGACGCCGGCGGCGACCAGCAGCGCCAGTCCGGCCACGAGCCACAGGACGAGCGAGAGCACCCGCCCGCCGAGGCCCGCGCCGCCGTCGAAGTACAGGATGCTGCGCGCGCCTTCGACGAATCCGGCGCCGTTCCAGAATCCGTGCAGCGCGCCGAAGAAGCCGTTCTGCAGCTCGGGACGGTAAATGCCGCCGGAGGTGGTGAAGTTGAGCATCACGAACAGCGCCATCATGGTCAGCGTGGTCCACCGCTTGAGGAAGGCGTGCAGGCCGGTGCCGATGGCGATGATGCCCGCCGAGTAGAGCCAGGCGAGCGCCCAGACGGCGACCTGGTGGTGGTCGACGACGTGGAACACGGGTCCTGCGGTGGCGATCCCGATCGCGCTGACGACGAGCGAGGTCGCCAGCCCGGCCAGTGCCCGCACGCGCATGCCGAGGGCCGCGCCTGCCGTGCCGAGCACCGCCACGCTGGCGTAGGAGCCGATGCTGATGGTGACCAGCAGGAAGAAGATCCCCTGCCCCGTTGGGTCGCCGGCCGCGAGCGGGGCCACGTCGGTGACGGTCAGCGGCACGCCCTGGTGCCCGGCGACGGTCTGGAACACCGCCTCCGCGGCCATCGCGGAGGTGTCGGAGTTGGCCTTGGCGATGAGCAGTTCCGGATGTTCGGCGTCGGGGACGTACGCGCCGACGAGGTCCCGGCTGTGCAGTTGCTGCTCGGCGCTCTGCCTGTCGGGCAAGGTGGTGACGTCGAGCGCGTCGCCCGCCCGGTCCTTGAGGGTCTGCGCCAGTACCTGGTCCGGTGTCGTGGTGCCCACCACGGCGACTTTCAGGTGGTGGGGCTCCGGCTGGTGGAAGGCGCCCTGGTAGGCGAGCGCCATGCCCAGGCACATCAGCAGTGGCGTGAGCAGGTGTACGGCGAGGTGTCCGACCCCGTGCCAGCGGCTGGGCGGGGTGTGGTGGGTGGCGGTGGGCCGGGCCGGTTCGGCCCGGTGCGATGTCTTCATGCCCGTGTGCGGTTCTTCCTGTGGTGGCTGTGGAGCAGGTCTGGCGCCCAAATATGCAAGGTTGATGAATACAACTATTAAGATGCACTATACAACCATTGGCCGGATGGCCCGTGGCTCAGAGCTGCGGCAGGCATGGCTCGGCGGCGCCGGCGGGCCTGGTGCGATCGCGCCCGTATGGGTGATCATGATGTGACGCAACGTCATATTCCTTTTGTCGAGAGGGTGTTCACCATGCTGGTCGACTGGCCCGCCGAGGCGTTCGTGCTGCGTCTGCACCGCATTCCCGGCCTGGTGGCGGGTGTCGCGGTGGGGAGCCCGGAGGGCGCTGCGGTGGTGCTCGCGCCGGAGACCGGTGGCGAGGGCGAGCGGTGGGTGGCCGAGCGGTTCCGGGTGGTCAACCACCGGATCCGGCACGCCGCCACCGGCCTCTACCTGACCGCCGAGGAGACGACCCGGGGCGCCGCGGTCACTCTGCGGCCCAAGTTCTCCGACACCGGCAGTGATTCCTCGTACTGGCGGCAGGCGTGGCGGGCTTTCGTCCAGCGCGACACCGGTCGGCTGATGGCGATCAACGACTCCTCCAACTGCCTGCTCGGCCTGGCCGACCCGGCTGCCGAGCGGCCGGGCGGGCCGCTGATCCTGGAGAAGGGCGCCGGGGCCGAGGACCGGTCCTGCACCGCCTGGGCGCCCGCGCCCGTCCCGCCGCCGGAGCCCGCACCCGCTCCGGTGCCGAAGGCCACCGACCTCCCGGTGGGGACGGGCCGGGTCCGGGTGGCGGCCCGCCGCTACGAGAAGCGCGTGCGGACCATCGAGCAGATCTTCGACGAGACCAGCTTCCGGGAGGTCCCCGGCGAACTCCTCGCCCCGGGCACCCGCATCGAGACCTTCGACTTCGACCAGTACTCCCAGGGCGACTGGTACAAGGAGGGACGGGAGGGAAGTCTCCTGACCTTCACGGACAGCTACGACACGCCGGGCGCCGTGCGCAGGGCCTTCCACCGGCTGCCGGGGGAGCCCGCCCGCTACGTGGACTCCAAGGAGGTCGACGTCCACTACGTCCCGCCGAAGCTCGTCGCCCGCACCAATTTCCCCGCGGCGCTCTTCGACGACTACAGCGGCGCCCTCGTCCGCACGCCGTACCGGCTGGCCAACGGCCACGGTTTCTACAACCGGCCGGAGCGCCGCGAGGGCCTCTACTTCCCCAAGCGCGACGGCGCCGGCACCGTCGTGCAGTGGAACAAGACCTGGATCGCGGACAACGACACCAGCTCCAAGGTGTTCCTCTGCTTCGACGGCCGCTACTTCATCGACCAGATGGACATCACCTGGGCCGAGGACGAGAAGAGCTGAGTCGGCACCCCGCCGGCCGTCCCCGGCGGGCATGCGGGGACAGCTGCGGAAGCGTCCGTGCCCGCCCCGGAGCGGGGCGACCAGGGCGCGGCCTTCACCATTACGGTGCCGAGCAACGAGGCGATCAGCTGCCTGGTGCACAACCGCCCCGTCCGGCCGGCCGACGTCACCGTCACCAAGACCTGGCAGGTCGACGGCCTGCTCCTGCCCGAGGGGCAGCAGCCCGCCGGCCTCACCGCGGCACTCCGGCTCACCGGCCCGGGGGGAGGCGGCGCCACCCCGCAACCGTGGGACACCGCCCGCACCGACCTCCCCTCCCCGACACCGAGGAGCTGACCGGCGAGCACCTGACGGCGGAGGTCACCAACGTGGTCGACTGCGCGCCCGAGCCCACACCGCCGCCCACCGCACCGCCGCCCACCGCACCGCCGCCCACCGCACCGGCGCCCTCGCCCACCCGTCCGCCGGGCACCGCCGCCGGCGCGCTGCCCGCCGCCGGAACTCCCGCCCTGCCCTCCCTCCTTGGAGGGGCTGCCGCCACCGCCCTCGGCGGCACGATCCTGGTCCTGATCGCCGTCCGTCGCCGGAGCCGGCGGTAAGCGCTTGCGACGTACCGGACGACGGGGCCCGCCACGCGGGCCGTCCGCGCTCCGGGCGGCGACGGGGCGTGGGGGTTCTGCCGGAGCACCGTTCAGTGCGGACGGCGGGCGGTCAGGAATCCTGCGGTCGCGGTGACGGTGCCGACGGCCTCGGCGATCGCGGTCGTGGTCTTCTCGGTGAACCAGGCGGGTTCGTACATGTTCGGCAGCGGGCCGATGGTGCCCACGTCCACGTAGCGGTACAGGAGCAGGGCGCCGAGGGTGGAGGCGGACACCAGCGCGGCGAACACCCAGACGGACCTGCGGTGGCCGGCGGCCAGTACGAGGAGCGCGGCGAGGGCGGCGACGGCGGCTTCGAGGCGGAACAGCGTGCCCTGGGTGATGTGCGCGCCGACCGCGTCGTAGCCGGGGGCGAGGTCGGCGTGGATCGCGGCGCTCACCGCCAGCGCCGCGGCCGTGACCAACTGGAGCGTCCGGAGCAGCAGGGGGTGCCCGGTGGGGGAGCGGCGGACGTCAGTAGCCATTGCCGGGCGGCGGTGTGGCGGCGCTGGCCGCGGCGGTCGGCGAGGACGATCCCGCCGTGCCCGCGCCGACCTGGACGTGGGCGTCCATGCCGAGCGCCTTGTGGTCGTCGATCGGACACCACAGCTCGTAACTGCCCTGCTGGAGCGTGACGGTGAACTGTGCCTCGCCGCCCGGCGGGATGGGCGAGGTCTGCGTGGTCGACACACCGGGGCCCGAGATGGCCAGCGCGTGGTCCGTCGTCCCGGCGTTGTGGGCGACGAACGTGTGGCTGCCGGGCGTGAGCTGCATCTCGGAGAACGTGAGCGTGTACTCCTTCTCCGTCACGGTGACGGTCCCCGCCTGCCCGCTGCTCGCGGCACCGGTGGGGCTGCTCCCTGTGGCGGGGGACTTGCCGCTGCTGCTGCACCCCGTGCTGGCGGCCAGTGCGAGGGCCGCCAGCACAGTGGCGCGGGTGAGAAGCCGGGTTCGGCGTACGGGGGTCATGGTCATCGCCTCCTTGTGGGGACGAGACTGGGGCACCCGGTCCGACAGACCGGCCGCGACACTCCCGCCCGCGCGGGCCGTCCACCCGATAGGCCGCCCGTACGACGCACGCGCTTCCGCGACAGCTCCCGGGGCGCCGGTCGGCGGGCGACGGTGCTCCGCGCGCCGACGGCGGGGAGGGTCGTCGCTGACGGTAACTTGATCGTCGCTTCCTGGCATTCGCGCCGCATGACGAGGGTGGTACGACAGTGACCGACGCGATCGAGACGCCCCGACCAGTCGCCCGGCCGGCAGCTCCGAGTGCGCTGCTGCTGCTGGCGCACGGCAGCCGCGTCCCGGAGGCGAAGGAGTACACCCGCGCGCTCGCCCGCGCGGTCGGGTCCTCCTGGGCGGGCCGGGTCGAAGTCGCGTACCTTCGGCACACCCGCCCCAGGGCCCGTCAAGCGCTGAGCATGCTCGCCGAAGCCGGGCACGAGCAGGTGGCCGTGGTGCCGCTGCTGCTGCTGAGCTCGGCCTTTCACTCCCGGGTGGACCTGCCCAAGGCGCTGTCCGACCCGCTGGGCCGGGCGCCGCTCGTGACGCCGGTGCTGGGCGGTACGACCGGCGAGCCCGACAAGCGGCTGGTCGCGGCGTTGCGCCGCCGCCTCGCCGAGCTGGACGTCGAGTTCGACGCGGTGGTGCTGGTGGCGACGGGCAGCACCGACGTCGGCGCGTATGCCGAGGTGGCGGCCATGGCGTCCGCGCTGGGTACGGACCTCGGCCTGCCGTGCCGGGCCGCTTTCGCTGCGACCTCCACGCCGACCCCCGGCGAGGCGGCGGAGGAGCTGCGCCGTGCCGGGGCCCGCCGGATCGCGGTCGCGTCCTACTGCCTCGCATCCGGCGTGCTGTACCGCGAGACCGTCGAGGCCTCGACCGCGGCCGGCGTGGTCGGTGTCTCCCAGCCGCTGGGCGACGCGCCCGAACTGGTCGCACTGGTCCTGGAACGCCTCCGCCAGGCAGGTGCCGGGCCGACCTGAGCATCGGCGTGTCCGTTCCGCCGGAAGGGGAGGCGGTCGAGCCGAGCCCGGGCGGGGCGAGGGAGGCGGCGGGGACGGGGGCCCCGTTCGTGGAGGTCCGATCGGCCGTTCGGTGCTGGGTGGTTGCGGGTTCTCGTGGCGGCTGGGCAGGTTGGTTCCGCCGGTGATTCGCCGGCGAACTGATCGATCGAGCAAGGGAATTCGGACACATGAAGCACATAGGGGCCCGTAGGCGGACGGCCGCCGTGGTGGTACTGCTCACCGCGGCGGGGACGCTCGCGCAGACCGGTACGGCGCAGGCGGCGACACGAGCGGCGGGGCAGTGCGGCGGGAACGTCGCGGACTACACGTATCCGGCGCGGGCGTTCCAGTTCGACGACGTGATCAGCAAGTGGCTCGGGGTGTCGGCGGTCCAGTTCAACGACGACATGTCGCTGACCGTGACGTCGAACACCTCGGACTCGACGGTCTCCGGTGCGTGGGAGCTGCACGATTCGAACGGGCCCAACCAGGCGAAGGTCGGGGTGGTGACCTTCTACACCACGGTCTCGCCGCCCGTGCAGGGCGACGGGGTGGCCAGCATCTACTGGTACGTCGGGTACCCGAACTGCAACCCGACCGCCGCGGACCCGGCGAAGAAGCTGTTCCAGATCATCGGCGACGTCCAGACCCAGCCGGTCTACCAGGACGGCAGCTACGGCCAGTTGAGCAAGATCAACGGCTTCCAGGCCGACCGCTGAGCCGGGCCTTCGGCGAAGTCGTGGGCCGGTTCCGGGAGTTCGCCGTCATGGCGTGGTTCCCGGGGCCGGCCCGTGGGGTCATCTCGGCAGGGCAGGCGGGTGGTGCCACCACTGGGCGATGCCGTGGCCGGCACTGCCTCGGCCCGATGCGCCGGTCCCGTCAATGAGCCGGCCGTGGTGTCGTGCCGGACGAGCCGGTCGGCGCACGTTCGGCGTTGCGGGGCCGGACGGCCACAGGGGTGGGAGGAGGTGTGAGTTCGGCGTGCGGACGGATTCGGCGGTCCCGCCCGATGCCGCGGTGGTGCAGGTCCCACCGGCTGGTCAACATGGCGACGGTGATGGTGGCTCCGCTCATTCCGAGCACGTCGCCGATGCACTTGCGGCGGCTGGCACCGAAGACGAAGAAGCTTTCCCGCTGCAGGGAAGTTACCCGCTCTGGCAGCCAGCGGAATGGGGCGAAGGCGTCGGGGGTAGGGAACACGTGGGATCGCGCTGGAGGGCGTACGGGCTGAAGAGCACATCGGCTCCGGCCGGGGCGCGCCGCGGGCCAGCCGACGTTCCGGACGGCCCTTCGGCTCAGCAGCCACGTGGGTGGGTAGAGCCGCAGTGTCTCGGTGATCACGTTCCGGGGTCAGGGGCAGTCCGGGCAGATCCCGATCGGTCGGGATCTGCTGTCCGAGGGCATCGTCCAGCTCGTCGCGCACTGCGGCCGCGACATCCAGAATACCGGCGCAGCAGGCGCAGTGCTCACACGCTCGTGGCCGTGGTGGTCTCGATTCCTTCGGCCAGGAAGGGCAGGGTCTGATCCCGGAGGAACCGCTCCTCGACTCCGTTCCCGGCGGCGGCGATACCCGGGAGAGGACGTCGTCGTACCTCTCTCCGGAGTCGCGGTAGTACGCGATGACCTGATCCATCGCCTGGCGCATCTGGGCAATCTGCTCCTCGAAGCGGCGAGGGGAGACGCGCCACCCACCCGGGCAGCGCATCCGCCAGCACAGGTGCGCATGAGGCCAGGCATCGCCTCCGCGACCCGTGCGGACGCTTCCTGGGCCGCGGGAGCGGACGCGAACGTGCGGGGAAACGGCCAGGCACATCACCCGCCGCACCTCCTGGTCCAGCCGGACCGCCCGACCCGACTGCCAGGCACCGGTCACTTCGTCTACCGCATCGGCCATGACGTTGAGGTAGTGCGGCATCAGCTGCGGGTGGAAGGCCGGCTGGACGATCGGCCGCTGCCGCGCGTGGTCGGCGGCATCGCGGGTCGCCAGACCGTTGCCGGCGAAGGCGCGGGCCTGGTCGAAGTAGATACAGCGGATCGTGCGACGGGGCAGCACGAACACCGTGCGCTACCGGCAGGCGATGATGCTGCCGGCCTCGGCCGGGGGCAACCGGGTGCCGGTCATCGCCCAGCTGGTCCAGGCGGATGAGGACACGGTGAGGGATGTCATCCACCGGTTCAACGAGATCGGCCTGGCCTGCTTGGACCCTCGGTGGGCGGGAGGCCGTCCCCGCCTGCTCAGCTCTGACGACGAGGACTTCGTCGTCCAGACGGCCACCACCCGACCCTCCAAACTCGGCCAGCCCTTCACCCGTTGGTCCATCCGCAAGCTGCTGTCCTACCTGCGTAAGGTGCACGGCCGGGTGATCCGCATCGGCCGCGAGGCCCTGCGCTGCCTGCTCGCCCGACGCGGCGTCACCTTCCAGCGCACCAAGACGTGGAAGGAGTCCACCGACCCCGAGTACGACGCCAAGCTCGACCGGATCGAGCGCGTTCTGGACCGCTTCCCCGACCGGACGTTCGCGTTCGACGAGTTCGGGCCTCTCGGCATCCGCCCCACCGCGGGCAGCTGCTGGGCTGGGCAGGGCAAGCCGGACCGACTGCCGGCGACCTACAAGCGTACCCACGGCGTTACGCACTTCCATGGCTGCTACTCGATCGGTGACGACACCTTGTGGGGCGTGAACAGGCGCCGCAAGGGCACCGCGAACACGCTGGCTGCGCTCAGGTCGATCCGGGCCGCCCGCCCGGACGGCGCTCCGGTCTACGTGATCCTGGACAACCTCTCCGCCCACAACGGCAAGAAGATCCTACGCTGGGCCCGCAACAACAACGTCCACCTCTGCTTCACCCCAACCAACGCCTCCTGGGCCAACCCGATCGAGGCGCACTTCGGACCGCTGCGGCAGTTCACGCTCGCCAACTCCAACCACCCGAACCACACGGTCCAGACCCGCGCGTTGCACGCCTACCTGCGCTGGCGCAACACCAACGCCCGCCACCCCGACGTCCTCGCGGCCCAGCGCAAGGAACGCGCCCGCATCCGCCGCGAGAAGGGCCTGCGCTGGGGCGGTCGACCGGTGGCCGCCTGATCAATCGCTGACGTTGAGCGTCGCGTGTTCCTCGACTCCGAGACCAATCAGCACGCCCCGGAGCCGAGCCAGCGCAGTGTCCGGGTCCAAGCTCTCTTCGATCTCCAGGTCGAGATGGCAACGTCCCATCCCGCCGCCGGCGCCTGTGATCTCGCCGTCGGAGCCGAACGCGGCTTCCAACGCCTCCTCGACCTCATCACGGTCGATCGGCAGACCCACGAAGACGATCTCAACGAACACGACTGTCCTCCGCTCCAACCCGGCGAACCATATCGGTCAGAGCACTTCGTGGTCACTGAGCCGGCCGCGCACAGCGACAAGTCCAGCTCGCCCCGCGCGCCGAGTTCGTCCAGGACGGCCCGGTGGAGCTTGGCCCACGCCCAGGCTTTGCTCCACTCGGTAAAGCGGCGATGGGCCGTCAGTCCGGGACAGGCCGAAGCAGGGCGGCAACTGAGCCCAGGTGCACCCGGAGGTTGCGACGAACACGATCGCCGCCAGCACCTCTCGGTCTCCGTAGCGGTGCCGACCACCGCCCTGCGGGCGTACTGGAGCGTCCGGCACCACCGACTGGAACAGTTCCCACTACTCATCCGATACCAGACGCTCAACGATCAGCACGCCCGGAGTCTACTCAACCGCCCAAATGAGACGACTTCACCCTTCGCGCCAATCATCTAGCGGAAGGCGGCGCCCGTGTGGTGCCGTGCGCGCCAATGGACTTAGTCGCTCGGCTTGCCGGTCGACGCCGCCTCCCGCAAGGGGAGTTCTGCTGCAACAGAGACTTCCCGGTTCCAAGTCGAACGTCCGGAGCAAGGAACCTGTACATTCCGCGCGCACGCGCGCGAGCACGGTTCAGGATGCTACCGCACTTGTTGGCGGATGGTCTCGGCAGGCGCATTTTTCGCGGTAGGAAGCCACCCCCAAGCCCTTCTTTGTCGCTTTTGCGTCCCAATGCTCCAATGTTGCCAAGCGGCGCGCCCCTTAGAATTTGTGACTGCTGGCCAGGTGGGCGGTCAGTCAATTTTTCTAAGTGGAAGCTTGCTTGACATTTAGGGATTGCGAGTCTGTCGGTTGATCGGTGTTGAATGGGATCGAAGTTCGGTACTGTGATTCCTGTTGTCGATCGGCTGCAACCGGCGACAGCTGGCCCCGCCCTGCCGTCAGGGCTTGAGAGTTCCGTCCGGAGCATCTCCGAATTCTGTATGCACACGAGAAAGAAGCGCAGGCATGTCTCAGATGATCCCCTACCCTGTACCGGCTGGTTTCGGGGGACCTGTTGCCCCTCCGGCGCGAGCCATGACGTGGCAGGCGTCCCTCGTCTCGGTGCTCCTGCTGGTTGCCCTTCTGGCTGCGCTGATTGCGCTGGTCCTCAAAGGGCTGAAGCTGGAGGAGGCGATTGCCGTGCTGGCCGCCGGCGGGCTGATGGCGTCCGAGCTCCGGCGGCGCCTGCTCGAGTAGTCGGTGGGCGGCCGGTTGCCTCTCGGCTGATGGGTTGCGGTGAAGACCTGCTCCAGGTCGCTGCGCTTGCCCTGAGGTCCCCGAAGCGGGATGGGGCTCGACGCATCGGTGGTGGTGATCCGGCTGCGGGGCGCCTCAACGCCTGCTGCTTGCTGGGAAAGTAGCCGGGTGCGATCTGGTCGACGACTTGTCCGTGGTTGGCCAGATCACACCCGTCCGACCACCTGTGAGCGGGCGGAGGCGGCATCCCCGGCGTGCGAGTGCGGGCATTCTCGCGATCGCCTCCCGGCCGCACGTTTGCGGACGTTAGACTGCGCGGCATGGCATCAGGTCACGGGAGTACGACGCTTCAGCTGAACCTCGTTGGAATCGGCGAGATACTCCGCAGCGAGCGGCTGATCGTTCCTCAGTTCCAGCGAGCGTACTGCTGGAAGGTGGACCAGGAGGTTCAGGACTACTGGACTGATCTGAGTCGTGCAGTTCGTGACGGCGCTGAGGAGGAGTACTTCTTCGGTACGATCGTCCTTACACAGGACGGGGCGGAACGCCGCAAGAAGATCATCGATGGTCAACAGCGCTTGGTCACGTCCTCGCTCCTGATCGCAGCCATTCGGGATGAGCTGCACCGCCTGAGCCACCCTCGCGCGCAGTTGATCGGGGATGAGTTCCTGGCGAGCCAGGCCTGGGACGCCGATGGTACCGAGCCTCATCTCAAACTCAATGAGGATGACAATCCGCCTTTCCATGGCATTGTCACCCGAGCGTCCCTACCAGCCCTGCCGGCGAAGCGTGGCGAATCGGACATCGTCAAGGCCTACGGTTTCTTCCGTAGCGAGCTGGCGGATCTGAGCGCTCGGTACGGTGAGGAAGCGGCCAGGGAGCTGCTGAAGTGGGTCCGGTACATCCAGCAGAAAGCTCAACTCGCGGTGGTGGAAACGCCGTCGGAAGCCGATGCGTACGTCATTTTCGAAACACTCAACAACCGCGGTGCGGACCTCACCACGGCGGACCTCCTGAAGAACCATCTCTTCGGTGCGGCCAAGAACCACCTTGATTCAGTGCGCAACAACTGGCACAAGGCGATCGGCGCGCTCTCCCTGACCGCGGCGAACGAGAAGTTCACCAAGTTCCTGCGGCATTACTGGAGTTCACGGGTGGGGAAGGTGACCGAACGTGATCTCTATGCCCAGATGCGGAAGCAGGTAATGCGCAGCCAGGACGCGCTGACCTTCTCGGAAGAGCTGTTGACGGCAGCACGGATCTACGCGGCACTGTCCGACCCCAGCCACGAGATCTGGGCGGAGAAGTGCTCCACGCACAAACCGGCCCTCTCCAGCCTTGCACTGTTCAACCTCGTCCCGAACAAGATCCTCCTGCTTGCCGCTGTCGACCACTTGCCACCAGCCCAGATCGACAAGCTCCTGCGGGCGATGATCGGGTGGTCGGTGCGCGGCATGATCACTGGTGGGATCAACCGTGGTCGCTACGAGGACCTCTACTCCCAGATCGCGATGGACATCCGCCAGCAGAAGGTCACCCGGGTCTCCGAGGTTCGAGACCGGGTGAATGACCTCATTCCTTCGGACAGCGACTTCAAGGCACAGTTCACCCTTGCCACCCTCGGTCGTGGTGATGGCAGCAAGATCGCGCGCTACTATCTGACCGCCCTGGAACGGACCGCGCGGAAGGACGGGCAGCCGGAGTTCGTCCCCAACGACAACCCCAACGAGGTCAACCTCGAGCACGTCTATCCCCAGAACGCGTCGGCCGAGGAATGGTCCGACTTCATCACCGCGAGTGGGAAGCGGGAGGACGCGGACAGCTGGATCCACCGGCTCGGCAACATGGTGCTGCTGCCGGCCGGGTCCAACTCGCGGCTGGGGAACAAACCTTTCAAGGACAAGGCTGAGGTCTTCCAGTCTTCACAGCTCGCCTTGACCCGTGAGGTCGGCGACCGTGACATGTGGACGCCGGAAGCGGTTCAGGAGCGGCAGGAGCGGTTGGCGGGGCTTGCGGTGCGTACGTGGCCGCGGTGACCCGTCTGGTGAGTGCGCGCGGATGAACCAGGAGTGGGCCAGTGCGCGGGGGCGAACGGCGATAGGCCGGGTAGCCTTGTCGGTTCCCGCGCGCCAGGCGCTCGCGGACGGCCAGCTGCGGCCGGAGCGGACGGTACTGGATTACGGCTGCGGCCGAGGTGATGACGTCAGAGCGTTGCGGGGCCTCGACTGCCGGGTGGAGGGATGGGACCCCTATTACCGGCCGCACGTTCGGCCCACCGACTCCCATGTCGTCTTGCTGACCTACGTGTTGAACGTCATCGAGGATCCGGAGGAGCGCCGACGGACTCTGCAGCGCGCATGGCAATTGGCCTCGACGCTCTTGGTGGTCTCGGCCCGGCTGACCTGGGAGAAGTCCAAGGTTCAGGGAGCGGAGTTCGGGGACGGCCTGCTCACGAGTCGCCGGACCTTCCAACACCTCTACACCGCGGCCGAGTTGCGCCACTATGTAGAGGAGGTAACCGGGGCGCGGGTGGTCGCTGCGGCACCCGGCATCGTGTATGTGTTCAAGGACGAAGCAGCCCGCTTGGGCTACATCGCCCGTCGGGTGGTTCCGGACGCGGAGTGGCTGAGGTCCGGGGACACGGCTTCCGCGCTGAATGCCTTGGTGGACTATGTGGAACAGCGTGGTCGGCCTCCTCGTATCGAGGAGATGCCCCGCAACATCGCGGAACTGCTGGCACACCTGACGCCCGCGGAGCTGCGGCGGCTGGTCCAACAGGGGGCCGATCCAGGTCTGATCGTGGCGGCTGCCAAGCGCACCACTCTGAACACGCTCCTCTACCTGGCAGTCGAGCTATTCAATGGTCGTGGTCCCTTCGGCGACCTTCCTGTAGGCGTACGGCAGGACATCCGCAGTTTCTTTGCCTCTTACAAGGAGGCGTGTCGGCGTTCCGACCGGCTCCTGCTGAAACTGCGCGATGACCAGTACGTCCGCAGTGCGATGCAGGTGTCCGTCGCCGGAAAGCTGACACCCACGGCCCTGTATGTTCACCGCCGTGCTATCGAGCAGATCCCGACCGTTCTGCGGTTGTATGAGCACTGCGCATCTATCGCCGCAGGCCGTCCGGCGGAGTGGACGGTGACAAAGCTTGGACATCGGGGGCGAGCGGTCTCCTGGCTGGACTGTCCGAAGTTCGACCAGGACCCGCATCCTCGGATCTCCTCCTCCTACGGGGTCGACCTTCAGACCTTGGAGGCGGTGCACACCTCTTTTCCACCGGAGGGGAGCCGCCCGTTGTTACACAAGAAGCATGAGTTCCTCGCTCCGGACGATCCAGACGTGCCGCGCTATCAGCGCCTTACGGAGGCTGAGGTGCGTGCGGGCCTGTACCTGAACCCCCAGTTGATTGGCACGGAGGACGGCTGGGAGGAAGAGCTGGCCAGATGTGGACGCCAGCTGCGCGGGCATCGCTTGGTCCGGCGCGTGGACGATGCGTCGGGGGAAGGGAAGCGGATCAGCTAAACGCGGTGCGACCGCGTTTCAGAGCCGATCGGGTTGCATCGAAGCGATGGTCGCCGCGACCCCGCTCGCGTCGAAGTCCGCGCTTTGAGGAGGGAACCAGGAGAGGCGCAGCCCGTTGGCGGCCACATCGTCGTCCAGGCCCATGGCTTGCAGGACATGGCTGGGGGTGTAGGAGGCGCTGGTGCACGCCGAGCCGGTGGCGATGGCCACGTCGTCCTTGAGCCGGACGATCAGAGCTTCGGCATTGAGCTGGTCGAAGCTGACGTTCAGGATGTGCGGAACCGAGTGCGCGGGATCCCCGTTGATCTGGAACCTCGTCGATCCCAGTGCGTCGAGAATCTGTTTCCGCATCGCCCGCGCATCGCGCTCCCAGGCCGGGTGGCTCTCCTTGAAGATTTTCGCCGCCTCGTAGAGGCCCATGATCAGAGGGACGGCGAGTGTACCGGGCCGCAGCTTCCGCTCCTGACCGCCGCCGAACATGATGGGTTCCAGGGGTACCTTGTTCCACCCTCGGCGTCGAGTCACGAGGGCTCCGATGCCCTTGGGAGCTCCGATCTTGTGGCCGCTGATGCTGATCAGGTCGATCGGGGCGGTCAGATCTTCGGGGACCTTGCCGTAACCCTGCGCGGCGTCGACGTGCAGGAAGGTCGGTGTCTCCCGCAGCTTCCGGGCCAGTTCAGCGACGGGCTGGATGACGCCGGTCTCGTTGTTGACGTGCATCAGCGACACCGCGAGCGTGTCGGGGCGCAGTCGCTCCAGAACGGCCTCGGTCTCGACGCGCCCAGAAGGGCCGGGGTGGATGAACTCGACCTCGAAGCCGCGGGTGTCACGAAGGTGGAGCAGCGGTTCGAGGACGGCTTTGTGCTCGATGGCCGAGGTGATCATGTGCTTGCGACCGGTCTGCTCGCCGTGGGGTGCCAGACCCAGCAAAGCGATGTTGTTGGACTCGGTGGCACCGCTGGTGAAGATGACCTCTTCCGTCTTGGCACCGAGAGTTCGTGCGATGAAGGCGCGAGCCTGCTGCACTGCCCTCTTGGCCCGCGCACCGTATTCGTGTGTACGGCTGCCGGCGTTGCCGAAGTCCTCCGTCATCCAGTGCAGCACCACTTCGGCGACCCGGGGGTCGACTCGCGTCGTTGCCGCTACATCCAGATACGCCACCACAGTGCTCACCCGTCTAAGAGCCGATCCGACATCCACCGCGTACGTCAAGTGCTTAACGTACAGGCTGAGACCGCGTGGCATGAAGTTGAACCGGCGCGCGTCACACCCCGCTGTGGTGTGAACCGCCATGACGGCACCGTTTGTTCCGGTGTCCGGTGCGACGCCGATACCGATGTGACGGGTGTGCCGTTTCGTGCCCGGCGTCCCATGTGTCCGTTGGTACGTCGACCGGCTGGCGGTGTACGTCTTTGAGAAGACGTACGTGCGCTACAGTTCATTGGTGCAGAGTGAAGCGGCGAGCAGGGCTGCGGGGCGGGTCGCTTCGCAGGCTTCAACGGGGTTCGAGTACACCTTCCCCGCCATCCGTGGCGTGCAGGCAGGTAGGGAGTTCTACGCCTCGATGTGTCCACTGAGACTCATCCCGAAGATCTTCCTGTTCGACGAGGAGGACCTTCCGGCGGAGTTGAGGGCGCAGCGGGTCCTCAACAAGGGGCGACTGCCCGCGCTCACGCGGTACATCGTGGACAATCCGGATGATTACGTCTTCAGTGCTCTGACAGCCTCGGTCGACGGGGACATGGTCTTCGAGAGCCAGGGCGGCGAAGGGGTGGCGCACCGTACCGGTCACCTGCGCATTCCCATGGACTCGCGCTTCCTGATCAACGACGGGCAGCATCGCCGTGCCGCCATCGAGGTCGCATTGAAGGAGAATCCCGACCTCGGCGATGAAAGCATCGCGGTCGTCTTCTTCTGCGACGCGGGGCTCGCCCGTTCCCAGCAGATGTTCGCCGATCTCAATCGCAATGCGATTCGACCTGCCCGATCCATCGGCGTCCTCTACGACCACCGTGATGGGAACGCGCAGATCACCCGTTCCCTGACCGAGCACTCGGCGGTTTTCAAGGGTTTTGTGGAGATGGAGAAGAGTACGCTCTCTGCCCGCTCGCGCAAGATGTTCACGCTCAGCGCATTGTACTTCGGGAACCAGTCGCTGCTGCGGAGTCTGGAGCTGTCCCCCGAGGAATCGACCGTACTGGCCCGGGATTTCTGGGAGTTCATGGACGGCATGCTTCCCGAGTGGAGGCAGGTGCGCTCGCGCGATCTGTCTGCCCAGGAGATGCGGCGGGACTTCATCCACAGCCATGGGATCGCCCTCCACGCCCTGGGCAGGGTCGGCAATTCTGTTCTGCGGGAATCGACCAAGCCCGTGAAGTGGAAGAAAGAGCTCGCCCGACTCAAGGGCGTGGATTGGACCCGGGCGAACAGCGATTGGGAGGGGCGGGCCATTGTCGGCGGCCGCGTCTCCAAGAGCCACCAGAACGTAACGCTCACTGTTAATTACTTGCGTCGGCACCTCGGGCTGGAATTGAGCTCCGAGGAGCAGCGCGTGGAAGATGCATACCTGCGAGGCGATTCATGACCACCATTCCGATCGATCTCGGGCTCACTCCAGTGCGGCGCAAGCCGTTCAACGGGCAGACCCTGGACGAGGTGATCGAACGGCTCACGGGCGAGATCCGTGAGTTGTACGTGGCCGACCAGGTGCCGTGGGTCATCGGGTACAGCGGCGGCAAGGACTCCACTGCAGTCCTGCAGTTGGTGTGGATGGCGCTTCGTGACCTTCCAGCCGATCAACGCACCAAGCCCGTTCACGTCATCAGCACTGACACCCTGGTTGAGAATCCCGTGGTGGCAGCTTGGGTCTCCGCATCGCTCGACACGATGAAGGGTGCCGCGCTCGAACAGGGGCTACCGGTCGAACCGCACCGTCTGACACCGGAGATCAAGGACACCTTCTGGGTCAACCTGATCGGGCGCGGATACCCGGCTCCCCGGCCGAAGTTCCGCTGGTGCACCGAGCGGCTCAAGATCAAGCCTTCGAACGCCTTCATTCGCAGTGTCGTTGCCGCCCATGGTGAAGCGATCATGGTGCTTGGAATCCGCAAGGCAGAGAGTCATGCCCGGGCCCGTGCCATGGAGAAGCACGAGAAGCGCCGCGTGCGCGACCGTCTGTCACCCAATGCCAATCTCCCCAATTCTCTCGTCTACAGCCCGGTCGAGGACTGGACCAACGATGATGTATGGGAGTTCCTGATGCAGGTCTCCAACCCCTGGGGTTACAACAATCAGGACCTACTCACGATGTACCAGGGTGCCTCCAGCGACGGAGAATGCCCCCTCGTCGTCGACTCCACGACTCCGTCCTGTGGTTCGAGCCGGTTCGGCTGCTGGACCTGCACTCTCGTGGAACAGGACAAGTCCATGTCCGCGATGATCCAGAACGACGAGGAGAAGGAGTGGATGCTCCCGCTGCTGGAACTGCGTGACAAGCTCGACGCGCCGTTCGGCTACTACAGTGAGGGTGACCCCGATCTTCCGGCCGGCCGTAAGGCGCCCTTCCCCCGGCCCGACAAGCCGGCTCGGGACTTCCGGCGGATGAACGGCTCTGTGATGCTGTTCAACGACGGCGCAATCCACGGGCCCTATCTGCAGTCGTACCGTGAGCAGTGGCTGCGGGAGCTCCTCCAGGCCCAGACCTGGATTCGGGAGCAGGCGCCGGCGCACGTCAAGAACATCGAACTGATCACGCTGGACGAGCTGCACGAGATTCGACGCATCTGGGTCTTCGACAAGCATGAGGTCGAGGACAGTGTGCCGCAGATTTACCAGGAGGCCACGGGCCAGCCCTTCCCCGGAGGGCCGCTGGACGAGCAACTTGTCATGGGATCCGACGAGATGGAGGTGCTCAAGGAGGTCTGCGACGGCGACGAGTTGCACTACCGCATGGTCCGGGAGCTGCTCCAGGTGGAACGGAAGTACCGGACCATGGCCCGCCGGTCCGGCCTGTTCCAGGCTTTGGAGAAGGCTGTCCAAAAGGGCTACTACGAGAACCACGAGGATGCCGTCGAATTCGCTTCCCGAAAGAAGAAGTGGCGCGACGACGTCTCCGAGAACCTGACCTTCGACGACGAAAACTAACTCGATGCTCCTGCGCAAGATCACCCTCGAAGAATTCGGGGCCTACCGCGGAAAGCAGTCGCTCAACCTCACCCCGAAGAAGGGCAAGCCGGTCATCCTGATCGGCGGCCTCAACGGGTGCGGCAAGACGACGCTGCTCGACGCGATCCAGCTGGTGCTTTACGGAAACCGCGCGCGCTGCAGCGGCCGTGGGACTGGGACGTACGAGACCTACCTCCGCGAGAGCATCAACCGCATGGCCGACCCGGCACGCGGTTCCGCCGTCACACTTGAGTTCACCACCATGACCGGCGGGCAGGAGCACTACTACCGAGTGGTTCGCAGCTGGCACATCAGTGGCAAGACGCTGAAGGAGTTCCTCAACGTCTACGTCGACGAGGCGTACGGGGAGCGTACCCGGGCCGTCCGCACCGCTCAGCCAGAGCCCCAGTTCAACCGGCTCCTCAGCGAGAGCTGGGCGGACCACATCGAATCGCTGTTGCCGCTGGAGATCGCCTCCCTGGCTTTCTTTGACGGGGAGAAGATCGAGTCCCTCGCGGACCCGGACCGTGCTGCCTCCGTGATTGAGTCGGCTGTCCATTCCCTGCTCGGCGTCAGTACGGTCCAGCAGCTGCGCAACGACCTCCTGGCCCTCCAACGGCGACAGAAGCTCTCCGACGAGGAACAGCACCTCCTGGACAAGATCCATGCCCAGGAACGCGAGCATGATGAGGTGCTGGCCGCGTACGACGTCGCTCACCAGGAGTTGGGCAAGAGCCGTAATGACCTGCGCAAGGCCCAGCGCACTCTGGAGAGCCTCGAAGCCGCCTTCGAGAAAGAGGGCGGTGGTCTGTTCAACCGGCGGGTGGAGCTGGAGAACGAGCGGAAGAGCATCACTGACCAGCTGGCCCAAGTGCGTTCGGATCTCGTCCAGTTGGCCGCCGGGCCCCTGCCGCTGCTGATGGCCACCGGGCTGATCGCGGATCTGCGCGAGCAGGCTGTGCTGGAGAAGCAGGCCCGGAGGTCGGCGCAGGTCCTGGAGGTACTGCAGGAACGCGACAGTTGGCTTCTGGACATGCTGCCCGCTGCCACACGTGCCGAGGTCGTCGCGAAGCTGGAGGCTGACCGCGCCGACCGTGCGGAGTCCACCGAACTCGACGTCGATCTTCAGTTGCCGCACGACGCCTTGGAACAGTTCGGTGTCCTGGAGGAGCTCCTGCAGCGGGATTCCGACCGGGGCCGGCTTCTGCTGACCGCGGCGGCTGACCTCTCGGACGAACTCGACCAGCTCGACCGGCAGTTGGCTGGTGTGCCGGAGCAGCACAAGGTGGAAGCCCTCCAGCAGGCCCGTGAGGAACAGCTGGTCGTGGTCGCGCATTGCCGTGCGGCGGGCGAGCGGGCCGATGCCCGCCTGGGCGAGCTCAAGCGGCGCCGCGAGCACGTCCGGACGCTGTTGGAACGTGCGCACACTGAGTTCGTCCGCACCAAGGTCAAGGCGGAGGAGGTCGAGCGCATCCTCAAGTACTCCGAGAAGGCGCGCGCCACTCTCGAACGCTTCGGCTCTGCCCTGTTGCAACGTCACATCGGCAAGCTCGAATGGGCGGTGCTGGACAGCTTCAAGGCCCTCATGCGAAAGCAGGGCCTGGTCAAGAGTCTCCGCATCGACACGGAGAAATTCGCGCTCACGCTCGGTGACTCCACTGGAAATCCGATCGACCCCGCCCGCTTGAGTGCGGGGGAGCGCCAGCTGCTGGCAGTGTCGCTGCTCTGGGGCTTGATGAGGGTCGCCGGCAACCGCCTGCCCAGTGTCATCGACACACCTCTCGGCCGGCTCGACAGTCGTCACCGCGAGCACCTTGTCACCCGCTACTTCCCGCAGGCCAGTGAGCAGGTCCTACTGCTGTCGACCGACGAAGAGATCGACGAGTACCTGCTGGGCCGGTTGCGGAAGTCCGTCGCCCGCACTTACACCCTCGTGCACGACGACGAGGAGCTCACCACCCAGGTGGTTGAGGGCTACTGGTGGAACGAGGGAGTGCAGCATGTCGGTTGACAACGTCCGGCTTTCGCAGCCGGCCAAGGACCGGTTGGTCTACCTCAAGCGGACAACCGGTATCACGCAATGGAACGTGCTGTGCCGTTGGGCGCTCATGATGTCGTTGAAGGACCCTTCGACCCCCCTGGTGAAGGACATCGTCACCGATTCCAACGTTGAGATGACCTGGAGGACCTTCGCCGGCCAGCACGGCGACGTCTACCTGGCGCTGCTGAAGCAGCGCTGCGCGGCTATTGGTGAGGAACCTTCGGAGGAGAACGTCGCACAGATGCTCACGGTCCACCTGCACCGTGGCATCGGCTACCTGGGCGCGGACAAGGAGATGGCCTCGATCGAAGGCATGGTGCGGGCCGTCCAGCCCGTTTGACGCCGAGCCGGGTGCGGTCCGTCATGCCGCACCCGAGCGTCATGGCCATCGAGGGCGTTGGGGTTCGAATGAAGGCACTCCTCATCTCAGTTGAGGAGATTCGCCGGCTTTCGGTACAACTTCAACGAGCGCCGGGTGTCTTATAGGTATGGGGACGTTCGATGGAGGTTCGAGGCCTCGTGGCGGGTGCGCGTCACGAGGCGGTCGGTCGTGTGACGCCGGAGATGTCCGCCTACCGCTCACGGCGGTCCAGCCGATGCCATTTTGAAGCAAGGACCAGGAAACGCCCCCGATGTCAGCACACCGCCACCGAAGTGCCAGCAACCACCCTGCCGTGGCGGCGCTCAAGGACTGGTTCGACAGCCTTACGCCCCTTGAGCAGGACTTCGTCCTGAGACAGCTCTGCGTGCCGAACCCAGTGCCGATGCTCCACCTGGCACGTGACCACTCCGTGACAGTTGCCGTCGTTCGGGATGTCCGCAACCAGCTCCACCGTGGGCTGCACGACGCGATCCTCCACGACAGGGCGGCGCTGAGCTCAGTGACCGCTGTGGACGAGGAGCTCCTCGACCCCATCGATTGCGAGGAGTTGATCGACCGCCACGACTGGCTCGGGGCGCCCGTCAGCGACTACTACGACCTTACTGTGCTGCACGTCCTGCTCGGTCTGAGGTGGCACGACGCCCGGAACGGGCGGTGGCTGTTCGACGGTGACATCAAGAGCTGCATCTCCGACACTCTCGACGCACTCGACCTCGATCCTTTCCAGATCATGAGCTTCGAGGCGGCCCGCCGCTGTCTTTCCCAGGTGACTGCTACCTTGCCCCAACACGACCTGCAGTTGGAACACTGGCTCGTACGTTGCGGGTTCGAGGTCCAGCAGACGCCCGGCGGCCGGATTGTCCGAACCGGTGCCCCCGACACCGACCCGGCGGAAGCCTGCGGCGAAACCGTTGGGGAAGGGACCCACGAAAGACTGCTGTACTACGTCCCGTCGGTTCAGGACCTCCTCTCTCGCCTTGCAAGCCATTTGCACTCCGAGTACGAGGAAGCCGAACAGATCACTCTGGGGGAGCTCCTGGCGGACGCGGACGATACGGAGGGAGAGCTCGGCCTGTTGGCCCGGAGCATCCGTGACGCCGTGGCAGTTGTGCCTGCCTCCTGGACCCTCGGTACCGGCACCCGTCGTTCCGCCGAGTCCTCCTGTACTCCTGAGTCGGCGGATGCTCCCGGAGTCACTTCGACGGCAATTGCGACGGCACCCGCGGAGCCGGACCCTGGCAGGGTCCGGTGGCTGAATTCCCTTCGGGAGGATGTTCTGGACGTTCTGCTGGAGGCACGCGTCCCCCTGACCACCCCGGAGATCGCCGGGCGGCTCGAACGACGCATCCGGTACCGGACACTTCGCGACCTTCTGGCCAAGGACGACGAAGTCATAGCAGTCGAGAACGACAAATGGACCCCGGTGCTCCTGCCGCCGGAGCAGTCCAGGCCGAAGCAGGAGAAGCAGACGCAGCTGAACACCGTAGCAGCCGTCCTCGCAGCCGAAGGGCGGCCGTTGTCGACGGCGGAGCTCAAGGAGCGCACCGAGATGGTCATCCAGCTCCCCTATCTCAAGCAGAAACTGGATGCTGACCCACGGTTTCAGCGCGCGGCCAAGGACCAGTGGGCACTCAGCGAGTGGGGGATGCCCGTCTACAAGCCGATG
The DNA here is from genome assembly GCF_042732175.1 of Kitasatospora sp. NPDC059795. Lineage (NCBI taxonomy): Bacteria > Bacillati > Actinomycetota > Actinomycetes > Kitasatosporales > Streptomycetaceae > Kitasatospora > Kitasatospora sp. NPDC059795. The sequence continues at coordinate 41,793 of NZ_JBHWID010000006.1, forward strand.
AAGGAACTCGTCGCTGACTTGGTCGACCAGCACGACGGTGCCGTCGAGGCTGATGAGGTGGTCCGCCTACTGGTGCGGGACTTCGGTGTCAAGGAGTCCAGCCTCCGCCAGGTCATGTCCACCCCGCCTTTCAGCGTCCGCGACGGCCAGGTGCGCCGGCTGGCGGACATCCGCAAGGAACAGGTCGGCGGCCCTGGCCCCGACGACCACGACTACCAGGACGTCCCCACCGTGGATGACCTGATCGAGGACATGGGGCTGATCTGATGGATCCCCATGCCGGACTGCGGGCCACTGACCCCAAGCCTGACTACCGCAGCGACCGGGGCCACATCGTCAGGGACTTCTACCTACCGGCGCTACATGTGGCAACCCGTTACGACCGCGCGGTCGGGTACTTCACCTCCTCCAGCCTCGCGTTGCTGGGACAGGGACTGGACGACTTCACCGAGCGCGGGGGAATGATGCGCATCATTGCGTCCCCTTACCTTGAGCAGCAGGACGTCGAGGACATTGAAGCGGGCTATGCGCTGCGGGAAGTCATGGAGCGTGCGGCGCTCCGGGACCTGAACGAAGCGATCGAGGAACCGCGGGCGGCGCGAGGGCTGGGAAAGCTTGGACGGCTCGTCGCGGAGAGGCGAGTGGAGTTCAAGCTGGCCTACGTGTCCAACGAGGACCGAGTCGGGATGTATCACGAGAAGATAGGTGTCTTCCGCGATGGCCAGGACCTGGTTGCGTTCAAGGGAAGCGCCAACGAGACGCGTTCCGGCCTCGTGGGGAACTTTGAATCCATCGAGGTCTTCCGGAGCTGGGACCACCGAGACGCGGACCGCGCCCTGCGAATCAGCCAGGACTTCGAGGACCTCTGGCAGGACCGGACGCAATTGCTGCGCGTCCTGCCGTTCACCGAAGTAGCCAAGCACGTCGTCGAACGGGCGGCCCGTACCACTGCGAACCGCCCAGAGCTCGACGACCTCCCGTCCGACGGCGCGCCGATGACCGTCGAGAAGCCGGTCGACGTACGAGGGATCCTTACCATCCCGCGGGACCTCCAGATCCGCGACTACCAGAAGCAGGCCGTGCACAACTGGTTCGCCCGGGAAGGGCGGGGCATCTTCCGTATGGCCACGGGGACGGGCAAGACCGTGACGGCGCTGGCCGCCGCAGCTCAACTCAGCACCGTGCTTCAGAAGAGCGGCAGATCCCTGCTGACCGTGATCGTCGTCCCCTACCAGCACCTCGTGGACCAGTGGGCCGATGACGTTGCGCGGTTCGGGATTACGGCTGTCCGAGCCTACGAATCCACCAACGCCTGGAGCCGGAGGGCTGCCGATCTCCTGTATGGACTCGCCCTGGGCATTGCTTCGGCAGGAGTCGTCATCACGACCAACAAGACCTTCGGTGAGGAGCCCTTCCAGCGCCTGCTGAGCGGTTACCACGGTCGGCTCCTGTTCATCGCTGACGAAGCCCATAATCTGGGGGCCGCTCGCTTGCGGACGAAGCTCCCGTCGAACGCGCAGCACCGGCTCGGACTGTCCGCAACGCCCGAACGCTGGTTCGACGATGCCGGTACCGAAGCCCTCACCGACTACTTCGGGGACATCGCCTTCGAGATGGGCATCGGCGAAGCGATCCGGCAGGGTGCGCTCTGCCGTTACAACTACTGGCCCGTCCTGATCGAACTGGACGAGGAGGAAGCCGAGCTCTACGTCGTCGTCACCAGCAAGATCGCCAAGCTGATGGCCGCTCGGCTGGGCAACGATCCGCTGGACGAGGACAGCCCGCTCGGTGCGCTGCTGCGCAAGCGCGCCAATATCCTCGGGCATGCACGGGGGAAACTGCCCGCCCTCAAACGGGAACTCGATCGTCGAAACGCTCAGTCCTACCAGCTCGTCTACTGCGCTGAAGGCCGTCACCCGATCTCCTACGAGAACGGCGTCGAGGAACCGACCCAGCTCGACCAGGTGGTCTCCATGGCCGGCGTCGAACTTCGCATGCCGGTGGCTCGCTATACCTCTGAAACCAGTCGGGCCGACCGCCAGGACGTCCTTCGTCGCTTCAGTGACGGAAGGAGTATTCGAGCCGTCGTCTCGATGCGATGCCTGGACGAAGGGGTCGACGTGCCGGCTGCCCGGATTGCCTACCTGCTCGCCAGTTCGTCCAATCCCCGCCAGTTCATCCAGCGGCGCGGCCGGGTGTTGCGGAGGTCCGCGGGCAAGGGGAATGCCGAGATCATCGACTTCATCGTCGTCCCTCCAGCCGGGGCCAGTGCGTTGCAGCATGAGACCGAACGCCGAATGCTCCGGGGTGAACTCGCCCGTGTCGAAGAGTTCGCGCGGCTTGCTGAGAACGAAGCTCACACTCTCGATCTCCTGCGCCCGCTCCGTTCACGCTACGGCCTGTTCGATACGTGACCAGTCTCGACCAGCCAGACCTCCTGTCTCTTCCGTTGGAGCCGAATTGACCACAGAGCCAACCCCGCGCCGCACTGCCCGTGACGTGCTGAGCGCGCTCTCGCCCGAGGCACGCAAGCTCGCCCAGGCGGTCACGCAGCTGGAGCGGGAGTACCTGCACTACAACGATCCCTCTCAGGTCGTTCCCGGTATCGTCGAAGAGGTCAAGAGGCTGATCAAGTGAAGTTGCACCGGCTCATCCTCAAGAACTTCCGAGCCTTCTACGGGGAACAGACGCTGAACCTGGCCACCGTTGAAGGAAAGCCTGCGGTACTGATTTTCGGTAACAACGGTGCAGGCAAGACCACGCTCCTCAACGCCTTCACCTGGGCGCTGTACGGAACCTTCTCCGACGACGTGGAACAGCAGCACCGGATCATCCATGACAAGGCGTGGGCAGACACCGATTTCGGTGAGCCGATCAGCGCCTCTGTCCAGCTCGACTTCGAGCACGAGGGAACTATGTTCTCCGTTACTCGGGATGTCACGGTCACCAAGAAAATGGATGAGCAGAAGGTCGCCACTTCGCAGCTGGCGGTCACAGAGATCGCGGCGGATGGCGAGGTGAGTAATCTAACCAACGGTCAGGACCGCATTGAGAAGATTCTCCCCGAGGGCCTGCGCCGGTTCTTCTTCTTCAATGGCGAGCGCATGGAGAAGATGTTCGCCAGTGAAGAGAATAACGACGAGGTCAAGCGTGCCATCAAGACGCTGCTCAATCTTGAGACGATCGAACGTGCCATCTACCAGCACCTCCCCAAGGTATCCAAGCAGCTGGCCCGCGACATCGACAAGAAGAGCGACGCCAGGCTCGGTGAACTCTCAGACAGCATCGAAAGCCTGGAGCGGCAGATTGCTCAGGCGGACGCCCGGAGCCGACAGCTGTCGGCGGAAGCCAGCAGTTACCAGCGTGAAGTCGACGAAGCCGAGCGCGCGCTGCGTGCCAATACTCAGGCCCGCCCTTTGCAGGACCAGAGAGCCAGCCTGAATCGGAAGATCAAGGCGGAGCACGAGAAGATCGATGAACTTAAGGCCCGCAAGCGCGAACGGATTTCCCGGAGCGGCTTCATTTCCTTCACTCAAGGTACGGACGAGACTGTAATGAAGCTCGCGGAAGGCATGCGCCAGCGGCGTGAGCTTCCTGCTGGTATTCAGCGGAGCTTCATCGACGGTCTTCTGGAAGACGGTCAGTGCATGTGTGGGCGACCGCTCCATCAAGGAACACCGGAGTTCGAGGAGCTTGAGCGGCGGCGTTACAACGCCGGACTGGCGGACGTGGAGGCCCGATGGGTCTATGTCGACGGACAGATGCGGAATCTTCGGGACGAGCGCGCCAGCCTCCTTACGGACCTCCAGCAAAACCTGCAGGACGTCTTGCTCGTGACTGAGAATATCAACCAACTAAACGCCGAACGGAGCGAGGTAGAACGACAGCTCAAGGGCGTTGACATTCAAGATGTCCAGCGCCTTGAAGAGCGCCGCAAAATATATGCCGAAAAGAAGACGCAGGCGCTCGTCGAGCATCAGCGAAGTGAGGATCAAAAAGCTCGACTTGAGAAGGAATTGGATATTTCCAGGCGAAACTTCAAAACGCAGGAGGGGGTGAGTGAGAAGTCTCGGAAGGTCCAGCGGCAAATAAACCTCGTTGAAGAGGTGCGGCAGGCTTTTGTAGAAGTCCTCACCCTGAAGACGGAGGAGGTTCGGGAGCGGCTCGACCGGAAGATCAAGGAGGTGTTCTCCCGAATCTTCATCAAATCCTACACGCCTGAGATTGACGAATCCTTCGAGCTGCACTTGAAGTCGCCGGCGGGTGCGGCGATCCGTTCCACCGGAGAGAACCAGATCCTTGGCCTGTCTTTCGTAGGGGCGGTGTCGGAGGTTGCCAAGAGCTTCCACGAGCGCAGGAGTGGAGCCGATCAGGTGATCGCTGATGGGGGAGGCGTCTACCCGGTGGTCATGGATGCCCCCTTCGGGAGTCTCGACCTGACCTACCAGGAGGAGATCTCCCGGGCCTTGCCTGAGCTCACCTCGCAGATCGTCACACTCCTGTCGCAGTCCCAGGCCCGGGGCCGGGTCATGGAGAACCTCCAGGAATCGGCGACCAGCATGTATGTTCTGCATTCCATCACCCCTAACAGGCAGGCGAAGGAAGAGACCATCGAGATCAGGAATCGCGCGGTCCCCTACGTTTCCTACGGAGATTTCGAGCACACCGTCCTGGAAAAGGTGAACTTCTGATGCCTTCCGTTGACCGTTTTCGCCGGCCTCTCCAGCATGAGAAGCTCCTCAATGATCTACACGGGAAGAATACGCCGTTCCGTACGCTGGTGGAATGCATGATGTTTGCTGCCGCACTGGGTCAGCGCAAGGGGAGGCGGGAGCCGTTCGAAAAAGCGGGGGAGCCCATTCGGCTCGCCTTGATGGAAGGTCGGCAGTATGGGGACGTCCTCATCGACATGCTTGCTGCAGTGGAAATTCAGGACGACCCGAAAATCCTGGCCGATGACCGGCTCGACGAAAGGGTTCGAATTTTTGAGGATTATGCTAACGGTGGATTGAGCTACATCCAGGGCGAGATTAATACCAATCCAGGTGATCTCGACCAGATCATTGCGGACCTGGTGCTCGGATCCTTGGTTTCGACTTCGGAAGAAGTCGATGAGGTCGGCGACCTGATGTCTTCCGCAGGTCTGACCTGGTAGTAGACGGCGGTACGAATTCCGGCGTGGGTGTGTCGGACCAGCGCGGTCCGGCATACCCACGCCGGATCGCGCACTGCTGCGAAGACCGATGAAGATGTTGGGTTCTTACCTCGCCATGTGAGTGGTGGGGCCAGCCTCGTCCTGTGGCGATGGGGGAATGGGTCGGAGAGACGGTCGGGCCGGATGTGTGGGAGACCGGTCGGGAGTTGATTCCGGCGGGGAGTGTGTTCTCGTTCCTGGCCGAGTACTGGGGGCGGCGGTTCCCGGCGGTGATGTTCGTGGACATGCATCCGTCGGCGAAACGGCAGGCTGGGCATGCCGCCGCAGGGTCCTGGCCGCGGTGATCACGCTGCAAACCCTGCACGGTCTGTCGGACTTCGAGACCGTGCAGGAACTGCGTCCAGGCCGTGCCGCGGTATGGACGGCCTCCTGGATGCGGGTGCCGCGGGAGTGGTGATGCTTCGGCGCCACGGCCGGGGCGGCCATGGCGGACGCGCTGACGACGTGGTGGGGGTAGTGCGCCCAGGCGCCGGACGGTAACGGGCTGACCACAGGTCGTGCGGCAGCGGGTCGAACGCTGGTGCCATCATCGTGACCACCGCGAGTGTCATCACGATCTCGGCCGTCTCCAGTCGGCGAGCCGCGCATTGGCCGGCTGCGAGGCCGGACACGCCGTGCAGCACGCACCAACCGGTCAGGGCGAGATCGGCAGGGCGGTGGCGATCACGGGTTCTCGCACCGGAGCCTCCCTTCCGCAACTACGTACCGCCGCCGGTCCCGGTTACGCGTCCTGCACCAGGAGTCGCGCGTTGACGGTGGGGTTGCCGGCCTGGGCGAGGGGGAAGGCGGTGCCGATCTCGTCGGAGTGTCCGGGGACGTCGATGCGGACTGACAGTTGCCGGTCGAGGATCTGCTCCTGCGGCAGCCGGAAGTCGAGGTTGATGATGCCGTGCTTCACGCAGGTCGGGCACTTCCGAGGGGTCTTCGGCTGGAAGAAGAAGCGCTTCGCGACGGGCTCGTCGTTCGAGAGCAGCGTCACGACGAACGACCCCGGGATGTTCAGCCGGTCGATGCCCTTCACCCGCACCGAGACGGGGTCGGTGCTGCGGAACGCGAAGGGGCTGGCGGCGTCGGTGCTTCCGGACAGGTTCTCCATGACGTTCTCCATGGCGTGCACCGCGGGGGCGGGGACGTCCAGCCGGTCGTAGGTGACGGTCGTCTCGATCGTCTGGTCGGCTGTCGTGGTGAACGGCGGCAGGGCGTTGAACGGCGCGGTGAGCCAGTCGGTGTCGGTGCCCAGGGTGGACCGGAAGCCGGTCAGGGTGGTCGCTTGGGCGCGGGTCTGCCAGCTCAGCCAGAGGCGGTCGATGTTGCAGTGGAAGAACCAGAACACCGGGTCGAAGGACGAGACGTTCTGGTCGCCCATCGTCGGCCCGATCGAGCCGTGGCCGCCGTCGTGGGCCTGGATCGAGAAGTCCTGGTAGCCGTTCACGTTGTACGTGCCCCACAGCGACTGGGTCAGCGAGGTGGTGATGTCGGCCGGCACCCCGAAGTCCTGCACGTTCTGGGCGATGGTGGCGACGGGGAACCGCTGGGTCGTGTACGGGAAGTACCCGGTGACGGGCTGCGGCGTCGCCTTGGCGCCGGGGTCGGCCGGCAGGACGTACTGGTCGAGCGGCGGGTGCTGGAGCCGGTCCGGCAGGTTGGTCGTGATGTCCCAGTAGGGGAGCGTCACCGTCTCGCAGCCGGGGACGGAGCGCAGCGCGTCCTCGAACTGGATCAGGTACTGGCGGTGCCAGGGGTTGAAACGGTCCTCGTGGTGCAGACACCAGCTCTCCGGGAGGCCGTGCTGCCCGGCCAGGACGAAGTAGCTGTCCGCCGCTGCCGGGTCGCGGGCCATCAGGCCGCTGAACGCGGTCTTCAGCAGCGTGAACTCGGCGTCGGTCAGTGTGGTGACGTCCTTGCGGAGCCTGGTCGGGGCCGGTCCGCCCGCCGGGGGGCCGCCGCCCGTCGCCGTGCCGACGGGGTAGCCGTTGACGATCCAGTTCTTGAACGTCTGGGAGCGTTCGGTGCTCCACTTCCCGGCCTGGTCCGGGGGCATCTGCGCGTTCGGCGGGGAGGTCTGCGCGAGGATGGCGAGCGCGTTCTTCTTCACCCCGTCGTAGGTTCCGAGCTCGATCCCCTTGGCGCCCATGTGGGCCACGTCCTCGGGCCGGAAGAAGAAGCGGATGTCCGCCAAATAGGTGGGCGCTGCGACGACCTGATCGGCGGGCGGGTTTCCCGGGGTGCTGGCCATGCTTCCTCCGCTGGGCTCCGGAACGGGAGTGACGACGCCGGCAGCGGGGTGCGGCCGGCGGGGCGGTCGCACCAGTCGCTCCGGGTGACCGATCAGTCGAGGAGGTGGCTGCGCGATCGACGCACCAGGTCCATGCTCGGAGCAGTGGCGGCTGCCGGCCAGGCAGGCTGGGCCGCACAGGGCGCGGCCGGACGGAGGAACGTCCAGGCTTCCGGCCGGCCGCCGCAGCCGGGCTCGTGCCTCGGACGGCCGTCAGGGCGGGCAGCGCATGTTGGCCGACCGGCTTTGCGCGTTCAAGAGAGAGCCGTTCCGGGCGAGTTCGCCCCACGGGCCGCGCGGTGGGGAGGAACGCCCCTCCACCTGCGGGCGTATGCCCACGGGCGGATGTCGGCGGCGGGGCGGCTGGCTACCATCGCCGCATGGATCGGGACGTGCCGCGCGCGCCGTGGCTGAGGCGACTTCCGTCGGGGGTCTGGACGGCGCTGAGCTGGTGCGCCGCCGGGGAGTTCGCGCTGCTGCTCTTCATGTCGACGACGTTCGACATGGCCCCGCCGTTCGGGTTCCGGCACCCGGCGGTCGCGGTGGGATTCGGCGTGCGGGCGGCCCTCGCCGTGCTGCTGGCGCTGCCGCTGTGCTGGGCCCGGCGGTGGCCGGCGCAGGTGTTCGGGGTGCTGGTGGCCGAGTATGCGGTCGTGCTGCTGCTCGGTGGGCGGACGTGGCCGCTGTTCGTGGCGATGGACATCCTGCTCGGCTACCTCGCGGCGGTCCGCCCCGCCCGGGTCTCGGTGCTCGCCGGGCTCGTCGAGTTCGCCGTCTGGTTCGGCGGAGTGACGGCGCTCAGGGGCGGCGCGACCGATCCCGGCGACCTCGTGAGTCTCGTCGCGGCGTTCGCGGCAGGCATCGCGATCCCCTGGGCGATCGGCAACTCGGTACGCCAGCAACGCCGTTACAGCGCGGACCTGCGCACGTACGCCGCCCGGCAGGCGATCACGGACGAACGGCTGCGGATCGCCCGGGAGTTGCACGACGTGGTGGCGCACAGCATCGGCGTGATCGCGATCCAGGCCGGTGCGGCGAGCATGGTGCTGGACGTGGAACCGGCCGGGGCGCGCCGGGCCCTGGACGCCATCGAGGCCACCAGCCGGGAGACGCTGTCCGGCCTGCGCCGGATGCTCGTCTCGCTTCGGCACGCCGAGACCGGCGAGAACCCCTCGACCGCCGTACCGCTCGCGGGACTTGAGGCCGTCGACCGGCTGACGGAGACGATGGCGCAGGCCGGCGTCGAGGTGGACGTACGCTGGCAGGGACAGCCGCGCCCGCTGCCGCCCGAGATCGACCTGGCCGCCTTCCGAATCGTCCAGGAGTCGGTCACCAATGTGCTGCGGCACGCGGGCGCCGACCGCTGCGAGGTCCACATCGTCTACCAGGAGCAGGAGTTGACCATCGAGGTGTTGGACGACGGCCACGGCGGCACGCCCGACCGCACCACCGTTCGCCGCGCCGACGGAACCGGGTACGGGATCGCCGGGATGCGTGAGCGGGTCGCGCTGCTGAACGGCCGGTTCAGCGCCAACTCCCGCCCCGAGGGCGGCTTCCGGGTCGCCGCCAGGCTGCCCGCATGACGGCCGCCGATCCGAACGCCGCGACCGCCGCAGACTCCGTGACCGCCGCAGACTCCGCGGCCGCCCCCGCGATCCGGGTGCTGCTCGCCGACGACCAGGAACTGGTGCGCGCCGGGCTGGGCATGGCCATCGCCCACTCTCCCGGCCTGGAACTCGCGGGCGAGGCGGCCACCGGCGCCGAGGCCGTCCGGCGGGCGCAGGAGGTCCGTCCCGACGTCGTGGTGATGGACATCCGGATGCCCGGCATGGACGGCATCGAGGCCACCCGGCTGCTCACCGCAGGCGTGGGCGCGAGTGCGGGCGCGGGTACGGGCAGGGGCGCGGGCAGGGCCGACCCGCCGGTGCGGGTGCTGATGCTGACCACCTTCGACGACGACGAGAACGTCTACGGCGCGCTGCGGGCCGGCGCGAGCGGCTTCCTGGTCAAGGACATGGCGCTGACGGACATCCTCGCGGCGATCCGGGTGGTCGCCGCCGGCGACGCCCTGATCGCGCCGAGCGTCACCCGGCGCCTGATCGCCGACCTCACTGACCGGCCCGCGCCCACCCCGGCCGCGCCGAAGCGCAGCCTGCCGGGGATCACCGAGCGCGAGCACGAGGTCCTGATCCTGGTCGGTCGCGGCCTGTCCAATGCCGAGATCGCCGAGCAGCTGTTCATCGCCCCCGCCACCGCCAAGACCCATGTCGCCCGGCTGCTGGCCAAGTTGGACGCCCGCGACCGCATCCATCTGGTCATCGCCGCCTATGACGCGGGCCTGGTGTCCCCGTCCGGCTGAGCCTGCCGGGCGGGGACACCGGCCTTCGGTGCTAAGGGAGTTGGACGGCGACCTCCGGCATGTCCGGGGACGGCCCGTCCAGCAGCGGCTGCGGCTTCCCCTTCAGCTGGAGGTCGAAGAAGGCGGCGAGGTACGTCCGGGTGATCGCCAGTCCGCGCGTCGGGTCGATCGCCCCGGGGGCGGAGGGCCGGCCCGCGGCCTGCGCGAGCAGGCCCAGGTCGCTGAAGCTGCCGTGGTCGGCTCCGGCGACGGTGAGCCACCGCTTCCAGCCGTCCAGGCGGGACCAGGCCTCGTCCCAGCTGGTGTCCGTGCCCTGGGTGTCGTGCACCCCGGCGCCGAACAGCAGGAACGGCCGCCCGTCGAGTCCGCCGGCCGGGACGGGCGCGAAGAACGTGCCGTCCATGTTCACGCCCGCCCGCACCCGGTGGTCGGCGGCCATGGTGGTGGCGGCGGCGTCACCGCCGATGGAGTGCCCGGCCATGCCGATCCGGTGCCGGTCGATCAGCCGGGCCCGCTCCCACGGCGAACTGCCCGACGTCAGCCGGTCGATGACGAACGAGGCGTCCTTGGCCCGGCTCTCGGCGATGGCCGGCAGCCCGCCCTCCGGCGGCTGGTCGCAGATCGCGCAGGGGAGCGTCCGGCCGTCCGGGAAGGTGACGCCGGTGGACTCGTAGGTGTGGTCGATCAGCGCGACCACGTAGCCGCGGCTGGCCAGGTCCTCGGCGATGCTGCTGAACAGGGCCCGGGGGAAGGTGAAGCCGGGCGAGAGCAGCACCAGCGGGAAGCGGCCGTCCGCCGGGCGCGCGTCCGCCCGCGCCCACGTACCGACGCCGGCCACCGACTCGGGCGGAATGCTGGTGCCCGGGTCCTTCCTCGCCAGCAGCAGCCGGGCCTCCTCGGTGCTCATGTAGGGCGCGGGCGTTCCGCTGCCGGCCCGGGCCGGGTAGTACATCGACACCATCAACTCCCGTGCGCCCGCCGACGGCACCCACGGGTCCTGGCGGTTCCGGTCGACGAGGTGCAGCAGGTCGCGTCCGACCGCGTACGGTCCGGTCGGGCGGGGCAGCGAGGCCGTGAACCCGGCCGTCACGGGGGCGGCGGCGGACGTCGGCGAGGCGGCGAAGGCGGGGGCCGCGGCGACGACCGGCAGCGGCAGGACGAGGGCGAGCGCGGCGGTCACGGCCGCGCGGCGAAAACTGGTCATGCCCCGAACCTAGGTTCTGGGCAAGGTACTTGACGTCTACTCAGGGGTCGATCGCGAAGTCCGCTCCCGGGCGGATCCGGCCTCCGCCCACGGGCGGACCGTGCCTGCTCCGCATCAGGCTTAGGTGTCGGCGGGATGCTGCTTCGCGCTACGGGAATTGGGAGGCTTCCGTGCCGGTGCGGACGGCGTCGAGGTCGGCGATCCCTGCGCCGCCGCCGCAGAATCGGCCAACTCCGGTGCACGGCATGGCAGTTCTCGGGCTCCGAGGTTTCGCGCGGCGTGATTCTGGCGAACCATGTCCACCATGGGCTTACCTCCGATCGCCGATCACCCTGCCGTCGCTGTCTTCCGCGAACCCCGGGGCGGGCGGCCCGCTCCGGTGCTGGGGTCGGAGGTCGAGGCTGCGGCGCGGCGGACCGCGCGGGCGTTGGCCGGGGCGCCGACCCACGCGGGGCCCGTCGAGCGGAGTGCGGCGCTGCGGGAAGTCGCCGCGACGGCGGGGGAGTTGGTGGCCGCGCTGTCGGCGCTGGCTCCGGCCGTGGTCGGGGAGGACGTGCCGGCGGAGTCGACCAGTCAGTCGTACTTCCGGGTCCGCGAGGTGGAGCTGTCGGACCAACAGGCCGCCCTGCACGGCGCTCTGGTCGTCCACCGCGGCCTGGAGGACCTGTGCGAAGCGCCGCTGTCGGGCGCCGACCTGGCACTGGAGGCGGCCGGGATGCGGCAGGCGGTGTTCGACCTCACCGGCACGGCGCCCGGCGCCGACCCCGATCCCGCGCCGCCGACGGCCGTGCCCGAATCCGGCCCGGGCCTGGGCCCGGGCCCGTCGCCGGAGGGCGTGTGGAGCGCCCGTTGGCTCATCGGGCACCAGGTCCACGTCCTGTTCAACGTCTGCGCCGCGGACGCCGTGGCCGACGCCACCCGCCACCTGCGGCGCGGCGACGTGGAGGCCGCACTGGCCCGGATGGCGGACGCGACGGTGTACGTGCGCGGCTTTCCGGCGGCGATGCAGCACGCCGGCACGATCCCGGCCGACCACTACATGGCGGAGATCCGCCGGACCATGGCGCCCCCGTCCACGGACATCCCGCTCAGCGGACGCCAGCACCGGGGCTACAGGCTGTTCCGGGCCGCGATGAAGGACCTCCTGACGGCGCTTCCCGACACCTACGACCAACTGGCGTCCCGATCACAGGAGTTGGCCGACGCCCGCGGCACCCTGCTGGAAGCCGACATCGTGGACGCGGAACGGCACGTCACCCTCGCCTACTCGATGGTCCACCTGCGCCGCTCCATCGCCCAACGGCCCGAAGGCCCCGACAACGCCGTCGCCGAACTGCGGCTCATGCGCCACCGCCGCGCCGCCCAGTACGCCCCACTGATCCGCTTCGGCGACCACTACATCGCCGACGCCGTGGCCGGCCTGCGCCACTCCTGAAACCCACGCCACTCCTAAAACCCGCGCCCCGCCTGAGACCCACGCCCCGCCGCCCCCTTCGGCAGGAGACCGATGACCGAGACGAAGCCCGGCACCACCCGGAACGCCGGCACCGCCGCCGACCGGCAACTCGACCCCGCCGACGCCCGGTTGTGCGAGCAACTGGCCCGCACCCTGTGCACCGGCGGACCCGATCAGGTCGACGACCCCGCGTGGGTGGACCGGGCCAGGGACGCCTGGGACGAACTCCCGCTGCCGCTGCGCCGCGCGCTGCGCCGGTTCCGCCGGCACTCCGGCCCGCACGGCGCCCTGGTGATCGGCGGCCTGCCCGTCGACCGCGCGACGCTGCCCCCGACACCGGCCGTGGCCGGCTCGGTGCAGCGCCGGGCCGCCGTCCCGGCCGCGCTGCTCACCATGGTGGCCTGCGGGCTCGGCGAGCCGCTCGCCTACCGGGCCGAGAAGTCCGGCGCCCTCGTGCAGGACGTCGTCCCGGTGCCCGGGCAGGAGTCCTTCCACGGCAACGCCGGGTCGGTGCCGCTGTCCTTCCACAGCGAGAACGGCTTCCATCCCCACCCGCCCGACTACGTGGTCTTCCTGTGCCTGCGCGCCGACCACGACGGGACGGCCGGCATGCGCGTCGCCGGCATCCGCCGAGCGCTGCCGCTGCTCACCCCGGCCGGCCGCGAGGCCCTGTTCGCACCGGAGTTCATCACCGCACCACCGCCCTCCTTCGCCCCCGACGCGAGCGGGGCCGAACCCGAGCCCGGGCCGGTGCTGTTCGGCGCCGCCGACGACCCGGACATCCGGATGGCCCAACTCGTCACCACGCCGCTCACCCCTCGGGCCGCCGCCGCACTCGCGGAGTTCGGCCGGGCCTGCGAGACGACCGCCCGCACCCTGCGTCTGACCCCCGGCGACCTGGTCGTCCTCGACAACCGCGTCACCGTCCACGGCCGCACCGCCTTCCGGCCCCGGTACGACGGCGCGGACCGCTGGCTGCAGCGCACCTACGTCACCACCGACCTGCGCCGCTCCCGCGACCACCGCCCCGACGACGGCCACGTCCTCGCACGCTGAGACCGGCGGCCCCGGGGAGCGGCCGCCGGTCTCGTGCCGTCAGCAGCAGCCGTGCCACTGGTAGTCGATGGGGGCTTCGAGTCCGGGCTCGGGGTCGTCGGCCTTCGTGCCGGCGGCGGAGTGGACGGTGGTTCCCCGCTTGATGGTCTCGGCGACCCGGATGTCCTTGATCTGCTCCGGAGGGACCGTCAGCGGGTTCGCGGAGAGGATCACCAGGTCGGCGAGCTTGCCGACCTCGATGCTGCCCTTGCGGTCCTGCTCGAAGTACTGGTGGGCGGCGTGGACGGTGATGGACTTGACCGCGTCCAGGGCCGACACGCACTGCTCGGGGCCGAGGACGACCTGGTCGGTGCGGGTGCGGCGGGTGACCTGGCTGGACAGGATGGCGATCGAGTTGGGCAGGGCCACCGGGGCGTCGTGGTGCGAGGTGTAGATCATCTGCCGGTCGACGGCCCAGCGGGCGGGGGAGATGGTGGCGGCCCGCTCCGGCCCGAGGACGGTCTTCCGGTACCAGTCGCCCCAGTAGTAGGTGTGCATGGAGAAGAAGGACGGGATGATGCCGAGGCGGGAGAAGGCCGCGATCTGGTCCTCGCGGGCGGTCTGGGCGTGGATCGCCACCGTTCGTCGGTCGGCGTCAGCAGGCTCGGCCTCGGCGGCGGCGGTCTTGACCGCCTCGACGAACTGGTCGATCGCGGCGTCCCCGTTGACGTGCGCCAGGACCTGCCAGGCCTTGGCGTACGCGGCGCGCACCTGGTCGAGGACGATCTTGGGATCCTCGACGGTGGGATAGCCGCGGTAGCCCTCGGGCGTGCCCTCCGGCCGCTCCAGGTAGGGCTCGGTGAGCCAGGCGGTGCGGCCCTGCGGCGATCCGTCCAGGTACATCTTCACGCCGGCCGCCCGCACGCCCCGCTCGTAATCCTGGCTCGCGCGGACCGGGTCCGGCTCCGGTGAGGCCGTCGCCTCGTCGGCCCGGGCGTAGGCGACGACGTCGATCTTGAACGGTACGAGCGCGGCGGCGTCGCGCAGGGCCTTCAGGTTCTTCAGCGTGGCGCCGCCCTCCTGGACGGTCGTGAAGCCGAAGCTCGCGGCGGAGGCGACGCCCTTGCCGAAGAGGGCGGCCAGCGCGGTCAACGGCAGCCCGGCGGTGGCCTTTTCGGACGCCGGGTTGAAGGCGGTCTCCTCCAGCACGCCGTTGGGCTCGCCGAACGGCCTGGCGACGGGGCCGGACTGACGGCGGATGACGCCGCCGTCCGGGTCCGCGGTGGCCCTGGTGTACCCCAGCTCCCGCAGGCCGCGGCTGTTCACCGCCCCGAGGTGGAACGATTGGTGGATGGCCAGCACCGGCTTGGTGGTGGACACCGCGTCGAGGTCCTCGCGGGTGGGGTGGCGGCCCTCGGCGAGCATCGCGTCGTCGTAGCCGAACCCGATGATCCACTGGGAGAAGGCGCCCACCGGCGTCTTCGCCCAGGCGCGCAGCTTGTCCTGGAGCGAGGCGATGTCGGTGACGTCGCCGTCGGGATCGGCCAGCAGGTTGGCGAGGGTGGCCTGCAGCCCGATGCCGCCCAGGTGGCCGTGGGCGTCGATGAACCCGGGCAGCAGGGCGCGGCCGGCGAGGTCGCGCACCTGCGTGCGCGGCCCCTGCCAGCGGTCGACGGCCTCCCGGTGGTCGCCGACGTGGACGATGACGCCGTCCTTGACGGCCACCGCCTCGGGGCGCGGGTCGGACTCCCGGGAGTCGGCGGCGGCCGTCACGATCTCCCCGCCGTGGAAGAGGACATCGGCCTCCTCGTACGGCGCCGAAGGCCGGGCACCGCTGTCGTCCGTCGTCCCGGCCGGCTGGTCGTTCATTCCGAGGCCCTCCTGCTGCACCTGGCTACGCATAGTGCTCACCTGCCTACCCGCGGCCACCGGTCCGTGAACCTACACGTGGAACGGGACGGTGGTGACGACGACCTTCGGCAGCGGGCGAAGCGCCCTCCGCAGCCGAGCCGCGAGTCGGTTGTGCAGGAGACGGTGGTACCAGTGCCGTACGACGATCTCCGGGAGGACGACGGTCAGGGTGAGGTCCGGCCGCTGGTGGTGCAGCGACTCGATGTAGTCGACCAGCGGCGCGACGATCGCGCGGTAGGGGGAGAGGACGATCTTCAGGGGCAGGTGGTCGCCCCACAGGTCCCAGTACGCGCGGAAGCGTCGGGCCTCGTCCTCGCTGGAGCCGATGTGGAGTGCCAGGACGGGCTGCTGAAGCGAGGCGGCGTAGGCGAGGGCGCGCATGCCGGCCTGGTCCAGGGTGGCGATCGGCACGATCGACAGCGGGTGGACCTCCTCCGGGGTCTCCTCGCTCTCCGCTTCCGCCCGGGCCTCGGACGGCGCCCCGGGCCCGGTGGCTCGTGGCGGGCCGACCCCCGCGCCCGGCGGTGTGACGGTGCGGCTGGGGACTTCGACGGCGTGGGGGTGCAGGGCGACCGCTGCGCGGACCGTGTCGTAGTGGTGCCGGATCCGGGTCGTCACCAGGATGAACAGTCCCACCGTGAGCACGGCGAACCAGGCGCCCTCGGTGAACTTCGTGACGCCCGCGGTGACGAAGACGATCGCGGCGAGCAGGGCGCCGGTGGCGTTGAAGGCCAGGCTCTTGCGCCAGTGGCGGTCGCGCAGACGCCACCAGTGCACGACCATGCCGGTCTGCGACAGGGTGAAGGCGAGGAAGACACCGACGGCGTAGAGCGGGATCAGGGGGCCGGTCTTCCCGCCGAACGCCGCGTAGATCGCCGCCGCCGCGACGGAGAGCAGGATGATCCCGTTGCTGAAGGCCAGGCGGTCGCCCAGCCTCAGGAAGATCCGCGGCGCCTGGTGGTCGCGGGCCAGCAGGTACAGGACGCGGGGGAAGTCGTTGTACGCGGTGTTGGCGGCGAGGAGCAGGATCGCGGCGGTGGCTGCCTGGGTGAAGACGTAGAGGAAACCCGAGCCGAAGGTGCGGTGGGCGAGCTGCGACAGGACCGTCTCGTTCGCGCTGGGCACGATGCCGTCGAGCCGGACCAGAGCGACCGTGCCCGCGAACAGCACGACGAGCAGGCCGACCATCCAGGTCAACGTGGTGCGGGCGTTGCGCCACTCGGTCGGCTTGAAGGCCGGCACCGCATTGGAGATCGCCTCGATGCCGGTCATCGCCGTCGAGCCGGAGGCGAAGGCCCGCAGGACCAGCAGCAGGCCGGCGCTCTCGGTAGCACTCAACTGCGGTGTCGCCGTCGGGTGGAAGTCGCGGCCGGCCGCGTCGGACAGGCCCACGGCGACGAGGACCAGGACCGCGAGGACGAAGGCGTAGGTCGGCGCGGCGAACAGCGCACCCGCCTGGCGCACCCCGCGCAGGTTCCCGGCGAGCAGCACGGCGATCACGGCGACGCCGATCGGCACGACGTCGGGTCGGAGCGAGGGGATCGCCGAGGTCACCGCCGCCATCCCGGAGGCGATCGAGACGGCGACCGTGAGGATGTAGTCGGTCATCAGACCGGCAGCGGCCGCCAGCCCGGGAACGCGGCCCAGATTGGCGGTGGCGACGATGTACGAGCCGCCACCGTGCGGATAGGCGCGGATCGTCTGACGGTACGACACTCCGACCGCGAGCATCAGGAACACGATCGTCACGGCGATCGGCACCGAGAACCGCAACCCGGCGCCACCGGCGAGAACGAGGACGGCCAGCATCGCCTCCGGCCCGTACGCCACCGAGGAGAGCGCGTCGGCGGAGAGCACCGGCAACGCCACCAGCTTGCGCATCCGCTCGTGCGCGATCGCGGTGCTCCGCAGCGGAGCCCCGAGCACCGCGTGCCGCACCCTGGAACCGACCCGGCCGGGCCGCGAAGTCCACGCGTCCTCGCCGGCCGTATCGGCCGCCGGCGGTCGTCCGTCGACGGTGGCGACCCGCACGAAACGACCGAAGCGGTCCGGCAGGATCTCCGAAGGAGCTGGATAGCGGCCGAGATCCGGATCCACCGGCAGCGCACGCCGCCACGCCTGCGAATCCCCGGCCGCCCGACCCCACTCGAGCCCCACCCGGCGCAACACCCCGAGCTGCTCCGCGTCGAGCGCCGGCAGCAGCGCGTCCGGGCTCGGCGCACCGCCCTCCTGCCCGCCGCCGCCGTTCCGACCTGTACTCGACACGGCACACAGTGTGACGCACGGCGCCCCGCCGCCGACGGAACAGGCCGATGTCGAACGTGTCGTCATCGGCCGTGCGGGGCGCGGCACGCCACGGCCGCGACCACGTGGGGGCGTGGGCGCGGCCGTGGGGTGGGTGTGCGGGTCAGTGGGTGCGGCGGCTCCGGCGCAGGAGGAGGACGCCTGCGGCGAGGGCGGCGAGGGCGGCGAGGGCGGCGACGGGCAGGACCCGGGCGGCGTTGCTACCGGTCTCGGGGAGGTGGCCGTTGTGGTCGTGGTCCTCGCCGGGCGGGGGCGCCTGGGTCGGGCTCGGGGAGGAGGTCGGGCTCGGGCTCGGCGAGGGGCTGGGGACGGTGACCGGGACCTCGGTGCGGCAGCGCGCGTCGGGCGAGCCCTGCGCGCAGTTGTTCGCGTAGGTGGTGGAGGTGACGGCGTTGCGAAGGACCGTGGAGGCGGTCAGCGAGGAGTGCACGGTGACGGAGTACCCGATGGTCGCGGTCGCGCCGACGGGCAGGTCCCCGCTCCAGACCAGGGCGGTGCCGGAGACCTGGACCTGGCCGCGGTCGGCGGTGGCGTCGTTGTTATAGTCGGCGGAGTCCAGGACGCCGGCCAGCTCGTCGGTGAGGGTGACGCCGGGAGCGTCGACCTCGCTGGTGTTGGTGACCTGGATCCGGTAGCGGACGGTGTCGCCGGGATCGGCGCTGGTGGGCTCGGCGGTCTTGGTGATGGTGTAGCCGGGCACCATGGCGACGGTGTTGCGCACGGTGTTGCTGGTGCGCTCCTGGGCGCGGTCGGTCTGGCTGCCCTGGAAGTGGACGGTGGCGGTGTCGTCGAGGTGGGTGCCGACGGCGGTGCCGGCGTCGACGGTGACCTGGAAGGCGACGTTGGCCTCGGCGCCGGGGGGCAGGTCGTCGACGGTGCAGGTGACGGTCTGTCCGGAGGCCCGGCAGTCGGGGTTGGAGGCGGGGACGAAGGTGGTGCCGGCCGGGATCGTGTCGGTCACGGTGACGTCGGTGGCGGTGTCGAGGTCGCTGGAGCTGCCGTCCTGGTGGCGGTTGGCGACGGCGAAGGTGTAGGTGATGGTCTCGCCGGGGCCGACCAGGCCGGGCGGGTTGTCGTCGGGGTTGCCGGGCGGGGTGTTGGCCTTGGTGATCCGCAGGTCGGGTTCGAGGGCGTCCAGCGCCAGCCAGACGGCCTGCGGTTCCAGGGCGTCGCCGGCGCCGCTGATGCGGACCAGGGCCTGCTCGGCGCCGGCCGGGATCTTTCCGGTGACGTCGATCATCCGGGCGTCGTAGCCGTAGTTGTTGATCGGGTCGGGGTCGCGGGTGGTGATGTTGGTGCCGGTGCCGTCCGCCGCGACGTGGTCGATCCGGCTGGTGAACGCGTTGTCGGTGCCCACGCCGGTGGGGCCGGGCATCGGCAGCAGGATCAGGTTCTCCGGGGTGGAGCCGACGGCCAGGGTGTCTCCGGCGATCGGTGCGTCGCCGTCGCCGACGGTGATGCCCAGGGTGGCCCGGGGCGCCGTGGTGGCGGGGGTGCGGATGCCGCCCAGGGTGAGGGTGGTCTGGTTGTCGGGGTCGCGCAGCAGCTGGTAGCCGTCCCAGACCTGGAGGTAGCGCAGCGGCTCGGCCGGGTCCTCGTACGCGACGACCAGCGACCAGCCGCCCCAGCAGCCCACGTTGTTGCCGCCGAAGTTCTGGGCCGAGGAGCGGCCGGCGCACGCCTGGATGTCGGCGACGGTGTAGCTGCCCGCGCCGGCGGCCTTGACCTCGGCCGTCACGTCCTTGACCGCCCCGCCGGCCAGCAGCGGCTCGGGCGGGTTCCCGCCGACCTTCTGGTCGAACCAGTCGAAGGTGTCCGCGGTCACCAGCTGGTAGTCGCTCGCGCCCGGGACCTTCCAGTAGACCTGGTTGCCCTTGTTGATGTCGCCGGAAGTGCCGCCCGCGGTACTGGTGTTGGTCGGGTTGAACTGCCAGTACAGGCGGGCCGACAGGACGTTCGCGCCGGCCGGGAGCAGCAGCTGCGCGGAGGCCGCGTTCGGGCCCGGCGCGTTCGGGTCGACCTTGATGAACTTGGTCCGCCCGTTGTTCGAGCCCTCGGTGTCCGAACAGACCGTGCCGTCGCTGTCGTCGCAGGTCAGCACGGAGTTGGAGGCCATCGTCAGGTTGCCGTGCGCCAGCAGGTCGACCACCGGGTTCGGGCCGATCGGACGCTGCGTCCCGGCCCCGCGGGTCGCCTCGACGGCCCTGGCCGCGGGCTTCGTCGGCAGCAGGGCGGCCCGGGCGGCGGCCCGGGCGTGCCCGGATCCGGTGGGGGCGGCGGTGGCGGCGGGGGCCGCGCCGGTCAGGGCGGCGGCGCCCGCACCGAGCACCACCGCCAGCAACGTGGACAGGGCGCGCGGCGGACGCCGGCGCGGTCGTCGGACAGAAGACACGGGGACCTCGCTGTCGGGAGGGACACGAACAGCGAACCTCGTACCTGTCCGGACGGCCGCCGAAGCCCGACGGCCCGGCTCTTCACTCCGCCGGAGCATTCCCGCTGGCCGAACAGCCCAAGGTGTGACCGTCTCTCCCGTGGCCGAAGGCGGGTGCGCGGTGTCACTGCCACGTACCCGCCGGCGTCAGGAGGGCGGTCGTCGCCGTCCTGACGGGCTGTCGGAGCGGAGTGGGCGTCAGGCCCGGTAGGCCGCCCAGGAGGAGGACATCCGGGCGACCTGGCCTGCGGTGAACTGCGTCATGCAGGAGTCGTAGGTGTAGTCCATGAAGTTGTGGATCGGGTCCACGCCGGTGGCGGTGCAGGTGTCGCGGCCGGTCGGGCACTGGTAGGCGGCGGTCTTCTCGGCCGGGGTGTCGGAGACGTAGTCGCCCTGGCCGCCGCAGCCGCCCTGGAAGGTGTGGTAGAGGCCGAGCCAGTGGCCGATCTCGTGGGTGGCGGTGTCGCCCTCGTTGTAGTTGGTGGCCGAGCCGCCGGGGAACGAGGTGTCGAGGATGACCACGCCGTCGTCGGTCGGGTTGGACTTGTAGCTGCTCGGGAACGTCGCCCAGCCGAGCAGCGACTGCCCGAGGCTGGCGCTGTAGATGTTGAGGGCGCCAGCGCCGCCCTTGCGCAGCGCGCTCTTCATCGAGCTCTCGGCGGAGGAGCCCGGCGCGACGCCGTTGTACCAGCTCGCGTTGTCCGTGTAGTCGGTGGAGACCAGCTGGAACTGGAACTGGCTGGGCGTGTTGCCCGCGCCCTGGCCGCTGTAGGCCGCGTTGAGGACGTCGATCTGCTTGGCGACGGTGGTGGCCGACAGCTTGCCGGTGGTCCCGGAGTGGACGACGTGCATGTACACCGGGACGGTGGTGGACGCCGTCGCGCCGGGGGCGAGCAGGGTGCTGCCCTGGGCGGAGGCCGCCAGTTGGGTGACGCGGGCCTTGAGATCCGCCTCCATCGCCTGGGCCTGCGCGTCGGTGACGGCGTTGGGGTCGCGGCCGACGACGGAGCTGCCGGCGGGCTTGCGGGCCGCGGCGTCGTCGTGGGCCGCCTCCCCGGCGCACGCGGTGGAGGCCGCGGCCTGCGCGGTGGTGGCCGTGGAAGGGGCGGCGAACTGGGCGAGCCCGACGCCTGCGACCAGGGCCGCGGCGCCGAGGAGCCTGCCGGCGGCACGCGAGGGGACGCGAACGGAACGACGCATCTGCGCTCCTGAGGAGTGGGGGGACGGCGGTCGAGGGGGGCCGCCGGGTCAAGGCTACGCAAAGCAACATGTCCGCGTCAGATGTGTTCCGGCCTGGCGGTGCTGACGACCAATCGGACAAATGTCGAACGTTTGAGCGGCTCGGCCCGGTCGCACGTGGCGGGTTTCCCGCCGCGCGCACGGACACAACACCGCCCCCAGGCTGTCCGAAAGCCGACGGTCCGCCGGTCCGCCGCCGGGGGAGCGGTCAGCCCCCGGTGCGGGGGAGCCAGTGCGCGGCGGCGGCGAGGAGGGCGGTGACGCCGCAGCGGATGGCGGGGTCGGGGAGAGGGGCGTAGTGGGGCGAGTGGTTGGTGGGGACGGAGTCGGGCAGGCCGTTGGCCACCAGGTCCTCGGGGCCGATGCCCCGGAAGAGGGCGTGGTCGGTGCCGCCGAAGTGCCACAGCACGGACGGGACGCCGAGGGCGGTGCCGAAGGCGCCGAAGTCCTCGCTGCCGGTGATGGGTTGGGGCAGAACGACGACACTGTCCCGGCCCAGGACGCCGCCGAGGGCGGTGACCACGCCGGCGGTGGCACGCGCGTCGTTGAGGGTCACGGGGAAGGAGGGCAGGGCGGTGATCTCCGGGTCCTTCGGGGCGTTGGACGCCGCCGCCTCGGCGCGGACGATGCGCTCGACGGCCGTGACGACCCGCTCGCGCACCGCGGGGGTGGTGCTGCGGACGTTGATCAGCAGTTCCGCGGTGTCGGGGATGATGTTCTCCTTCGCGCCGGCGTGGATCGCGCCGACCGTCACCACCGCGGTCTCGGTGCCCGCGACCTCGCGTGCGACGACCGTCTGAAGGCGCATCACGATCGCGGCGGCCATGACGACCGGGTCCACGGTCAGCTGCGGGGCGGCGCCGTGGCCGCCCCGTCCGTGGAGGAGGACCCGGAAGCTGTCGGAGGCGGACATGATCGGCCCCGGGCGGGTGGCGACCATGCCGACGGGGGCCGGCAGGACGTGCTGGGCGAGGCAGACGTCGGCTCGGGGGAAGCGGTCGAGGAAGCCGTCCGCGATCATGGCCGCGGCACCGCCGCCGACCTCCTCGGCGGGCTGGAAGACCGCGACGACGGTGCCGCTCCACTGCTCCGGGCGGGCCGCGAGCTGTGCGGTGGCGCCGAGCAGGCAGGTGACGTGCATGTCGTGGCCGCAGGCGTGCATGACCGGGACCTCGTTGCCGTCGCGGTCGACGCCCTTCGCGGTCGAGGCGTACGGCAGGCCGGTCTTCTCCTCGACGGGAAGGGCGTCCATGTCGGCGCGCAGCAGGACGACCGGGCCCTCGCCGTTGGCGAGGACGCCGACGACGCCGGTGCCGCCGACCTGCTCGGTCACCTGCCAGCCCTGGGCGCGCAGCCACTTGGCGACGATGCCCGCGGTGCGGACCTCCTGGAAGGACAGTTCGGGGTGGGCGTGCAGGTCCTCGTACAGGGCCCGCAGGCCGGGGACGAGGTCGGCGACGCCGGTGAACAGGTCGGTGGCGGTGGTCATGACTGCTCCGGGTCGGTGGTCGGGCGGATACGGGCGGACGCGCCGAACGCGGCGCGGAAGGCGGCGGGGTCCTGCGGGGTGAGGACGGCCATCAGCGCGGCGATGACCGCGCCGACGACGAGGGAGGCGAAGGCGACCTCGAACGAGAAGGCGTCGGCGATCACGCCCATGACCGGCGGGACGACCATGCTGGCCAGCTGCCCGCCGAGGACGATGACGGCGCTTCCCACCCCGACGTACGCGGGCGGCAGGCCGCTCAGCGGCGCCGCGAGGATCGGCATGTAGGTCAGGGAGGCGGCGATGACGACGACGGTGGCGAAGACCACGAAGCCGACGGGCGAGGAGGAGAAGGCCATCGCGGGCAGCGCGAGCGCGGCGACGGCCATGCTCGGCACGATCAGCTTGCGGTGGTGGCCGCCCAGCCGGTCGGAGATCCGCCCGCCGAGGATCGTCGCGGCGGCGCTCGCGAGGGCCGGCAGGATCATGAGCGCGCCGACCGTGGTGAGCGGGACGCCGAGTTCCGTCCGGAGGTACGACGGGGCCCAGGTGAGGAGTCCGCCCAGGACGAGGTTGAGGCCGAACAGCATGGCCGCGAACCGCCAGAGCACGCCGACCCGCAGGACGTTCCGCATGCGGTGCCGTTCCTCCGGCGCTCCGGGGCCGCCGCGGTGCAGGGGAGCCGGCAGCCAGGCCCGGATCGCCAGGACGACGAACACGCCGAGCGCGGCGGCCGAGAAGAACGCCGAGCGCCAGCCGAACACGGCGGCGAGCGGAGCGACGGCGAGGGGCGCGGCGATGGCGGCGACGGCGTTGGAGCTCATGATCAGACCGTTGGCGCTCATCCGCTGCTCGGGAGCGGTCCGTTCGACCAGCACCTTCATCGACGCCGGCGGGAAGATGCCCTCGGCCGCGCCGAACGCGAAACGTACGGCCAGCAGGGCGGCGAAGGACCAGGCGAAGCCGGTCAGTGCGGTGAACAGCGACCAGGCGAGCAGGGCCCAGGTGATGACCCGGCGGGCGCCGAAGCGGTCGGTGAGCACGCCGCCCGGGATCTGCGCCAGGGCGTAGGCGAGGAAGAACGCCGAGACGATCAGTCCCTGCTGACCGTGCGTCAGGCGGAACTCCTCGCCGATGGAGGGCAGGACGAAGTTGATGACCAGTCGGTCCGCGTAGTCGATCAGCCAGGCGGCGAAGAGCAGGACGACCGTGGTTCTGACGGCGCGTTCGGCCGGGGCGGACCGGCCGGCCGGGGCGGTCCGGTCGACGGCGGCGGGATCCGTGTGCGGGGGCGGCACAGCGGGAGCGGACATGGCACTCCTCTCAGCAGTGGCCGCAGCGGGGTTTCGGCCGGGAAGTGCCCCTAAGATCCGGCTCGCGGGGGCAGATCCCGCCGAATTGCAGGAAAACTACGGGGGAGAGTCATTGATGCAGGATTCCGGCGCTCCGGCCCACGGCCTCGGGGCCGACGTGCAGTTCACCGAGCAGGACCTCGCGCTCGTCGATGCCCTGCAGTCGGCGCCGCGTGCCCCGTGGTCGGCCGTCGGACGGGCCCTGGGCGTCGACGCGACGACGGCCGCCCGCCGCTGGGAGCGGCTGACGGCCGGCGGGCTGGCCTGGGTGACCGCCTACGACTCGGCCAGGAACGGCGCCGTGGGCTTCGTCGAGGTGAGCAGCGAACCCGGCGCCCACCGGGCGGTGAGCGCGCAGGCGTGCGCGCTGCCCTGGGTGTTCAGCGTCGACGAGACGTCGGGCGAGTTCGATCTCCTGCTGTCGGTGGGAGCCTTGTGCCCGTCCGAGCTCGGCCGGGCCGTGCACCGCGCCGTCGGCGGCCTGCGGGGCGTGCGTGCGCTGCGGATGCAGATGGGTGTCGCCCTGTTCGGCGAGGGCGGCGACTGGCGCATCCGGGCCATGGAACCGGCCCGGCGCGCCGGACTCGGCACCTCCGGCGTGCCGAGCCGCACGCCGTACGCCGTCCGCACCGGCGGCCGGGGGCCGGCGCAGGACAAGGCGCTGCTGACGGCCCTGAGCGGCGACGGCCGCCTCGGCTACGCGGCGCTCGCCGCCGCGACCGGGCTGAGCGAGCACGTGGCCCGCCGCGGGGTGCAGCGGATGCTCCGCGACGGCGACCTGCGGCTGCGCTGCGACTTCGCCCACCCGCTCGCCGGTCTGCGGACGACGGCCGTGTACCGCATGGCGTCCCCGCACCGCCTCCTCGCGCAGGCCGGGCAGGGACTGGCCCGGCTGAGTCAGGTCCGGCTGTGCGCCTCGGTCACCGGCCCGCACAACCTGCTCGTCCAGGTGCTGCTGCACAGCCTGTCGGACATCGACCGGTTCGAGGCGCAACTCGCCGCCTCGTTCCCGGAGTTGGAGATCAAGGACCGCACGCTCGTGATGCACACGCCGAAGCGGATGGGCTGGCTCCTCGACGACCGCGGCCGCGCCGTCGGCCGGGTTCCGCTGACTCCGCCCGAGGGCTGAGCCGCGTTCGGGGGCCGAGCCGCGTCCGCCTCACCGGGGTGCGGGCGGGAGCACCGTGTACGGCAGCGGGTCGAAGCCGTTGAAGCCCCGGGTGAGGTAACTGACCGCGTACGCGCCGCTGGAGAGGATCCACACCGGGTCGCCGGAGGCCACCGCGCGGGGGACGGGGACGCGGCCGGTCGCGTACCCGTGCGGGAACGCGTCGTCGCTGTCGCAGGTCGGGCCGGCGACCACGGCGGGGACGTACTCCGGGTCCGGGTGGGTCGGGAAGACCAGCCGGTACTGCACCTGGTCCATCTCGTACAGGCCGTTGTACTTGCCGCAGCTCAGGTACAGCCAGTGCTCCCGTTCGCCGTCCGGCTGCTGACGGGACGTCAGCCGGTAGACGTGGGCCCGGATCGCGCCCTGGTCGGCGACCAGGTGGCGGCCGGGTTCCAGGACGAAGTCCAGCTCGCCGCCGTGCAGCCGGCGCAGCTGGTCGAGGCCCTGCCGGACGACCTGGAAGATCTCGTCGAGCGGCGGGTCGAGGACGGTGCCGTGCCGGTCGACGTACCCGAGGGCGGGCAGGCCGCCGCCGAGGTTGATGTGGTCGAGCCCGATCCCGTGCCGTTCGAGCTCGACCAGCACGTCGCCGAGCAGTTCGAAGGCCGCCGTCCAGGCCTTGGACGTCAGCTGCTGGGAGCCGACGTGCACCGAGAGTCCGGCGGGGGTCAGTCCGGCGTCCCGGGCGGCCGTCAGCACCTGGACGGCGTCCGCCGGCGAGCAGCCGAACTTGCGGCTGAGCCCCCAGAGCGCGCCCTCGCCGGTGGTGGCGAGTCGGCAGAACACCCGGGATCCCGGGGCGTGTTGGGCGATCGCGGCGACGTCCGGGAGGCTGTCGGTGGCGAAGTCCCGGATGCCCAGGCGGTACGCCTCGGCGATGCCCCGGTCCGATTTGACGGTGTTGCCGTAGTGCACCCGGTCGACGGGCACGCCGGTGCGCAGGGCCTGGGCGATCTCGTGCGGGCCGGCCGCGTCGAAACCGGCTCCGAGCGCGGTCAGTTCGGC
Organism: Kitasatospora sp. NPDC059795; assembly: GCF_042732175.1. Classification (NCBI taxonomy): domain Bacteria; kingdom Bacillati; phylum Actinomycetota; class Actinomycetes; order Kitasatosporales; family Streptomycetaceae; genus Kitasatospora; species Kitasatospora sp. NPDC059795. The sequence goes on from NZ_JBHWID010000006.1 coordinate 68,236, forward strand.
GAGCACCTCGTCCACCGGGCAGGCCTTGAGGGCGAACCGGACGGCGATGCCCGGCAGTTCGTCCAGCAGGGTGGCGTAGCGGCGGGCGATGCCGGCCAGGTCGTAGAAGATCCGGTCGTCGGTGGACGCGGTCAGGGCGGAGCGCAGCGCGGGGGTGAGGGAGCGGAGTCCGGCGTTCTGGTTCAACGGGCCGGGTCCTCGTCGTGCCGGGACCGGGGCTTCATGACGGCGCGCACGGCGTCGCGCAGGTGGTCGCGGTGGGGTTGCAGGGCGCGGTCGAGCGGGAGGGCGAACGGCAGCACGGCGCCGTCCGGGCGGGTGATCCGCCGGGGCGGGGCGATCAGGCGCATCTCCTCGGCGGCGGTGGCGAGGATCTCGGCGCCGATGCCGCAGCTGCGGTTGGAGTCGTCGACGACGACGAGGCGCCCGGTGCGTTCCAGCGAGCCGGCCAGGGCCGTCCAGTCGAACGGGTGGAGGGTGCGCGGGTCGAACACCTCGACGGAGATCTCCGGGGCGAGCTCCTCCGCGACGGCCAGGGCGTCGTGCACCAGGTGGCCGACGGCGACCACGGTGACGTCGGCGCCCTCGCGGTGGATCCTGGCCGTGCCCAGCGGGATCGGCGCCAGCTCCCAGGTGACGGTCTCGCGCACCGGCAGGGCGGCGGCCGGGGCGAACACGACGACCGGGTCGGGGTCGGCGATCGCCGACCGGAGCAGTCCGTAGGCGTCGGTGGGGGTGGCCGGCACGACGGTCTTCATCCCGGCGTGGGCGAAGAGGCTGTAGGGGTGGTCGGAGTGCTGTCCGGCCCAGCCGTCCCGGGAGCCGGAGCCCGGCACCAGGCAGGTCAGCGGGACACCGGCCTGGCCGCCGGTCATCAGGGAGAACTTGTGGGCCTGGTTGACGAGTTGCTCGAAGACGAGGAAGAGCAGCGACGGGATCTGGAACTCGATCACCGGCCGTCGTCCGGTCAGCGCGGCGCCGACGGCCATCGAGGTGAAGGCCTGCTCGGAGAGCGGGGTGTCGACGATCCGGCCGGGGCCGAAGCGGTCGAGCAGGTTGAGGGTGGGGCCGGCCAGGCCGGCGCCGATGTCCTCGCCGAAGACGCAGACCGCCGGGTCCTCGGCGAGGGCGTCGGTGAGCGCCCGGTTGAGCGCCTTGGTGTAGGAGAGCCTCATGTCCTCGCCCCCGCCCTCGGGCGCAGCCCGTCGGCGTAGAGGTGGTCCAACGCCCCTGCCGGGTCCGGATGTTCGGAGGCGAGGGCGAACTCCTGGGCGGCGGCCAGCTGTTCGGCGACCGAGGCGTCCACCTGCGCGGCGAGGCCGGGCGGCAGGAGGGCGGCGGCGCGCGGCAGCGGGTCGAGGGCGCGCCAGTCGGCGATCTCCTCCGGGGTGCGGTAGCGCAGTTTCATCAGCCGTTCCATGGTGTGGTGCCCCTCGAAGCGGTAGGTGCGGCATTCGAGGAAGCCGGGACCGCCGCCGGCGGAGGCCCGTTCGACGGCCTCGGCGGTCGCCGCGCGGACGGCCTCGGTGTCCATCCCGTCCACCTCGGCGGCGGGGATTCCGAAGGCGGCGGCCCGGCCGGTGGCGCTGCCGGCCACCGAGGTGGCGGCCGGCAGCGTGGTGGCGTAGCCGTTGTTCTCGCAGACGAACAGCACCGGCAGCCGCCACATCGCGGCCAGGTTGAGGGACTCCAGCAGGACGCCCTGGTTGAGTGCGCCGTCGCCGAAGAAGGCGACCGCGACCCGGTCCTCGCCGGCCTGCCGGGCGGACCAGGCGGCGCCGACCGCGATCGCGCCGCCCGCGCCGACCATGCCGTTGGCGCCCAGGATGCCGAGCGAGAAGTCCGCGGCGTGCATCGAGCCGCCCCGGCCCCGGTTCAACCCGCCGGTGCGGCCGAGGAGTTCGGCCAGCAGCCGGTCCGGGGCCGCGCCCTTGGCGAGGACGTGGCCGTGGCCCCGGTGGGTGGAGGTGATCCGGTCCTGCGGGCGCAGCGCGGCGCACACGCCGACCGCCACCGCCTCCTGCCCGATGTACGGGTGGATGCCGCCGGTGATCGCCCCGGACTTCACCAGGCCGAGCGCGAGTTCCTCGAAGCCGCGGATCAGCCGCAGCATCCGGTAGCGTCCGGCGGGGGAGCCGAGGTCGCGGGGGTCGAGGTCGCGGGGGTCGAGGTCGCGGGGGTCGAGGTCGCGGGGGCCGGGCAGGCCCGTCACCGGGCGCCCCGCCAGACGACCGGGCAGATCTCGGGGTCGGCGTAGTCGGGGCGGCCGTCGGCGGTGCGGCGGACCAGCACGTCGTGGTTGTAGGAGGCGGGGGCGCCGTCCGGGCGGGTGGCGTGGCGATACTCGTTGGCACCGTCCTGGAGGTGCAGCGAGATCGCCCGGCGCGGGAAGTCGGCCAGGTTGGCGCCGCTGCCGTGGTAGGTGCGGCAGTGGTGGAAGCTGATGTGCCCGCGCGGGATGACGACCGGGACCTTGCGCACCTCGGCGCCGTTGTGGGCGGCGTTGGCGGCGAGGATCGACTCCAGCTCGGCGCGGTCGCGCTGGGCGAAGTGCCGGGTGGCGTCCTCCCCGGAGGGCAGCTCCTCCCAGCGGTTGCTGCCGTCGACCATGGTGATGGTGCCGTTCTCCACCCCGCAGTCGTGGAACGGGATGAAGGCGGTGAGCATCTCCTCCGAGGTCGAGGTGTGCCAGTAGTGCTTGTCGAAGTGCCACGGCACCTGGTTGGAGGGCTCCTCGGGCACCGGCGGCTTGAAGATCAGGGTCGACTGGAAGATCCGGATCTCCTCGGCCCCGGCGAGCACCGCGGCGACGGCGCCGACCAGCGGCTTGCGCAGGATCGCGGCGATCGCGTCGCTCTCGTAGTGCACGTAGTCGTTGTGCCGCTGGACCGGCCCGTGCGCGGGCTCCCAGGCGGCCAGCCGCGGCGGCCGGACGGGGAGGGCGCGGTCGCGCCGGCCCTCGTAGTAGTCGTCGGTGGCGGCCCGGAGGGCGTCGATCTCCTGGTCGGTGAACAGCTTCCCGGAGAGGTACCAGCCGTGCTCGCGGTAGCCGGCCACCTCCTCGGGCGTGGGCAGCAGGGCGGCCTCGGCCGGGGCCAGGGCGAACTCGGGTGCGGCGGTCACGGGGTGTGCCTCCTTCGGAGGGGCGGGTCGGGGCGGTCAGACGGAGGCGGCGGCGCGCTGGCGCTCGACGGCCTCGTAGAGCGCCTTGATGTTGGCGGTGCCGAAGGTGCCCGCGCCCTGGCGCTCGATCAGCTCCAGGAAGAAGGTCCGCCGGGGGTGGGTCGAGCGGGCGAAGATCTGGAACAGCTGGCCGCCGTGGTCCTGGTCGACCAGGACGTCCAGTTCGCGCAGCGTCCCCACCGGGATCGCGGTGTCGCCGAGCCGCTCGGCCAGGCCGTCGTAGTAGGCGCCCGGGGTGGACAGGAACTCGACGCCGTGCGACCTGGCGGTGCGGACGGCGGTGGCGATGTCGTCGGTGCGGAAGGCGAGGTGCTGGACGCCCGCGCCGTCGTGGTCGGCGAGGAAGGTGTCGATCTGGCCGGCCCGGCGGCCGGTGTCCGGCTCGATCAGGGTGAAGGTGACGTCCCCGGAGGGGCTCTGCACCACGCCGGAGTCCATCGCCTGCTCGCCGACCGCGATGTACTCGCCGAAGATCCGGTGCATGCCGAGCGCGGCCTCGCAGAACAGCACGGCCTGCGCCAACTGTCCGGCGGGCACACAGATCGCGACGTGGTCGAGGGCGTCCAGCAGGTCGCCGCCGGCGGGCTCCGGGGCGTCCGGCAGCGGGACGAAGCGCAGCGCGGTGTCGCCGAAGCCGGCGATCAGCGCGCCGGCCCGGTCCAGGACCTCGGCGCCGTGCCGCTCGGCCCGCTCCAGCGCGGCCTGCGGGTCGGTGCAGCCGAGCGCCAGCACGGCGACGCCCTCGCCGTGCCGCTCGACCCAGCGGGCCACCGGGTGGTCGGTGATCCCGCTGGAGTGCAGCCGCAGCCGGATGGCGCCCTGCTGGAGGTGGACGGTCCGTACCCCGGGCTTCCACACCGGCTGCTCGGCGTCGCGGCGGAAGCCGAAGCCGGTCTGCAGCTCTGCGGCGGTCTGCGCGCTGTCCGCGCAGTGGTACTCGACATGGGTGATCGTCTGGATCGACAACTGGACTCCCTGGAAGCGGAGTTGAGAGCGGATTGGGCTTACCGGACAGGCCCTAGGGGTGGGCTGCGGCGGCCGGTTCGGCGGTGCCGGTGGGCGTCGGCCCGAAGACCAGGCTGGTGTTGTGGCCGCCGAACGCGAAGGCGTTGCTCAACGCGGCCCGCAGCCGGACCGGGCGGGCCGCGCCGCGGACGTGGTCCAGGGCGCAGGCCGGGTCCGGCTCGTCCAGGTTGAGGGTCGGCGGGAGCAGGCCCCGGGCCACGGCCAGCACGGTCACGGCGGCCTCCACCGCCCCGGCCGCGCCCAGCAGGTGGCCGGTGGCGCCCTTGGTGGAGCTGACGGCGGGCCGGTGCGCGCCGAACACCGCGTTCAGCGCGGCCGATTCGGCGAGGTCGCCGAGCTTGGTGCCGGTGCCGTGCGCGTTGACGTAGCCGATGTCGGACGGGTCCAGGCCGGCATTGGCGAGAGCGGCGCGCATGGCGTCGGCGGCGCCCGCGCCGTCGGGGCGGGGCATGGTCGGGTGGTGGGCGTCGGTGGTGGAGCCCCAGCCGATCACCTCGGCGTACCCGGCCACGCCCCGGGCGGCGGCGTGGGCGGCGCTCTCCAGGACCAGGACGGCGCTGCCGTCGCCCAGCACGAAGCCGTTGCGGCGGATGTCGAACGGCCGGGACGCCTGCGCCGGGTCGTCCCAACCCTGGGCCAGCGCACGGGCGTTGGCGAAGGCGGAGACGATCGTCGGGTGCAGCGAGGCGTCCGTCCCGCCGCACACCACCACGTCCGCGTCGCCGGCCCGGATCAGCCGCAGTCCCTCGGCCACCGCCTGGGCGCCGGCCGCGCAGGCCGTCACGATCGCGGTGCTGAAGCCCCGGATGCCGTGCTTGATCGCGATCCGGGCGGTCGCCATGTTGGAGAGCATCCCGGGCAGCAGGTACGGGCTGACGCCGGGGCGGCCGCGGTCCTGGCGGCGGCGGGCCTGCTGCTCGTAGGTCTCCAGGCCGCCGCCGCCGGTGCCCAGCACCACGGCGGTGCGGCGGGCGTCGACGTCGCGGCCGACCACCAGCCCGGCGTCGGCCAGCGCGTCGTCCGCGGCGGCCATCGCCAGCAGCGCGAAGCGGTCGACGCAGCGGGTCTCGGTCGGCGGCAGCACCTCCTCGCCCTCGATGTGCGGGGCGATCCCGGCGGCGGGCAGCCAGCCGTGCGCGACGTGGCCCTCCGGTACGGCGGTGATGCCGCTGAGCCCGGCGGTCAGCGCCTCGAAGACCTCGTCGGGCCGGCGGCCCAGCGAGGTGACCAATCCCATGCCGGTGACGACGGCGCCCGGCCGTCCGACCCCGGTCATCGGGCGGCGGCCGAGGAGTTCATCGCGCCGAGGTGGCGCTCGCGCAGCAGGACCTTGCGGACCTTGCCGGTCGGGCCGAGCGGGATGTCCGCGTCGTCGACCACCAGGACCGAGCGGACGGTGGCGGCGGTGTGCTCGTCGAGCGCGGCGAGCACCTCCGGGGTGCGGTCGGCGGCCGGGTCGGCGCCGTCCGGGTCGGTGCTGTCCGCGAGGAGGAGCAGCACGTCGGTGACCACCCGGTCGCCGTCCTTCACCGCGACGACCGTGCAGTCCAGCACGCCGGGGACCTCGGCCAGCACCCGTTCCTCGGACATCGCGGTGTACAGCCGCCGGCCGTCGCCGAGGTCGACCGAGTCGACCAGCCGGTCGACGTGGTAGTAGTAGCCCTCCTCGTCCCGGTACATCAGGTCGCCGGTGAGGAAGCGGCCGCGCAGCCGGGTGCGGTAGGTGGTGACCGAGTCGTTCCAGTAGCCGGGTGCCAGGGTCGGGGAGGCGGTGGCGAGTTCGCCGACCTCGCCGGGGCCGAGCGGCTCGCCGTCCGGGCCGACCACCTCGCAGTCGACGAAGGTGTGCGGACGGCCCACGCAGCGGCCGTACTTCTCGGTGCCGGGGGCGTGGGTGATGTGGAAGTGCGAGTGGCCCATCTCGGTCGAGCCCAGGCCGTCGACGAACACCGAGCCCGGCACCCGGCCGCGGCCCTCCCGGGTGACGGTCTCGCGCGAGCCCTGCGCGATCAGGCGACGGATGTGCGCCTCGTGCGCGCAGTCGCCGGTGTTCCACCACAGGCCGACCGAGGACAGGTCGCGGGCGGACAGGTCCTGCCGGGCCAGGTCGGCCCAGCTGGTGGCGAAGCCGAACACGCTCTGCGGCTGCCAGCGTTCGATCGCGTCCAGCACGGCCGGGCCGGTCTGCTGGGAGATCAGGTGCAGCTGGGAGTGGAAGCTGAGCGCCAGGTTGAGCGCGATCAGCGTCGCGGCGTGCGCGGCGGGCAGCGCGCTCAGCACCCGGTCGATGCCCTGCGGCCGGGGCAGGGCCGCGCGGTGCCGGATCGACGCGTACAGGCTCTGGTGCGAGTGCACCACGGCCTTCGGCATCCCGGTGGTGCCGGAGGAGTGGGTGATCGCGACCGGGTCGTCCGCGTGGTGGCGGTAGGGGGCGGGCGCCGCGTCCGGGTCGCCGGAGCCGAGGTCGGCGGCGTCGGCGAGGACCGGGGTCGCCGGGTCGTACCCGGCCAGTTCGGCCCGGTGCGCGGGGTCGGCGAGGATGCCGACCGCGCCGAGGCGGGCGATGTAGTGGGCCGCGCGCTCGCCCTCCACCCCCGGGTTGAGCAGCGCCGGGATCGCGCCGAGCCGGGCCAGCGCCAGGAACGACAGCACCTGGTCGGCGGCGGCGGTCGCGTACACCACCACCACGTCCCGCCGGCCGACGCCGAGGGCGTGCAGCGCGGCGGCCCGGGCCCGGACGGCGCGGTCCGCCTCGCGCAGGGTCAGGGCCGCGCGGGCGGCGTGCCCGTCCACCGGGGTGTCGAAGGTCAGCAGCGGGTCGTCGAGACCGATGCCCAGGGCGATCCTGCTGGTCAGCACGTTCCCGGCGCCGACGTCCGGGTCGTTCGCCAGGAGGCTGCGGATGCTGCGGATGCTCACGGTGATGGATCCCTCCCATGGTGCTGACCATGCGGGTGCGGTGCGGCGTCCGGGGACGCGTACGGACTTGGTGGCGGAGAGCGGGGTGGCGGAGAGCGGGGTGCGCGCGGTCAGACGGAGACCAGGACGGCGGTGGCGTGGCCGGTGCCGGTGCCGGTGCCGGCGCTCTGCTCGGCGGGCCGGTCGGGCCGGTCGGGCTGCTCGGCCTGTTCGGGTTGCTCGGCGGAGATGACCAGGACCTGGTCGGCGTCGCCGTCCGCGAGCAGCAGGGCAGCCAACTCCAGTGCGTCCGGCGGGACTTCACCGGGTGCGGCGGCGTCTGCGGGGCTGATCGCGACGACCGGGCCGGTCAGGCCCCAGCGGGCGGCGATGTGCCCGAGGACGGCGTTCGGGTTGGACTGGAAGAACAGCAGCGGCGGCATCCGGTGCCGCGTCGCGCCGGTGTCGATGGCCAGCGCGGTGGCGCGGTCGCCCCCGGCGCTGGCGAGCAGCAGGGCGGTGCGGCGCGGCGCGCCGGGGCCGTCGGGTCGGGGTTCGCCGAAGTGCTCGGCGAGGCAGAGGTCGGCGACGGCCGCGACCAGCGGGTTGAAGTCCGAGGCGGAGAAGCCGGGCAGCGGGGGCGGCGGCTTGCCGGGGGGCCAGTTCGCGGTGGCGAGGGTGTGCAGGGGGTTCATGCGGCGGCCACCAGGAGTGCGGTGTTGGCGCCGCCGAACGCCGAGTTGAGGCTCAGCGCGTAGCGGGGACGGGCGTCCGTGCGCGGTCCGGCCAGGACGAGGTTCAGTCCGATCTCCGGGTCCGGGCCGAGCCAGCCGGCGTTGACCGGCAGGCGTCCGCTTTCCAACGCGCCGATGGTGACGGCGAGTTCGAGCAGCGCGGAGGCCTCCAGGGCGTGCCCGTGGACGGACTTGCTGGAGCTGACCGGCAGCCCGGCCAGCGTGTCGCCGAACACCTCGCGCAGCGCCCGCGCCTCCGCCAGGTCGGACATCGGCGAACCGGTGCCGTTGGCGTTGACGTAGCCCACCTCGGACGGGGCGACCCCCGCCCGGGCCAGCGCGGACCGGGCCGCCCGGGCCACGCCCGCGCCGTCCGGTCGCGGCCGGCACACGTGGTGCGCGTCGCCGGAGCGGCCCCAGCCGGCCAGCCGGGCCAGCGGGCGGGCGCCGCGCCCGGCGGCGGCGTCCGCCGCCTCGACCACCACGGCCACCGCGGCGTCCCCGAGCAGGGTGCCGCTGCGTCCGGCGCTGAACGGCCGCAGCGCGCCGTCGCGGGCCAGCGCCCGGCCCGCGTCGAACGCCGCGAAGACGCCGGGCTCCACCAGGTGCCCGGCCGCGACCAGCACCCGGGGGTGCCGGCCGGAGCCGACCATGGCGGCGGCGTCGGCCAGCGCGGTGGCGGCGGCCACGCAGGCGCCGGTGTAGACCCGGGTCACCCCGGCCAGGCCGAGGGCGGCGGCGCCCTTCGACACCTCCGCTGCCACCTCGCGGGTGTGCAGGTCACTGTGCAGGGCGAGCAACAGCGGTGCGCCGTCCGGGAGTTCGGCCTGCCGGTGGGCGTCGGCGACGGCGCCGAGCACCGCGGCGGCGAGCGGCGGCGGATCGGCCAGCAGGGCCGCCCGCCGGGTGCCGCGCCGGGCGACGTCGAAGCGGGTCACCTCGGCGAACCCGGTGCCGGCCGTGGCGGTCGCGACGGTCGCGGCGGCCAGCGGGGCGAGCCCGGCGCCGAAGGCGCTGAGCACCCCGAGGCCGGTGAACACCGGCCGTCCGGCCGGCGGTGCGCTGCTGCTCATGACCGGGCGACCCCGCCGGGGGAGGCGGCGGCGGCCTGCACGGCCTCGCGCAGCAGCACGACGGCGTCGTCCACCGTCCGGACGGCGGCGAAGCGCTCGTCCGAGAGCTCCAGCTCGATGCCGTAGCGCTGCTCGAACTCGGCGGTCAGCCAGGTGAGTTCGAGCGAGCCGAGGCTCTCGGGCACGCTCTCCGCGGTACGCCGGCCGAACGCCGCGAGCATCGCCACGACCTCGGCCCGGCCCGGCAGCACGGGCGTGCTCACGCGGCGGTGCCGGTGGTGGCGGTGGCGGCGATCCGGCGGGCCACGTCGGCGGTGAACTGGTCGAGGGTCATCAGCGCGGTGGTCTCCATCTCCTCCGCCTCGAACTTGACCCCGAACTCGTCCTCGACCTGGACCGAGAGCTCGGCCAGCGCCAGCGACTCCAGGTCGAGGCCGGCCGGGCCGAGGTCGGTGTCGCCGGTGATCCCGTCGACGTCGTACTTCATCTCGGCGAGTGCCGCGATGACGAACTCCTGGATGCGCTCCTGCATGGTGTGCTCCTCGTGCTGGGTCGGGGTTCGGTGCGATGCGGTCCGACGGACCGACGGTCGATCAGGGGGCGGCGGCGCGCAGCGCGGCGGTGTCGCGGACGAGCTTGCCGGTGGCGGTGCGGGGCAGCGCCGGGAGGAAGGTGAGCTGTCGGGGCCGCTTGAAGGGGGCCAGCTCGCGGGCCAGCGCCTCCCGGACGGCGTCGGCCCGGTCGGCGGCTCCGGCGGCTCCGGCGGCTCCGGAGGCCTCGGTGGTTTCGGTGGCCAGGTAGGCCTCGATGGCGCCGTCCGCGAAGACCACCACGGCCTCGCGGACCTCCGGCAGGGCGGCGATGGTGTGTTCGACCTCGTTGAGGTCGACCTTGAGGCCGCCGATCGAGACCTGTGAGTCGCGCCGGCCGAGCACGGTGACGCGGCCGGTCGCCGGGTCGACCCGGCCGGCGTCGCGGGTGTGCAGTCGGCCGTCCGACCAGCGGGTGGGGTCGGTGAGGCCGGGGTACGGGGAGGCGGCCATGGCGATGTGCAGTTCGCCGCCGTCCTCGCGCACGTCCATGCCGTGGACGGGTGCGGCCTCGGGGTGCAGGGCGCCGTCGAGGTCGGTGGCGATGACGCCGAGTTCGGTCATCCCGTACATGGTGCCCAGCGGCACGCCGTACCGGTCGGTGAAGGCGGCGGGCAGGCCCGGGCGGACCAGCTCGCCGGCGACGATCATCCGGCGCAGCTGCGGCAGCGGCGGCGGGTCGGCCGCGCCGGCCAGCAGCTCGGCGTGGAACGGGACGCCGATCACGGTGGTCGGCCGGTCGTCCGCGGCGATCGTGGCCAGGATGCCCGCCGTGGTCATCCGCGCGGGGACGGTCAGCGGCACCCGGGCGTGCAGGCTGTTCAGCAGCCCGCCGACCAGGCCGAGGACGTGCACCATCGAGGAGAGCAGGACGACCCGCTCGCCGGCCTTCGGGAACGCCGCCAGCCGTGCGTAGCAGTCGAGTTCGCGCAGCAGGTCGGCCCCTGTCCGGGCGATCACCTTGGCCGGGCCGGTCGAGCCCGAGCTGAGCTGCACCAGGGCGTGGCCGGTCGCGGCCGGGCGGCCGTTCGGCAGCGCCACCGGCACCGGGTCGGTCTCGGCGAAGCCGCGCATGGCCGCTGCCGGGCCGTGCGCCGACTCGACCAGCACCTGGGGCGCCAGCCGTTCGAGGGCGCGGGCGACCTCGTGGTCGGTGAGCCGGTGGTCCAGCAGGACGGCCTGGGCGCCCAGTTGCCAGCAGGCGAGCAGCGCGGCCGCGTAGCCGAGCGAGGGCGCCAGCCGCAGCGCGGCCGTGCCGCCGCGGTGCAGGCCGGCGGCGGTGAGCCGGGCGGCCTGTTCGGCGACCAGGGCGCGCAGCGCGGCCCGGTCCACGGGGGCGCCGAAGCGCAGGCACTCCTGGTCGGCGGGGCCGGCCAGCAGGTGGCGGTCCACCCAGTCGTGCGGGGCCTCGCACGGCTGGGGCGGGAGAACAGGAAATCCGGTCAACACCACTCCACGAAGGGGAGGTTGGAAGGACGCCGGTCACGACCAACGGGGGCGGTTCGGCTTCCTGACGATTACACAGGGGTTCGAACCGAATCAAGGTCTAGACCATTGGGGGAGTGGCCTCCTACGCTGCCGGGCCGGAGCGGGCCCGACCGAGGCCTGCCCGGAAAGGCAGACCCTTGGAAGCGCTGGAACTGGCGGACTTCGAACGCGCGGCCCGCGACCGACTCCCCGCCGAGATCTGGGACTTCGTGCAGGGCGGCAGCGGCGCCGAACGCACCCTCGCCGCCAACCGGGCCCGGTTCGAACAGTGCCGGCTGCGCCCGCGCACCCTGGTCGACGTCTCCGCCACCGACCAGGGCCTCACCCTGCTCGGCAGCCGCCTGGAGACCCCCGTCGGCATCGCCCCGATGGCCTACCACCGGCTGTTCCACCCCGAGGGCGAGGTCGCCACCGCCCGCGCCGCGGGCCGCGCGGGCGCGCTCATGGTCGCCGGGATCTTCGCCAGCCGCACCCTGGAATCCATCGCCGAGGCCGCCACCGGCCCGCTCTGGCTCCAGCTGTACTGGCTGCGCCGCCGCGACGCGCTCGCCGCCCTGGTCGAACGCGCCGAAGCCACCGGATTCCGCGCCCTGGTGCTCACCGTGGACGCCCCCCGGATCGGCCGCCGCCTGCGCGACGCCCGCAACGGCTTCGCGATCCCCGCGCACGTCCGCGCCGTCAATGTCGACCAGGCCGTGATGGCCGCCAGCCACCGCGCCGGCCACGGCAGTTCGGGCATCGCCGACCACGCCAAGGAGCAGTTCGACCCCACCCTGACCTGGGCCGACCTCGCCTGGCTGCGGGCACGCACCTGCCTGCCGATCGTCCTCAAGGGCATCCTCACCGCCGAGGACGCCCGACTCGCCGTCGAACACGGCGTCGACGCCGTCCTGGTCTCCAACCACGGCGGCCGCCAGCTCGACGGTGCCCTCCCGTCCCTCGCCGCGCTGCCCGAAGTGGCCGCCGCCGTGCCGCCGAACCTGCCCGTCCTCCTGGACGGCGGTGTCCGCACGGGCACGGATGTTGCCCTCGCGGTCGCCCTCGGTGCTCAGGCCGTCCTGATCGGCCGGCCGGTGCTGTGGGGGCTGGCGGTCGACGGGGAGAATGGCGCCGCGCAGGTTCTTGACCTGCTGAAGGCCGAACTCGACGACACGCTGGCCCTGTTGGGGCGGCCTCGGCTCACTGATCTCGACCGCACGGCGGTCGTCCCCGAAGCGGCCTGCTAGGGCTGCGCGACAAGCGCGGGCCACGTCCGCAAGGTCGCGAGCACGTGCAGGTCATTGTCCTGCGTCGCGATCTCGCGGTCGGGTCCTTCCGCTTCGCGCAGTTCTCCCCCAGCCCTGGCGGGCCGGGAGGTACCCCCACGCGCCCCCGGTTTGCCACCTGCCCCTACCCAAGGAACGACTCTTGCCACTGCATCCCCAGGCCGAGGCCATGCGTCAGCAGCGTGCTGCCGCCGGTGTGCCTCCGCTGTACACCCTTACCCTGGCCGAGGCCCGTGTCGCGGATCTCGCCGACATCCGGGCCGCCGCCGGGAATCCGGAACCGGTGGGCTCGGTCGAGGAGTTGACCGTCGACGGCCCCGGCGGCCCGCTGCCGCTGCGGGTCTACCGTCCCGAGACCGGTGATGCTCGACTGCCCGTCCTGCTCTACCTGTTCGGCGGCGGCTGGACTCTCGGCTCGCCGGACACCAGCGACGCGATCTGCCGCCGCCTCACCAACGCCGTCGGGTGTCTCACCGTCTCGGTCGGCTACCGGCTCGCCCCCGAGCACCCCTTCCCGGCCGCCGTGCACGACGTGATCGCCGCCGCCGAGTGGATCGCCGCGCACGCCGCCGAACTCGGGGGCGACGCCGCCCGGTTGGCGGTGGCGGGCGACAGCGCGGGCGGCAACCTGGCCGCCGCGCTGACCCTGGCCGCCCGCGAGCGCGGCGGCCCGGCGCTCCGCCACCAGCTGCTGGTCTACCCCAACACCGACCACGCCGCGGACACCCCGTCCGTCCGCGAGCACGACGACCCGCTGCTGTTCAACCGCCGCTCGGTCGCCTGGTACTGGGGCCACTACCTGGCCGACCCGGCCGACGGCGCGAACCCGCTGGCCTCCCCGCTGCGCGCCCCCTCGCTGGCCGGTCTGCCGCCCGCCACCGTGATCACCGCCGAGTACGACCCGCTGCGCGACGAGGGCGAGGCGTACGCACAGGCCCTGCGCGCCGCCGGCGTCCCCGTCGAGCTGCGCCGCTACGACGGCATGCCGCACGGCTTCTTCGCGATGGCCGGCGTCCTGGACGACGGCCGCGACGCCCAGCACTACGCCGCCGACCGACTGCGGGAGGCCCTCCGATGAGCACCGTCACGCTGCCGCTGGGCGACCTGCACGCCAGCCTGGCCGATCCGCTGCTGGACGCGATGACCTTCCTCAACGAGGTCACCGAGCGTTACCCGGACGCGCTCTCCTTCGCCCCCGGCCGCCCGCACGAGGGCTTCTTCGAGCCCGAGGACGTCCACAGCCACCTGGACACCTACCTCGCCCACCTCGCCGAACGCGGCCTCAGCGGCAGCGCCGTGCGTACCGCGCTGTTCCAGTACGGCCCGACCAAGGGCATCATCGCCGACCTGGTCGCCCGCACCCTCGCCAACGACGAGGGCCTGCACGCCGCGCCCGAGTCGCTGGTGCTCACCGTCGGCGCGCAGGAGGGGATGCTGCTGGTGCTGCGCGCGCTGTGCGCCACGCCCGAGGACGTCCTGCTGGTCAGCTCGCCCTGCTACGTCGGCGTCACCGGCGCCGCCCGGCTGCTCGACCTGGCGACCGTGCCCGTCCCGGAGGGCCCGGCCGGCGGCCCCGACCCGGAGGCCGTGCGCGAGGCGGCCCGCGCCGTCCGGGCGGCCGGCCGCCGTCCGCGCGCGCTGTACGTCGTCCCCGACTTCGCCAACCCGTCCGGCGCGAGCATGCCGGTCGAGGCGCGCGCCGGGCTGCTGGACGCGGCGGCCGAGGAAGGGCTGCTGGTGATCGAGGACAACCCGTACGGCTTCTTCGCCCGCGAGCCCGGCGCGCGGCCCACCCTGAAGGCGCTGGACCGGCGCGGCCAGGTGGTCTACCTCGGCTCCTTCGCCAAGACCTGCTTCCCCGGCGCCCGGCTCGGCTACGTCGTCGCCGACCAGCAGGTGCTCGCCCCGGACGGCCGCCGCACGCTGCTCGCCGACGAACTGGCCAAGCTGAAGAGCATGACGACGGTCAACACCCCGGCGCTCAGCCAGGCCGTGATCGGCGGCATGCTGCTCCGGTACGACTGTCGACTGCGCGAGGCCAACGGCCCGGCCCGCGCCCACTACGCGGCCAACCTGGCAGCTCTGCTGCGGGAGTTGGAGCGGCACTTCCCGCCGGCCGAACGGGCCCGGCTCGGCGTGTCCTGGAACGAGCCGGAGGGCGGCTTCTTCGCCGTGCTCCAGGTGCCGTTCACCGCCGACGAGGCGGCGATGGAGCGCTGCGCCCGCGAGCACGGCGTGCTCTGGACGCCGATGGCCCCGTTCTACCCGGCGGGCGGCGGCGAGCGCCGACTGCGACTGTCGATCAGCGCGCTGAGCGAGCATCAGATCGAGACGGGCGTGGCCCGGTTGGCGGACTTCATCAAGGCCGCCGCGAGCTGAACACAGCACGGAGGAGGGGGAGGGGCCGCGGCCCCTCCCCCTCCTCCGTGCGTACGCGGCTACCGGATGCGGGCCGAGAACAGCCGGGCCGACCAGAACACCGCCACGGCCGTCAGCGCCGTGACGATCAGCAGCCCCTGCCAGACCACGCTGTCGCCGGGGTGCCCGGAGAACAGCGCCCGCATGCCCTCCACCGCCCAGTAGAAGGGGTTCCACTCCGCCACCCGCTGCAGCCACATCGGCGCCAGCGCCAGCGGCAGCAGCACGCCGGAGAGCAGGCCGATGGGCTGGGCGATGGTGTTCACCACCGGTGCCATCGCGGCGTCGTTGGGCAGCGCCAGCGCGATGCCGTACGAGAGCGCCGAGGTCATCAGCGCCAGCAGGCCGAGCAGGACGTAGGCCAGCAGCAGGCTCGGCAGGTCGACCCGCAGGCCGAACGGCAGCGCGGCCACCGTGATGATGACCGCCTGGACGAGCAGCCCGACCATCTCGCGCAGCGCCCGCCCCAGCAGCAGGGCGAGCCGGCTGACCGGGGTCACCCGGGAGCGCTCGATGATGCCCGCCTTCAGCTCGCCGAGCAGGCTGAAGCCGGTGTAGAGGCCGCCGAAGATGCAGAGCACCGCCAACAGGCCCGGAACGTAGATCTGGTAGGCCTCGGCATAGGTGCTGGCGCCCATGGGGGCCAGCACCTTCTTGAGCAGCGGGGCGAACAGCAGCAGGTAGAAGACCGGCTGGGTGATGCCGATGACGATCCAGATCGGTGTGCGCCACATCAGCAGCGCTTGCCGCTGGAAGACCAGCCAGGTGTCACGGGCGAGCTTCACGGAAGGAACCCCAGGGATCTCTCGTCAGGACTGTTCGATGGAGCGGCCGGTGCGGGCCAGGAAGACGTCGTCCAGGCTCGGCCGCTGGAGCTGCACCGTCCCGGGGACGATGCCCGCCCCGTTCAGGACGCTCAGCAGCTGCGGGATCGCCGCCGCGCCGTCGTCCAGGTAGAGCCGCAGCCCGTCCTCGCCCGGCTCCAGCCGGTGCAGGTACGGCTGCCCGCGCAGGGCGTCGGCCGCGGGCGCGGTCTCCCCGGCGGCGAGGCCGAGCAGGACGACGTCGCCGGAGATCTCGCGCTTGAGCGCCTCGGGCGTGCCCTCGACGACGACCTGGCCGTGGTCGACGATCGCGACCCGGTCGCAGAGCGCGTCGGCCTCGTCCAGGTAGTGGGTGGTCACCACCACCGTCATGCCCTCGGTGCGCAGCCGCTCGATCTCGGCCCACACCTGGCCGCGGCTGGCCGGGTCGAGGCCGACCGTCGGCTCGTCCAGGAACAGCACCTTCGGGGAGTGGATCACCCCGAGGGCGATGTCCACCCGGCGGCGCTGGCCGCCGGAGTAGGTGCTGCAGTGGCGGTCGGCGAACTCGGTCAGGTCGAACGCCTTGAGGGCGTCCTCGGCCTGCCGCAGGGCGTCGGCCTTGCGGATGCCGTACATCCGGGCCTGCATCACCAGCTCCTCCCGGCCGGTGACGGCGTCGGCGGTGCCGCCGCCCTGGGCGACGTAGCCGATCCGGCGGCGGACCTCGGCCGGGTCGGCCAGCAGGTCGGCGCCGGCGATCAGGGCTTCGCCGCCGTCCGGGCGGATGAGCGTGGCGAGCATGCGCAGGGTGGTGGTCTTCCCGGCGCCGTTCGGGCCGAGGAAGCCGAAGATCTCGCCCGCCCGGACGTCCAGGTCGATGCCGCGGACGGCGTCGACGACGGTGCGGCCGTGCTTACCGGACGGATAGGACTTGCGAAGTCCCTTGGTCTCGATCAACCAGAACTCCCGGGCTGGGGCGGTGTACGGGGGACCGCGCCCGCCGACTCCCGTGCAGGGAAAGGGAGTCGGCGGGCGCGAAGCGGAATCAGGGCGCGACCAGCGCTTCCATCCGGTCGGCGGCGGCCAACGCCCCGCCACCGGAAAGCAGTTGACGACCGATCGACTCGGCGGCCGTCCGGTGGGAGGGATCGTCGAGCACCCGCCGCAGCCGCTCGGCGATCACCGGCGGGCTGACCCGGGCGAACGGGACCCGGAGGCCGGCCCCGGCCTCCACGACCCGCTGCGCCACGAACGGCTGGTCGTTGCGGATCGGCGCCGCCAGCACGGGGACACCGTGCGCCAGCGACTCGACCACGGTGTTCATCCCACCATGGCAGAGCACCGCGTCCAACCGGCCGCCGGACAGCAGTTCCAGGATCGGTGCCCGATCGACCACCACCACGGAGTCCGGAAGGGCAGCCGGCAGTGCCCCGCGGGGCGCGGCGATCACCGCCCGGACGTCCCCGCCGAGCTGCGCCAGCGCCTCGACGGTGCGGTGCAGGAAGTCCGCGCCGACCGCGTCCGACATCGTCCCCATGGTGACCAGCACGGTGCGCCGGCCCGGCTCCAGCCGCTCCCACGGGAACGCCGGATCGGCCGGACGCTGCGTCAGCACCGGCCCCACCAGGGCGTGGTGCGGCGGCGTCGGCAGATCACCGAGCAGCGCCCGCCCAGTGGTGGCCAGCAGCAGGTGCGGCGAGAAACGCGGGTCGGTGAACTCGTCGGCGGGCAGTTGGGCCCGCTCCCACAGCCCGGCCAGCAGGCCCGCCGTCCAGGCCTCGACCTGCGGCAGTGCCCGGTACGGGCGGCCCAGCTCCATCGCCCCCGGCGCCAGGCTCGCCCACGGCAGGCCGTGCCGGTGCGCGACCAGCGCGCCCGCCGGGGTGTGCTGGTCGACCAGCAGCGCGTCCGGCCGGAACTCCCGGACCACCGCGTCCAGTGGCTTCAGGGTGAACCTGGCGTACGGGACGACGAAGCCCTCCCACAGCGAGCGCAGCGAGGCCAGGCCGTGGCCGCCCATCGCGCGGAACATCCGGTTGCCGGTGCCGAAGATCCGGGCGTCGGGGCCGAGCAGCGGCCGCAGCATCGTCTCGGTGCCGGTCCAGGCGACCTGGTGGCCGCGCGCGACCAGCTCGTTCGCGATCCCGGACGCCGGGTTGACGTGCCCGGCCAGCGGCGGCACCACCATCAGGAAGCGGCTCATCGGCGCACCAGCTCCGCCAGGTCGCCGACGGTCAGGGCGGCCAGACCGTCCAGGTCGAGGCCGGCCCGCAGCGCGCCCAGGTCGGCGCCGAAGCGCTCCCGCAGCAGCGCGTCCAGGGCGGCGAACTCGCTCTCGTCCAGGGCGAGATCGCCGTCGAGTCGGTCCTCGGGGGCGAGCGACTCTGCCCAATCGGGCAGCGCGTCGGCGGCCTCGACCAGCGCGGCCAACAACCCCGGGTCGAGCCCGGTGGGGGGCCCGGAGGCCAGGTCGGAAGCGGTTTCTCGGTATACGGAAGAATGCGGGGAATCGGTCATCGGAAGGCTCCACCGGCTCGACGGCAACGGGAGTGAGGGAGGCTGCTCCAAGGCGGTCGTCGCTTGTGCGACCCGCAGAGCGTGGGAATACTAACCGCCGTGACCGCACTGGAGGCAGTGGCCGTCCACCTCCCCCCGCGACTCGAACCGATCGAGGACGTGGGCGCGCGGATCGGCCTTACCCCACGTCAACTCCGACTCTTCCGCCGCTTCCACGGCCTGGACCAGGTACGCCTGGACCCGGACGGGACGCTGCTCGACCTGCTGGACGCCGCCGTCCGGGCGCTGCCCGAACTGCGCGGCAACGAACACCGCATCCGGTACCTGCTGCACGCCCGCAACACGCCGGTCGCCGCGCCCTACCCGATCAACCCCCTGCACCAGCTCCAGGAACGCTTCGGCCTCACCCGCGCCGACGCCTTCACCGTCACCCAACAGGCCTGCGCCGCCTCACTGTTGGCCGTCGACCTGGCCGGGCGACTGCTCGCGGACGACGGCGACCCGTCGGCGCTGGCCCTGGTGGTGGCGGGGGAGAAGACCTTCACCCGGGACGCCCAGGTGCTCCCCGAGACCACGATCTTCGCCGAGGCCTCGACGGCCTGCCTGGTCAGCCCGGACGGCGACCGGAACCGCGTGCTGTCCTACGCGGTCCGCCAACGCCCCGAGTTCTACGGCCGACCGGCCGAGGACCCGGAGCTGATGGTCCGCTACCAGCGGGAGTACCAGCCCACCATGATCGAGACCGTGCAGGCCGCACTCGACCAGGCAGGTCTGGACCTCTCCGACATCGCGCTGCTGCTCCCGCACAACGTCAACCAGGCCTCCTGGCGGATGATCTGCCGTCAACTCGGTTACCCTGTCGAGCAGGTGGTCCTGGAGAACGTGCTCACGGTCGGGCACAGCTTCGCCGCGGACGCCTTCATCAACCTCCGCACCGCCACCACCGGCGGAGCGCTCCGGCCGGGCGACCACTACCTGATCGCCGCCGCCGGCATCGGCGCCACCTTCGCGGCCATGGTCCTGCGCCACTGAGCCCGCTCTTTCACCTCCACCACAGGACGGTCCACCCATGTCCGAATCCGTTGTGCCCACCACCGAGTCGGTCGACCCCGAGGTGCGCGTCCGCATCCGGCGCGGCATCGAGGACGTCCTGCCGCGCGTCCTGGGCGTCGAGCTCGCCGACATCCCCGCGAACGCCTGCTTCTTCGACGACTTCGGCCTCACCTCCTCCGGCATCGTCGAACTGGTCCTGGACATCGAGGAGCAGCTCGCCATCCAGGTCGACGTCGAGCACCTCGCCATCGACGACATCCGCACCGTCGACAGCCTCACCGACTACGTCGTCGGGCACCACGTCGACGAGGACTGACCCGATGCCCGCCGAGACCCGCGGCCTGCGCGTGACCAGGGCGGTCGCCGCCGGATTCGACGGCCACTCCGCCGCCGCGCTCCACCCCGACCTGCGCGTCTTCACCGGCGACCTGGTCCGCCCGTACGGCCTGCCGCTGCGCGAGGACCTGCTGACCGAAGGCGCCGGGCACGACTACGGCGAGATGGCCGCCGGCCTGTTCGCGCAGGCGCTGCCCGGGGGCGAACCCGCCGACCTGCTGATCCTCGCCTTCTCTTCCCCGGACGTCCGGCCCGCCGCGCCCTCCTCGCTCCGCCTGAGCCGGCACTGCCCCGGGCAGCCGACCGCCTTCGCCGTCTGCGACCAGGGCAGCGCCACCGCCTTCGCCGCGCTGCGGATCGCCGCCGCCCACCACCGCACCGGCGGCTGCCGGCGGGCCGTGATCGTGCTCGCCGAGCAGAGCGCCCTGCACCACCGGCCCGCCGAGCCCGTCGAGCTGCCTGCCGAGCACCGCGCCGTCGTCCTGGTCTGCGAGGAGGCTCAGGAGGAGGGGATGCGGGTCCGCGGGCAGGCCGAGCCGGACGGCGCGCAGGCGCTGCGCTCCGTCCTCGACGAACACCGCCGACTCGGGCCGGGCGCACGCCTGTTGCTCGCCGCCGACCTGGCTCGTGGCGACCTCCCCGACGGCGCGGAGGCGGCCCGTCCCGGACAGCCGTTCACCGGCGTCTGGAGCCTGCTCGCCGACCGCCCCGCCGACCGCCCTGCCGGGCACCGGCCGCTGCTGGTCGCCGACCACGACCGGCGCCTGGGCCGACTCAGCACCCTGACCCTGCCGTGAGCACCGACCCCGACGTCATCGACGTCATCGACGTCTGGAGCATCCCCACCGACCGGCCCCCGGCCGTCGTCCGCCGGCTGTACGGCCTGCTCGACGCCGAGGAACGGGAGCGGGCCGACCGGGCCCACGACCCGCGGCAGGGCGCGCGCTTCACCGTGGTCCGGGGCGCCGTCCGGCTGCTGGTCGCCGAACGGCTCGGCGTCGCGCCCGCCGACCTGGGGTGGCGGCGCGGTCCGCACGGCAGGCCCAGCCCCGCGGTCGACAGCGGGATCGACGTCAACTGGTCCGCCTCGGGCGCCCTCGCGCTGCTCGCCGTCGCGGACGGGCGCCGGGTCGGCGCGGACGTCGAGCAGCTCCGCCCGCCCGGCGTGGGCGCCCGGATCGCCCGCCGCCACTTCCCGCCCGCCGACGCGGCGCTCGTCCTCGACGCGCCCAGCCCGGCCGACGGCGCCGAGCGCTTCACCCGGCTCTGGTGCCGCCGCGAGGCCTGCGTCAAGGTGTACGGCGGCCGGCTCGCCCAGGGCCTCGGCCTCCCGCTCGCCGGGCCCTCCCCGCTGCGCCTGCCCGACGCGGGCCCGCTCGGCCCCGGCCCGCTCCGGCTGGCCGACGTCCCCGTCCCGGGCCCGTTCCGCGCGGCGGTCGCCGCCGACGGGGACCGCCCCTTCACCGTCCGCCGGCACCACTGGGCCTGACCGGCCGACAGCACGAAGAGCCCGACCGGCCAGGATGCCGGTCGGGCTCGACGTCGTGGCGCCGTCAGCCCACGGGCCTCGACATGTAGACCGCGCGCCGCCCGTAGGACGCGGGCAGGGGCACCTCCCGGTGCGCGCGGTAGCCGAAGAAGCGCAGCAGGATGTCGGAGCCGCGCACCGCGACCATCGAGATCTGCGTGAAGCCCCCCTCCGCCGCCCGCGCGTGCACGTGGTCCATGAGGTTCGAGGCGAGCTCCCGGCCGCGCAACTCCTCGGCCAGCACCAGGTCGTGCACGTGCAGGTTGTCCGACTCGACCGCCCCGTCCTGCTCCGGCACGGCGAGGTCCGGGCACTCCAGCGGCGGGTACGGCAGGCTCAGCAGGTAGCCGCGGACGGCGCCGTGCTGCTCCAGCACCCAGCAGGTCTCCGGCGAGCGGCGGGCCCGGGACTCCAGCGCCTCGCGGCCCTCGGAGAGGCCGTCGGCCGCGTAGGCGTCGTGCTCCAGCGCGACCACGGCGTCCCAGTCCCCGTCGGCCAGCTGCCGGATCAGGAACTCCCCGGTCACCCGCCGAGCCCCCGCTCGCGGGCGGCGGCCACCATCGGCGCCCAGGCCTCGATCAGCACGGCCCAGCGCTCGGCGTCCTCCCGGGCCTCGTCCAGGAGCTGCTGCCGCTGCCCGGCCACCGCGTCCGCCAGGTCGGCGTACTTGCCGCCCAGCTTGCGGTACAGGCGGTCCACCTCGTCCAGGCACTGCTCGTTCACGTCCCGGTCCAGGTCGATGGTGCTCCGCACCAGGCCGAGGATCGGTTCGACCTTCAACTCGTGCCGCTCGTCGAGCAGTTCGCGTCCGAGGTCGATCATCTGGCCGTACACCGGGTACAGGTACAGCATCGAGAGCAGCATCTTCACGAAGCGCAGCTGGTACGAGACGAACCCGGGTCCGATCCGGCGTTCGGGCGTGTAGTAGTTGACGATGTGCCGCTTGTGGACGACGGCGGGCAGCTCGGCGTGCACCAGGGCGTGCAGCAGGGCGTAGTCGGCGCCGATGGTGCGCAGCGAGGGCACCAGCGGCAGCACCTCGTAACCCCGGTGGTCCAGGGCGACGTTGCACATGTAGACGTCCCAGATGTCCGGCACGCCGAGCACCGAGTCGTCGCGGTCGAAGGTCTCCGGCTCGGCGCCCTTGAAGGAGATGTCCACCATGGCGTCCTGCTGCTCCCGGGTCCACACCCGCGGCGTCCACAGGCGCACCAGGTCCCGGTAGACCTCCGGGTCGAGCTCGTTGATCTCGCCGATGTCCACGTTGAGTTCGCCCATGAAGGAGGCGCTGACCAGCATCACCGGCCGGTCCGCGTCCGCCGGGTCGAGCTCGGAGCGGGCCACGCCGGCCAGCGCCTCCCCGGCCGGCTTGCCGAGGGACAGCAGCTCGTGGTGGATCGGGAACATCTTGTCGCCGTCGACGACCCGGTAGTCGAAGTCGTCGTTGCGCAGGTGCGCCGAGGTGCAGCCGAGGGCGGCGGCGCCCAGGAAGATCCGGTTGACGCAGGAGCCGTACGCGACGTCCGACGGCAGCATCAGGTCGAGCAGCAGCTCGGGGTCGGCGCCGCCGGAGCGCCGCGCCACGTCGAGGAAGAACGCCCGCTGCGCCTCGTTGCCGAGGTGGTGGACGAACACGCCGGAGGCGGGGGTCAGCGCGGCCACGGCGTCCGCGTTCTTCGCGAACTCGGCGGCCACGGTGGTGTCCAGGACGAGGAGGTGGACCTCGACCCCGAAGGTCGCGACGGCGTAGGCCGCCTCCTCGGCGAGATCCACGATGGTGCCGGGACAGGCCCGCATGGTGGGCAGGGCGAGGCAGACTCGTTGCATGGTGTGGGAATCTCCGTCTGATCGTCAGATGCGGTGCGCCGGTGGCCGGTCGAGCTGATCCGACAAGATCGACCGGACAGGCCCTTGCTCGGCGGCGGGTGCGGAAGGCTGCGGCGGCACCGTGGATGACCTGGTTCGCACCACACTGGACCAGCCCGAACCGGGGTGTCAACGCTCTGCCCGCGGGCCGCCCGCACCGCCCGCCGACACTGCCCGATGGGGCAGTCGGCACTGCCCCGGGGCGGGCCCGGAGCGGATCGGTTCGCGTGCGCTTCGGGACCCTCCGGGTGAACGGGGAACGGTCGCGCGGAATCCGGCGGGGAATCGCCCGCGGCCGGCGCGGCCCGACTTCCGTACCCGAAGTCCGTCGGGCCCGGACCCGGCCCGGCCGATTGATCTCCTGAACGCCTATTCGCCGCTTCGGCAGCCGCTCCGAAATCGATTCGTGATGATCGTTGCGCACCCTGCGCCGAATATCTCGGGGAGATCACGGATTTGCGAGGGAGATGTTCCGGATTCGGCGAAGGCCTTCGAATTCGGGCCGCCCCGAAGGGCGTCGGCTAGGCCAGGCAGGCCCGGCCGCGGTCCTGCTCCCCGAGGTCGAGCAGCGCCCGCCCGACGGCGGCCAGCGCGTTCGCCCGGCGGTGCTCCAGGCCGAGCTTCCGGGCGATCGCCAGCGCCTGTTCGGCCGCCTCCAGGGCCTGGGCCGGCCGCCCGGCGGCCCGGCAGGACTCGGCCAGGCCGACCAGTACGCCCGGCATCCGGTCCCGGGCCCCGAGCGCGCGCAGCGCCCCCAGGCACTCCCGGTAGTCCTCGCACGCCGCCTCGAACCGGCCCATCCCGTGCAGCGCCGTCGCCCGGGCGTACAGCATGTGCACCTGGCCGACGAAGTCGCCGAGCTCCGTGAAGGCCGTCAGGCTGCGTTCGGCCCGGCGCCGCGCCGACTCGGGCCGGTCCACGGCGAGGTCGACCAGCGCCGCCATCCCCTCGACGAAGGCCTGCAAGGACGGGTCGCCCAGCTCGGCGCTCAGCGCGACCGCCTCGTCGCACCGGGCCGTCACCTCCTCGTCCGTGCAGTGCGGGAGGCCGGTCAGCGCCAGCACGATCAGCGCGCCGGGCAGCAGCGTCGCCTGCCCCGTCCGCCGGGCCAGCGCCACCACCCGGGCCGCCTCGGACCGGGCCTGGAGGGTGCGTTGGAACTCCCGCTGCGCCCACATCAGCGTGTACCGGGCCCGCGCCTCGCTCTTCGGCAGGCCCGCCGCCGCGGTGGCCTCCGCGACCCGTCCGGCCAGGTCGCACAGCTCCGGCACGGCCATGCCCAGGTCGATCAGCTGGATCAGCACCAGCGTCAGGTCCGCGACCACCGCCAGCGGGCCGTCCGGGTCCCGGGTGGCCTGCTCGGCGACCGCCAGCACGGCGGCGATCTCCTGCCGGGCCCAGCGCAGCCCCTCGGCCGGGCCGCCGAAGGCCGATCCGGTGAGGGCCGGTGCGTCGGCCTCCGCCGCCACCAGGTCCGGGAACGGGTAGCCGGGCCGGACCACCCGGTACAGGCCCGCCACCGTCACCAGGTAGTGCCGCAGCAGCCGTTCGACGGCGGCCCGCCCGGCGGCGTCCCCGTCCACCTCCCGGACCAGCTCGCGGGCGAACAGCCGCAGCAGGTCGTGGTACTGGTAGCGGCCGGGGTACGGGCAGGACAGCAGCCCCAGATCGGTCAGCGACTCGGCCAGCCGCTCGGCCTCCGGCTCCGGCAGCCCCAGCAGCACCGCGGCCGCCGCCGAGGACACCCCCGGGCCGTCCGCCAACGACAGCAGCCGGAACGCGCGGGCGGTCTCCGCGTCGAGCTGGTCGTAGCTGAGCCGGAACGACGCGGCGACGGCCAGCTCCCCGGCCTCCAACTCGGCCAGCCGCCGCCGCTCGGACGCCAGCCGGTCCGCCATGTGCGACAGCTGCCAGGCCGGGCGGGCCGCCAGCCGGGACGCCGCCGTCCGCACCGCCAGCGGCAGGAACCCGCAGGCCGCCGCCACCCGGCGGGCCGCCGCCGGCTCGGCCGTCACCCGCCGCTCCCCGGCGATCGCCGTGAGCAGCCGCACCGACTCGTCCGGGGTCAGCGGCTCCAGGGCGACCTGCCGGGTCATCGCCATGCCCGACAGCCAGGCCCGGCCGGTCACCAGCACCGCGCAGGAGCGGCTGCCGGGCAGCAGCGGCCCGACCTGCCGGCTGTCGCGGGCGTCGTCCAGCACGATCAGCACCCGCAGGCCCGCCACCCGGGACCGGAACATGGCGGCCCGCTCCGCCGTCCCCTGCGGGATCGCCGCGTCGGCCACGCCCAGCGCGCCCAGGAAGCCGGCCAGCACCTCGCCCGGATCGGCGGGGAACGCCCCGGCCCCCTGCAGGTTCACGTACAGCTGGCCGTCCGGGTACTGCCCGCCCACCGCGTGCGCGACGTGCACCGCCAGCGCCGACTTGCCGACCCCGCCCAGGCCCGACACCCCCACCACCGGCATCGCCGGACCGCCGGGCGCCAGGTCCGCGCAGAGCGCCGCGCAGAGCCCGTCCCGGCCGGTCCAGTCGGCGATGTCGGCGGGCAGCTGGGCCGGCGCGAGCGGCGCGGACCCGGTCGGACCGCCGCCCGGCTCGAACGCCGGCGCGGGCGCCGCGGCCGGCGCGGCCAGCTTCGGATCTCCCGACAGGACGCCCAGGTGCAGTTCGCGCAGCCGCGGCCCCGGATCGACCCCCAGCTGCTCCAACAGCGTGCGGCGGGCGTCCGCGTACACGCCCAGCGCCTCGGCCTGCCGCCCGCTGCGGTACAGCGCCAGCATCAGCAGCTCGCGCATCGGCTCCAGCAGCGGGTACTGGCTGACCCATATGGTCAGCTCGCCGATCACCTCCGCGTGCCGCCCGGCCTCCAACTCGGTCTCCAGCCAAGCCTGGACGGCGTTCAGCCGGCGTTCGACCAGCCGGGCCCGGTGCGCCTGGGCGAGCGGCCCGGGCAGCCCGGCCAGCGGCTCGCCGTGCCACAGCCCGCACGCCTCCCGCAGCAGCCCGAGCGCCCCGGCGGTGTCCCCGAGGGCGCGGGCCCGGCCCGCCGCCGCGACCCGGTTCTCGAACACCTCGGCGTCCGTGCCGTCGGCCGGGAGCCGCAGCACGTAGCCGCTGCCCGAGGACACCAGCACCGTCGGGTGCACCCGGTCCGGCTCCAACACCCGCCGCAGCCGCGACACGTACGTGCGCACGATGGCGGCGGCGCGGGCCGGCGGCTCCTCCCACAGCGCGTCGAGCAGTTCGTCGACGGACACGATCCGGCGGGCCCGCAGCGCCAACGCGGTCAGCAGCGCCCGCTGCTGCGGCGGGCCGAGCTCCAACTCCCGCTCCCCGCACCAGGCCTGCACCGGCCCGAGCAGACACAGGCGCAGCCGCTCCCCGCCGTCCGCCGCCGGGGCCGACGTGCCGTGGGGCTCTCCGATTTCCGTCATCGTCAGAAGGTAGCGGTTCGGCCCGCCGGACCGCCGGGCCGGGGCGGGTGCAATTCCACCGCCGCGGGCGGGACTTGTCGCTCACCCGCCCGCGCGCATTCGATTCCGCCGGGCCGCGGGCCGCGGGCCGTCCTGCCGGTGGGCAAAGGAATGGAAATTTCTTCCGGGGAACGGGAACCAACGGCGCAGATGCGCATCCGTCAATCTTTTATTGACCGGCGGCGGATAGCTTGGCCCGTGTCCGTCGAACCTCCGACGGACACGGGGAACTCCCGCGGCGCCGGCCGGGCCGCGGGAGGAGGGACGGCGTCTCGTGCGGACGACGCCGGCCGGCCGGTTCTGACGGTGCGCCACCGCCTGTGGGGGGCGGTGGGCGCACCGCCGAGCGCAACGAAAGGAATCCAGCGCCGTGCTGCAGTACGCCGACGACGTCCGTACGACGACCCGACCCATCCCGACGCAGACCACCCGGACGATCCCGGTGGCCGTCCACGCCCTGGACCCGCTCTCCAGGGCCGGAGTGGTGAGCTTCCTCCGGCAGTGCCCGGAGGTGTCGCTGGTGGACGACAACCACCAGGGCCGGACCGGCGTCACCCTGCTGGTCGCCGACACCTTCGACGAGACGGCCCTGGCCAGCCTGTCCCGGCTCGTCCGGGCCGAGCGCACCCGCGTGGTGCTGGTCCTGGACCGGATTCAGGAACCGGAACTGCTCAACGTCGTCTCGCTCGGGGTGACCGCCATCCTGTGGCGCCGCGAGGTGACCAGGGAACGCCTGCGCCAAGCCGTCCTCACCGCCGACCGGGGCCACGGCGACCTCCCGCCCGACCTGCTGGGCAAACTGATCGGCTGCATGGGCCGGCAACGCGGCGGCGACGGCCAGCCGCACGAGAGCGGCTCCACCGACTTCGGCATGCTGCCGCGCGAGGTGGACGTGCTGCGCCTGGTCGCCGACGGCATGGACACCGGGGAGATCGCGGGCAAGCTGCTCTACTCGGAGCGGACGATCAAGAACATCATCCACACCGTCACGACGCGCTTCCACCTGCGCAACCGCGCCCACGCGGTGGCGTACGCGCTGCGCGAGGGCTACATCTAGCCCCGCCGGGCGGACCGGTGGCCGCCCGGTCGAGTGGGGCTCGATCGCCACTCCACCGGGTGGTGGCAGCGTCGAACGCCCGCCCGGTCATGCGTCCTTGGGAGCGGCAATGACGGATCGCATCATGGACACCAGTACGGCCGCAGTGCGTCACGCGGCGGTCGAGGAGGCGTTCGGCGATCCGTGGGACAGAGCCAACCCGACCGGGTTCGCGGCGCTGCTGGACGCCGACGACCGGGCCGAACTGCCCCGGGCGGCCGTGGAGTTGTATCACCGGGTCGGCATGAACGCGGAGTACGTGCCGGCCGCGCTGGGCGGCTGCCTGGAGCAGATCGACACGCTCGGGATGATGCTGCGTCCGCTGTTCCGACGGGACGCCACGCTGGCCGTCGGGGAGGCGCTCACCTCGCTGATGGGATCGATGGCGGTGTGGCTGGTGGGGGACGCCGAACAGCAGCGGCGGACCGCCCGGGTGCTGCTCGGCGGCGGCCGGGCGACCGTCGCCTACCAGGAGTTCAAGCACGGCAACGACTTCGTCGCGGACGAGTTCCGGGTCCGGCGCGCCGCCGACGGGACCCTGCTGCTCGGTGGGCGCAAGGCCGCCGTCAACAACGCGGACCGCGCCGCGCTGATGCTCACCTACGCCCGCACGGTCGGCCCGCAGGACCCGGAGGACGGCTATTCGCTGCTGCTGCTGGAGCCCGGCGCGATGCCCGCCGCGGCCTGCGACCGGCTGCCGCGCTACCGCACCGAGGGCACCCAGGGGCTGCAGATCTCCGGGCTGCGGTTCCGGGACTGCCCGGCGCCGGCCGGGGTGCTGCTGGGGGAGTGGGGCGACGGGATCACGCTCGGGCTGCGGGCCCTCCAGGTGAACTCCGCCGCCGTGCCGTCGATGATCATCGGCATGGCGGACACCGGACTGCGCACCGCGATCCGGTTCGCCGTCGGCGGCTCGGTGCACAACAGCCCTGCGAGGCTGTCCGGTTCGGCCCGCGGGGCGATCGCCGGAGCCCTGGTCGACCTGCTGGCCTGCGACAGCATCGCACTCGCCGCCACCCGCGCGCTGCACGTGCTCCCCGAGGAGTGCAACGTGCTGGCCGCCGCCGCCAAGTACCTGGTCCCCAAGATCGTGGGGGAGACCTTCTACCGGCTCTCGGCGCTGATGGGCGACGCCTTCCACACCCGCAGCGGCGAGCACGCCATCTTCCAGAAGCACGTCCGGGACCTGACCATGGTGAGCTTCGGCCACGTCAGCAGCGCGGTCTGCCAGGCCACCATCGCGCCCTTCCTGCCCAGCCTGCTCGCCCACGACTGGCCGGCCGAACTCGCTGCCCCCGCCGAGCTGTTCCGCACCGACGGCACACTGCCCCCGCTGGCCTCCGAGCGGCTCGCCGCGTTCGGCGGCCGGGACGGGCTGATCGGCTGGATCGCCCGCTGCCGCGAGGAGCCGCACCCGGCCCCGCCCGGCGACCCCGACGCCCCGCTGCTGCGCCTGCTCTCCGATCAACTGGCTTTACTGGACGTCGAGTTGGCGGCGATCCGGGAGGGCTGCCCGGCGCTGGACGGCCCCGACGGGCGGTTCGTCACCGACACCTCGGCGTTCCCGCTCACCGACCGCTACGCCCTGCTGCTGGTCGCCTGCGCCTGCCTGGGCGTCTGGCGGTGCGCCGACCCCGGCTCCTTCCAGGCCCGCCCCACCTGGCTGGTGGCCGCACTGAACCGGCTGCTGCGGCGGCTCGGCCACGCCGGGCCCCGGGTGCCGGACGCCGCCACGGCCGAGCTCGCGGCCGAGGCGCTGCGGCGCGCCCGCGGGGCGATCGGCTACGACCTGTACGGACTGGAGCTGGCCGGATGAGCAGCGGCGCCGGTCTGGTGCCACCACCGCGGCCGGTCCTCGGAGCCGCGGGCCCCTGGGAACCCGTCCGGGCCGACCTCGACCGCTACGGCGTCGCCCTGGTCCACAGCCGCCTCTCCGACTGGCCCGCCCCGCCGGGCGGCGAGGGCGAACTGCGGCGGCTGCTCGGCCGCGACTGGGCCCGCTACCGGGAACTGGCCGGCCGCCCGCACGCCGACCGGTTCCGGGCCACCCGGCTGCTGCTCAAGCACGTCGCCGCCACCGCGGTGGGCGCCCGCCCGCACGAACTGGAGCTCGCCTACGGCCTCACCGGGCGGCTCTACGTGCGCGGCTGCGACCAGGTCGACCTCAACCTCAGCCACACCAAGGACATCGCGCTGGTCGGCATCACCTCGCTCGGCCTGATCGGCGTCGACCTGGAGCACGAGGAGCGCCGCGTCTACGGCAGCGGCATCGAACGGGTCATGTGCACCCCCGACGAGCTGCGCCGCCTCGCCGCCTCCCCCGAGCCGGAGCGCAACCTCGCGCTGCTGCGCCGCTGGACGCTCAAGGAGGCCTACACCAAGGCGCTCGGCCAGGGCCTGGCCTTCTCGTTCACGCACTTCGGCTTCGACCTGCCCGACTCCTGCGGCCGGGCCCGGCTGCTGCGCCCGCACGGCGACCCGGTGAACGAGCACTGGTGGACCTTCCACACCCGGCGGTTCGCCGGCGGCTACCTCGCCGCGGCCGCCGTCCGGGACGACGGCCGCGGCCGCAACCTCGACACCGGACTCACCACCGCCCTCGACCACCGCACCGTCCAGGTGCTCTGGGAACGGCAGGCGGCGGCGGCCCACCAGCCGCGCGGCGGCGGCTGACGCACACTCGCGCACCACCACGCAACGGGGAGAAGAACCGTCATGACCAGCGCAGTACCCAGCCGCATCCGCATCGAGGTCCTCGGCCCGTTCGCGCTCACCGTCAACGGCCGCTCGGTGGCGCCCACCGCCGGCAAACCGCGCACCGTGCTGGCGCTGCTGAGCACCCGGCACGGCCGGGCGGTGCCCGCGGCGACGCTGATCCGCGAACTCTGGTCCGGCCGCCCGCCGGCCAGCGCCGCCGCCACCCTGCAGACCTACATCTTCCAGCTGCGCCGGACCCTGCGCGGGGCCGGCCTGTCCAGCCGCCTGATCAGCACCGTGCGCGGCGGCTACCGCCTGGAGCTGCCGCCGGAGGCCGTCGACGTCCACGAGTACCAGTCGCTGGCCGCCCTCGGCGACCGCGCCGCCGCCCTGGGCGCCCACGAGGACGCGGCCCGGCTGCTCCGCGAGGCGCTGCGGCTGTGGCGCGGACCCGGCGCGCTGCTCGACGTCGAACGCGGCCCGGCCCTCGAACCGGAGGCCCAGCGACTGGAGTTGAGCCGCTCGGCGCTGACCGAGCGCCGCATCGACGCCGAACTCGCGATCGGCCGGCACGCCGAACTCCTCGGCGAACTGGCCGCCCTGACGGTCCAGGACCCCATGAACGAACGCCACTGCGCCCAGCAGATGGTCGCCCTCTACCGCTGCGGCCGCCGGCTCGACGCCCTGACCACCTTCCAACGCCTGCGCAACGGCATGGCCGCCGAACTCTCCGTCGAACCCGGCCCGGCGCTCCGGGAACTCCACCGCGCCGTCATCGACTCCGTCCCGGCCCTGGACCGCTTCACGGTGCCGCTGCAACTGCTGCCGCGCTGAGCGACCGCCCGCTCACGGGCGGCGGCTCCCGGGCGGCGGCTCACGGGCGTCGGCGTTGTCCGGCGTCGCGCGGACCGGGGGAGGGAAGGTGCTCGGGGCGCGGCGCCCGGGGCACCCGCGGCATCGTCGCCAGCATGTCCAGCAGCGAGCGGGCGGTGTCGGCGTCCTCCAGCAGGTCGAGGGGCACCGTCAGCCCGAACTCCCGTCCGACCCTGGTCAGCAACTGGGCCACCGTCAGCGAGTCGTGGCCCAGTTCGTACAGCGGCACGTCCAGGTCGCCCGGCCCGATCGGGCCGCCCGGCTCCTCACCGCCGCACTCGCGCAGCAGGCGGGACAGCGCCGCCACGTCGATCGGCCCGTCGGCCATCGGTGTTCCCCTCTCTCGCCGGTGGCTCCGCGCCGGCTCCCCGCCCACGGCGCGGAGCGGATGTCCGGCGGCCCCGGTCAGCCGGCGCCCCGGATCGCCTCGAAGTCGATGTGGTGGCCGCTCAGCCAGAGGCCGGCGGCGGCGGACAGCACGGCCCGCTGGTCGTCCGCACCGCTGCCGGGCCGGGCCCGCAGCGCGCCGAAGGTCTGCGCCGCCGCGCGCGCGGCCGCCGGATGGCGGCGGACCAGGGTGCCGAGCCCCTGCCCGGGACCGGACTCCACGCACGCCCAGTCGCCGTCCGCGAAGAGCGCGTCCAGGGCGTCGCGCAGCCGCACCGGGGCGGCCGCGAGGTGGGTCCAGTGGCGCAGGTCCTGGGCCGCGTCGGCGGACAGCCGGGCGCCCGCCGACGGTGAGTAGAGCGGCAGCCGGGGCGGTCGCAGGACGGTGGCGGGCAGCCGCGCGGCCACCCCGGCGCAGGCCTGCGCCAGGTGCGGGGTGTGGAAGGCCGCCTCGGTGCGCACCGGCAGGCACTCGTACCCGGCGTCGGTCAGCCGGTCGGCGGTGTCGGCCAGGGCGCGCCCGGGGCCGGCCGCCAGCACCGTCTGGGCCGGGCCGTTCAGGGCGGCCACCGCCACCCCGTCGGCCAGCTGCCCGCGCACCTCCTCGACACCGGCGGCCACCGCCAGCATCCCGCCGGGGGCCAGCGCGGCGGTCTCCTCGGCCAGCAGCGCCAGCAGCCGCACCGCGTCCTCCAGCGCCATCACGCCGGCCAGCACGGCGGCGACCAGTTCGCCGATCCCCTGGCCGAGCAGCGCGGCCGGGCGCACCCCCCAGCCGACCAGCATCCGGGCCAACGCGTGGTCCACCGTGAACAGTTGGAGCAAGGAGTGGTGAATCCGGGCGGCGCGCCCCGGGCCGAACGCGTCCCGGCGGGTGCGGGCGGCGGGTTCGGCCAGCCAGTCCTCGCGGACGCCGCGGCCGGCCAGGTCGAACACCTCGTCGGCGGCCCGGGTGAAGACCGGGTCCCACCCGTAGCAGCCGCGGGCCATCCGGGGACGCTGGGCGCCCTGACCGGGCAGCAGCAGCACCACCGGCAGCGGCGCGGCGCCGACCTGCCGGACCTGCGCGGCCCCCGAAGACGGCGCGGACGACGGCGCGGACGACGACGCCGACGGGACCGGCCCGTCCAGCAGGGCGAGCGCCTCGGCGCAGTCGGCGGCCACCACGGCCCCGCGCACCGGGCCCGGTTCGGCCCGCCCCCAGACCTGGGCCGCCCGGGCGAACCCGCTCTCGCCGCGGGCCCGCAGCCAGCGGCGCAGCGAGCGCCGGACGTTCCGCTCGTCCCGCAGGTCGGCCGCCGACCAGACCATCAGCCGGGGGCACCGGGCGGTGTCCCGGTCCGGCGCCGCGGGTGCGGGGCCGCCGAGGCCGCCGCCGCGGACGATCTGCATGACCCTGCCCCCCGCCATCGGTCAACCGGTCAGTTCGTGGGCCGATCGGGTCGGCGCCCAGCGCCCGACGCCGTCCAACTCGGGCGAGGACTCCAGGATCGCCCGCTGGAGGTGCTGCAACCGGGCCGACGGCTCCAGCCCGAACTCCTCGACCAGGGTGGCGCGCAGCCGCTGGTAGATGTCCAGGGCGCGCCACTGCCGGCCGCACCGGTACAGCGCGACCATGTGCAGCGCGTGCAGGTTCTCGTGCCAGGGGTGTTCGGCGGCCAGCACGGCCAGCTCGCCGAGGAGCGTGTGGTGACGGCCGAGGCGCAGGTCCGCCTCGATGCGGCGTTCCAGGATGCCCAACCGGGTCTCCTCCAGCCGCATCACCTCGATCGCCAGCCGCGGGCCGGTCTGCACGTCGGCCAGCATCGGGCCGCGCCACAGCGCCAGCGCGGAGCCGAGCAGCCGGGAGGCCGCCTCCGGGTCGTTGGCCTCCTGGGCCCGGCTGCCGGCCGTCGCCAGCCGCTCGAACTGCTGGACGTCGGTCTCCTCGCCGCGCAGGTCCAGCAGGTACCCGTTGTAGCGGGTGGCCAGCACGGACTTGGCGCCGGCCGCCGGGTCGGCGTGGCCCTGGTCGGCGAGCGCCCGCTGCACCTGGCGGCGCAGCTGGAGGATGTAGGTCTGCAGGGTGGTGGCCGCGCTCCGGGGCATCGCGTGGTCCCAGAGCTCCTCCATCAGCGAGGCCACCGGGACGACCTGGCCCGCCGAGAGTGCCAGCAGCGCCAGGATCTGACGGGGCTTGGCCGCGCTCGGTGCGACGGATCTGCCGTCCTCGGTGGCCTCGAACTCGCCCAAGACGCGGACCTTCATGGCGGTACCCCCTGTGTTCCCACGATCTTGGGGTCCCATTCTCGACAGCAGGGGGGCTGACAGGACAGTGTCAGGATCATGGGAAATCCGTGATTCCGTCACGGGTGCACCCGGTCACCGGTCACGGTCCCGCCGCCGGGCCGGCGGTCTTGAGCAGGTCTCTAGCACCGGCCCCGATCCTTCCCCCAGGACTACCCACGAAGGAGGCGGCACCGTGCCGTTCCGCGTCTTCCTCCACCTGGCCGCCGTGTCGGCCGGGCTCTTCGCCGGCTTCTGCTTCTGCTACGCCGTCGTCGTCACGCCCGCCCTGGAGCGGCTGGACGACGAGGCGTACGTGACGACGATGCGCCGGCTCAACGAGGCGGTGCCGGGTGTGCTGTTCTTCCTGGTGATCGTGGGTTCGGTGGTCTGGCCGCTGGTCGCGTTCCTGACCCGCACGCCGTGGCGCGGCGCCGACACCCGGGTCTGGCTGATCGGTGCGGCCGCCCTGCTCTCGCTCGCCGCCTTCGTGGTCTCGATGGCGGTGGAGGTGCCGATGAACACCCGGCTGGCCGAGGCGGTCACCACCACCCCGGAGCAGTTCCACCAGGCCCGGGCGGCCATCGAGCACGCCTGGAACAACTGGCACGTGGTGCGCACCGTCTGCGCGGTGCTCTCGGCGCTGCTCCTGGTCGGCGCCTGCCTGCGGCCGGACAAGGCCGCCGGCGTCTGACCGGCGGGCCCGCGCACCCCCTGCACCCGAACAAGCCAACGACGCCCCGTCAATGCGAAAGGGCCGAGCGCCCATGCGACTGATCGACCTCTCCTCACCTGTGGACGCCTCCGGCTGGGAACCCGAGCCGGTCACCCACGCGGTGATGTCGGCCGCCGAGGGCGCCCGGCACATGACCGACGGCATGCGCAAGAACTTCGGCATCGACCTGCGCCCGGAGGAACTGCCGGGCGGCGAGTTCCTCACCAACGACATGCTCTACCTCTCCTCGCACACCGGCACCCACGTCGACGCCCCCGCGCACTACGGCACCCGCGCCGACGGGCAGGCGGCCCGCACCATCGACGAGATGCCGCTGGACTGGTTCGACCGGCCCGCCTTCGTGCTGGACGTCCGGAACACCGCGGGCCGCACCGTGGACGCGGCCGCCGTGGAGCTGGCCCTGAAGGCCATCGACCACCGGCCGCAGCCGATGGACATCGCACTGTTCCGCACCGGCGCCGCCGAATGGGCCGGCACCCAGCGCTACTTCACCGACTTCATCGGCCTGGACGGCTCGGCCGTCCGGTACCTGATGGACCTGGGGGTGCGGGTGATCGGCACCGACGCGTTCAGCCTGGACGCCCCGTTCGGCGCCATCATCGAGAAGTACCGGGCCACCGGCGACCCCGGAGTGCTCTGGCCGGCGCACTTCGCCGGCCGGGAGCGCGAGTACTGCCAGATCGAGCGGCTCTCCAACCTGGAGGCGCTGCCCGCGCCGCACGGCTTCTCGGTGACCTGCTTCCCCGTCAAGATCCAGGGCGGCGGCGCAGGGTGGACCAGGGCGGTGGCCCGGGTGACCGACCCCGAGTGACGCTCCCCGCGCATGCGCAGGTGCCCGGTACGGCGACGAGCCGTACCGGGCACACCCGTGTGCGCGGGCCGTCAGTCGCGCGGCGGCAGGTCGTCGCGCAGCACGTGCCGGCTGCGGATCCGCCAGCCGCCGTCCGGCTGGCGCACCAGCACGTCCTGGCAGGACGTCATGCAGTAGATGCCGGTGGGCTGTCCGGGCAGCGTGGTGAAGACCGCGACGTAGGAGCGGGTGCGCACGACCGCGGCCGTCTCGTCCTCGGGCTCGACGGCGAGCATGGTCATCACGTGCCGGCGGGTGACGCCGGTGGGCCTGCGGGCCTCCTCGGCGGCCACGGTGGCCGTCTCGATGGTCTCCCGCCCGCGGACCGGCGCCGGGAGGGCGTTGCTGTCGAAGACGCCGTCCTCGGTGAAGCCGAGCGCCCAGGTGAGGGCGTCGCCGTCGTCGATGGCCTGCATGTGGCGGGCGTAGAACTGCTGGATCGCGGTGTACAGCTGGGCGTCGGTGCTGCTGCCCGACGGCGCCAACGGGCTGAACAGGTCGGTCATGAGGGCTCCTTGCCGGAGTGGGCGTGCGGTGCGGGGCGACGATGCCAGCCGGCTCTGGAGCCCTGGCGGAGCCGGGCGGCTCCGGCGTCGGTCGAGCGGCTGTCGAGTGGACCGCCCGACGATGGCGCGGAGGTCCGTCCCGTGTGCCGCAGGAGGCGAACATGGTCGAAGTCACCGCCCTGTCCGAGACCGCCGAGGCGGTCAGCAGCGGTGGTCCGCTGCCCGACGTACCGACCGGCACCGCCGACCGGTTGCTCTCCCGGGCGGCCGCCGCCCGCCCGGACGCGCCCGCCGTGATCGTGCCCGGCGGCGCGGAGCTGACGTTCGCGCAGCTGGACGAGCGCGCCGACGCCTACGCCCGGGGCCTGCGGCGGCTGCTGGGCGACTCCGGCGCGGTGGTGCTGCTGTCCGCCGCGATGACGCCCGACTTCGGCGCGCTGTACCACGGCATCATCCGCAGCGGTAACACCGTCGCCCCGGTCAACCCGTTCTATCCGCCGCACCTGCTGAAGCACGTCGCGGCGCTGTCCGGCGCCCGGGCCGCCGTCCTGACCCCCGAGGCGCACGCCCGGCTGGCCGCGCTCCGCGGCGAACTGCCGCAGCTGGAGCACCTGTTCACCCTCGACGAGGCCGCCGGGGAGCTGCCGCGCCAGGGCGGCCCGGCGGCGGCAGGCGGCGCCGGGACCGCCTGCCTGCTGTTCACCAGCGGCTCCACCGGCAGCCCCAAGGCCGTCCGGCTCAGCCACCGCAACCTGCTGACCGGCGCCACCCAGCTGGCCGCCGCGCACGGCCAGGGCCCCGACTCGCTGGTGCTCAACGGCCTGCCGATCTACCACCCGATGCACCTCAACGCCTCGCTGCACGCGGGCGCGACCCACGTGCTCTCCGGCCACGACATCGGCGAGGCGCTGCGGCACGCCGACGACCACCGGGCCACGCACTTCTACACCCTGCCGTTCCGGCTGGTCGCCGCCGCCAACGCGCCCGAGCCGCCCGGCCCGGCGCCGCGCGCGCTGCGGATGCTCTCCACCGGCGGCGCCCCGCTGCGCCCCGCCGTGCTGCGCAGGCTGGAGGAGCGGTTCGGGGCGCCGGTGCTCCAGGGCTACGGCCTCTCCGAGACCTCCTCGCTGGCCACCTCGGACCGGCCGGACACCCGCTGCCCCGGCTCGGTGGGCCGCCCGCTGCCCGGCAGCCGGCTGCGGGTGGTCGACCCGCGCAGCGGAGTCCCGCTGCCGGTGGGCGAGTTGGGCGAGGTCCAGATCCAGGGCCCGAACGTGATGCAGGGCTACCTGGCCGTCCCGTCGGCGGTGGACGCCGAGGGCTGGCTCTCCACCAGTGACATCGGCCGGCTGGACGCGGCGGGCAACCTGTTCTTCCTGGACCGGGTGCGCGACGTCTTCGAGGCCGCCGACGGCACCCTGGTCTCCCCCGGGCAGATCGAGGCGCTGCTGGACGAGCTGCCCGAGGTCGCCGAGAGCGCCGTGGTCGACGCCCCCGTCGGCATGCAGGTGCAGCCCGTCGCCTACCTGGTGACCCGCGGCCCGGCCGACGCCGCCGACCTGCTCGGGCGCGCCAACTCCGACCTGACGAAGCACCAGCAGCTGTCCCGCGTCCGGCTGGTGGACGCGCTGCCCCGGCTGCCCAACGGCAAGCTCGACCGCTCCACGCTGCGCGGGATGGCCCGCGACTCGGGAACGACGGAAAGGACCGCAACCTCATGAGCATGAGCAGTACCGCGCGCACCTCGCTGGTCACAGGTGTCGTGGTCTTCATGATCTCGCTCGACAACCTGGTGGTGACCACCGCGCTGCCGCAGATCCGCGAGCATCTGCACATCGGCATCGACGGCCTGGAATGGACCGTCAACGCCTACACCCTGACCTACGCCGTGCTGCTGCTGACCGCCTCGGCGGTCGCCGAACGGTTCGGCCGGCGGCGCTTCTTCATGATCGGCATCGGACTGTTCACCCTGGGCTCGCTGCTGGCGGCGCTCTCCTCCGACGTCGTGCTGCTGGTGGCCGGCCGGGCCGTCCAGGGGCTGGGCGCGGCGGTCCTGCTGCCGCTCACCCTGACGCTGGTGGCGGCGGCCTACCCGCCCGAGAAGCGGGCCGCCGCGCTGGGC
Organism: Kitasatospora sp. NPDC059795; assembly: GCF_042732175.1. Taxonomy (NCBI): domain Bacteria; kingdom Bacillati; phylum Actinomycetota; class Actinomycetes; order Kitasatosporales; family Streptomycetaceae; genus Kitasatospora; species Kitasatospora sp. NPDC059795. The sequence continues at coordinate 106,022 of NZ_JBHWID010000006.1, forward strand.
ATCTGGGGCGCCGTCGGCGGGCTCGCGGTGGCGCTCGGCCCGCTGGTCGGCGGAATGATCGTCAAGTGGGCCTCCTGGCAGTGGATCTTCTGGATCAACGTGCCGATCGGTGTGGCCATGCTGGTGCTCACCCCGCTCTGGCTCAGCGAGCAGCGGGGCGAGCCGCGCCCGCTGGACCTGCCCGGCACGGTGCTCGCCAGCGCCGGCCTGCTGGGCCTGGTGTACGGGCTGATCCGCGGCCCGCAGGCGGGCTGGACGTCCGCCGGGGTGCTGCTGCCGCTGGTCGGCGGCCTGCTGCTGCTCGCCGCCTTCCTGTGGTGGCAGCAGCGCACCGCCCACCCGATGCTGCCGCTGCGGCACTTCCGCAACCGCACCTTCGCCGCCGTCAACGTGGTGTCGCTGCTGATGTACTTCGGGATGTTCGGCTCGATCTTCCTGATCACCCAGTACCTCCAGGACGTGCAGCACGCCGGGCCGCTCGGCGCGGGCGTGCGGCTGCTCTCCTGGACCGGCCTGACCATGATCGGCGCGCCGCTCGGCGCGGTGCTGGCCGGCCGGTACGGCGGGCGGGCGCTGCTCACCGCCGGTCTGGCGCTGCAGGCGGCCGGGCTCGTCTACCTGGCGCTGGTGACCGGCACCGACACCGGCTACCCGGCCCTGGTGCCCGGCTTCGCGCTCAACGGCTTCGGCATGGGCCTGTTCTTCGGGCCCAGCGCGGACGTCGCGCTCGGCGCGGTGGAGCGCTCCGAGGAGGGCATCGCCTCGGGCGCCAACAACACGATCCGCGAGCTCGGCGGCGTCTTCGGCGTCGCGGTGCTCTCCTCGGTGTTCATCGCGCACGGCGGCTACCAGAGCGCCGCCGCGTACGTGGACGGCATGCGCCCGGCGGTCTGGATCGGCGCGGCGGTGGTGGCCGCGGGCGCCGTGGCGGCCCTGTTCATCGACCGGAACGCCGCCCGGACACCGGCGGCGGCCGAGCCGGAGGCCGCGGCCTCGACGGCCCCGGCGGCTTCAGGGCCTTCGACAGCTTCGACGGCGCCGGCGGCCTCGGCGGCTTCGGAGGCCGAGCCGGAGGGCCACCCGGTCGGCTACCTGGACCTGGTCGACGAGCTGCCCGCCGTGTGACGGACGACCTGCCCGCCGTACGACGGAGGGGGCGCGGACCTCAGGTCCGCGCCCCCTCCCGTATGTCCGGCGGGTCAGTGCCCCATGCCGCCGTCCACCTCGATCACCGCGCCGTTCACGTAGGAGCTCTCCTCGCCGGCCAGGAACGCGGCCACCGCGCCGACCTCCTCGCCGCGGCCCGGGCGGCCGGAGGCGAGCTTCGGCAGGAACTGCCCCCACAGCCGCTCGTTCGCCACCAGCGCGCTGCCCATGCCCCGGTCGACGACGCCCGGGGAGAGGCAGTTGACGGTGATGCCGTCGGCGGCCACCTCCAGGGCGGTCACCCGGGTGAGCGCCTCCACGGCCGCCTTGGTCGCGCAGTACGCGGCGGCGCCGGGCATCGGCCGGGTGGAGAGCGCCGAGGAGAGCGTGATGATCCGGCCCCAGCCGCGTTCCCGCAGCAGCGGCACGGCGGCCCGCAGGCAGTGGAAGGTGCCGCTCAGGTTGATCGACACGGCCTCCGCCCAGGCCTCGGGCGAGATCGCGGCCACCGGCCCCGGCGCGTTGACGGCGGCGTTGGCGACCACGATGTCCAGCCCGCCGAACCGGTCGACGGCGGACGCCATCGCCCGCTCCACCGAGTCCGGGTCCCGCACGTCCGTCCTGTGGAAGTGCACCCGGTCGCCGCCGCGGGCCAGCAGCGGCCCGGCGGCGGCCTCGTCCCGGGCGGCGCAGACCACCCGGGCGCCGCGGGCCAGCAGCGCCTCGGCCACCGATTCGCCGAGGCCCCGGTTGGCGCCGGTGACGACGGCGGTGCGGCCGCTCAGACTCATCGCGTCCACGCCGCCCCCTGCCGCTCGGCGTGCTGCTGGGCGTGCTGCTCGGCGAACTCCTTGGCGAGCAGCAGCGTGGCGGTGCTGTTGGCGCCCAGGTTGTGCCGGACGCGGGCGCGGGCGTCGGCCAGGGCGGTGTCCGCGCCGAGCAGCCGGGCCACCCCGTCCACGTCCAGGGTGACGCCGTGCCAGGAGGTGATCCGCACCCCGGCGCCGTGCGGCTCGACCGTCCAGCGCCCGGTGTGCGAGGCCAGCGCGCCGGGCAGCACGGTCTGCTTGTAGACCAGGGTGTGCTGCTCGGGGCGGAGCACCCGCAGCGAGACCGTGGTGTGCTCGGAGCCGTCGGGGGCCAGGGTGACCATCTCCATCCGCTGGACGTCGCCCTGCTCGGTCAGGTCGAGCCGGCCGACGTGCGGCAGTCGCTCGGGCCACAGTTCGGCCCGGGCCAGGAACTCGAAGACCGCCTCGGCCGGCCCCTCGGCGTCCACCGAGTCGGAGAAGGCGAACCGCAGCGGCTCGCCGTCCGGGCCGGCGGTCACCGCGCGGCTCAGCGCCTCCAGTTCGGCGGTGCTGTTGCGCTCCACCGCCTGCTCGATCCAGTCCGCCGCCTCCTGGTCGTCGTCCACGGCGGCGAAGTCGTGCAGCAGGGTGACCGAGGAGCCGCCGTCCGGCGCCGCCTCGATCAGCCACTCGCCGCCCATCGAGGCGACCGGCGGCGAGGAGACCACCTGCCGGAAGGTGATCCGGCGGGCCGCCGGATCCAGCGTGCGGCGCGAGGTCCAGTCCCGGACCTCGCCGTTGGCCAGCGCCCACAGGTGGATCAACTGCTGGTCGGCGTCCGGTACTTCGGTGACCTCGGCGTGCACGGTCGGGGTGAAGATCTGCGGCCACTGGCCGGCGTCGGCGAGCAGTGCGTACACCTGGTCGGGATCGGCCGGCACCGTGGTGCGGTGCAGGGTGGTGCGGATGCGTGGTTCAGCCACGGCGAACCTCCTTGGAGTTCGGGTCGGTCAGTAATTGCCGAGGCCGCCGCAGACGTTGAGGGCCTGCGCGGTGATCGAGGCGGCGGTGTCGCTCGTCAGGTAGCCGACCAGGCCGGCCACCTCCTCGGGGGTGGAGTAGCGGCCGAGCGGGATCTTCGCGTGGAACTTCTCCAGCACCTGCGCCTCGGTGATCCCCCAGTGCGCGGCGTAGCCCTGCCGGACCCGCTCCGCCATCGGGGTCTCCACGTAGCCGGGGCAGACCGCGTTCACGGTGATCCCGCTGCCGGCCAGTTCCAGGCCGAGCGCCTTGGTGAAGCCGACCACGCCGTGCTTGGAGGCGGAGTACGGCGCGGCCAGCATCACGCCCTGCTTGCCGCCGGTGGAGGCGATGCTGATGACGCGTCCGTGCCCGGACTCCCGCATGCCGCCGGTGGTCAGCACCTCGCGGGTGACCCGGAAGACCGCGGTGAGGTTGGTGGCGATCACGTCGTCCCAGAGCTCGTCCGGGAGTTCGGCGGTGATGCCGCCGCCGCCCCGGCCGGCGTTGTTGACCAGGATGTCCAGCGGGCCGTACGCGGCGACCGCGTCCTGCACCAGGGCGCGCACCGCGGCGGCGTCGCGCACGTCGGCGGCGCCGCCCCGGACGTCCAGGCCGCGACCGCGGAGCTGCTCCGCGACCGTCGCCACCAGGTCGGCGTCACGGGCGCAGAAGTACACCGGGTGCCCGGCCTCGGCGAGTTGCTCGACGACGGCCAGGCCGATGCCGCTGGTGCCGCCGGTGACCAGGGCGGGCCGGTGTCGGGGGGTGGTCTTCTCGACCATGGTGGGGCTCCCTGAGGTTGGGGTCGGGCTGTCGTCAAAAGCCGTCTACGGGACGGGGGTTCAGCCCCGGGCGGCGGCCGGGGCGAGCTCGTCGAGGCCGAGCGGCCGCACCGGGTGGCCCTCCTCGACCAGGGCGCGGACCGCCCGCAGCACGTCGAGCCGGTCCGCCTCGGGCTGCCGGGCCCGGGTGCCGAGCAGCGGCACCGCCGCGCTGCGCCCGCACGCCACCTCGCGGTGCCGGCGGGCCAGCGCGGTCAGGCCCTGCCCGGGTCCGGCCTCGACCAGCAGGTGCGGGCCACGGCTCAGCAGCGCGTCCAGGGCGGGGGCGAAGAGCACCGGCTCGGCGGGCTGCATCGCCCAGAACAGCGGGTCGCAGGCCGAGCCCGGGTCGAGCTCCCCGCCGACCCGGCCGGAGTAGAGCGGAACGGCCGGCGGGGACAGCCGCACCCCGGTGAAGCCGGGCAGCGCACGGCGGCAGCAGTCGGCCAGCGACGGGCTGTGGAACCCGCTCGTCGCCCTGGCCCGCATGCAGACCAGGTCGGCGGCCCGCAGCCGCTGCGCCACCTGCTCCAGCTGTGGGTCCGGGCCGGCCAGCAGCACCTGCTGCGGCCCGTTGACCGCGCCGACCACCACCTCGGCGGTGAGGTACGGCGCCAGCTGCGCGGGGGTCGCGGCGACCGCGAGCATCCCGCCGGGCGGCGCGTCGGCGATCAGCTCGACCCGCTCGGCGAGCAGCCGGACGGCGTCCGGCAGCGACAGCACGCCGGCCAGCACCGCGGCCACCGCCTCGCCGGCGCTGTGCCCGACGAACGCGGCGGGCCGCAGCCCCCAGGCGGTCAGCATCCGGGCCAGCGCGTAGTCCACCGCGAAGATCAGCGGCTGGGCCCGGGACACGTGGTCGATGTCCACCGCGGGCCGCTCGGCCAGCCAGTCGGCGAGCACCTCCTCGCCGGGCGGGCCGAGCAGCCCCAGCACCTCCTCGAAGGGCTCGGTGAACGCGGGCACCTGCCCGTAGAGGCCGCGCGCCATGTGCGGGTACTGCGAGCCCTGGCCGGGCAGCAGCAGCGCGACCGGGCGCGGCGGCCGCCGCGCGGTGTCGGCGTCCACCGGGTCAGGCGTTCTCGGCCGAGGGCAGCTCCCCGCCGTTGACCACGGTGAGGAACTCCCGGGGCGTCTCCGCCGAGGCGGCGTCGTCGTCCAGCGCGACACCCAGGTCGCGCTGGATCACGCCGATGGCCTGGAGCAGCGCCAGCGAGTCGTAGCCGAGCTCCGGGAACGGGATGTCGAGGATGTCGCCGGACAGGTCGACGGACTCGTCGACGCCGGCGTTCTCGCGCAGGATCCGGGTCAGGGTGGGCAGGTCGAGAACGCTCATCGGGTGGTCTCCTCGGACTCGGTGGTGTCGGTGCAACCGCGCAGGACCAGCGCGGAGTTGAAGCCCCCGTAGCCGCGGGCCAGCACCAGTGCGGTGCGCAGCCGGGCCGGGCGGGGCGCCCCGGTGACCAGGTCGATGCGGTGTTCGGCGGCCGGCCCGTCGACCGGCGCGGTCGGCGGGATCAGCCCGTCGCGGATCGCCAGCAGCGCGGTCGCGGTGTCCAGCGCGGCGCCGGCGAAGAGCCGGCCGGTCATGCTCTTGGGCACCGTCACCGGCACCCCGTACGGGCCGAACAGCTCGGTCAGGGCGTCGGATTCGATGCGGTCCAGCTCGGGCACGGCGGCGCCGTCGGCGAACACCACGTCCACCTCGTCCGGGCCGATCCCGGCGTCGTCGAGGGCGAGCCGGGCGGCCCGCAGCAGCCCGGGCGGGCGGCCGCTCCCCGGGGCCGGGTCCAGGGTGGCCGCGTATCCGGCCACCTCGCCGTACCGGCGGGCGCCGCGGGCGCGGGCCTGCTCGTCGTCCTCCAGGACCAGGATGGCCCCGCCCTCGCCGGGCACGTAGCCGCCCGCGTCGGAGGCGAACGGCAGGTAGGCGCGCTCCGGGTCGGTCGCGGTGGAGAGCAGCCCGGTGGCGATCTGCGGCACCCAGCCCCACGGGCAGAGCGCCCCGTCGACGCCGCCGGAGACCACCACGGGCGTGCCGCGGCGGATGTGCCGCCGGGCGTGGCCCAGCGCGTCGATGCCGCCGGCCTGCTCGGTCACCAGCACCCCGCTCGGCCCGCGCAGGCCGTGCCGGATGGAGATCTGGCCGGAGTTGACCGCGTAGAACCAGGCGAAGGACTGGTAGGCGCTGACGTGCTCCTTGCCCTGCGACCACAGCGCCTGCAGCTCGCGCTGCCCGAACTCGACGCCGCCGCCGGAGGCCGCGGTCACCACGCCGACGCCGTAGCGCGGCAGTTCCTCGGGGCGCAGGCCGGCGTCGCCGAGGGCGCCCTCGGCGGCGAACAGCGCCAGTCGGGTCATCCGGTCGGTCTGCGGCAGCAGCCGGCTGGGCAGGTGCTCCGCGGCCTCGAAGTCCGGTATCTCGCCCGCCACCCGGGACGGGTAGGAGGACGCGTCGAAGCGGGTGGGCGGGCGCAGTCCGCCGCGGCCGGCCAGCGTGGCCTGCCAGTAGGCGTCGGTGCCGAGGCCGTTCGGGGCGGCCACCCCGATGCCGGTGACGACGGCGGTCATGGCATTCTCCGATCCGGACGGGCCAGCACCATGGCGCTCTGGAAGCCGCCGAACCCGCTGCCGACGCTGAGCACCGCGTCGGTGCGCTGCACCCTGGCGTGCAGCGGGACGTAGTCCAGGTCGCAGTCCGGGTCCGGCTCGTGCAGGTTGGCGGTGGGCGGTACCACGCTGTGCTCCATCGCCAGCGCGCAGGCGGCGATCTCCAACGCGCCGATGGCGCCCAGCGAGTGACCGATCATCGACTTGATCGAGCTGACCGGGGTGCGGTACGCGTGCTCTCCCAGGCTGACCTTGAAGGCCGCGGTCTCGTGGCGGTCGTTCATCCTGGTGCTGGAGCCGTGCGCGTTGATGTAGTCCAGGCCGTCGGGGCCGAGCCGGGCCTCGTCCATGGCGGCGGTGATCGCCGCGGCCATCTCCACGCCGTCCGCCTTCAGACCGGTCATGTGGTAGGCGTTGCAGCGCGAGGCGAAGCCGGCGATCTCGGCGTAGATCCGGGCGCCGCGGCGCCGGGCGTGCTCCAGTTCTTCCAGCATCAGCACGGCCGAACCCTCGCCCAGCACCAGGCCGTTGCGGGTCCGGTCGAACGGCCGTGAGGCGTGCTCCGGGTCGTCGTTGCGGGGCGTGGTGGCGTGGATCGCGTCGAAGCAGGCCGAGGTGATCGGCGAGATCGGCGCCTCGGTGGCGCCGGCCACCATCACGTCGACGGAGCCCTCCCGGATCAGCTCGACCGCGTGGCCGAGCGCGTCCAGGCCGGAGGTGCAGCCGGTGGAGACCACCGCGGCCGGGCCCTCGGCCCCGGCCAGGTGGGCCACCTCCACCGCCATCGAACCGGGCACGAAGTGGCGGTACAGGTCGCGGACCGCGTAGTCGTGGTCGACCTCCCAGCGCCGGCCGCCGTCGCTGACCACCACGTACTCCCGCTCCAGGCTGGTGGTGCAGCCGACCGCGGAGCCCAGCGCGGTGCCGATCCGGCCGGGGTCGAGGGCCGCCACGGCCAGCCCGCTGTCGGCCAGCGCCTCGCGGGCCGCGACCACCGCGAACTGCGCGGCCCGGTCCATGCGGCGGATCTCCTGCGGGGTCAGGCCCTCGCGGACCGGGTCGAAGTCGACCTCGGCGGCGACCCGGGAGCGGAACGGCGAGGGGTCGTAGTGGGTGATGGTGCGGGTGGCGGAGCGGCCGGACGTGAGCAGCTCCCAGTACGCCTTGATCCCGATCCCGCCGGGGGCCACCGCCCCCAGGCCGGTGATCACCACCCGCCGGTCGGGTGTTCTCTGTCTCGTCACGCTGCTTCCGTGCCCTTTCCGCCCGGGCACGGCGGCCCGAGCACCTCGATGACCGCGCACGACCAGGTGAAGCCGGCGCCGATGCCGGCCAGCAGCACCAGCTGGCCGGGTCGCAGCGCACCGCTGCGCCGCAGGTGGTCCAGGCCCGCGAACTGGTCCCCGGCGCCGAGGTGGCCGACGGTGCGGCTCCACGGCCAGGTGGACCGTTCCGGGTCGATGCCGAACGGTGCGAAGAAGGCCGCCTCCAGCCGTCGTCGGCCCAGGTGCGGCAGAACGAACCGGTCGACGTCGGCGAGCGTGCAGCCCGCCTCGTCCAGCGCCGTCTCCAGTGCCCGGCGCTGCCCGGCCGAGACCAGCGCGGTGCACCGGCCGACCCCGGTGCGGGAGACGAAGGCGCGCTTGGTGGTCTCCATGTCGACCACCGGGCGGTGCGCGAAGGGGGCGGCGCCGAACGGGTCGTCACCGCGGTGCATGCCCTCCAACTCCGGCGCGGAGACGGTGGCCAGGGACCGCAGCCGGGCGAAACCGCCGCGGTTGGAGAGCAGCAGCGCGGAGCCGCCGTCGGCGTAGTGGGTGCCCGGGTCGCCGTTCCAGCGGTCGAACCCGGGCTCCTCGAACCGGTCGCCGGCGGTGAGCAGCGCGTGCCCCCGCCCCGGCGCGGCGGCCAGGTAGCCGGCCGCCAGCTCCAGCGCGGCCATCCCGCCGTTGGAGAGCTGGCGGATCTCGACGGCCGGGCACGGCACGCAGCCCGGCGTGCCGGCCAGCACCTCGCGCTGCACGTAGGAGGCCGGCGCCCACAGGTCGTGGCCCTGGTAGTAGACGGTGGCGTGCAGCAGCAGGTCGAGCCCGGGCGAGCCGGCCTCGGTGAACGCCCGGCGCGCCGCCCGGGCGGCCAGCTCGGGACCCGACGGGCCGTCGGACACCGTCACCGCCAGGGCCCCGGTGCGGTCGGCGGTGCGCCGGTCCAGCCGCCCGGCCGCGACGGCGGCCTCGACGTCCTGCGCGGGCGGCAGCTCGGTCGCGCCCCCCGCGATGAAGATCTCCGGGTATCTCATGCCCAGATCTCCCCCGTTCTTGAGCGATGCGGTCGTCACACGACGCGGTCGTCGGGCGGCCCGGCCGGGATGTCCGGCGGGTCGCGCCCGGAAGGATCCGCCGGACGGGCCCACAGCCCTGTGCCGCGACGGCACCGCCATGGTGCGCACGAAACCTCGAAGCCGACTGGATTCCCGTCGGAGCCCGTCGACGGCCTTCGACCGGAGGCCACCGGCGGCCGGTGTCCGCCGAGGGCTGGACTGCCAGGTAAGCGGGCCTATGCTTCGTCGGAACGTCTCAAGATCGAATGGGACGTCGGGCTGCTGCTGCGGGACTGATGGGGGAGCCGGTGACCGGACGCACGCGACACACACGGCCGGCCGGCCGCCGCCACGAGGACGAGCGGGCCTCCGGCGGACGGCGGCTGCCCGAGGAACTGGACGGGGCGGCCGGCTCGTCCGCGCTGCTGGCCCGGCTGATGGGCGGGGTCCCGCCGCGCCGGCTGGCCCCGGCGCTGCTCGGCGTGATCATGGCCGGCTTCGTCGCGCAGAGCATGGTCGACATCTGCACCAGCACCGCCGGGCACGTCCATCTGACCTCCCTGATGGTCGACTTCCTGCTGATCGCCGGGCTCCAGGCGGTGCACTGCCTGCCGTGCGCGGCCGGCCTGCGACGGCGCCACGGCCGCTGGACGCTGGCCTTGCAGGGGGCGCTCGCCTTCCTGCCGCTCTACCTGGCGGGCTGGAACACCGGCGCGATGATGGGCTTCGCCGGGGCGTCGCTGCTGCTGGTGCCGGCCGGCCGGGACGCCTGGATCGGGTACGGCGCCTTCCTGCTGGCGCTGGCGCCGACCGGGCCGGTCCTCGGCATGACACCGGCCGCGTCGGTCTACCTGGTGGTGGCCAACGTGCTGTCCTCACTGGTGCTCTACGGCATCACCAGGCTGGTGGAGCTGGTCGACCGGCTGTACGAGGCGCGCTCCGCGATGGCCGCCATGGCGGTCGAGCAGGAGCGCCGGCGGTTCGCCCGCGACCTGCACGACCTGCTCGGCTACAGCCTCTCCACCATCACCGTGAAGTGCGAGCTGACCTCCGCGCTGGTCCGGGTCCGGCCCGAACAGGCGCTCTCCGAGCTCACCGACGTGCTGGCGATCTCCCGTCAGGCGCTGGCCGACGTGCGGACGGTGGCCCGGGGCTACCGGGAGATGTCGCTGCTCACCGAGATCGAGTCGGCCCGCGGGGTGCTGGCGGCGGGCGGCATCCGGGCACAGGTGGACGTCTCGGCGCCGGCGCCGTCGGGCGAGGCGAACACCGTGCTGGCCACCGTGCTGCGGGAGAGCGTCACCAACCTGCTGCGGCACAGCAGGGCGGAGGTCTGCCGGATCGAGTTCACCGCCGAGGGGCCCGACGTCCGCCTGCTGGTGACCAACGACGGGGTGCCCGCCGACCGCGCCGGCGCCCGGGAGAACGGCACCGGCCTGGCCAACCTGGCCGACCGGATCGCCGGGGTCGGCGGCCTGCTGGAGGTCGGCGTCGTCGAGGGCACCGACTGCTTCCGGCTGTCCGCCCAGGTGCCCGCGCAGGCGTAGGGCCCGGGGCCGGTGCCTCGCGGTCAGTGCCCGTGGTGGTCGAGCCAGCCGGCCTCGCGGGCGATCCGGACGGCGTCCACCCGGTTGCGCGCGTTGAGCTTGGTCACCGCCGCCGTCAGGTAGTTGCGCACCGTGCGGACCGAGAGGAAGAGCCGGTCGGCGATCTCGTCGGCCTCCGCGCCCTGCCCGGCCTGCCGCAGCACCTCGGTCTCGCGCTGGGTCAGCGGGTTCTCCGCCCCGGAGTCGAACGCGGAGAGCGCGAGCTGCGGGTCGACCACCCGCTCCCCGGCCACCACCGCCCGGATCGCCTCGGTGAGTTGACGCGGCGGCACGTCCTTGAGGATGAAGCCGGAGACCTTGCACTCCAGGGCGCGGCGCAGGGTGCCGGGCCGCCCCAGGCTGGTGAGGATCAGCGCGCGGCACTCGGGGAGCCGGTCGTGCAGCTGCGCGGCGGCGCTCAGGCCGTCCAGGCCGGGCAGGTCGATGTCGATGACCGCCACGTCGGGCCGCACCCGCAGCGCCTCGGACACGATCTGGTCGCCCCGGGCGAGCTCGGCGACCACCTCCAGGTCGTCCTCCAGGTTGAGCAGGGCGACGAGCGCGCCGCGGAGCATGGACATGTCCTCGGCGAGCAGAATCCGGATCACGCGTGTCCTCCCCGGCCCTGAGCGGGCTCCCGACCTTTCCGACCTCGCCCTCAGGGTACGAGATCGGGGGCCGTCCGGTGCCCGGGTCGCCGCAGAACCGCTTGAGCGCCGCTTGAGCCGCCCTGGAGAATGCCTCGACAATTCCTGGTGAATTCCTAGGAGGGCCTGTTCCCCGGGCATTCCCTCACTTACTCTCGACGCATGACGGACACTCTAGCAATGGCGGGCACGTCAATCGGCCTGCGCCGTATCGACCACGTCGGTATCGCGGTCCCCGACCTCGACGAGGCCATCGACCGGTACCAGCGCGTCTTCGGAATGCAGTGTGTGCACGTGGAGGAGAATGTCGAGCAGGGCGTGCGCGAGGCGATGCTCGCGGTCGACCCGCTGGACGCCGAGGGCAGCCGCATCCAGCTGCTCGCCCCGCTCTCCCCGGACTCCGTCATCGGGCGCTTCATCGGCACGTCGGGCCCCGGCCTGCAGCAGCTGGCCTACACCGTGACCGACCTGGACGCGGCCTGCGCCGAGCTGCGGGTCCGCGGCGTGCGGCTCCTCTACGACACCCCGCAGCGCGGCACCGCGGGCTCCCGGATCAACTTCGTCTTCCCCAGGGACGCCGGCGGTGTGCTGGTGGAACTGGTCGAGGTGGCCGGCTGACGCCGCCGCACCCGCACCGATCCATCCCCCGTACGCGAGGCCCCGGGCGACTGCCGCCCGGGGCCTCGTCGTTTTCGTGGACGGCCGCGGCTCCGCCGGAGTGCCGAGCCGCTCCGGCGGCCCGCGTCCCATCAGATGTTGACCGCCCCGGCCGCGTCTCAACCTTTTGGTGGAGTTTTCCGCCCGACTGAATCAAACGGACGACGCAAAAAGGTTCGACCGTTATGCCGAAGACACCTGACAAAGTGCGCCAATAAGCTGCGGGCGCCGAGGAGCGGGAATTCGCAGACGACCCGCCGGAGGCAGCCACTGGGCAACCTGAATTCCTGGAGCGAAAGATGGCGAAGGCCGGGCACCGCAGCGAGTACACGACGCTCGTCGACCACTACCGGGAGATTTTCCTGGAGCATCCGCAGGACCGGACGTACCGGTTCCTGCCGGACGGGGAGGGCGCCCCGGTCTGCCTGACCAACGCCGAGCTCGACCGGCGGGCCCGCGCGCTCGCCGTGCTGCTGCGCGAGCAGGTCGGGGCCGGCGAGCGGGCGCTGATCGTCTGCCCGCCGGGGCTGGACTACGTGGTGTCGTACTACGCCTGCCTGTACGCCGGGGTGATCGCGGTACCGGTCTACCCGCCGGATCCGACCCTGCTCAAGCGCACCCTGCCCCGGCTGGTCGGGGTGGTGGAGGACGCCAGGCCGAAGGCGGTGCTGGCCCCGGCCTCGGTGACCGCGACGGCGGACCAGTTCGCGGCGTACGTGCCGTCGTTCGCCGAGCTGCTCTGGGTCAGCGTGGACGAGATCGACCTGACCGCGGCCGACTCCTGGCAGCGGCCCGACATCACCGGCGACTCCCTCGCGTTCCTGCAGTACACCTCCGGCTCCACCAGCAGCCCCAAGGGCGTGATGGTCGGTCACGCCAACCTGGTGCACAACCTGGCGGCGCTCAACCGCCGCTTCTTCGACGCCACCCCGGACGACCACATGGTCATCTGGCTGCCGCCGTACCACGACATGGGCCTGATCGCCGGTCTGCTGGCGCCCGCCTTCGGCAACTATCCGGTCACCTTCATGCCGCCGTTCGCCTTCCTGAAGCGCCCGCTGCGCTGGCTGGAGGCGATCTCGACGGCCGGCGGCACGCTCAGCGGCGCCCCCAACTTCGCCTACGACCTGTGCGTGGCCAGGAGCACCGAGGAGGAGCGGGCCGCGCTCGACCTCAGCAACTGGCGCGTCACCCTGAACGGCGCCGAGCCGGTCCGGCTGGAGAGCATGGACCGGTTCGCCCGGGCCTTCGCGACGTCCGGGTTCCGCCGCCGGGCCTTCATGCCCGGCTACGGGCTGGCCGAGGCCACCCTCGCCGTCACCGGCGGGCACCTCGGCGAGCGGCGGGCGGTGCGCAGGCTGCAGGCCACCGCGCTCGCCGAGCAGGCCACCGCGGTGGACGCGGTGGACGGCGAGGAGTTCCGCACCGTCGTCGGCTGCGGCCCGTCGCTGGAGGACCAGCAGCTGGCCATCGTCGACCCGGTGACCCGGCGCCGGCTGCCGGACGGCAAGGTCGGCGAGATCTGGCTGGCCGGTCCGAGCATGGCGCACGGCTACTGGGCGCGCCCGCAGGAGACCGAGAACACCTTCCGGGCCACCATCGACGGCACCGACGAGGGCCCGTTCCTGCGCACCGGAGACCTGGGCTTCCTGGACGGCCCCGAGCTCTACGTGGCCGGCCGCGCCAAGGACCTGATCATCATCGACGGCCTCAACCACTACCCGCAGGACATCGAACGCTCCATCGAGTCGGTGGACCCGGCGCTGCGCCCCGGCTGCGGCATCGCCGGCGCCCGCGAGATCGACGGCGCCGAGCGGCTGATCATCGTGCACGAGGTGGGCGGCAGGCCGCAGGACCTGAACGCCGAGGCGATCTTCGCCGCGATCCGGGCCCGGGTCGCCGAGGTGCACGGCATCCCCGTGCACGCCATCTCCCTGGTGCGGCGCGGCGGGGTGCCCAAGACCTCCAGCGGCAAGCTGCAGCGCTCGCTCTGCCTGGACACCTACCTGGCCGGCGGCCTGCCCGCGCTCGCCGCCTGGACCGCGGACGGCAGCACGCCCGTCGCCGCGCCCGTCCCCGCTGCTGCCGCGCCCGTCCCCGCTGCTGCCGCTCCCGCCGCTGTCTCCGAGCCCGTCGCCGAGGACGCGCCGCAGGCCCCCGGCGCCGAGGAGATCGAGGCCTGGCTGACCGGGCGGATCGCCCACACCGTGGACTGCGACCCGACCGGCATCGACCGGACCGCGCCGATCGCCGGGCTGGGCCTGCGCTCGGTCGACCTGGTCGCCCTGATCGGCGAGCTGGAGCGCCACCTGGGCCGCACGCTCCCGGCCACCCTCGCCTGGGCCTACCCGACCGTCGAGGCGCTCGCCGCGCACCTGGCCGGCACCGGGCCCGCGGCGGCCGGGACCCCGCAGGCCCCCGAGGAGCCCGCCGAGCCCGAGCCCGCCTCCGTCCCGGCGTTCCTGACCCCGGCCGCCACCGCCGAGTACGCCGCCGAGCCGATGGCCGTGGTCGGCATCGGCTGCCGCTTCCCCGGCGGCGCCAACGGCCCCGAGGGCTTCTGGCAGCTGCTCACCGAGGGCCGTGACGCCGTCACCGAGGTGCCCGAGGACCGCTGGAAGCTCGCCGACTACGCCACCGACGACCCCGCCGAGCCGGGCCGCACCACCAGCCGCTGGGGCGGCTTCCTGGACGACGTGCACGGCTTCGACGCGCCGTTCTTCGGCATCTCCTCGGCCGAGGCCGCCCGGATGGACCCGCAGCAGCGGCTGCTGGCCGAGGTCGCCTGGGAGGCGCTGGAGGACGCGGGCCTGCCCGCCGAGCAGCTGGCCGGCACCGCCACCGGCGTGTTCGTCGGCATCTCCAGCTTCGACCACGGCGTGCAGAACTTCCACGAGATCGAGAAGATCGACGCCTACACCGGCACCGGCAGCGCGCTGAGCATCGCCGCCAACCGGCTCTCCTACCTGTTCGACCTGCGCGGCCCCAGCATGGCCGTGGACACCGCCTGCTCGTCCTCGCTGGTCGCCGTCCACCAGGCCGCCGCCGCGCTGGCCTCCGGCGAGTGCACGCTGGCGCTGGCCGCGGGCGTCAACCTGATCCTCTCCCCGGCGCTGGCCGTCAACTTCTCCAAGGCCGGGGCGATGGCCTCGGACGGCCGCTGCAAGGCCTTCGACGCCCGCGCCGACGGCTACGTCCGGGCCGAGGGCTGCGGCGTGGTGGTGCTCAAGCCGCTCGGCCGGGCGCTCGCCGACAAGGACCGGATCTACGCCGTGGTGCGCGGCAGCGCCGTCAACCAGGACGGGCGCAGCAACGGCATCATGGCCCCCAACCCGCTCGCCCAGGAGGCGGTGCTGCGCGCCGCCTACGACGCGGCCCGGGTCGGACCCGACCAGGTGCAGTACGTCGAGGCGCACGGCACCGGAACCCTGCTCGGCGACCCGATCGAGGCCCGGGCGCTGTCCGCCGTGCTCTGCGCCGACCGCGCCCCGGACCGGCCGATGCTGATCGGCTCGGTCAAGTCCAACCTCGGCCACATGGAGGCGGCGGCCGGCATCGGCGGCCTGATCAAGGCCGCGCTGGCGCTCAGCCACCGCTCGATCCCGGCCAGCCTGCACTTCGAGACCCCCAACCCGCACATCCCGTTCCAGGAACTGGCACTGCGGGTGGTCGACCGGGCACAGCCCTGGCCGGCCACCGCCGGCCCGGCGCTGGCCGGCGTCAGCTCGTTCGGCTTCGGCGGCACCAACGCGCACCTGGTGCTGGAGGAGGGCCCGCGCACCCGCCCGGCCGCGCCCGCCGCCGGTGACGCGTCCGCCGTCCCGCTGCTGCTGTCGGCCCGCGACCCGCAGGCGCTGACCGCGCTGGCCGAGCGCTACCGCGAGCTGCTGGACCGCCCGGACGGCGCGCCGGTGTCCGCCACCGCCGCGACCGCCGCGCTGCGCCGCACCCAGCACCCCGAGCACCGCCTCGCCGTGCTGGGCGGCAGCGCCGAGGAGTGGCGGGCCGGGCTGGACGCGTTCCTGGCCGGCGAGCAGCACCCCGCCGTGCTGCACGGCGGCCGGGTGCTGGGCCGCACCTCGCGCACCGCGTTCGTGTTCTGCGGCCAGGGGCCGCGCTGGTGGCCGGTGGCCGCCGACCTGATGGACGAGCCGGTGTTCCGCGCCGTCCTGGAGCGCTGCGACGAACTGCTGCGCCCGCACACCAACTGGTCGCTGCTGGCGCAACTCGCCGCCGGGCAGCAGGAGTCCAGGCTCACCGACACCGCCGTCGGCCAGCCCGCGCTGTGCGCCGTGCAGATCGCGCTGGCCACCCAGTGGCAGGCCTGGGGCGTGCGGCCGGACACCGTGGTCGGCCACAGCGTCGGCGAGATCGCCGCCGCGCACGTCGCCGGGGCGCTCACCCTGCAGGAGGCGCTGCTGGTGGCGCTGCACCGCGGCCGGGTGCTGCACTCGGCGGTCGGCCGGGGCCGGATGGCCGTGGTCGGCGTCGCCTTCGACGAGGCCGAGCGGCTGGTCGCCGGCTCCGGCCTGGCCCGGGTCTGGGTCGCCGGGGCGAACGGCCCGCAGTCGGCGGTGCTCTCCGGCGACGGCGCGGAGATCGAGGAGCTGGCCGCCCGCCTGACCGCCGACGGACTGTTCTGCCGGGTGCTGGAGTCGGTCGAATTCCCCTCGCACTGCCCGCTGATGGAGCGGCCCGCCGACGACCTGCGGCGACTGCTCCAGGGCCTGGCGCCGCGTCCGACCAAGGTGCCGTTCCTCTCCACCGTGCACGGCCGGGTGCTGGACGGGTCCGAGCTGGACGCCGCCTACTGGGGCGCCAACCTGCGCAGCCCCGTGCTGTTCGACCAGGCGGTGTCCGCGCTGGTGGAGTCCGGCCACGGCGCGTTCGTCGAGGTCGGCCCGCACCCGACGCTGCTCGGCCCGATCGCGGACCGGCTCGACGCCGACGGCGCCGAGGGCGTCGCGGTCGGCTCGCTCCGCCGCGACGAGCCCGGCCGTCCCGCGCTGCTCGCCGCGCTGTCCCAACTGCACTGCGCCGGCCGTCCGGTGGACTGGAGCCGGCTGCTCCCCGCGGACGGACCCAACCTGACGCTGCCGTCCTACCCGTGGCAGCACCGGCAGAGCCGGCCCGCCGACGGCCCGGCGGTCCGCCGCCGCACCGCCGGCGGCCACCCGTTGCGCGAGACCGCGCTGCGTTCCGCCGTCGAGCCCCGCACCCTGCACTGGAGCGCCACCGTGGACCGGGCCGGCTTCGGCTGGCTGGCGGACCACCGGGTCGGCGGCACCGCCGTGCTGCCCGCCGCGCTGCTGCTGGACGCCGCGCTGGCCGCCGCCCGGGAGGCGCTGGGCGAACAGCGGGTGACGCTGGAGAACGTCGCGCTCACCGCCATGAACGTGCTGCCCGACCAGGCGGCCGACGCCACCTGGCAGTTGGTGCTGCAGCCCGGCGCCGGGAACACCGGCTCCTTCCGCCAGCTGTCCGGGCCGACCGGCGGCGCGGACGGCGGCTGGACCGAGGCCGCCGCGGGCCGCTACCGGGCCGCCGACGAGGCCGCGCCGGCCACCGTCGACCTGGACGGACTGCGCGCCCGCTGCGCCGAGCCGGTCGACACCGAGGGCTTCTACCGGGCGCTGGAGCGGGCGGGGATCGGCTACGGCCCCGCCTTCCAGGGCGTGCGCACGCTGCGGCGCGGCGCCGGCGAGGCGCTCGCCGAGCTGCGCGACGCGGCCGAGCTCACCGGCGGGAGCGCCGCCCACCCGGTCCACCCCGCCGTCCTGGACAGCTGCCTGCAGGCGCTGGCCGCCGCGCTGGACGGCACCCTGGACGGCACCGCCACCCATCTCCCGGTCGGCGTCGGCTCGTTCACCCTGCACACCGCCCGCGCCGTGCCGGCCTGGGCGCACGCGGTGCGCGGCACCGCCGAGCCGGACGGCTTCGCCGGCTGCCGGGTGGAGCTGCTGGCCGCCGACGGCACCGTCCTCGGCGCCCTGGACGGCATCACCCTGCAGCGCCTCGGCGGCGCCGAGGGCGCCGAGCCGGGCGCGGAGGCCCTGCTCGACCTCGCCTGGCAGCCGGCCGACGCCCCCGCGCCCGCCGAGGGCGCCGAGCCGGACGGCTGGTGGCTGCTGCTCGCCGACCGGGGCGGCACCGCCGACGCGCTCGCCGCCGAACTGCGTTCCCGCGGCGCCCAGGTGGTCACCGCCACCGCCGGCGAGCACGCCGAACGACTCGGCCCGGACGCCCACCGGCTGCCGCCGCTTGCGCCCGACGCCCTGCCCGGGCTCCTCGCCGAGCTGCGCGACTCCCGCCCCGGCAGCTGCCTCGGCGTGCTGAGCGCCTGGGCGCTGGACGCGCCCGAGCCGGAGGCGGACGGCGGCGCGCACCTGCTGTGGACCGGGCAGGACGCGGCCACCGCCGCCGCCCTGCACACCGTGCAGGCGCTGGCCGGCGCCGGCTTCGCCGCCCCGCCCCGGCTGGCGCTGCTCACCCGCGGCGCCCAGCACGTCCCGGGCGACGGGCCGGCCGTCGCGCTCGCCCAGGCCCCGCTGTGGGGTCTGGCCCGGGTGGCCGTCCTGGAGCACGCCGAACTGCGGCCGCTCGTCGTGGACCTGGACCCGGCGACCGCTCCGGGCTCGGCCGTCGAGGCGGCGCTGCTGGCCGACCGGCTGCTCGCCGAGTCCGGCCCCGCCCAGCTGGCGGTGCGCGGCGGGACCTGCCTGACGCCCCGTCTGGAGCCGCGCCGCGCGGTGGACGGCGGCGCCTGGCGCCGCCGCCGCTACGACCGGGTCCGGGACACCAACCTGCGGGTGCTGGCCGAGCGGCCCGGCATCCTGGAGAGCCTGGTGCCGACCGTGTGGCGGCGCACCGCGCCGGGCCCCGGCCAGGTGGAGATCGAGGTGGCCGCCGCCGGCCTGAACTTCAACGACCTGCTGAAGGCGATGGGCGACTGCCCGGGCCTGCCGAGCGGCGTGGTGCCGCTGGGCGGCGAGTGCGCCGGCCGGGTGGTGGCCGTCGGCGAGGGCGTGGACGACCTGCGGGTCGGCGACCCGGTGATGGCGGTGGCCGGCTCCGCCATGGCCGAGTTCGCCACCACCGGCCGCCACCTGGTGGCGCCCCGCCCCGAGGGGCTGACCGACGAGCAGGCGGCCGGTGTGCCGATCGCCTTCCTCACCGCCGTGTACGGCCTGGAGTACCTGGGCCGGCTGGCGCCGGGCGAGACGGTGCTGATCCACTCCGCCGCGGGCGGCGTCGGGCTGGCCGCGATCCAGGTGGCCAGGCGCTGCGGCGCCGAGGTGTTCGCCACCGCCGGCACCGAGGAGAAGCGCGAACTGCTGCGCTCGCTCGGCGTGCAGCACGTGCTGGACTCCCGTTCGCTGGAGTTCGCCGACCGGATCGCGGCCGCCACCGGCGGGCGCGGGATCGACGTGGTGCTCAACTCGCTGGCCGGCGAGGCGCTCACCCGCAGTATGGAACTGCTGGCCCCGGGCGGGCGGTTCGTGGAGATCGGCAAGCGCGACGTGTACGGCGACAGCCCGCTCGGGATGGGCCTGCTCAAGGCCAACCGGTCGTTCTTCGCCGTCGACCTGGAGTACTCGTTCGCCGAACAGCCCGCCCTGGTGCGGCACCTGTTCGCCGCAGTGGCCGAGGGCTTCGCCCGGGGCGAGTTCGGCGCGCTGCCGGTGACGGCCTTCGGCTACGGCGAGGCCGGTGAGGCGTTCTCGTACATGGCCAAGGCCAGGCACACCGGCAAGATCGTGCTGCGGCCCGAGGAGCGGCCCGAGGTCGCGGTCCGTGCGGACCTGCCGCCGGTCGGCCCCGGCGCCAGCTACCTGGTCACCGGTGGTCTCGGCGGCCTGGGTCTGGCCACCGCGCGCTACCTGGCCGACCAGGGCGCCCGCCACCTGGTGCTGGTCGGCCGCTCCGCCCCGTCCGCCGAGGCCGAGGCCGCGATCACGGAGCTGCGGGAGCGCGGGGTGTCCGTCCTGGTGCGCGCGGTGGACGTCTCGCGGCGCGCCGAGCTGGACGCGCTGCTCGCCGAGATGGACGCCGAACTGCCGCCGCTGGGCGGTGTGGTGCACACCGCCGGCGTGCTGGACGACGGCCTGCTGCTCCAGTTGGACCAGCAGCGCTTCCAGGCGGTCGCCCGGCCGAAGGCGGCCGGCGCCTGGCACCTGCACGAGGCCACCCGGGAACGGGAGTTGGACTTCTTCGTGCTGTACTCCTCGGCCGCCGCGCTGCTCGGCTCGGCCAGCCAGGCCAACTACGCCGCCGCCAACGCGTTCCTGGACGGCCTGGCGCTGCACCGCCGGGCCCGGGGCCTGCCCGCGCTGAGCATCGCCTGGGGACCGTGGTCCGAGGTGGGTCTGGCCGCCCGGCCCGACCGCGGGGGCGCGCTCTCCACCCGCGGCGTGCTCAGCCTGAGCCCGGCCGACGGCATCGCCGCGCTCGACCGGCTGATGCGCACCACCGACCCGTTGGCCTGTGTGCTGCCGCTGGACCGGGAGCGCCTCGCCGAGGCGGCGGCCGGCGGTCTGCTGCCCGCGCTGCTGCTCGACCTGGTCGCCGACCGGGCGGGCGCGGCCACCGGGGCCGCCGCCCGGCAGGCGTCCGGTGAACTGCGCGGCCGGCTGCTGGCCGTGGAGCCGGGCCGGCGCCGCCGGACCCTGCTGGTGCGGCACTGCGTCGACCAGGCCGCCAAGGTGCTGGGCCTGGAGCAGTCGCTGGTCGACCCGGCGGCGCCGCTGGTCGGCCTCGGATTCGACTCGCTGATGTCCCTGGAGCTGCGCAAGCGCCTGGAGGCATCCACCGGGACCGGCCTGCCGGCCACCCTCACCTGGCGCTTCCCCTCGATCGAGGTGATGGTGCCGTTCCTCGCGGAGCAGATGGAGATCGCGCTGGAGGCCACCGCCGGGCAACCCGCGCCGGCCGCCGCCGAGTCGGCCGCCGCCGAGTCGGCCGCCGCCGAGTCGGCCGCCGCCGAGTCGGTCGCCGAGGACGAGCTCGACGAGCTGTCCACCGAGGACCTCGAAGCCCTCCTCGCCGCCAAGTCCGCACAGTTCGAGCAGATTCACGAAGGGCGTTGACCATGACCGCGACGAACGACACCCTCAAGCGCGCCTATCTGACGATGGAGAAGATGCAGCGCCGCATCGACGAGCTCTCCGGCGCCCGCACCGAACCCATCGCCGTGGTCGGCCTGGGCCTCCGCCTCCCCGGCGGCGCCGTGGACGCGGACAGCTACTGGGAGATCCTCCGGCAGGGCATCGACGCGGTGAGCGAGATCCCCGCGGACCGCTGGGACGCCGACGCCTTCCACCACGAGGGCGAGCCGCGCCCGGGCAGGATGGCCACCCGCTGGGGCGGCTTCCTCGACCACATCGACCGCTTCGACCACGACTTCTTCGGCATCTCGCGCCGCGAGGCCCTGCTCATGGACCCGCAGCAGCGGATGAGCCTGGAGGTGACCTGGGAGGCGCTGGAGAACGCGGGCATCGCGCCCAGCTCGCTGGCGGGCACCCGGACCGGCGTCTTCATGGGCGTCTCCAGCTGGGACTTCGCCACCGAACACCTGCGCGGCCCGCTGGACTTCAGCGCCTACGCCAGCACCGGCTCGGCGCACAGCGTGCTCACCGGCCGGCTCTCCTACGTGCTCGACCTGCACGGCCCGAGCGTCGCGGTGGACACCGCCTGCTCCTCCTCGCTGGTCGCCGTCCACCAGGCCTGCCAGAGCCTGCGCAACCGCGAGTGCGACACCGCCCTCACCGGCGGCGTCAACGCGGTGCTGTCGCCGCTGCCCAGCGTCTCGTTCACCCAGTTCGGCCGGATGGTCTCGCCGGACGGCCGCTGCAAGGCCTTCGACGCCGACGCCAACGGCTATGTCCGCAGCGAGGGTTGCGGCGTGGTGGTGCTCAAGCGGCTGTCCGACGCCGAGCGCGACGGCGACACCGTGCTGGCGGTGATCCGCGGCGGCGCCGTCAACCAGGACGGGCGCAGCGCCGGCCTCACCGCCCCCAACGGCTCCGCCCAGCGCGACGTGGTGCGGGCCGCGCTGGCCGCCGCGGACGTCCGGCCCGAGCAGGTCTCGCTGATCGAGGCGCACGGCACCG
The DNA here is from genome assembly GCF_042732175.1 of Kitasatospora sp. NPDC059795. Taxonomy (NCBI): domain Bacteria; kingdom Bacillati; phylum Actinomycetota; class Actinomycetes; order Kitasatosporales; family Streptomycetaceae; genus Kitasatospora; species Kitasatospora sp. NPDC059795. Next base: position 127,732 of record NZ_JBHWID010000006.1, read on the forward strand.
GCACCCTGCTCGGCGACCCGATCGAGGTGGAGGCGCTGGCCGACGTCTACGGCCGGCCCGAGGGCAACCCGGTCTACCTGGGCTCGTGCAAGACCAACATCGGCCACCCGGAGGCGGCGGCCGGCATCGCGGGCCTGCTCAAGGTGATCCTGGCGCTGCGCAACGACGAGATCCCCGGCACCGTCCACTTCAAGAAGCTCAACCCGAACGTCTCGTTCGACGGCACCACCTTCGAGGTGCCCACCGGCCCCACCGCCTGGCCGGCCACCGGCGGCCCCCGGACCGCGGGCATCAGCGCCTTCGGCTTCAGCGGCACCAACGCGCACCTGATCGTCGAGCAGGCCCCGGCCCGCCCGGGGACCCCGCAGGACGGGCAGGACGGGCAGGACGAACAGGACGGGGCGGACCGCCCGCTGTCCGTGCTGCCGCTCTCCGCCAAGAGCGACGCCGCGCTGCTGCGCCTGGCCGAGCGCTACCGGGAACGGCTGACCGCGCCCGACGCCACGCCGCTGGCCGACCTGTGCCACTCGGCCGCCACCGGCCGCTCGCACTTCCGGCACCGGCTCGCGGTGGTCGGCGCCGACCGCGCCCAGGCCGCCGAGCGGCTGGCCGAGCTGGTCGAGGAGGGGCTGCCGGCGGCCGGTGCGGCCGAGCCCTCCGAGGTGGTCTTCCTCTTCACCGGCCAGGGCCCGCAGCGCCCCGGGATGGCCCGCGCGCTCTACGAGCAGCAGCCCACCTTCCGCCGGGCGATCGACCGCTGCGACGCGATCCTGCGCCCGCTGCTGGACCGCCCGCTGCTCTCCTACCTCTACCCCGAGGAGCAGGACCGCGAGCTGATCCAGCGCACCGGATACGCCCAACCCGCGCTGTTCGCCGTCGAGTTCGCGATGTCCGAGATGTGGCGCTCGTGGGGCGTGGAGCCGGGCGCGGTGCTCGGGCACAGCCTCGGCGAGTACGTCGCCGCCTGCGTGGCCGGCGTGATGAGCCTGGAGGACGGCCTGATGTTGGCCGTCGAGCGTTCCAAGCGGATGGAGTCGCTCTCCGGCACCGGCGCGATGGCCACCGTCTTCGCCTCCGAGATGGAGGTCGCCGAGGCCCTGATGGAGATCGCCGACGACCCCGACCGGATCGCCGTCGGCGCCGTCAACGGCCCCGCCAACACCACGATCTCGGGCGACGCCGCGCTGGTCGACCTGGTCTGCGAGCACTTCACCGCGCTCGGCGTGCAGGCCAAGCGGCTGCACATCACCACCGCCTCGCACTCGCCGCTGATGGAACCGATCCTGGAGCCGCTGCGGCAGGCCGCGCTGCGGGTGGACTTCCGGCCGCCGCAGATCCCGCTGATCTCCAACGTGACCGGCGAGCTGTGGGACTGGGCGGAGGCGCCGGACGCCGAGTACTGGGTGCGGCACGCCCGTCGCGCCGTGCGCTTCGCCTCCGGGGTCGGCACCCTGCGCAAGCTCGGCTACCGCACCTTCGTCGAGATGGGCCCGGCGCCGACCCTGCTCGGCCTGATCAGCGACAGCCTGCCCGCCGACGACGACACCCTGCTGCTGCCCAGCCTGCGGCCCAAGCACGACGACTGGGAGGTGCTGCTGGCCGGCGTCGCCGAGCTGTACACCCGCGGCACCGACCTGGACTGGCAGGGCTTCGACCGCGACTACCGGCGCGCCCGGGTGGCGCTGCCCGGCTACCCGTTCGAGCCCACGCCGTGCCGGCGGGAGCGCCGCCCCGCGGACGCCGACCTGCCGGAGAGCGCCGAGGAGCAGGCCGCCGAGCAGGACGAGATGGACGACGGGAGCCTGCTGCACCGCCTGGCCTGGCGACCCGTCGCCGACGGCGCCGACGCCGCCGACGCCGCCCCGGCCCCGGCCGCCGAGGCCCGCGGCTGGGTACTGCTGGCCGGGGGCTCCGGTGCCGACGGCTCCGACTTCGCCGAGCGGCTCGCCGAAGCCGTCGCCCGACGTGGCGAGCCGTGCGTCGTGGTCCGCGCCGGCGCCGACTACCGGCACACCGCCGGGTCCGCCACCGCCGAGATCCGCGCCGACCGGCCCGCCGACCTGGCCCGCCTGGTGGACGAGCTGACGGCCCGGCACGGCGGTCGCGTCGAGGTGGTGCAGCCGGCCGGCCTCGACGCGCAGGACCCGGCCGACGGCAGCTGGACCGGCGTGCTGGACGCCGTCCGCACCGCGCAGGCGCTGGACGGCCGGGCGGCCCGCCTCTGGCTGGTCACCCGCGGCGGCGTCCGGGTCGGCGGCGAGCCGACCGGTCCCGCCCCGCTCGCCGCCGCCCTGTGGGGCCTGGGCCGCTCGCTCCAGGCCGAGCAGACCGCCGCCTGGGGCGGCCTGGTCGACCTCGACCCGCAGCAGCCGCCGGCCGACGGCGCCGAGCAGCTGCTGGACGCCGTCACCCGCCGCGACGCCGACGGCGAGGACCAGATCGCGCTGCGCGACGGGGTGCGGCACGTGGCCCGCCTGGTCCGGGAGCCGGCCGAGTCCGGCCCGGACCGCCCGGTCCGCTGGCGGCGTGACGCCTCCTACCTGATCACCGGCGGCCTGGGCGGCGTCGGCCTGGCCACCGCCCGCTCGCTGGCCCGGGCCGGCGCCCGGCACCTGGTGCTGGTCGGCCGCTCCGCCGTGCCGCCGCGCGGCGAGTGGTCCGCGCTGCCGGCCGAGCACCCGTTCGCCGGCCGGGCGGCCGCGGTGCGCGAGCTGGAGGCGCTCGGCGCCAACGTCCGGCTGGTGTCGCTGGACGTCTCCGACCAGGTGGCCGTGCAGGCGTTCCTGGCCCAGGAGGAGCGCGAGGGCCGTCCGCCGGTCCGCGGTGTGCTGCACGCCGCCGGCGTCGGCGCGATGGTGCCGCTGGCCGAGCTGGACGCCGCCGAGCTGGACCGCCAGCTGCGCCCCAAGGCGCTCGGCGCCTGGGTGCTGCACCAGGCCTTCGCGGAGCGGGAGTTGGACTTCTTCGTGCTCTGCTCCTCGACCAGCGCGGTGCTCAGCTCCCCGTACGTGGCCGCCTACGCCGCCGCGAACGCCTTCCTCGGCGCGCTCGCCGAGCTGCGCCGGGCCGCCGGCCGGCCGGCCCTGGCGATCGACTGGGGCATCTGGGAGGACACCGGCATGGCGGCCCGGAAGGCCGAGGAGACCCCGGGCCTGAGCCGCGGCATGGGCACCCTGCGCCCGGCCCAGGCAGTGCGGGTGCTGCACCGGCTGCTGGGCCACGACGCCGCCCAGGTGGCCGTCGTCCCGGTGGACTGGGACGAGTGGGGCCGCGGCTACCAGGAGGTCTCCGGCTCGCGCCTGCTGACCGAGCTGGTCGGCGCCGCCGACGGTTCGACGGGCTCCCGGTCCGCCCGGCGCGGCGGCCCGGTGCTGCCGGGCCGCGAGGAACTGGCCGCGCTGCCCGCGCCGGAGCGCTCCGCCGCGCTGGCCGCGCAGCTGCTGACCGCGGTGGCCGCGGTGCTCGGCGCCGGCCCCGAGGCGCTGGACCCGCAGACGCCGCTGATCGGCCTCGGCCTCGACTCGCTGATGGCCGTGGAACTGCGCAACGCCATCGACCAGGCGCTCGGCGTCAACCTGCCGATCTCCGACTTCCTCAAGGGCGCCACCGTGCGCTCGCTGGCGGAGCGCCTGGTCGCCGAGGCGCTGACCGACGCCGCCCCGGCCCCCGCCGCCCCGGCGATCGGCCGCGCCGACCGACTGGAGGACCTGGCCGACCGGCTGCTCGCCGAGATCGACAGCCTGCCCGACAGCCTGCCCGAGTTCTCCGCGGAGGCGCCGGGCCGAGGAGAGACCCGATGACCGACACCCTGGACACCAAACTCGCCGCGCTGGAACGCAAGTTGGCGGCGCTGCCGGCCGAGCAGCGGGCCGCGTACGAGCGGCTGCTGAAGGAGCGGGCCGAGGCGGGCACCGTCTTCCCGCTGTCCGTGACCCAGCAGGGCATCTGGTTCTTCGAGCAGCTGCGCCCCGGCAACCCGGCCTACACCATCCTGGGCGCGGTGCGGCTGCGCGGCGCCCTGGACACCGCGGTGCTGCGCTCGGCGGCGGCCGAGGTGGTGCGCCGGCACGAGTCGCTGCGCACCGTCTTCGAGCTGCGCGACGGCCGCCCGGTGCAGGTCGTCCGCCCCGAACTGCCGCTGGACTTCGCCGAGTTGCCCGCCACCGAGGGGCAGCCGCTGGAGGACGCGATCGCCGCGGCCGTCGAAGGGCCGTTCGACCTGGCGGCCGGCCCGCTGCTGCGGCTGCGGGTGCTGCACCTGGGCCCGCAGGACCAGGTGCTGGCCGTGGCCATGCACCACCTGGTCTCGGACGGCTGGTCGATGGGCCTGCTGATCACCGAACTGGGCACCCTCTACGAGGCGTTCGGCGCGGGCCGGCCGTCCCCGCTGCCGGGCCTGCCGATCCAGTACGGCGACTTCGCGGCCTGGCAGCAGAAGCAGGCCGGGGCCGTCGACCGGGCCGAGCACCTCACCTACTGGCGCGAGCACCTGGCGGGCGCCCCCGCGCAGTTGACGCTGCCCACCGACCGGCCGCGCCCGCCGGTGCAGGGCTTCAACGGCGCGTCCTGCCCGGTGGAGCTGGAGCGGCCGCTGATGGCCGAACTCGCCGCGCTCGGCCGGGCGAACGGCGCCACCACGTACATGGTGCTGCTGGCGCTCTTCCACGTGCTGCTGCACCGCTGGAGCGGCCAGCAGGACGTGGTGGTGGGGGTGCCCACCGCCGGCCGGGAGCGGGCCGAACTGGAGCCGCTGATCGGCTTCTTCGTCAACACCCTGCCGGTGCGGGTCGACCTGGCCGGCGACCCGTCGTTCCGCACCGCGCTGGGCCGGGTGCGGGAGGCCTGCCTCGGGCTGTACGCGCACCAGAACGTGCCGTTCGAGCGGCTGGTGGAGGAACTGCGCCCGGAGCGCGACCTCAGTCGCCCGCCGATCTTCCAGAGCTGCTTCTCCTACCAGGACGACCCGGTGGCGGCCCGCCGGATCGGCGGGCTGCGGCTGGAGCGCCTGGAACTGCCCGCCCAGGGCGCCCGGTTCGACCTGGAGTTCCAGTCCTTCGCCCGGGACGGCGCGCTGAGCGGCTGGTTCGAGTACGACCGCGACCTCTTCGAGCCCGACACCATGGCCCGGATGGCCCGGCACTTCCGGCGCCTCGCCGAACTGGTGGTCGCCGCCCCCGACACCCCGGTGGCCGAACTGGAGCTACTGGACGCCGACGAGCGCCGGCAGGTGCTGGCGGCGGGCAACGACACCGCCCGCACCTGGCCGGGCGTCGGCTGGATCCACGAGGTCGTCCAGCAGCAGGCGCACCGCACCCCGGACGCCGAGGCGCTCCGCTTCGAGGGCGAGAGCATCGACTACGCGGAGCTCAACCGGCGCGCCAACCGGCTCGCGCACACCCTGATCCGGCTCGGCACCGGCCCCGACACGCTGGTCGGCGTCGCCATGGAACGCTCGATCGAGCTGGTGGTCGCGCTGCTGGCGGTGCTCAAGGCGGGCGGCGCCTACGTCGCGCTGGACCCGGGCCAGCCCGCCCAGCGGCTGGCCGGCATGCTGGAGGACGCCCCGGTGCCGGTGCTGCTCACCCAGCGCCACGTCCGCGACCGGCTGCCGGATACCGGCTCCGCGACCGTGCTGCTGGTCGAGGACCACACCGGCGGCGGCGCCGACACCGACCCGAACGTCGAACTGTCCGGCGAGCACGCCGCGTACGTCATCTTCACCTCCGGCTCCACCGGCCGCCCCAAGGGCGTCGTCAACGTGCACGCCGGCATCCGCAACCGGCTGCTGTGGATGCAGGACGCCTACCGGCTGGACGGCACCGACCGGGTGCTGCAGAAGACGCCGTTCTCCTTCGACGTCTCGGTCTGGGAGTTCTTCTGGCCGCTGATGGCCGGCGCCACCCTGGTGGTGGCCCGGCCGGACGGGCACCGCGACCCGCAGTACCTGGTGCGGACGATCCGGGAGGAGGCCGTCACCACGGCGCACTTCGTGCCGTCCATGCTGCAGGCGTTCGTGCAGGAGCCCGGCGTCGAGGAGTGCACCGCGCTGCGCCGCGTGATGTGCAGCGGCGAGGCGCTGCCGCGCAGCCTCCAGGACCGGTTCTTCGCCCGCTCCGGCGCCGAACTGCACAACCTGTACGGGCCGACCGAGGCCGCCGTGGACGTCACCGCCTGGGCCTGCCGCCGGGACGACGACCCGCGGCCGGTCCCGATCGGCCGCCCGATCGCCAACACCCGGATGTACGTGCTGGACCGGGCGCTGCGGCCGGTCCCGTCGGGCGTCGCCGGGGAACTGCACATCGCGGGCGACAACCTGGCCCGCGGCTACCTCGGCGACCCCGAGCGCACCGCGGAGCGGTTCGTCCCCGACCCGTTCGACCCCGCGCCGGGCGCCCGGCTCTACCGGACCGGCGACCTGGCCCGGCTGCGCTCCGACGGGGCCATCGAGTACCTCGGCCGGCTCGACCACCAGGTCAAGCTGCGCGGGCTGCGGATCGAGCTCGGCGAGATCGAGTCCGTGTTGACCGGTCACCCGCGGGTCCGCGAGGCCGTGGTGACGGCCCGCCGGCAGGCCGCCGGGGACGTCCGGTTGGTCGCGCACCTGACCGCCGAGGGCGACGCCCCGGCCACCGGCGAGCTGATCTCCTTCCTCAAGGAGCGGCTGCCCGAGTACATGGTGCCGTCCGCCTTCATGGTGCTGGACGCCTTCCCGCTGACCGTCAGCGGCAAGACCGACCGCAAGGCGCTGCCCGAACCGCCCGCCGACCGGCCGGAGTTGGCGAGCAGCTACACCGCGCCCGGGGCCGGCCTGGAGGAGACCCTGGCCGGCCTGTGGCGCGAGCTGCTCGGCGCCCGGCGGGTCGGCCGGGACGACAACTTCTTCGACCTCGGCGGCCACTCGCTGCTGATGGTCGAACTGCGCGCCCGACTGGCCCGGACCGGACACGAGCTGTCCATGGTGGAGCTGTTCCAGCACCCCACGGTCGCCTCGCTGGCCGGCCACCTGGAGCGGTCCGGCCGCCAGGACGACTCGCTGCTGGGCGCGGCCCGGGACCGCGCCGCGATCCGCCGAAAGCGCGCCGCCGTGCGCCGCGGCCGCAGCACCCCCGCAACTGACGCGAGTGACAGGTGATGGACGTGTACGAGACCGACTTCACGCACGACGAGCAGGACGAGCACGTCGCCGTCATCGGCATGGCCGGACGGTTCCCCGGCGCCCCCGACGTCGAGTCGCTGTGGCAGCAGCTCGCCGCGGGCCGGGAGACCGTCTCCGCCCTCACCGACGAGGAGCTGCTGGCCTCCGGCGTCGACCCGGAGCTGCTGCGGCACCCCGACTACGTCAAGGCCAAGGGGGTGCTGGCCGACGCCGACCGCTTCGACGCCGGCTTCTTCGGCTTCAGTCCCCGCGAGGCGGAACTCCTCGACCCGCAGCAGCGGGTCTTCCTGGAGTGCGCCTTCGAGGCGCTGGAGGCGGCCGGCTGCGACCCGCGCACCTTCACCGGCCGGATCGGCGTCTTCGCCGGCGCGAGCCTCAACTCCTACCTGCTGCGCAACCTGCCGGGCGACCCGGAGGCGCTGGAGGAGAGCGGCATCCACCGCACCCTGCTCGCCTCCGACAAGGACTTCCTGGCCACCCGGGTCTCCTACAAGCTGGGCCTGCGCGGCCCCGGCATCACCGTGCAGACCGCCTGCTCCACCTCGCTGACGGCCGTCCACCTGGCCTGCCAGAGCCTGCTGTCCGGGGAGTGCGACATCGCGCTGGCCGGCGGCGTCTCGGTGAGCAGCCCGCTGGCCGGCGGCCACCTGTACGAGCAGGGCGGCATCCTCTCCGCCGACGGCCACTGCCGCCCGTTCGACGCCGCGGCCGGCGGCACGGTGCCGGGCAACGGCGCCGGCGTGGTGGTGCTGCGCCGGCTGGCCGACGCCCGCGACGCCCGGGACGCCGTCCAGGCCGTGGTGCTGGGCAGCGCGATCAACAACGACGGCGCGCTGAAGGCCGGTTACACCGCGCCCAGCGTCGACGGGCAGGCCGAGGTGATCGCCGAGGCACTGGCCGTCGCCGGGGTCGCCCCGCGCACCATCGGCTACGTCGAGGCGCACGGCACCGGCACCGCGCTCGGCGACCCGATCGAGGTCGCCGCGCTGCGCCAGGCGTACCGGCTGCACCCCGAGGCCACCGAGGAGACCGGCTACTGCGCGCTCGGCGCGGTGAAGGGCAACGTCGGCCACCTGGACGCCGCTGCCGGCGTCACCGCGTTCATCAAGACGGTGCTGGCGCTGCGCCACCGGGCGATCCCGCCGACCGTCAACTTCGGCGCGCCCAACCCGGGCCTGGAACTGGGGACCGGCCCGTTCTACGTCCCCACCGAGCTGCGGGAGTGGCCGGCCGCCGAGCACCCGCGCCGGGCCGGGGTGAGCGCCTTCGGCATCGGCGGCACCAACGTGCACGTGGTGCTCCAGGAGGCCGCCGAGCCGCCCGCCGCCGCCCCGGCGACCGGGCGCGCCGAGCTGCTGACGCTCTCCGGCCGCACCCCCGCCGCGCTGGCCGCCAACGCCGAGCGGCTCGCCGAACGGCTGGACGCCGAGCCCGAGTTGCCGCTCGGCGACGCCGCCCACACGCTGGCCCGCCGGCGCGGCTTCGAGCACCGGGCCGCCGTGGTCGCCCCGGCCGGCCCCGAGGGCCGTTCGGCCGCCGTCGCCGCGCTGCGCCGCCTCACCGGCCGCGCCGCCGCCGAGGACGCCCCGGTCGCGTTCCTCTTCCCCGGCCAGGGCGCCCAGTACGTCGCGATGGCCCACGGCCTGTACCGCGAGGAGCCCGAGTTCGCGGCCGAACTCGACGCCTGCGCCGAGCTGTTCACCGCCGAGCTGGGAACCGACCCGCGCACCCTGCTGTTCCCCGGCCCCGACGCCGACCCGCAGCAGGCCGCCGCCGCGCTGGCCCGCACCGAGACCACCCAGCCGGTGCTGTTCCTCGTCGAGTACGCGCTCGCCAGGTTCTGGATGTCCCGCGGCCTGCACCCGCGGGCGATGGCCGGCCACAGCATCGGCGAGTACGTCGCGGCCTGCCTGGCCGGCGTGTTCTCGCTGCCCGACGCGGTCAGGCTGGTCGCCGCCCGCGGCCGGCTGGTGCAGTCGATGCCGGCCGGCGAGATGCTCGCCGTCTTCCTGCCCGAGGCCGAACTCGCGCCGCTGCTGGCCGAGTCGCCCGCACTGGACCTCGCCGCCGTCAACTCCGGCGCGCTCTGCGTGGCGGCCGGCCCGGCCGAGGCCGTGGAGCGGCTGCGCGAGCGCCTGGTCGCCGACGGCACCGCCTGCCGCCGGCTGCACACCTCGCACGCCTTCCACTCGGCGAGCATGGACGCCGCCGTCCGGCCGTTCACCGACGTGGTGCGCACCGTCGAACTGCGGGCCCCGCGGATCCCGTTCTGCTCCGGCCTCACCGGACAGTGGATCACCGACGAGCAGGCCACCAGCCCCGCCTACTGGGGCGAGCACCTGCGCGGCACCGTCCGCTTCCGCGACGCGCTGGGACTGCTGCTCGACGACCCCGAGCTGCTCCTGCTGGAGGTCGGCCCGGGCCGCTCGCTCACCGGCTTCGCCCAGCAGCACGACTCCTGGAGCCCGGAGCGGATCGCGGTGGACTCGCTGCCGCACCCCAAGGACAGCACCGACGACCGCACCCACCTGCTGGCCGGCCTGGGCACGCTGTGGAGCGCGGGCGCCCCGGTGGACCGCTCGGCGGTCTGCGGCGGCGGCACGCTGACCGCGCTGCCCGGCTACGCCTTCCAGCGCCGGCGGTACTGGATCGAGGCGGGTCCGCGCACCGCGCCGAAGCCGCGGAGCGCGGCCCTGCCGATCGACGACTGGTTCACCACCCCCGGCTGGCGCCGCCTGCCCGCCGGCGCCCGCCCCGAGGACGCCGCCGACGCGGTCTGGGCGGTGCTCGGCAGCGAGCAGCCGCTCGGCGCCGAGCTGGCACGGCAGTTGGAGGCCCGCGGTGCCACGGTGCGGCGGATCGGCCGCACCGACGGCCTGGACCGGGACGCCTCGCCACCCTGATCCGCTCGCTGGACACCACCGGCGAGGCCGCCTCGATCCGGCTGGTCCACCTGGGCGCGCTCACCGACCCCGCCGCCGACGGCGCACTCGACGCCGACCGGCTGGCCGCCGCACAGCGCACCGGCTTCGACACCCTGGTCACCCTGGCCCAGGGCATCCTGGACGCGGCCCCCGCCCGCCCGGTGCTGCTCGACGTGCTCGCCGACGGCGTCTTCGAGGTCACCGGCGACGAGCCGCTGCACCCCGGGAGCGCCCTGCTGCTGGGCCCCTGCACCGTCATTCCGCAGGAGGTCACCGGGGTCGAGTGCCGGCTGCTGGACGTCGGCGCGGGCGACCCCGCCGCCGTCGCGGCCGGCCTGCTGGACGCCGCCGCCCGCCACGAACCGCAGCTGGCGCTGCGCGGCCGGCACTGGTGGAGCCGCACCTTCGACGCCGTCGAGCTGCCCGCCGCCGACACCGGCCCCGGCGGACTGCGCGACGGCGGCGGCTACCTGATCACCGGTGGGTTCGGCGGCGTCGGCCTGGCGATCGCCGAGCAGATCGCCCGTACCGTGCGGCGCCCGGTGCTCGGCCTGCTCGGCCGCTCGCCGCTGGCCGCCGACGACCCGGCGCTGCACCGGCTGACCGCACTGGGCGCCGAGGTGCTGCCGCTGCGCGCGGACGTCACCGACGCGGCGCAGACCGCCGAGGCGGTCGCCCTGCTGCGGGCCCGCGCCGGGGCGGTGCACGGCGTGGTGCACGCGGCCGGTCTGCCCTCCCGCGGCCTGCTGATGGGCAAGACCCCCGAGGACGCCGCCGCCGTGCTGGCCGCCAAGACCCTCGGCACCCTGGTGCTCGACCGGGCCTGCGCGGCCGACGAGTTGGACTTCCTGCTGCTCTGCTCCTCGCTGACCGGCCTGCTCGGCGGCCCCGGCCAGAGCGACTACGCGGCCGCCAACGCCTTCCTGGACGCCTACGCGCAGTGGCGGCGCCGCTCCGGCGCCCCGGTGACGGCGGTGGCCTGGGACACCTGGCGCGGCGTCGGCATGGCCGCCGGACTCGACCGCCCCGCGGCCCCCGGCGTCCCGACCGCGCATCCGCTGCTGCGCCGGCTGCCCGGCGGCGACGAGAAGAACGGCGGCTGGACCGGCTCGATCAGCACCGCCGACAGCTGGATCATCGCCGACCACCGGATCATGGGCCACGGCCTGGTGCCGGGCACCGCCTACCTGGAACTGGTCCGGGCGGCCGTCGCCGACCTGACCGGCGCGGCGGCCGTGGAACTGCGCGACGTGCTCTTCGCCCAGCCGGTGATCGTGCCGGACGGCCAGTCCCGCTCGCTGTGGACGACGCTCGCCGCGGACGGCGAGGAGCTGCGGTTCACCGTCCGCAGCCACCACCCCGCCACCGGGCCGATCCACGCCATGGGCACCGCCGTCGCCCTCGACGAGGCGCCGCCGGTGCGCGACCCGGCCGCGCTGCGCGCCGAGTTCGCCGAGGTGCCGCCGGTCGACGACGACGACGAGCTGAAGCAGCTCTTCAAGCTCGACCTGCTGGTGCAGGGCAACGGCATCGAGTTCACCCTCGGCCCGCGCTGGCACTGCCTCCGCAGCGCCCGGGTCGCCCCCGGACGGCTGCTGGTCTCCCTCCGGCTGCCCGAGGAGCACGCCGGCGACCTGGACGCCTACCTGCTGCACCCGGCGCTGCTGGACGTGGCCGGCGTCTCGGCCCGGATCCAGATGCCGGACAAGGGCTACTACCTGCCGTTCACCTACCGCTCGCTGAAGGCGCTGGCCCCGCTCACCGCCGAGATCACCTGCGATGTCGTGCTCAAGGGCTCGCCCGACGGCGGCGAGAGCCTGACCTGCGACATCGACATGCTGGCCGAGGACGGCCGGGTGCTGGTCCGGATCACCGACTTCACCCTGAAGCGGATCAACGACCTGGACGGCATGCGCGACCAGGTCGCCGAGGCCGTGGCCGCCGGCACCGCCCCCGCCCCGGCCGCGCCGCAACTCCCCGAGGCACTGCGGCTGCTGGCCGAGGGCATCACCGAGCAGGACGGGCAGCAGGCGCTCGCCCGGGTGCTGGCCAACCCCGGGGCCCCCGCCCAACTGGTGCTCTCCCACCGCGAGTTGGCGCAGATGCGGGCGGTGGCCCGGAGCATCACCCCGGCCCTGCTGGCCGGCGGGGACGACCAGGCTGCCCCGGCGGCCGGCCGCCACCCGCGCCCCGAGCTGCCGACCCCCTACCAGGAGCCGGCGACCGACGAGGAACGCGCCGTCGCGGAGATCTGGCAGGAGGTGCTGGGCGTCGAACAGGTGGGCACCGCCGACGACTTCTTCGCCCTCGGCGGGCACTCGCTGGCCGCCGTCCAGATCGGCACCAAGATCCGCAGCCGGCTGGGCGTCCCGCTCGACCTGCGCGGCTTCTTCGAGGACCCCACCGTGGCGCACACCGTCGCCCTGCTGGCCGCCGGCGGGTCCGAGGAGGACGCGGCGGACGCCATCACGCCCCGCTCCGACGACGGGTCGGCCGACCTGGACGAACTGTCCGACGAACAAGTGGAAGCGATGCTCGCCGAGATGCTCGCCGCCGAGACCGATGACCTGGAGGACCTGGCATGACCGACAACGTCGACCTGAGCCGGCTCACGGCCGAGCAGAAGCGCGCGCTGCTCGCCCGGAAGCTGCGCCGCAAGGCCGGCCCCAGGCGGGTGCCGGCGTCCTTCGCCCAGAAGCGCCTCTGGTTCATGGAGCAGCTCGCCCCGGGCAGCGCGGCGTACAACATCCCGGGCGCGCTGCGCGTCCACGGCGCCCTCGACATCGAGGCCTGGCGGCGCAGCTGCGTGGCGCTGGTGCAGCGGCACGAGGCGCTGCGCACCGTCTTCGAGGAGGTGGACGGCGAGCCGGTGCAGGTGATCGCCGAGTCCGGCGAGCCGGAGTTCACCGTCGTCGCCTGCGAGCACCTGCACGGGCCGGACGGCGAGGAGGGCATCAAGGAGCTGGCCCGCGCCGAGTTCGCCCGCCCGTTCGACCTGCGGCACGGCCCGCTGCTGCGGATCACCCTGCTGCGCCTCGCCGCCGAGGAGCACGTGCTGCTCCTCACCATGCACCACATCGCCGGCGACCTCTGGTCCACCTCCGTCGCGTTCCGCGAACTGGTGGCGTTCTACCGCGAGTTCAGCACCGGCGAGGACGCCGGACTGCCGCCGCTGAAGATCCAGTACCCGGACTACGCGCTCTGGCAGCGCGACCGGCTGGCCGGGGACGCCCTCGGCCCGCAGCTGGAGTACTGGCGCACCACCCTGCACGGCGCGCCGCCGATGCTCGAACTGCCCACCGACCGCCCGCGCCCGGCGGTGCTGGGCAGCCGCGGCGGCTCCCGCCCGTTCCGGCTGCCGACCGAAACCGCCGACGCCATGCGGGAGTTCAGCCGCGGCGAGGGCGCCACCCCGTTCATGACCATGCTCGCGGCCTTCCTGGTGCTGCTGCACCGGTACAGCCGGGAGGACGACATCGTCGTCGGCGTGCCGGTCGCCAACCGCGGCCGGCGCGAAGTCGAGCCGCTGATCGGCCTGTTCGTCAACATGCTGGCGCTGCGCACCGACCTCTCCGGGGCGCCGACCTTCCGCGAACTGGTCGCCCGGGTCCGGGAGACGGCGCTCGGCGCCTTCGCCCACCAGGAACTGCCGTTCGAGCGACTGGTGGAGGAGCTCCAGCCGGAGCGCGACCTGTCCCGCTCGCCGGTCTTCCAGGTCTCCTTCATCTACCAGAACATCGAGCTGCCCCGGTTCGACGGCGTCGGCCTGCGGATGGAAACGATGGAGGTGGAGAGCGCCACCTCCCGGTTCGACCTGGTGCTGGAGGTCTTCGAGCGGCCCGACGGGCTGGGCGGCAGCCTGGAGTACAACCGCGACCTGTTCGAGCCGCAGACCGTGGACGGCTTCGCCCGCCACCTGGAGCGGCTGGTCGGGACGCTGCTGGCGGAGCCGGACCTTCCGGTCGGCCGGCTGCCGATGCTGTCCGACGACGAGAGCCGGCAGCTGCGCGAGCGCTGGAACGACACCGCGCGCGACTGGCCGCTGCCGCTCGCCGCGCACCGGCGGTTCGAGGAGCTGGCCGCCCGCACCCCGGACCGCGAGGCGCTCCGATTGGAGGCCGCCGGCACCCCGCTGAGCTACCGCGAACTGAACGAGCGGGCCAACCGGTTGGCGCACCGCCTGATCGGCCTCGGGGTCGGCCGCGACGTGCTGGTCGGGATCTGCCTGGAGCGCTCGCCGGAGCTGCTGGTGGCGATGCTGGCGGTGCTCAAGGCGGGCGGCGCCTACGTGCCGCTGGACCCGGGCTTCCCCGCCGACCGGATCGCCTGGACCCTGGAGGACTCCGGCCTGCGGGTGCTGCTCACCCGGCGGAGCGTCCACGACGAGCTGTTCGGCGACCGCGGGCCGCAGACCGGCGCCGAGGTGCTCTGCCTGGACGAGCTCACCGCCGAGCTCACCACCGGGCCCGCGCACGACCCCGGCGTCGGGACCGGCCCGGACGACCTGGCCTACGTCATCTACACCTCCGGCTCCACCGGCCGCCCCAAGGGCGTGCAGATCCCGCACCGGGCGCTCGGCAACTTCCTCCACTCGATGGGCGAGCGCCCGGGCCTGGCCGCCGACGACGTGCTGCTCGCGGTGACCACCGCCGCCTTCGACATCGCCATGCTGGAGCTGCTGCTGCCGCTGGTCACCGGCGCCCGGGTGGTGCTGGCGCGCCGCGAGACCGCGGCCGACGGCGGCCGGCTGGCCGCCGAACTGGCCGACTGCGGCGCCACCGTGATGCAGGCGACCCCGGCGACCTGGCGGATGCTGCTGGACGCCGGATGGACCGCCGGGCACGGCCTGACCGCCCTGGTCGGCGGCGAGGCGCTGCCCGCCGAGCTGGCCGCCCGGCTGCTGGCCACCGACGCCACCGTGTGGAACATGTACGGCCCCACCGAGACCACCATCTGGTCCTCGGTCTCCCGCGTCGACGGCGGCCCGATCTCGATCGGCGAGCCGATCGCCAACACCACGCTCCAGGTGCTGGACGCGGCCGGCGGCCCGGTCCCGGTGGGCGTGCCCGGCGAGCTGTGCATCGGCGGCGACGGCCTGGCCCGCGGCTACCTGGGCCGCCCGGAGCTGACCGCCGAGAAGTTCGCCGACAGCGCCGAGGGCGAGCGCCTGTACCGCACCGGCGACCTGGTGCGCCGCCGCCCCGACGGCCGGATCGACTTCCTCGGCCGGCTCGACCACCAGGTCAAGCTGCGCGGCTACCGGATCGAGCTCGGCGAGATCGAATCGGTGCTGGCCGAGCAGCCGGTCGTCGCCCAGGCCGTGGCGCTGGTCCGCGAGGACACCCCCGGCGACCAGCGCCTGGTCGCCTACCTGGTGCTGGAGGACGCGGACCCGGCCGCGGACGGGCCGACCCTGGCCCGCGAGCTGCGCGCGGCGCTGGCCGGCACCCTGCCGGACTACATGCTGCCGTCCGCCTTCCTCGTCCTGGACGCCCTGCCGCTGACCCCGAACGGCAAGATCGACCGCCGGGCGCTGCCCGCCCCCGAGGGCGGCCGCGGCGAGCTGCGGGCCCCGTACGCCGCCCCGCGCAACCCGGACGAGGCGCTGCTGTGCCGGCTCTTCGCCCGGGTGCTGGACCGCGACGAGGAGGCCGCCGAGGTCGGCATCGACGACAGCTTCTTCGAGCTCGGCGGCCACTCGCTGCTGGCCACCCGACTGATGTCGCAGATCCGCTCCGCCTTCGAGGTCGAACTGCCGGTCCGCGCGCTCTTCCAGGCGCCCACCCCGGCCAAGCTGGCCGAGCGGCTGCGCGCCGCCGCGGGCCCGGTCCGCCCGGCGCTGCTGCCCGCCGACCGCCCCGAGGTGCTGCCGCTCTCCTTCGCCCAGCAGCGGCTCTGGTTCCTGCACCGCCTGGAGGGCCCGTCGCCCACCTACAACATCCCGGTGGTGCTGCGCCTGCGCGGCGAACTGCACCCGCAGGCGCTGCACGCGGCGCTGGGCGACCTGGTGGCCCGGCACGAGGCGCTGCGCACCGTCTTCCCCGACACCAACGGCGTGCCCCGCCAGCTGGTGCTGCCCGCTGCCGAGGCGGCGCCCGAGCTGCACCTCACCGAGCTGACCGAGGAGGCGCTGCCCGGGGCGATGGCCCGTGCCGCCCGGCACGCCTTCGAGCTCACCACCGAACGGCCGCTCCGCGCGGAGCTGCTGGTCCTCGGCGAGCGCGACCGGGTGCTGGTGCTGACGATCCATCACATCGCCGCCGACGGCTGGTCGCTGGCCCTGCTCGGCCGCGACCTCGCGAACGCCTACGCGGCCCGCTGCGACGGCGCCGCCCCGCAGTGGAGCCCGCTGCCCGTCCAGTACGCCGACTTCGCGCTGTGGCAGCGTCGGCTGCTGGGCGACGCCGAGGACCCGGAGAGCCTGCTGGCCCAGCAGTGCGCCTACTGGAGCCGGGCCCTGGACGGTCTGCCGGAGCGGATCGCCCTGCCCACCGACCGCCCCCACCCGACCCGCACGTCCCGCCGCGGCAGCACGCTGGAGTTCTCCTGGGACGCCGCCCTGCACGCCGAAGTCGCCCGGGTGGCACGGGAGAACGGGTCCAGCGCCTTCATGGTGGTGCACGCGGCACTGGCCACGCTGCTGCACCGGATGGGCGCCGGCACCGACATCCCGCTCGGCATCGCGGTGGCCGGCCGCCTCGACGAGGCGGCCGCCGAACTGATCGGCTTCTTCGTCAACACCCTGGTGCTCCGCACCGATCTGGGCGGCCGCCCGAGCTTCCGCGAGCTGCTGGCCCAGGTCCGCGAGCGCAGCCTGGACGCCCTGGCCCACCAGGACATCCCGTTCGAGTACCTGGTGGACCTGCTCAAGCCGTCCCGCTCGCTGGCCCACCACCCGCTCTACCAGACCGCGCTGGCCTGGCAGAACACCCCCGACGCGGAGGCCACGATGCCGGGCGTGGCGGTGCAGCGCCTCACCGTGGACACCGACTCCACCCGGGTGGACCTGCACTTCGCGCTCACCGAGCGCCGCCCGGCCGCCGACGGCTCCCCGGCCGGCGTGGACGGCGTGGTGGAGTTCAACACCGACATCTTCGACCGGGGCACGGTCGAGGCACTCGCCGAGCGGCTGGGCCTGGTGCTGCGCGCCGCCCTCGCCGCCCCGGACGCCCCGGTGGACGACCTGGAGGTGCTCACCGACGCGGAGCGCCGCGCCCTGCCCGGCTGGAACGACACCGCCCGCCCGGTGCCGCAGGGCACCCTGGCAGAGCTGTTCGAGGCCCAGGCGGCCCGCACCCCCGACGCCGTCGCCGTCGTCTCCGCCGACCCGGAGCAGCCCGGCGAGCTGACCTACCGGGAGCTGGACACCGAGGCCGACCGACTGGCCCGGCTGCTGCTCGCCCGCGGCGCCGGCCCCGGCCGGATCGTCGCGGTGTCGCTGCGCCGCTCCACCCGGCTGGTGACCGCGCTGCTGGCGGTCGCCAAGACCGGCGCGGCCTACCTTCCCGTCGACCCGGGCTACCCGGTCGAGCGGATCGACTACATGCTGCGGGACGCCGCCCCGGCGCTGCTGGTCACCCTCGGCGCCGACGCCGACGACCTGCCCGACGGCCCGGTTCCGTGCCTGCTGCTGGACGCGCCCGCGACCGTGGCGCAGCTGGCCGCGGCGGACCCGGGCGCCCCGGCCGCCGAGCGGCCGACCGCGGAGCACCCGGCGTACGTGATCTACACCTCCGGTTCCACCGGGCGCCCCAAGGGCGTGCTGGTGCCGCACACCGGCATCGGCAGCCTGGTCGCCGGGCAGGCCGAACGGTTCGCGGTCGGCCCGGACAGCCGGATGCTGCAGTTCGCCTCGCCGAGCTTCGACGCCTCGGTGGCGGAGATGCTGGTCACGCTGCTCTCCGGGGCCGCGCTGGTGGTCGCGCCCGCCGACCGGCTGCTGCCCGGCGACCCGCTGGTGCGCACCTGCGCCGAGCACCGGGTCAGCCACGTGACGCTGCCGCCGAGCGTGCTGGCCGTGCTCGACCCGGCCTGCCTGCCGACCGTCACCACGCTGGTCACGGCCGGCGAGGCCTGCCCGCCGGAGACGGTCGCCGCCTGGTCGGCCGGCCGCCGGATGATCAACGCCTACGGGCCGACCGAGACCACCGTCTGCGCCACCATGAGCGAGCCGCTCACCGGCGGCGCGGCCAAGCCCCCGATCGGCCGTCCGATCGTCAACGCCCGCGTCCACGTGCTGGACGAGCGCCGCCGGCCGGTGCCGGTCGGCGTGCCGGGCGAACTCCTGGTGGGCGGCAGCGGCGTGGCCCTCGGCTACCTGGGCCGCCCGGACCTCACCGCCGAGCGCTTCGTCGACGGCCCCGGCGGGGAGCGGCTGTACCGCACCGGCGACCTGGTGCGCCGACTGCCCGACGGGCAGCTGGACTTCCTCGGCCGGATCGACGACCAGGTGAAGCTGCGCGGCTTCCGGATCGAGCCCGGCGAGATCGCCTCGGCGCTGCTCGCCCACCCGGAGATCGCGCAGGCCGTGGTGGTGGTCCGCGAGGACCGGCCCGGCGTGCAGCAGCTGGTCGGGTACGTGGTGCCCGTCGCCGGCACCGCCCCGGACCCGGCGGCCCTGCGCGGCCACCTGGCCGGGCAGCTGCCCGCCCACCTGGTCCCGGCCGCCTGCGTGCTGCTGACCGAGCTGCCGCTGACCCCCAACGGCAAGGTGGACCGGGCGGCCCTGCCCGCCCCCGAGGCCGGCGAGGCGGCCTGGGCCGAGCGGATCGCCCCCCGCACCGCTCTGGAGCGCGCGGTCGCCGCCGCCTGGTCGGCGCTGCTCGGCGTGCCCGAGGTGGGGGTGCACGACGACTTCTTCGACCTCGGCGGGCACTCCCTGCTGGCCACCCAGCTGGCCGCCCGGCTCGGCGCCGAGCACGGCGTGCAGGTGCCGATCCGGGTCCTGTTCGACCGGCCCACGCCGGCCGGCCAGGCGGCCTGGCTCGGCGACCACCGGGACGACGCGGAGCGCGAGCGGATCCCGCTCGCCGACCGCACGGCGGGCATCCCGCTCTCCTTCTCCCAGGAAGACCTGGTCAGTCACCACCCCGTCCCGATCGAGCACCACTTCCACAACGTGCTCACCGCTCTGGTGCTGCGCGGCGCCCTGGACCGGGCGGCGCTGCGCGACAGCCTCGACGCCATCACCCGGCGCCACGAGGCGCTGCGCACCCGGATCGGCGCCGTCGACGGCGTGCCGCGCCAACTGGTGGACGAGGCCGGCGGCTGGCCGCTGGACGTCGTCGACCTGACCCACCTGGACGACGAGACCCGCGAGAAGGAGCTGCGGCGGCTGCTCACCGAGCAGGAGCTCGGCTCGTTCCGGGTGGCCGACGAGCCGCTGGTGCGCGGCGCGCTGATCGCGCTGCGCCCCGACGAGCACGTGCTGGCCCTGGTGATGCACCACCTGGTCACCGACAACTGGTCGTACGGCGTGCTCTTCCAGGAGCTGCGCGTGCAGTACGCGGCCCGGCTGGACGGCGCCGAGCCGTCCGGGCTGCCCGAACTGCCCGTCCAGTACCCGGACTTCGCGGACTGGCAGCAGCGCCGCCGGGCGGCCGGGGCGCTGCGCGGGCGGGCCGCGCACTGGGAGCGGCGGCTGGCCGCGCTGCCCCCGTCGCCGGTCTTCCGGGCCCCGGAGCACCAGCGCCTGGAGGCGGCCACCGGTGCGACCCGCGGGTTCGCCGTGCCGGCCGCGGAGGGCACGGCGCTGGCCGAACTGGCCCGGGAGGAGGGGGCGACCCTCTTCATGGTGGTGATGGCGGCCTTCCAGCTGCTGCTGTCCGGCTACGCCGGCCGGGAGGACATCACCGTCTCCTTCCCGGTGGCCGGCCGGGAGCAGCCGGAGACCGAGAACATGATCGGATTCTTCGTCAGTCACCTGCTGGTTCGAACAGATCTGGCCACATCGCTGACTTTCCGCCAACTTGTCGGCCGGGTACGGGAGGAGACCCTCGACGCCTACGCCAACCAGGGGGTGCCGCTGTGGCACCAGGAGGGCATCCGGGAGCGTGGTCGCGACCCCTTCTCGATCTCCTTCAATCTGCTCAACGCCACTGTGCCGGCACTGGAGTTGACCGGTCTGACCGCCGCTCCGCTGGACCTCCGGATCGGTGACGACTATGTCTTCCCGGAGGTCATCGTCGACATGGAGGCGTCGGCCGTGGACCTGGCGCTGATCCTCCGCAGCTTCGACGACGGGTCGCTGCGCGGCATGTGGCTGTACGGCCTGGACGTGGTCGAGCCGCGGACGATGGCGGCGATGATGCGTCAATGGCATGTTCTGCTCAGTGAATTGACGGTCGATCCGGACCGGCGGCTGGCCGAGCTGGTGGCGGTAATTCGCCAGGACTGATCCACGATCAATGATTCGTTTACTATTCTTTTACCATTCGTCCCGGCGGGTCCGCCCGCCGGGACGGACCGGAGGTGATTGATGTACCCCGCCACCGCCACCGCCACCGCCACCGCCACCGCCACCGGCCGGTCTGCGGCCCTCGCCGACGTTCCGCGGCAGCTGCCTCCCGGCCGGGTCCGGCTGCTCTGCCTGCCGTACGCGGGCGGAGCCGCCTCGCTCTACCGGGGCTGGAGCGCGCTCGCCGACGACCGGGTCGAGGTCTGCCCGGTGGAGCTGCCGGGCCACGGACGCCGGCTGGGCGAGGGCCCGGTCTCCCGACTGCGGCCTCTGGTCGCCCTGCTGGCGACCGAGCTGGAACCGGCGCTGGACCGGCCGTTCGCGTTCTTCGGGCACAGCATGGGCGCGCTGCTGGCGTTCGAGCTCTGCCGGGAGCTGCGGCGGCGCGGTGCGGCCGGGCCGGAGCACCTGTTCCTCTCCGGCGCCTCGGCGCCGGACGCGCCGCGCACCCGTCCGCAGATCCACGCGGCCACCGACGAGGAGGTCAAGCGGGAGCTGCGCTTCCTCGGCGGCACTCCGCCGGAGCTGCTGGACAACCGGGAGCTGATGGAGCTGATGCTGCCCACCCTGCGGGCCGACTTCTCGGTGCTGGAGACCTACCACTACCGCCCGGAGCCCCCGCTGACGGTGCCGATCACCGTCTTCGGGGGCACGGCGGATCCGTCCGTGCGACCGCAGGCGCTGCACGGCTGGCGGGCCCAGACCACCGGCAGGGCCCGGCTGGAGCTGCTGCCGGGGGACCACTTCTTCCTGCACGCCTCGGTGGTCGAGATCCTCGGCACGGTCGCCGGGGCCCTCGACGCCGACCCGGTCGGCAACCTGGCGTAGCGCGTGCCGGGTCGGCGGGCAGTCCACTGCGGGCCCCCCGACCCGGCGCCCTGCCCGGTACCGACCCCGCCGACCGGTCAGGCCGGCTGTCGCAGCCCCTGTTCGACCGCCCTGATCAGCCCGGATTCATAGGCGAGCGCCACCGCGTGGGCCCGGCTGCGGACGCTGAGCTTGGTCAGCAGGTGGTGGACGTGCGAGCGGATGGTGGCCGAGGAGACCGAGAGCTTGTCGGCGATCTCCTGGTTGGCGTAGCCCTGCGCCAGCAGGAGCAGCACCTCGGCCTCCCGGTTGGTCAGCGCGTCCGGGACCAGCGGCAGGTCGCGGTCCTCGGGCGTCCGCCAGGCCGCCGGGAGCCGGTTCATCCGCAGCGGACCGCAGGTCGGCATGATCAGCGTGTCGTCCGCGGCGGCCACCCGGATGATGTCGGGCAGCGCCTGTGGCCGCCCCCGCGGATCGAAGACGGCCGCCGCCCCGCAGGTGATCACCTGGTGGGCGACGTCGGGCCGGCAGGCGCCGACGTAGACCAGCCGGCTGACCGCGGAGAGCCGTTCGACCATGGCGCCCCGGAACGGCGCCTCCGCGGAAGCGCTGAGCACCGTGATGTCCGGCTCCAGCTCCAGGGCGAGAGTGTGGGCTATTTCCTCGTCCTGCGTTTCGGCGATGACCGACAGATCGTCGGACAACTGAAGAAGAGCAGTAATTCCGACACGAATGAGTGAGTCTTCGGCGAGGAGAAGAATTCTAATTTCTCCACCGAATTCTCTTGTGCGCTGACTTGAACGCTCCATGTGAACCCCCGTACGGATATGCCAACGAAGCCATTGGGCGCAATGGAATCATCCCGTCACGGGGCTCTGCAAGTATCTGCAAGTCCTGTCAGGACCAGGTCGGTTGTGCTGCGGCGAGGGTGGGGCGGGTGAAGTCGGCTGCCGGTGAGCGGTTGTCGGGCCGGGTGTTTCCGCCGGGTCCGGTCGATGAGGTGATCGGCGAAACCGCGTGCGGCGAGAAGTTGAACGCTCTCCTACCGGCGGGCGCGGGTGGGGAATTTCGTTCCGGCGGTGCGCCTGTTCTTCCGGCCGGGCCGGGCCGGGCGGGGCGGGGTGGGGCGGGCCGCTCCCCCGCCGGCCGGCGGGGGAGTGGCAGGCGGGGGGGGGCCCCCCCGCGGAGCCGCCCGCCGCCGCGCCCGGCCCCGGGAAGGGGTGTGGCGGGGCCTGGGGCGGTGG
>NZ_JBHWID010000006.1:150328-440587 GCF_042732175.1 Kitasatospora sp. NPDC059795
GAGAGCCGTTCGACCATGGCGCCCCGGAACGGCGCCTCCGCGGAAGCGCTGAGCACCGTGATGTCCGGCTCCAGCGCCGCTCAAGTCGTCTGTCGGAACATGCTCATGTGACTGATAACGCCTCGGAATCGAAGCCTCCCTCCCGCCGCACCGTGCTGCAGGGCGCCACGGCGACAGGCGTCACCGCGATCGTCGGTGTCACCGCCACGTCCTGCGCGCCCACCACGCACTACACCCCCGGCGCCGTGCCCACGGAACCGGTCTCGCTCGGCAAGCCCAGTGACGTGCCGGTCGGCGGCGGAAAGATCTACGCCGACCAGAAGGTCGTCGTCACCCAGCCCAAGAGCGGCGAGTTCCGCGCCTTCAGCGCGATCTGCACGCACCACGGCTGCCTGGTGACGAAGGTGAAGAAGGGCGCGATCCACTGCCCGTGCCACGACACCGACTTCGACATCGCCGACGGCTCGGTGAAGCACGGACCCGCCAAGGATCCGCTGCCCGAACTCAAGCTCACCATCGACGGCGACAAGATGACGGCAGAGTCCAAGTAGCCGAACTCCCCACAGGCCGACCGGCGTCGGCCCGGACCTCACCCCCGTGGTCCGGGCCGGCGCCGCGTCGTTGTGGGCGGCCTCCGGTCGGGCCGGCGGGTCGTCCTGCTCGCCGCGGGCCGGGCCGCCGGGCCGTCCTGCTCGCCGTGGGCCGGCCGTCGCGCTGTCGCGGGCCGGTGCCGGTGTGGGCGAGAACCGCGGGCGGAACGACCCGGCGGGAAGCGGGCCGGTGATACGCGGGTGGACATTGCCCCCACCGCGGGCCCGAAACGGCGCCGCTCCGGCAGCAGGACACCGGGCGGGGCAACCCCGCTGCGGGGCAAGGCCGTTGATACCGGAGCTCGCACGTCTTCGGCCCGGCGGGAAATCCGGAAAATCCCCGCGGAATATCATGTGCGAAGCCGAGAGAATACCCGCAGGCAGGGCGGATTCCGCGGCAGATCGACGGCGAACGGGCATCGTCGAAAATCGAACCGGGCCGCCGCAGTCCGATCGCCGCAGGCGCGGGCCGTCTCTTCGCATGCGTGGTATCGCCGATCGCTTCGCGGACGGCGGGCAACCCGTTGTTGCGGCACGGCGTGATTGCGCTCGACTGCCGGTGTCCACCCCGCTGCAAGCGCCTTTCCCGCCCGGTCGGGCGCCGGCCGGTTCCTCCCGCCGAACGTCAGCCCGCCATGGGCGGGTTGAGGCGGGCGAAGCCCTCCTGGCGGCGGTAGGGGAAGTAGGGGTACGGCGCGTCGCGGGTGCTCACCGCGTCGAGCCGGGCCACCTGCTCGGGCGTCAGCTCCCAGCCGACCGCGCCGAGGTTCTGCCGGAGCTGTTCTTCGTTGCGGGCGCCGATGATCACCGAGGAGACGGTGGGCCGGCGCAGCAGCCAGTTGATCGCGATCTGCGGGACGGTGCGGCCGGTCTCCTCGGCGAGCGCGTCCAGCACGTCCACCACGTCGTACAGCAGCTCCTCGTCCACCGGCGGGCCGTAGTCCGCGGTGGCGTGCAGGCGGCTGTCGGCGGGGAGCGGGGCGCCGCGGCGGATCCGGCCGGTGAGGCGGCCCCAGCCGAGCGGGCTCCACACCAGCGCGCCGACGCCCTGGTCCCGGCCGAGCGGCATCAGCTCCCACTCGTAGTCCCGGCCGATCAGGGAGTAGTAGACCTGGTGGGCGACGTAGCGGGTGCGGCCGTGCCGGTCGGCGGCGTCCAGTGACTTCATCAACTCCCAGCCCGCGAAGTTGGAGACGCCGGTGTAGCGGATCTTCCCGGCGCGCACCAGGTCGTCCAGGGTGGCCAGCACCTCCTCGACCGGGGTGCCGGCGTCGAAGGCGTGCAGCTGGAACAGGTCGATGTGGTCGGTGCCGAGCCGGCGCAGCGCGGCGTCCACGGCGGTGGTGAGCCGGGCCCGGGAGGTGCCGGCGTCCAGCGGGCCGTCGCTGGTGGGCAGGCCGGCCTTGGTGGAGATCAGGACCTGGTCGCGGCGGCCCTTGATCGCCTGGCCGAGGACCTCCTCCGACGCGCCGTCGGAGTAGACGTCGGCGGAGTCGAACATGGTCAGCCCCGCGTCGATCGCGATGTCGAGCAGGCGGCGGGCCTCCCGGGCATCGGTGGCGCCCCAGTTGGCGAACAGCGGGCCGCGGCCGCCGAAGGTGCCGGTGCCCAGCGAGAGGGCGGGGACGACGAGGCCGGATGCGCCGAGGCGGCGGTACTCCATGACAGGTGCTCCTTCACTAACGGGACTGCGGTGCCGTTAAGATGGGGAGACCGTAACACGCCGGGCCGCGCTAATGGAACAGGAGTCCCGTTAATGACATCATCGACCCCCGCCGGCATGCAGAGGCCGGGCGGCCGCACCGCCCGGGTCCGGGCCGCCGTGCTGCGCGCCGCCGAGGACGCGCTCGTCGAGGTCGGGTTCGCCGGGTTCGACCTCGGCGACGTCGCCCGGCGCGCCGAGGTCGGGCGCACCACCGTCTACCGGCGCTGGGGAACCGTCGGCGCGCTGCTCGCCGACGTGCTCACCGGCATGGCGGAGCAGTCGCTGCCGCGCGCCCGCACCGGATCGCTGCACGGGGACCTGCGCGCCAACGCCCGCCTCGTCCGGCGCACCCTGGCCGATCCCCGGCAGGGCGCGCTCTTCCGGGCCGTGCTGGTCGCCGCCGCCGGCGACCCGGCCGCCGCCGAGGCGCTGCACCGCTTCTACCGGGTCCGGGTGGCGGAGTGGGCCCCCTGCGTGACCGAGGCCGTCGAACGCGGCGAGGTGCCGGCCGGCACCGACCCGGAGGAGGTCGTCCGCGCCGTCTCCGCGCCGCTCTACTACCGGATGCTCACCACGGCCGAACCGCTGGACGAGGCCGCCGCCGACCGGGCCGCTGCCGCCGCCGAAGCCGCCGCCAGGGCGGGCGCCTTCCGCGTCGGCTGACCCGATACGCGGTCAACTCCGTTTGTGTCAAAGGGATTTGACCGATGTTGTGGCGGCCCTGTGCCGCGGCTGTACCGCCGCTGTGCCGCCGCTGTACCGCCGTGTCGACGTTTCATGAAGTTCTCATCGACGGGGAGTGGAAGGGCGGTCGCCGGGACAAGGATCGAGGCAACCCCGATCGTCCCGATGATCCCTGGAGGACCACGTGCGCAAGAGGTTGATCGTTTCTGCTGCCAGTGCCCTGAGCCTGTTCCTGGCCGTCCCCGCCTCGGCCTCCGGCTTCCAGCCGGGTGCGGACGGCGTGGGAGACCCGTACCTCCCCACCGCGGGCAACGGTGGGTACCGCGTCTCGCACTACGACATCCGGCTGAAGTACCAGCCCGCCACCGACGAGCTGGAGGGCACCACGACCATCCTGGCCACGACCACCGAGAACCTCTCCCGGTTCAACCTCGACTTCGTGCTGAAGGTCTCCGAGGTCCTGGTCAACGGGCGGCCCGCGACCTTCGCCACCAGCGGCGACCAGGAGTTGGAGATCACCCCGGCCCGGCCGCTGCCCAAGGGGACCCCGGTCACCGTGGTGGTGCGCTACAAGGACGTGCCGTCGGCCGCGACGTTGTACGACTACAGCGCCTGGCACCGCACCCCAGACGGCGGGGTGGTGTCCGGTGAGCCCTACGGCTCCACCTGGTGGTTCCCCAACAACGACCACCCGAGCAACAAGGCGACCTACGACGTCTCGGTGATGGTGCCGAACGGCACCCAGGTGGTCAGCAACGGCGTGCTGACCAGTGCCACGTCGCAGGCGGGCTGGACACGGTTCAACTGGCGCGAGAACAAGCCGCAGGCCACCTACCTGACGACCCTGGCGATCGGGAAGTTCGACGTCACCCAGGACACCTCGTCCAAGGGGGTGCCGATCTACAACGCCTACAGCAAGGACCTCGGGGAGGACGCGGCCGCGGCCCGGGCGAGCGTGGAGCGCACCGGCGAGCTGGTGGACTGGCTGAGCGACTACTTCGGCGCGTACCCGTTCAGCTCGGTCGGCGGCCTGGTGCCCAACATCCCGTCCAGCGGCGCCCTGGAGACCCAGACCCGGATCGTCTACGGCCCCGGCCTGTTCGCGGACGGCTCCAACACCTCGGTCGTCGTGCACGAGCTGGCCCACCAGTGGTACGGCGACAGCGTCTCGCTCTCCCGCTGGAGCGACATCTGGCTGAACGAGGGCTTCGCCGAGTACGCGCAGTTCCTCTGGTCCGAGCACGAGAACGAGGGCACCGCACAGGAGCTGGCCGACTACGCCTACGCCCGCTACCCGGCCGACCACGTGTTCTGGACCGTCAAGCCGGGCGACCCGGGGGTCGATCACCTCTTCGCCTGGCCGGTCTACCTGCGCGGCGCGATGGCCCTCCAGGCGCTGCGCAACACCGTCGGGGACGAGACGTTCTTCCGCATCCTGAAGGGCTGGCCCACCGAGCGCCGGTACGGCAACGCCACCGTCCAGGACTTCCAGGCGTTCGCGGAGCGGCTCTCCGGCCGGAGCCTCGCCGACGTGTTCACCACCTGGCTGTTCACCCTCGGCAAGCCCGCCGTCGGCCCGGTGCCGAACGCCGCCGCGGCTGCGGCGGCGACCGCGCGCCCGAGTGAGGGGGCGCTGCCGGCGGAACCGAAGTCCTGGAAGAAGATCCAGGACGCCAGCTCCGTTCACGCCGACCGGAAGTGACGTCCACACCCCCGGGCGCGGGCCCCGCGCCCGGGGGCGGTGCGGCGGGTCGTCAGGCGCCGGTGGGCGTGACCACGCAGTGGTCGGCGGAGACCTCTTCGAGGTACTTCTCCGCGAGACACTGCCGTTGCTGTCGGGGTTGAGCGTGTCCGGTGGCATCGAGCGCTGGGTGAACGGCGTGCCGGGGTCGGAGATGTAGCCGCCCTTGAGCTCGCCGAAACGGTCCAGCTTGGTGCCGACCGGGACGGTCCACCTGGTCTGGTCGACCTTGCCGTCGAGCCGCTGAAAGCCGCGGTCGGCAGGGTACTCCCAGTCGCCGGTGTCCGCCTTGGCGTACAGCTTTACGAAGTTGGTGGCACTCAGCCCGCTGCGGGGATGCCGCCGGAGGCCCTGTCGGATCACCCGGGTGGGGTAGTGGGCGTAACCCCGGGGGGTGGGGGTCGTTGGTCCGCCGAGTTGCCACCGTTTGTCACCGCTTGCCGACGAGAGAACGGGAGAATGCCGACCTCATGACGACCGCTGTCCGCGGCACCCTGCTGGCCGCCGCTCCGTTGCTCTCACTGGTGCCGTTGATGGCCGACGCCTATGCCCGTACCGGTTCCGACGCGCCGACGACCGATGCCACGTGCGTGTTCAACGGGCACGGGACGTTCGCCGATGCCGTGGAGCCGGGGGGTGTCAGGGTGCCGGTGGCCGACACCTTGGTCGTGACCGGGACGGTGAGCTGCGTGGACCAGGGCGGTGCGCCGGTGGCGTCCGGGAAGTTCGCGCGGACGGTGACGGTGCCGGCGGCGCGGTGCACGGGGGACGAACACGGCGACACCTCCAGCACGACCGTGTACTGGAGCGACACCGCCATCTCCACGTTCGAACTCGACCGGACCGAGGTGGTGAAGGTGAACGGCACCGCCTCACTGGACGTCAGCGGTCATGTCGCCGCGAACAGCGCGCGCTTCGCCGACGACACCGTCCGGGGCCTGGGGACCAGCACCGGCGCCGGCTGCGGGACGTCGGCGGGCGAGCGCGCCGTCGACTCGACGCTCGTGCTCCGCTTCGGCCGCTGAGCCGAGCTGAGCCGAGCTGAGCCGAGCCGAGCCGAGCTGAGCCGAGCCGAGCCGAGCTGAGCGGCGCTGAGCCGAGCGGTGCTGAGCCGAGCGGCGCTGCCGGGCCGCCCGGTCGGGCGGGGTCGGAGGTGGTTAGGGTCGGGGTATGAGTGCTCGCTACCTGCTTCCGTACCCGCCCGAGGAGATCGGGGGTCTGCCCGACGGGCTCGACGCCGTGGTGTGGGACGGGGGTGGGCCGGCGCCGTCGGACGAGGCGGTGCGGGCGGTGGAGTTCTTCTGCCTGCCGTACCTGCGGCATGCCGTCGCGCTTCCGGTGATCGGGCGGCTGCCGGCGTTGAAGGTGGTGCAGACGCTGACGGCGGGGATGGACGATGTGCTGCCGCACGTGCCGGACGGGGTCGTCGCGTGCAATGCGCGCGGGCTGCACGACGCCAGTACGGCCGAGCTGGCGGTGACGTTGATCCTCGCCTCGCTGCGTGGCGTGCCGCAGTTCGTGCGCCGTCAGGACCAGGGGCTCTGGAGGCAGGAGTTCCACCGGTCGCTGGCCGACCGGACGGTGCTCATCCTCGGCTACGGCTCGATCGGGCGGGCGCTCGCCGCGCGGTTGGAGCCGTTCGAGTGCGAGGTCGTGAAGGTCGCGCGGCGCGCCCGGCCCGAGGAACGGGTGCACGGGGTGGGGGAGTTGGCGGAGCTGCTGCCGGCCGCGGACGTCGTGGTGCTGCTGACGCCGCTGACCCCGGAGAGCCGTCATCTGGTGGACGCCGGGTTCCTGGCACGGATGAAGGACGACGCGCTGCTGGTCAACGTCGCCCGGGGGCCGGTCGTCGACACCGCGGCGCTGCTGGCGGAACTCTCCGCGGAGCGGCTGCGGGCGGCGCTCGACGTCACGGACCCGGAGCCGCTGCCCGCCGACCACCCGCTCTGGCGCGCGCCGGGGGTGCTGATCACCCCGCACGTCGGCGGCCCGAGCAGTGCGTTCCTGCCGCGGGCCAAGCGGGTGCTGCGCGAGCAGATCCGGCGCTTCGAGAAGGGCGAGCCGCTCGCCGACGGACGCTGACCCGCGCGGTCTCCGCACGAACCGTCCGGGTGATGCCGGGTGATGCCGGGCGCGCCGAAATCGGCGTACTGGTGCGTAAGTTGTGTTGACGCGGGGGTCGGGCTGGGCAACACTTGCTGGCGGTCGTGTCATGTGCGCGACCACGGCAGATTCGGTCAACCGCACGGCGCCCGGTCACCGGATGGTTGCGGTGACCTGCCCCGCGCTCTTGTCAGGAGGACCCTCCATGGAAGCTCCTACCCTGCAAGCGTCGCCGGCCGGCACCCTCGTCCTCGACGAGGCGTTCGACCTGGTGATCGGCGAACTGGAGCAGCTCGCCCCGGAGTACGCGCCGAGTGCCACGACCTGTGGCCTGCACCTCTACTGCGTTCTGCAGTAGGCGTTCTCCGGGTTCGCCTTCTCTCGAAACAGCCCCCCCGCGCAGCGTCGGGAGCCGAATCCGTTCGGCCCCCGACCGTCGCCGCGCCACTTCTACCGACAGGGGAAACATCGATGGAGACTACGACCGCGCAGCCGCCGCAGGGCGACACCCTCGTCGCCGACGCGGAGTTCGACCTGGTGATCGGTGAGCTGGAGCAGGGCGCGCCGGCCCACCAGCAGTCCACCTGGCCGACCTGCACCCGGATCTACTGCTCCCCCGACTTCTGAGTCGAGGCAGCTGGGCAGCGACGCAGCATCACGCCGCCGCGCGGTGCCGGCCCGGCCGGCCGCGCGGCGGCGTGCATCGACCACCTGACGAGGGGCTGAATGGAACTGCGCGACTTCGGCGGCGCCACCCGCGCGCCCGAACTCCCGTCCGGTACGCGGCGGTTGATGGAGGCGCTGGCCGAGGGTCGGGTGGGCCGGGCGTTCCCGCCGGTGGTCGTCCCCGGGCCGGACGGCACGCTCGCCGTCGACCGCATGCTGGGTGGCCCGTCCGACGCGCGGGCCCTCGCGCATGCGCTGGCCGACGGGCGGTTCGCGCCGCTGCACGAGGTGCTGCGGCGGATCGAGGACTGGTCCGCGGGCGTCGAGGTCGACGCCCGGCAGGTCGATCCAAAGGTGCTGCGGCTGGAGAACGCCGACCTGTTCGGGCCGCTGCTCACCGAGGTGCTGGAGACCTGCGCGGACGGACGGCCCGAGTGCGCCGCGGCCTTCGCGGCCCGGCGGGTGGGCCAGTTCCTGGGCTCGCTGATGCTGTTCCTGGAACGGCTGGCCCGCGACCGGCCCTCCGAGCACCCGGTCACCGGCCTGTGGGCGAGCGGCGAGGAGACCCACAACGGCGGACAGCGGGTGCTGCGCGTCGACTTCGCCGACGGCTCGCGGCTCGCGTACAAGCCGCGACCGGCCACCGGCGAGACGCTGTTCCTGAACGTCGAGGACTCGGTGTTCGCCCTGCTCGACGCGCTGCCCCCGGCGTCCGGCCCGATCCGGCTGCCGACCCTGCGGAGCCGGCCGGGCAGCGGCCCGGACCGGGCCTGCTACTCCTGGCAGGAGTGGATCGAGCCACCGGACGCGTGGGGCGTGCTGCGCGCCGACGGCGGGACGGTCATGCGCGGCGCCGTCCTCGAACCCGGGTCGGCGGCCCGCTACTGGCACCGCGCGGGGTCGCTGGCCGCCGCCGCGTTCGCGTTCGGGATCACCGACCTGATCGACGGCAACGTGCTGATCGGTCAGCGCCCGGAGGACGGCGAACCGCTGCCGTTCCCGGTCGACCTGGAGGCGTACTTCGCCGACCCGAAGCGCCTGTTCGAGACCGGGCTGCTGTTCGACCCCGCAGTCTCCACGCACCACCACGCCGGGCTGGAGAACATCGCGCGCTGGTGCGAACCGGACGGCCCCGCGACCTGCTGGCGCACCCGGCCGGACGGCTCGCTGCGACTGGAACGCCGGACCCGGTCGCTGACCCGGACCGCGACCCGCACGGTGGTCGGCGACACCGAGGGCCGCACCGGGTACGGCCCGCACCTGACCGCCATGCTGCGCGGCATGTTCGACGCCTGGACGCTGATGTGCCGCAACCGCGCCCGGATCGCCGAGTTCCTCGCGGAACGGGCCGCCGGACACGTGCTGCGAGTGATCGCCCGCCCGACGGCCGAGTACCCGGACGGCGGCGAAGTCCCTTTCACCACCGGCGAGTCGGAGCAGCTCGGCCGCGGCGACGTGCCGTACTTCTTCCGCACGGCCGACGGCGGTCCGCTGCTCGCGATGCGGATGCCGCCCGGCCGCGAACTGCGCACCGAACCGGCCGACGCCCCGACGCGGGGCGAGGGAGCCCTGCCGCCCGTCGCCGCCGTCCGCGAAGGCGGGAAACTGGACCTCGCCGGCCTCGGCATCGCCCTGCGCGACGCCGTCGAACACGTCCACGGCGACCTCGATCCGCAGCGGACCGAACTGCACGACCCCGACCGCGGGGTGCGGCTCGTGCTGCGCGGCCCGCGCGAGGGCGAAGCGTCCTTCGACTGGCCGGCGGCCTCCCGCCGCATCACCTACCGCTGGAACGAGACGACGCTGCGGCTGCACATCGACCCGCTCGGCGACCCGCACGCCGACGAGATCCGCGACCGGCTGCTCCGGCTGGGCCGGCTCGACGCCTCACTGCGCACCCCCTGGGCCGCCGGGGGCTTCACCGACCCCGAGCTGGAGGCGAAACTCGACCGGCTGACCGGCACCGGGATCGCCTGGCTGCGCGGCGTGGTCGCCGAACACGGCTGGCCCGGCCGGAGCCTGGTCGGCGCGGAGGCCGCCGCGGCGGCGAGCGCCCTGCTCCAGCACCACACCGGCGACCTCGTGTTCCTGCGCGCCTGCCTCACCCTGATCGAGGCCGCGGCCGAACGCGGCGACATGCTCCGCAGCGACGTCGCCTACCTCACCGACTCGCTGCGCCGGGCCGAGGGCGGCCGCCAGCTGTACGGCACCAAGTTCGAACGGGCGCCGGGCGGCGAACTGCGGCCCTGCCCGATCGAGGACGCGGACCGGGTGGACGAGCGCCGCGCCGCCGCCGGCCTCGGCCCGCTCGCCGACTACGCCGCCCTGCTCGCCGCGAAGTACCCGGCGCCCGAGCCCGAAGGAGCCCGGGCGTGACCGCCGCCGCCGACCGGACCGGACCGGCCCTGGCCCGCGTCTGGGGCAAGGAACCCGCCCTGCTCCCGGCGGCCGCCCCGGCGGACCCGGCGCACCTGCACCGCACGATCGTCGCCGCCTGCGAGCCGTTCCGGGCCGGCACGGTGTTCCGGGCCCTGCCGCAGGTCCGCCTGCAGACCCCGTTCGGCTGGCTCGGCGCGCCCGGCCGGCTGCTGCCCGACGCCGCCGAGAGCGCGGCCGACCACCGGGCCAGGCTGCGCCGCGAACCGCCCGGCAGCGGGACGGACGCCGGCTACCTGCTGAGCGTCCGTCAAGGCCTGCACCTCGACGCGGCGCTGTGGTCGGCGGTCCGCGACGCCCTGGCCGAACTCTGGCGGCACGTCGGCCGACCGTGCCTGCCGGTCGAGGCCGAGCTGACCGAGGGGGACGACTTCACCCGCGTCCGGGGCCTCGCCGCCCCCTCCGGACACGCCGTGCTGACCTGGGTGACGGCCGGCGTCCTGGAGGCCGAACTGCACGGGGAGGACAGGGAGTTGCGCGTCCTGCGGGCCACCGCGGGCGAACTGCTGTACTGGCCGGAGGGCACCCGCTGGCGCGAGCGCCACCTCGACGGCTGCCTGACGCTGCGGATCTCCGTCCCCCGCGCGCAGCACCTGGCGACCGGCGCCGTCAAGGACCTGCTGGCCGAGGAGGTCCGGGGCCGGCTGGCGTACGACGGCACGGTGCCGCACCTGCCCTGGCCGCCGCCCGCCGACCGGCCGCCCGGCCCGGCCGCGCCGGTGAGCGCCGTCGGCGAGGCGATCCGCGCAGCCGCCGGGGGCGAGGAACTGGCCGCCGCCCTGCGCGTCCGGTGGGCGGCCTGGTGCTCCTCGGCCGGGCTGGACCCGGTGCCCGAGCCGCGCGCCGACGTCCCCCTCGCGCCCGGGCAGCGGCTGCGGGTGGTGAGCGACATCGTCCGGGTGCCGGACGGGCCCGGCCGGTGGATCTGGGCCGTCAACGGGCACGCCTTCCCGATCGGCGGGGCCGCCGGGGAACGGATCGCCCGACAGCTGGAGCCCGGCCGCGAACCGACGGTCGGCGAACTGTGCCGGGCGGTCGGCGCCGATCAGCACAACGGCGCCGTGACCGCCCTGCTGCGCACGCTCCACCGGCTGCGCGGGATCGACCTGACGGACGGCGGGAGGACGGACGGATGACCACCACACCCGTGAGCGACCTGGACGTCGTCCGGGGCCCGCTCGACTGGGACGAGTTCGCCGCACGCCACTGGGACCGGCGCCCGGTGCTGATCAAGGCCGTCCGCCCGGCGCCGTTCGAGCTGCCCGAGGTCTTCGCCGCCGCCACCCTCGCCACCCGTCCGGCCGGCCCGTACCTGCTGCCGCCGAACGCCCAGTTCGCCGTCGGACGCTTCCAGCAGACCGAGCCCGCCGACTGGTTCCCGCGCGCCGAGGACGGCGCCTTCGACGGCTACCGGCGGCGGCTGGACGGCGAGTTGGCGGCCTTCTCGGCGGAGCGGCGGTACGCGCTGGTCGTGCACGCCTTCCACGCCTTCCACGCCGGGCAGTGGGAACGCCAGCGGGCGTTCCTCGAACCGCTGTGGGAGCGCGCCGGGCTGCCGCTGTCGGGGGCGATCACCACGCTCTTCCACGGCAACTACGAGCACACCCCGGTCGGCGTCCACCAGGACCGCTTCGCCACCTTCATGTTCGCCGTCGAAGGCCGCAAGCGGATGCGGTTCTGGCGCCGCCGCCCGTGGACCGAGCCGGTGACCACCAAGCTGGACTACCGGGCCCACCTGGCCGACTCGTTCACCGCCGAGCCGGAGCCAGGCGACCTGCTGTACTGGCCCGCGGACTACTACCACGTCGGCGAGAGCGTCGACGGCCGCGCCGCGACCAGCGTCAACGTCGGCGTGCCGCGCGGCGAGCACCGCGCGGTCTACGACGTGGAGGACCTGCTGCTGGGCAGATCCCCGGACGCGATGGTCGACCCGGACGCCGCCCTGGTGCGGCTGCCCGCCGCCACCGCGCCGCTGTCGGCGCCCGAACCGCCGGCGGACGGCGCGCTGCCCGAAGCGCTGGAGCAGACCCTGCGCGTCTTCCGCGGGTACCTCGACCCCGACCGGATGCGCGAGCAGGTCGCCGCCGCCTCGCTCGCCACCTGGAGCGCATCCGGCCTCTGCCCCGCCCCGCCGCCCGGGACGCCCCGCCCGCTGGCCGACACCACGACGGTCCGGGCCCGCGCCCGGGTGCTGTACGAGCCGCTCGGCACCGCCCTGCTGTGCGCCGCCAACGGGCACGTGCTGCGCAGCCCGCTGACGCGACAGCAGGCGGAACCGCTCCTGCACCGCCTCGCCGCACGGACGCCCGTCCCCGTCGGCGAGCTACTGGCAGGCCTGCCGCCGTCCGCCCGCGAGGACGGCCGCAACCTGCTGGAGACGCTGGAGTCCTTCCGTGCACTGACCCGCGACCGGTGAGCGGGCGCCGGCCCCTCGCGAGCAGCCCGTGAGGGGCCGCCCGCGGGGGGAGGCGGTCAGCCCTTGATCGCGCCGGCGGTGAGGCCGGAGGCGAGGCGGCGGTGGACGGCGAGGAAGAACAGGACGACGGGGAGGGCGGTCAGGGTGGCGCCGGCCATCAGGCCGCCGTAGTCGGTGCCGAAGCTGGTCTGGAAGGAGACCAGCCAGATGCTGACGGTCTGTTTGGTCGGGGTGGACAGCAGGATGTAGACGAGGACGTACTCGTTCCAGGCCTGGACGAGGGCGAACACGGAGGTGGCGACGATGCCGGGGGCGAGCAGCGGGAGGACCACCCGGCGGAAGGCGCCGAGGCGGGTGCAGCCGTCGATCATGGCGGCCTCCTCCAGTTCGACGGGGATGCCGGCGATGAAGCCGCGGAGCATCCAGACGGTGAAGGGCAGGGTGAAGACCAGGTAGGTGAGGACGACGCCGACCAGGCTGTCGGTCATGCCGGCGTCGTTCAGGAGCAGGTAGAGCGGGATGATCAGGGCGGTCAGCGGGACGGTCTGGACGATCAGGATCACCACCACGAAGGCCTTCCGGCCGACGAAGCGGAACCGTGCCAGGGCGAAGGCGGCGAGCGCGCCGACCACCAGGGACAGCACGACGGTGCCGAGCCCGATGACCGCGCTGGAGCGGACGTTCGCCCAGAAGGTCTCGCTGTGCAGGGCGCGGGAGAAGTTGCCGAGGGTGGGTCGGCCGGGCCAGAACTCCGGTGGCACGCTGAGGATTTCGGTGGCCGGGCGGAAGGCCGTGAGCACCATCCAGTAGACCGGGAAGCCGATCACCGCGGCGACCAGCAGCCCCAGCAGGTCGTGGCCCGGCGAGCGCTGTCGTCTCATTCGACCTCTCCCGTCCGGAACATCTGACGCAGGTGGACCACCGATCCGGCGAGCAGCAGCACGACCGTCACCAGGGCGATCGCGGCGCCGACGCTGTACCGGTTCACGGCGAAGGACTCGATGAAGGAGTAGACGCCCAGCAGGTAGTACTCCCGTTCGGGCTGGCCGCCGCGCATCATCCAGACCTGGTTGAAGACCCCGAAGTCCCAGATCGCCGACAGCGTGGTGACCATGACGAGCACCGGCCTGATCGTCGGCAGCGTGATGTGCCGCATGATCTGGAACGGCCGGGCCCCGTCGAGGACCGCCGACTCCTCCAGTTCGGGCGGGACTTGGGCGAGGGCGGCCCGCAGGGTGATGGCGGCGAACGGCAGCGAGCCCCACACCACGACGGCGACGATCACGGCGAAGCCCTGCCAGGGGTCGGTGAACCAGTTGTGGCGGGACATGTCGACGCCCGGCAGCCGGGAGAGCAGCCAGTTCACCACGCCGTAGTCCGCGTCGAAGAGCCAGCGGAAGATCGACGAGGCGACCATGACGGGCATCGCCCAGACGGTGACCAGCATGCCGGCGATGGTGGCGCGCACCCACGGCGAGACGCGGTGCATCAGCTGCGCGGTGAACAGCCCGCAGAGCACGGTGAGGGCGACGCACACGGCGGTGAAGACCACCGTGCGCGCCACCACCGTCCAGAAGAACCCGTCGCCGAGGATCCTGCGGAACTGGTCCAGCCCGGCCCACGGCGGCGAGGAGCCGCTGAACAGCTGCTCGCGGGTCATGTCCTGGAAGGCGAGCACGACCATGTCGACCAGCGGGTAGCCGAGGACGAGGACGAGCGCCAGGACGGTGGGGCCGATCAGCAGGTAGGGCAGCAGGTAGGGCAGCAGGCGGTGCCGGCGCCGCCCGCGCCGGTCAGCGCTCATTGATCACTTCGTCGATCCGCTTGTCGGCCTCCGCGGTGGCGTCCTGCACCGAGGCCTTGCCGTTGGCGATCCGCTCCAGCATCTCGGGCAGCACGTTGGACTTCTCCACCGAGGTCCAGCCCGGCGCGAACGGGGTCATCCAGCCGCCGGTGGCGGCGGCCCGGGCGGCCGGGCCGTTGATGCCGCCGGCGGCGACCTCGGCCAGCTGGGCGGTGTTGTTGGGCAGGGTGTTGGCGGCGATCAGCGCCTGCTGCGACTGCCGGTCGGTGAACAACTTGATCCAGTCGGCGGCGAGTTGCTTGCGCGCCGACTTGGCGGGCACGGCCAGCGTGGAGCCGCCGAGGAACGGCGGCAGGAGCTTCCCGGACGGGCCGGGGAACGGGAAGGTGGCGAACGTGTCCTTCAGCTTCGGGTCGCCGCCGGAGAGCGGGTCGGCGGCGGAGTCGGCCTCCCAGGTGTTGCCGTAGAAGACGCCCACCCGGCCCTGGGCGACGACGCCGGGCTGGTCGCCGTTGTCCTTGGCGCGGTCGCCGACGTAGTAGGTGTCGATCAGACGCTTCCACTCGGTCAGCCCGGCGACGGACTTCGGCGAGGACAGCGACGCCTTCCAGTGGTCGCCGTCCTTCACCGCGATCTCGCCGCCCGCGTCCTTCACGAACGCCATCGCCGCGTACCAGTACCGGCCCGGCAGGTACAGGGCGGAGAAGTTCGGGTCCTTGGCGCCGTACGTGGCCTTCAGCCGGTCCAGCGCGGAGAGCAGCTCCGGGTACGTCTTCGGCGCGCCCGTGACGCCCGCCTCGGCGAAGTAGTCGGTGCGGTAGATGCCGACCCGGGCCCCGACGTAGTACGGCACGCAGTAGGTCTTCCCGTTGGCGCGGCAGGCGTCGGCGAGGGCCGGCAGCCAGGCGTCCGACTGCTCGTACCCGGCCGGGTCGAGGGCGGAGAACGCGCCGTTGACGATGTAGTTGGTGGTCTCGCTGTTGCCCATCTCCACCACGTCGGGCACGTTCTTCCCGGCGAGGACGGCGTCCAGCTTCTGGTTCTTCGTGGTCCACTGCTGGTACTGCACCTCGACCTTGACCCCGGGGTGGGCCTTGGCGAACCGGTCATTGGTGGACTGGACCAATTCCGGCCAACTCTCCTGGGCGTCCACGGCCAGCCACACCGTCAAGGTGCCGCCGGCGTCGGAACCGCCTCCCGGGCCGGAGCTGCATCCGGTGGCGGCCAGGGCCAGGAGTGCCGTGAGTGCGAGGGGGCGGAAGCGCGCGCGAATGGTCATGCGGGTCTCCAAAATCACTGTGGGGGTAGTGATGTGAGTACCCATCAGATCCCTGCTCTTTACAGAGGTCTAGACATTTGGCCGGAAGATTGCGCTGGGCGTCCGCAGCGGTCCGGTCGCACGGTCTCGGCGGAGACGTTGCGCCGGGGCGGTACCGGTTCGGAGACTCGCAGTGTTGTCCGTCGAGGCTTTTCCTTCTCGTCCTCAGGAGCATGATGAACACTCGTCCTTCCCCCCGACTGGCCGCGGGCGCGGCCCTGGTCACGGTGATCCTGTGGGCCTCCGCCTTCGTGTCGATCCGCAGTGCGGGCGCGGCGTACTCGCCGGGCGCGTTGGCGCTGGGGCGGCTGCTGGCCGGGTCGCTGATGCTGGGGGTGTTCTGCCTGGTGCGGCGGGAGGGGCTGCCGCCCCGCTCGGCGTGGCGGGGCATCCTGGTGTCCGGGGTGCTCTGGTTCGGCCTCTACATGGTGGTGCTGAACTGGGGTGAGCGTCAGGTCGACGCCGGGACCGCCGCGTTGATCGTCAACGTCGGGCCGCTGCTGATCGCGCTGCTGGGCGTCCGGCTGCTGGGCGACCCGATGCCGCCGCGGCTGTTCGCGGGGCTGGCGGTGTCGTTCGCGGGCGCCGTGACCGTGGGGCTGTCGATGTCGGGCGGCGGCGGCTCGTCCATACTCGGCGTCGCGCTGTGCGTGGTCGCCGCGATCACCTACGCCTCCGGCGTGGTCTCGCAGAAGCCGGCGCTGCGGACGGCGAGCGCGCTGCAGGTGACGACGTTCGCGTGCTTCGTCGGCACGGTCGCCTGCCTGCCGTTCGCCGGGCAGCTCGTCCACGACGCGTCCGCCGCGCCGCTGTCCGCCACGCTCAACATGGTCTACCTGGGCGTCTTCCCGACCGCCGTCGCGTTCACCACCTGGGCCTACGCCCTGGCCCGGACCACCGCGAGCCGGCTGGCCGCGACCTCGTACGCGGTGCCCGCGCTGGTCGTCCTGATGTCCTGGCTGTTCCTCGGCGAGGTGCCCGCGCTGCTGACGCTCGGCGGCGGCGTGCTCTGCCTGGCGGGCGTGGCGGTCTCGCGCTCACGGCCGCGACGGGTGCCGGCGGCGGAGCCCGCGAGCGCTGAAGACCCGAGCTGAAAGAACTCCGCCGGCTCGGCAGGCTCCCGAACCCGCCGCACCGGGCGCCCGGGGCCCGTACCGGTACGCGGTGCGGGCCCCGGCGGCGGCCGTGACAGCCTGGTGCGGTGAACGACGTCCTCCACGCCGCCCTGTCCCGCGCGGCCGGCCACCAGCAGCGGTTCGAGCACCGCTTCGCCGCGTACTTCGACTCCCTGACCGACCCGGACGGCGGGACGCCGACCGCGCCGCCGCACGGCTCGTACCCCGCCGACGCCCTCGCCCTGGTGCGGGAACTCTCCCTGCGCGGCGGCAAACGACTGCGGGTGGCCCTGCTGCACGAGGCCGCCGCCCTGGTCACCGACCGGGCCGTGCCCGGGCTGGACGCCGCCGCCGTCAGCATCGAACTGCTGCACACGCACGGGCTGATCCACGACGACATCATCGACGACACGCCCGTGCGCCGGGGCGGCCCGTCCACCTACTACGCCTACCGCAGCCGCTTCCCCGAGCGGCCCGACACCGCACTCGCCCTCGCCGTCCTCGCCGGGGACCTGGCCGCGTTCCTGTCCGTGCGCGTCCTGCTCACCGGCGCGCTGCCCCCGGAGCGGGCCCTCGCCATGGCCGCCGTCACGGCCGACGCCGGGGCCGCCGCCGTCAACGGGCAGATCCTCGACCTGGAACGCGACTTCCGCCCCGACGCCGGCACCGAACTCCTGCACACCGTCACCGAGTTCAAGTCCACCCGGTACTCGGTGCTGGCGCCGCTGCGCCTCGGCCTGCTCGCCGCCGGCGCCGAACTCGGCCCGTACGAGCAGGAGTTGCGCGACTATGCGGGCGCGGTGGGGATCGCCAACCAGATCCACGACGACTGGCTGGACCTGTTCGGCGACCCGGACACGCTCGGCAAGCCCGTCGGGACGGACATCCGGGCCGGCCGCCGCAACTACGTCGTGCACGCCCTGCTGGCCGCCGCCGACGAGCGCGGACGCGCCGAACTGGAGGCCGTCCTCGGCGACCCGGACTGCGACGACCGGGACCTCGACCGGATCCGCCGCACCGCCCGCGCCCACGGCGTCGACCGCGCGGTGCGGGCCGACGCCGACCGCCACGCCCGGGAGGCCGCCGCGCGGGCCGCGGGCTGGTACGGGCACTGGCGGCGGGACGCGGTGGCGTTCTTCGCGCACCTGCCGGCCTGGTCCGTCGCCCGCGAGCGCTGAGCCCCCGTCAGCCGGCGGGGTGCAGGCCGCGGGTGAGCTCGGCCAGCGGGACGGGGGCGCCGAGGATGTGCTCGGCGGCGCGGTGGCCGGAGAGGAGGGCGCCGTGCACGGTGGCGGGTTCGTGGCCGTAGGTGGCTTCGCCGGCGAAGTGGAGGGCGCCGTCGACGGGGGTGGCCATGGCGTCGTGGTCGGCGTGGGAGGAGCCGGTGGCGACGTACGAGTAGGAGCCGAGGGCGAGCGGGTCGGAGGCCCAGCGGGTGATCCAGTGGGCGACGGGGGCGGGGACGGCGTCGCCGTGGATGCCGCGCAGGGCGTCCAGGACGGAGGCGACGATCTCCTCGTCGCTCTGCTGCTCGATCGCGCGGGCCAGGTCGCCGCCGGCGAAGGTGAGCAGCATCGGGTGGCCGCTGACCGCGGAGACGTCGTACCAGGAGTGCCAGGGGAGGCTCGGGCGGCCGTGCTGGCGGATCGCGTAGACGTCGTCGGGCCAGAAGCGTTCGGGGAAGCGGAGGAAGACCTTGTTGAAGGCCCCCATGCCGAGGCGGGCGATCGGGCCCGCGACGGTGTCGGGCAGCGCGGGGGTGAAGGCGATCGCGCCGGCCTTCAGGACGCCGAGCGGGACGGTGACGATCGCCCGGGCGGCCTCGAACTCGCCGCCGTCGGTGGTGACGCGGACGCCGGACGCGGACCGGTCGACGGCGGTCACGGTGGTGTTCAGACGGATGTCGAGGCCGTCCGCGAAGGCGCGCGGGACGGCGTCGTAGCCGCCGGGGAAGATCACCTCGTCGCCGTCGATGGCGTCCTCGTCGAGGGCGTGCGCGGCGACCTGCTCGATCTCCGCGCCGCACTGCTCCTCGGTGCGGTGCCGGTAGAACACCCGGACGCGGTCGGCGCGTTCGGCGTCCCAGCCGGTCCTGGCGAGGGTGCGTTCGGCGGCGTCGGCGTAGCTCTCGTCGTCGCCGGAGCCGGCGATGGTGTCGAGGAAGAGCGCGTCGGCGGTCTCGACGTCGGCGAGCCACTGCGCGGTGGCGGCCCGGTCGAAGCGGCGGCGGGACTCGTCGTGGTCGGCGATCGGCCGGCCGCCGGCCTGGAAGCTGCCGACGGTGAACTCGACGGTCTCCAGGCCGAGTTCGGCGACGATGTCGGTGAGCGGGTTGTCGGTGAGGCCGTGGATCCAGGAGGCGCCGCGGTCGACGGAGAACCCGGCCGTGCGGTCCGTCCACATCCGGCCGCCGACGCGGTCGCGCGCTTCGAGGACGACCACCCGCTGTCCGGCGGCGTGCAGGAGGCGGGCGGCGGTGAGGCCGGCGATGCCCGCGCCGACGACGATCGTGTCCAACATCTTCACTGCTCCAGGGAGTTCGGGGGCCGCGGGGGCTCGGGGAGAACCGTGGGGGAAGGCCGCCGGGGTCAGTGGGCGTGGCCGAGCTGGGTCAGGGCCAGGTCGAGGGTGTCGGCGAAGAAGTCCGCGGCGGCGGTGTCGAGGCACAGCGGGGGCTTGATCTTCAGGATGTTGAGGTGGTCGCCGGTGGGCTGGACGACCACGCCGAGGTCGAGCATGCGGTCGCAGAGCTCGGCGGTCTCCTCGGTGGCGGGCTCCAACGTGCCCCGGTCGCGGACGAGTTCGAGCCCGAGGTAGAGGCCGGAGCCGTGCACCGCGCCGACGATCCGGTGCCGGTCGGCGAGCGCCCGGAGCCGGTCCTTCAGGTGGTCGCCGACACGGACGGCGTTGCCCTGGAGGTCCTCGTCGCGCAGCGCGTCCAGCACCGTCAGGCCGACCACGCTGGAGACCGGGCTGCCGCCGGTGGAGGAGAAGAAGTAGCCCTGCTCGCGGTACCGGTCGGCGATCTCCTTGGTGGTGACGACCGCGCCGAGCGGGTGCCCGTTGCCCATCGCCTTGGCGACGCAGACGATGTCGGGCACGACCTGCTGCTGCTCGAAGCCCCAGAACCAGTGCCCGAGCCGGCCGTAGCCCGCCTGCACCTCGTCGGCGACGGCCAGGCCGCCGTGCCGGCGGACCGCCGTGTACACCGCGGCGAGGTAGCCGTCCGGCAGCGCCACCCCGCCCGCGTTGCCGTAGAAGGTCTCGCTGACGAACGCGCCCGCCGGGCGGCCGGCGGCGGCCAGGGCGTCGATCGCGGCGACGGCCTCGGGGGCGTAGCGGGCCGCGTCCGCGCCGCGGCGGCGACCCCGGTAGGAGTTCGGCGAGTCCACCGTGTGCACCCAACTCGGCCGGGTGGCAAGGGCGTTGGGGTTGTCCTGGAGGGAGGTGGAGACGGCGTCGGAGGCGTACGTCCAGCCGTGGTAGGCCTCGCGGAGCGCGACCACGTCGGGCTGCCCGGTGGCGCCGATGGCCAGGCGCAGGCCCAGATCGACCGCCTCGGAGCCGGAGTTGACCAGGAACACCGTGTCGAGGGGGTCGGGCAGCAGGGCGGCGAGGCGCTCGGTGAACTCCACCACCGAGGCGTAGTGGAAACGCGAGTTGGTGTTCAGCCGGCGCAGCTGACGGGCCACCGCCTGCTCCACTCGCGGGTGGGCGTGGCCCAGCGGGGTGACGTTGTTGACGATGTCGAGGTAGGCGCGGCCGTCGGTGGACATCAGGTGGTGGCGCCAGCCCCGTTCGATCCGGGGCGGGGCGTCGTAGTAGTGCCCCTGCACCGTGGCGAACACCGCGCCGCGCCGCTCCAGCAGGTCGTCCGGCCCGTTCGCCGGGGCGTCGGGGGTCAGGCCGAGCAGTGGGGCGGGGTCGGCGGTGAGCGGCAGCCAGCCCGCCGCGTACTCGGGGCGCACCAGCGGCGGGACGTCCGGGGCGTCGGCGTCCCGCAGCGCGAGGCGGACGGTGGCGCCGGCCGGCAGGCGGACCAGGTCCGCGCCCGCGTCGAGCTGCGCGCCTTCGGCCACCAGCGGGGTCGTCCCGGGGGCGAACGACAGCGTCAGAACCCGTGCACCGCAAGTGAGTTCGAGCCTTCCTGGCCCGGCGGACAGCACCCGGCCGGCCTCGGGGGCCTGTGCGACGGCGGCCGGGCCGAGCCACAGGTCGACGCCGGTGGCGACGGTGGCGGGGGAGACGGCGGACAGCGCGGGCGTCCGGGAGAGGCGGGCGCCGCCGTGCGGGGTGCGGACGGCCGCCGGGCCGCCGGCCAGCGCGGCGGCCGCCGCCCGGTCCTCGACCCCGGCCTCCAGCCAGGCCCCGCCGTCCATCGCGTCGGCGTCGGTGGACAGGTCGAGGACGGCGAATCCGTCGGCCGGGACGTCGCGCAGCAGGGGGTGCGCGGGCGGAGCGACCGGGGCGGGCGCGGCGGCGAAGCCCGTCGCGTGGGCGACCAGGTGGGTCATCACCGCCAACGGCAGGCGGGTGGCCTGCTCGAACACCCGCCACTCCCGGTCCAGCGCGGCCGTGGCGTACGCGTTGTCGGCGTCGACCGCCGCCTGCTGCCGCCCGCTGACCACCAGCACGGCCGCGCGCAGCACCACGAGCGGCCAGAGCGCCCCGGCCTCGGCGGCGGACAGCGGCCGGACGGCGTGGAAGGCCCGGACGGCGGGCAGCACCCGGTGGGGCTCGAAACCGTCGTGGTGGAGCATCGAGGAGAGCTGCACGGCGAGCTCGGCGACCGCCCAACTCGTCGTCAGATCACCGAAGTCGATGATCCCGTCGGGCAGCGGCGGACAGCTGCCGGGGCGGCGGATCAGGTTGTCGTCGGTGAGGTCCAGGTGCACGGCCTGAAGCGGCAGGCCGTCGGCGAGCGCCTCGACGCGCGACCAGGCCTCGGCGGTCGCCGCCAGTACGGCGTCCCGCCGCTCGGGCTCGGCGACGTGCTCGGCGAGCCTGGCGACCACCCGGTCGGCGTGCCGCAGGTCCCACTGCAGGACGCGGTCCAGGCCCGGGTGGCGGAAGTACCGCAGCGTGGCGCTGACCTTTCCGGCGAGCGAGCCCATCGCGGCGACGGTCGTCGCGGACAGGTGCCGGGGGCCGGACAGCGCCCCGCCCGGCAGGTGGCGCAGCAGCCGGGCCGTCGTCTCCGCGCCCCCGACCCGCACCGCGGCGCGGCGCGGGGCGCCGTCGGAGTGGTGCAGCACGGTGGCGACCCGCAGCTCCGGGTGGGCGGCCGATATCAGGTCGGCGGCGGCGTCCTGCGCCTCGACCTCCAGCGCGCCGAAGGCCGGATTGGCGATCTTCAGGACCGCGAGGGCGGCCCCGTCGGCATCGCGCAGCAGGAAGTTGGCGTCCTGCTGGCTGCCCAGCGGCTCGGCACGCCCGGGGAGGCCGAGCCGCCCGGCGGCGAGGAGTTCGGCCTCGGCGGGGGTGACGACCGGCACGGGAAGCGCGTCCTCGGCGAAGAAGTCGACGGTGCGGTGCTCGGGGTGGGGCATGGCGAGGTCCTCGGCGTGGTGCGGGATCGGGGCGGCGGGAGGGAGGGGGAGGGGCTAGCTCACGTGCCAGAGGAAGCGGTGCGTGTGGATCGCGAAGTACGGGAAGTTCTCG
The DNA here is from genome assembly GCF_042732175.1 of Kitasatospora sp. NPDC059795. Classification (NCBI taxonomy): domain Bacteria; kingdom Bacillati; phylum Actinomycetota; class Actinomycetes; order Kitasatosporales; family Streptomycetaceae; genus Kitasatospora; species Kitasatospora sp. NPDC059795. The sequence continues at coordinate 172,568 of NZ_JBHWID010000006.1, forward strand.
ACCGCGGCGACGCCCTCGACGGCGCGCACCACGTCGTTGACGAAATCCAGCAGGTCGTTCGGGCGGTCGCACACCACCTCGACGAACAGGTCGAAACCTCCGGCGGTCAGTACCGCGTACACGACCTCGTCGTGCCGGGACAGCTCGTCGGCCACCGCCCGGGGGTCGCCGTCGACGTGCAGGCCCAGCAGGGCCATCGACTGGCGGCCCATGGTCATCGGGTCGGTCACCCCCACCACCTGCACCGCCTTGGCGTCGATCAGCCGCTGCACCCGCTGCCGGGCGGCGGACGGCGACAGCCCGACCTTCGGCCCCAGCTCGGCGTAGGGGATCCGGCCGTCCACCTGGAGCTCCCGCAGGATGGCCCGGTCGATCTCGTCCATGAAGCACCTCTCCGCTGCGGAAACAGCAGGCCGGAACGCTGTGAGGGACACCATGCCGGATTCGGACGCTCGAATCAACGGTTCGGACGATCGAATCGAGCGTGGGGGCGCGCGGATCGAGCGCCGGTCGAGCGGTGTGGAATCTCAACTACCAAGGAAAGCGGCGGACTTGATCCAGTCCGGTGCCCGGAGCCGCCCGTTTGCACCTGCCGGACGGGCGGTTGCGTTGGGTGGAACGCGCAGGTGGGCCGGAGCGGGACGGCCGTCACGGGGAGCAGCCTGAGCTACCCGAACCGGCCCGCGCACCCGAACCGGCCGCCCCCGGCGACGCGCGCCAGCACCCCCCGCCGGGTGCGTCCGGTTCGGGCGCCGGGAGGCGGGTCTCGTGCGGACGTCCGTTCGGGTGGTTCCGGTGGCCGGGCGGCGGCGCGGACCGCGCGTTGCCGGCCGCCGGGTGGGAGGCGGTCAACGGGTATGGCATTGTGCCGAATCGGGTCCGTCGCGGAGGCGTGGACCGGCCGGCGCACCGACACCCGAGACCAGGAGCCCAGATGACGACCTCTCGCGAGACCGACCGCCCCCGCCCGCTGTCAGTGACGAGCACGGGCGGCGCCGCGGATGTCTGGTTCCAGGTGCACCGGCGGGCCCGGCCGCCCAGGCTCCGGCTGCTCTGCCTGCCGCACGCCGGGGGAGCCGCCACGTTCTTCCAGGGCTGGTCCCGGCTGCTGCCCGACGACGTCGAGGTGCTGGCCGTCCGTTACCCGGGCCGGCAGAGCCGCCTGCTGGACCCGTTCGCCCCCGACCTGCCCACTCTCGCCGCCGACATCCACGCCGCCCTGGACCCCTACCTGGACCGGCCGTTGGCGCTGTTCGGGCACAGCATGGGCTCCGCCGTCGCCTACGAGATCGCGCTCCGGCTGGAGGACCGCGGCCACGCCCCGACCCGCCTCCTCGCCTCCGGCCGGGTCGCCCCGCACCGGGCCGCCCCCTCCGACCGGCACACCCGCGACGACGAGGCCCTGATCGACGCCGTCCGCCGCCACGGCGGCCCCGGCGTGTCGGTCTACGAGGACCCCGAGCTGCGCGAACTCACCCTCCCCGCCCTCCGCGCCGACTACCGCCTGATCGAGACCTACCTCCCCCGCGACCCCCGGCCCCTCCGCACCCCCATCACCGCCTACGCCGGCGCCACCGACCCCGACTGCACCCCGGCCGGCGTCCACGCCTGGTCCGAACTCACGGCCCCCGGCCGCTTCGACCACCGGTGGTTCCCCGGCGGCCACTTCTACCTCACGCCGTCCGAACCCGAACTCCTCGCCGACATCGCCACCCGCCTCGGCTGATCCCGCCCCGGCAGATCCTGCCCCGGCCGATCCCGCGACGGATCACCCGCCGCCGGTCAGCGCCGTGATCGCCGCCGTGACGGTGGCGCGCAGGCGGCCGGGGTCCGCGCCGGCGCGGGAGCGGAGGTTGACGCCGTGGGCGAGCAGGGCCAGCACGTCCGCGGCGGTCTCCGGGTCGGCGTCGTCGGCGAGTTGACCGTTCCGCCGGGCCGCGAGGAGGGCGGTGTGCAGGGCGGTGCGCAGGCGTCGGTGCTGGCGCTCCAGGACGGCGCGGACGGCCGGGTCGGCGTTCTCGGCGCCCGCGTGGGCGTTGGAGACCATGCAGCCCCAGCGGGCGAACTCGCCGGTGCAGCGGGTGTCGATCAGCCGGGCGAAGAACGCGTGGACGGCGGGCAGGCCGCGCCCGTCCTCCTCCAGCGGGCCGAGCAGCAGCTGCGACCGGCCGTGGGCGTAGCGTTCCAGGGCCGCGCGGTACAACTCCTGCTTGCCGCCGAACGTCGCGTACAGGCTGGAGCGGCTGAGGCCGGTGGCCGCCACGACGTCCTGGACGCCGGTGGAGGCCGCGCCCTGCCGCCAGAACAGCCGCATCGCGGTGTCCAGCGCCGCGTCCGGATCGAAGTGCTTGACGTCCGGCACCCTCGCCACCCCCTTCTTGGACCGATGATTCCAAGATATCCCGCGCCGGTCTTGACCGGAGGAGCACCGTCACCACTATCTTGGAATGACCGTTCCAGGATGTGCCACAGGAGGAGACCCATGAGCGTCAACGCCGAGCTGCGCGCCTTCTACGACAGCCGCCGCGAGCAGATCCCCGCCGACGTCCGTGCCGTGATGCAGGAAGCCGCTCAGGAGCTGGCCGATTCCGGTCGGGCCGAGCGGGCCCTGACCGTCGGCGACCGGGCCCCCGGTTTCACGCTGCGCTCGGCCACCGGCCGCAGCGTCGATTTGGCCGAACTCCTCGCGGACGGGCCGGTGGTGCTCACCTTCTACCGCGGCGCCTGGTGCCCGTACTGCAACATCGCGCTGCGCTCCCTGGGGGAGCACCACGAGGCCGTCACCGCCCGCGGCGCCCGCCTGGTCGCCGTCTCGCCGCAGAACCCGGACGACTCGCTGACCCTCGCCGAGAAGCACGAACTGGCCTTCGACGTGCTCAGCGACCCCGGCTGCGACACGGCGAAGCAGTACGGCCTGGCCTTCGACGTGCCGGACGCGCTTGCCGCCGTCTACACCCGGATGGGCATCGACCTGGACCGCTACCACGCCGGCCACCCGCGCACCCTGCCGATCCCGGCGACGTACGTCATCGACCGTGCAGGCACGATCCGTTGGTCCTTCGTCGACCCGGACTACATCACGCGGGCCGAGCCGGCCGACGTGCTGGCCGCGCTCGACGGGCTGAACTGACCGGGCGTTCCGCGACCCGGCAGTCCGTCCACGAGCGACGGTTCCTTGTGCACACCACCTGACGGGCAATCGTCACATCGGGCACGTTCTACCGGCGGCGGACGGGCGTTCGCACGGCGCACCCGCTCCGGGTGCGCCGAAACCGCGCCGGGGATTCCGGTTGTGTCCGCAGAGTGGTCGCGCGGTGACCGAGTGGTCGGCGCGGGAAAAGGGCGGAGCGGGTCATTCCGGAGGATTCCTAGCGAGCCGCGGCCTGCGGGATGCGTCTCGCTCCGTCGAGTTCCGGCAATGCCAAAAGGATCGGCAGGTCGAGCGCCGTCACGTCGCGCAGCTGCACGTCCGTGCTGTACGCCCGGCCGCCGCGGGCCCGCACCGCCCAGCCCGACCCGACCAGCCTGGGCGGGCGGATCAGCAGCTGCCCGGGGGAGTCGTCCTCGGTGGCCACGGCGGCGGCCCGGATGAACCACAGGCCGTCGGGCACCTGGAGCCGGAACGGGCGGGCCTCGTCCAGGACGTCGCAGGCCTGCGGGTAGCCCTCCACGATCGGCGTGTTGAACGCGCCCACGTACACCCGGACCGGGCCGACCTCGGACGGCGGGAAGTACAGCTGCCCGGTGACGACCGACAGGCCGTGGCAGCTCCGGGCGGCCGGCGGGGTGAGCGGCGGCAGGTCGTCGCCCTGCGCCAGCGAGCGGTAGCGGGTCGGCGAGACCCCGACGCTGCGGGTGAAACGGCTGGTGAACGTGCCCAGGCTGTTGTAGCCGACCCGGTAGGTGATGTCGGTGACGCTGTCCGGGGTCTCCAGCAGGTGCCGCTTCGCCATGTAGATTCGGATTGCCGTGAGGAAACGCCCGGGTGACGTGCCGGTCAGCTGATTGAACATGCGGCAGTAATGGAATTTGCTGTAGGCGGCAATTTCAGCCAACTGCTCCAGGGAAATTGGATTTGCATGGTGCTGCCACATGACATCAATGCTGCGCTCAATCGCCGCCGCAATCGGCATTCGGATCTCCCCCGCCTGGGCTCGTTGGTGTCTCGCTTGCCGTGGATCCGTGGTCCATCTCTGGTCTTCGTGGGCCGTGCCTCGGCCGCTCCGGCCCGGTGCGGGCCCTGCCGGGGGGCTCGACCGGCCGGATGTGGCGCAAGACACATCGTTTTGCCAAAGGGGGACTCTCGCACCTTCTGGATTGCGGTGTGGTCCACAGTGTCGGAACTCGGCCATCTGTGGCGCAGACCCGTACGTCCCTGAATGTCCGGGGCCCGGAACGGGGCGGCACGCATGGAGAAGCACACGCCGGTGACGCGTTCGGAAAATGGACGCGGAACCGGATTGAACACGCCTCACCGGGGAAGGGAATGCCGACATGACCGCAATGCAGGACGTCTGCGTGGACCTGGCTGCAGAAGGCTCCGAACTGGCCCGGCTGGTGGCCGGACTGTCGCCCGGGCAGTGGTCCGAGCCGACCCCGGCCGCGGGCTGGACGGTCCGGCACCAGGTGGCACACCTGGCGCTGGTCGCCCGCCTGATCGACCTCGCCGTGCGCGAGCCGGCCGCGTTCACGGCCGAGACCGCGCCCGTCCGCGACGACCTGGACGCCGGCCTGACCACCCTGCTCGCCGCCCACCTCGCCGAGCCCGTCCCCGAGTTGCTGCGGCACTGGGCCGAGTGGCGCGCCGCCGCGGAGAAGGGCCTCGCCGCGACGCCCCGGCGCGAGGAGGTGCCCTGGCTGGTCGGCCCGCTGCCCGCGAGCGTGCTCGCCGCGGGCGGGCTGATGGAGCTGTTCGCCCACGGCCAGGACATCCGCGACGCCCTGGGCGTCCCGGTCGACCTCACCGACCGGATCGGCCACATCGCCTACCTCGGCACCCGCACCCGGGACCTCGCGTACCGGGTCCGCGGCCTGGAACCGCCCGCCGAGCCGTTCCGGTTCGAGCTGACCGGCCCGTCCGGCGTCGCCTGGGCGTTCGGCCCGGAGGACGCCGAGCAGCGGATCTCCGGCCCCGCCGCGGACTTCTGCCTGCTCGTCACCCGCCGCCGGCACCGCGACGACCTCGCGCTGACCGCCGTCGGCGCGGTCGCCGACCACTGGCTGGGCATCGCGCAGACCTACGCCGGCCGGCCCGGACCGCCGCCCCGGCGCATTGGGCAATATCGCGTATAGATGGGCCGGTCGGCGGCCTGGTTTCCTCGCTGTCGGGCCGGTTCGGGCCCGACCGCCACGAGGGACCTGGAGGTACCGTGCCGGAACACCGCACGAGTGGGTGGCTGCTGGCCCGTCGGGCCTGCACCACCGCGGCCATCGTCACCGGACACCTGATGGCCGCCCTGCCGCACCTGGGAACCCGGGGCGGTCGGGCCCGGCTGGCCCACCGCGCGCCGCGGCTGCTGACCGCGCTCGGCCCGTTCTTCGTCAAGGCCGGGCAGCTGGTCAGCACCCGCCGCGACCTGCTCCCCGCGCACGTGTGCGACGCGCTCGCCGGACTCGCCGACGACGTCCGCCCGCCGAGCCGCGCCGACGTCGCCCGCACCCTCGCCGAGGCCGGACTCGCCGACGCCTACGCCGAGTTCGAGTGGGAGCCGGTCGCCTGCGGCAGCATCGCCAGCGTCCACCGCGCCCGGCTCGCCGACGGCACCGAGGTCGCCGTCAAGGTCCAGCGCCACGGCATCCGCCCGGTGCTGGAGGCCGACCTGCGGCTCGCCCTGCTCGGCGCCCGCGCCGGACGGGTGCTGCCGAGCATGCGCGACCTGCCCGCCGAGGAGATGATCGGCCAACTCGGCGGCGCCGTCCTGCACCAGCTCGACTTCCTTGCCGAACGCGACTCGCTGCTGCTGCTGCGCGCCAACCTCGCCGACCATACCGACCTGCGCATCCCCGCCCCCGTCGACGGCCTGTGCGGGCCCCAGGTGCTCACCATGGAGTTCGTCTCCGACCTGGGCCGTTTCCGGCCGCTCGGCATGACCATGGAGCGCCGCCGCGAAGTGGTCCGCGACGTGCTGCGGGCCGTCTACCGGATGCTCTTCGTCGACGGCCTGGTCCACTGCGACCTGCACCCGGGCAACCTCTGCCTGGACGGCAAGGGACGGGTCGTCGTCCTCGACGCCGGGTTCGTGGTCCGGCTGCCCGACGCCGTCCGGCGCTCCTTCGCCGGCTTCTTCCTCAACATGGCGCAGGGCAACGGCCCCAAGTGCGCCGACATCGTCCTCGAAAGCGCCGCCCGACTGCCCGAGAACCTCGACCGGGAGGCCTTCCGGACCGCCGTGACGGAGCTGGTGGACGAGGCGTTCGGGGCGCTCTCCAAGGACTTCGAACTCGGCGCGTTCGCCCCCCGCCTGTTCCAGCTCCAGCGCGACCACGGGGTGTTCGCCGCATCGGAGTTCGCCTTCCCGCTGCTGTCGCTGCTGGTGCTGGAAGGCATGATCAAGGAGTTCGACTCCGAGGTCGACTTCCAGGCCGAGGCCGTCCCCGTGCTGATGGCGTCCTTCGCCAAGGACGTCCAGGTGGACGCCGAACGCCGCACGGAGGCCGAGCACTCGCAGGACCGGGCGTGAACGCCCCCGCCGACCCCGTCGGCCCCGCCGCCCACGCCGGCCGGACCACCCCCGCCCCCGTCGTCGCCGTCACCGGCGGCACCGGCTTCCTCGGCGCGCACACCGTCGCCGCCCTGCTCGCCGCCGGGGCCCGGGTGCGGCTGCTGGTCCGCGACCCGGCCCGGGTCGCGCCCGCCCTCGCCCCGCTCGGCCTCGACCCCGACGCCGTCCGGACGGTCGTCGGCGACGTCACCGACGCCGACGCCGCGCGCCGGGTCTGCCAGGGCGCCGACGCCGTGCTGCACCTCGGATCGGTGTACTCCTTCGACCGCCGCCGCCGCGAGGACATCGCCCGCACCAACGTGCTCGGCACCGAGACGGTGCTGCGGGCCGCCGTCCGCTCCGGCGCCGGCACGGTGGTGCACGTGTCGACGGTCGGCGCGCTGATCCCCAGCGCCGACCCGGAGCTGCATGCCGACAGCGCCGTCGGCCGGCCCGCCGAGCCGTACCTCGCCAGCAAGGCCGCCTGCGAGCACGTCGCCCGGCGGCACCGGCACGAGGGCGCGCCGGTGCGCATCGTCTACCCGCCGGCGCTGCTCGGCCCGCACGACCCCCGGCTCGGCGACCAGACCGGGCGGCTGCGCGACGCGCTGCGCGGCCTGATGCCGCTCTGGCCCACCGGCGGCTTCCCGCTCGGCGACGTCCGCGACACCGCCGCCGTGCTGGCCGGCCTCGCCACCGCGCCCGCCGCCGACACCCCCGACCGGATCTTCGCCCCCAACCACTGGCTCTCCACCGCCGACTACCTGACGGCGCTGCGCGCCGCCACCGGCCGCGCGCTGCCCGCCGCCCGGCTCCCCGGCCGGGCCATGCTGCCCGCCGCCCGCCTCGCCGACGTCCTGCAGCGCGGCTGGCCCTGGCACATCCCGGCCGAGTACGGCGCCGCCTACACCTGCGTCCACGCCGTGCCCGTCGCGAAGACCGCCACCGCGGGCGGCCCGGCGCCCCGCCCGGTCGAGGAGACGATGGCCGAAACCGCCCACTGGCTGTACCGTGCGGGATTCCTGACGCAGCGACAGATCGGCCGCGCGGCCGAGCGCACCACCCGATGACGGCGGCACCGCGCCGCACTCCGGACCCCGAGGAGACGAACGTGACAGCGGCACCCGACCAGCACGACCCGGCCGAGCAGCTCGCCGCCTACCGGCGCAGCCGGGAGGCGATATCCGCCCTGGCGGCGGCGCTGCCCGACCCGGCCGCCGTCACCGTGCCCGCCTGCCCGGACTGGAGCGTCCGGGACCTGCTCGGACACCTGGTGCACATCTGCCAGTCCTTCGTCGCCCAGGAGGACAGCCAGATCGACCTGGCGCCGCTGTCCGGCGTTCCGGCGGACGAACTGCTCGACCGCTGGGCCGAGTTGGACGCCGAGCTGCCCGCCGCGCTGGAGCGCAGCCCGGAGCTGCGGCGGCGGATCATGCTGCTGGACGTGGTCTCGCACGAGATCGACCTGCGGCTGGGCCTGGACCTGCCCGTGGAGCCGACCGCGCACCCCGGGTTCGAGGGCGCGCTCGACCTGTCCACGATCGGCTTCGGCCTGGCGGTGAACGGCGGCGGGCTTCCGGCGCTGCGGATCGAGACCCCCGGGCAGAGCTGGGTGGTCGGCGAGGGCGCGCCCGCGGCGACGGTCCGCGGGCCGGCGGTGGACGTGTTCCGGTCGCTGACCGGCCGCCGCACCCGCCCGCAGATCGAGGGCCTGGAATGGTCCGGCGAACCGGCCGACCGCTGGGCGCAGGCGTTCGCCTGGGGCCCGTTCGCGCCGCCCGCCGCGGAGGTGGAGCCGGTCCTCGGACGCTGAGCACCGGAAACGACGAACGGGCGGAACCGCCGGTCAGCGGTCCCGCCCGTTCGTCCTGCGCGGGCCCCTCACGCGCCGCTCAACGAGGGGACGCGCACCGCGGCCGCCTCCGGGGCGGGCCGCTGCGGGGAGTCGAGCCCGGGCAGGGCCAGCAGGATCGGCAGGTCCAGCGCGGTCAGCGGACGGGCGGTCAGCCGGACGGGCGGCAGGTCGTGGCCGTGGCGCACGCTGAGCTCCGGCCCGGAGGCGACCAGCAGCGGGCGCCGCTCCCACGGCGGGGCGGGGAAGTCGCTCGCGGCGACCACGGCCGCCCGGACGAACCACACGCCCTCGGGGACGCGCAGCGTGAACTGGCCGGAGCCGTCGAGGATTTCGCAGGCGACCGGGCGGCCCTGCACGATGGGTTCGCGGAACGCGCCGATGTAGATCCGCACCGGACAGCCGGTGTCGGGCGTGCGGATGCTGCCGCTCACCGAACAGGTGCGGCGGCCGTCGTGCGCGGCGCCGGTGCGCTCGGTCAGGCCGGCCCGGGCGAGGGTCCGGTAGCGGGCGGGGGAGAGGCTGACGGAGCGGGTGAAACGGCTGGTGAAGGTGCCGAGGCTGTTGTATCCGACGCGGTAGGAGATCTCGGTGACGCTGAAATCGGTCTCCAGCAGCATGGTCTTCGCCTGGTGCAGGCGGACGGCGGAGAGGAATCGGCCCGGCGAGGTCCCGGTGAGATTTCGGAACACCCGGGAGAAGTAGAACTTGCTGAGGATCGCCGTATTTGCTATCTCGTCGAGCGAGAGCGGCTCCTCGTATCTGTTCCACATGGTCTCGATGGCGCGTTCGACGGCGATCTGCACAGCGAATCTCCAAGTTCGTCGATGAATCGGTGACAGCCCTCCGGAGGATTCCGAGGGATGTGACCTTCTCCCTCGGCTGGGGATGTGCCTATTTCCGGAGACGAAAGCGGGAGCGTGTGTACATCGGTGGATCCGCGTCTTTCGACGTGCGGGGGAGAAAACGGAACGGGAAATGCGCCGGAACGCCGACCGGCCCCCGCCGAAGTGGCCGGGGCCGGCGGGCGCCGGAGTTCAGTGGTCGGACAGCAGTTGCCCGACCCGCCGCCGGGCGGCCAGCAGGCTCGCCCAGGCGCAGGCCGCGAGGATCTGCCGGTCGTCGGCGCCGGCCTGCCGGGCGGCGGCGATCACCCGCTCGTCGACCCGGTAGGAGGCCAGCGCGGTGAGCAGCGCCAGCTCGGCGAGCGGCCGCTGCTCGGGTGGCAGCGCCGTCAGCGGCTCGTCCAGCCAGGCCCGGCCGAGGCCGGGGTCGGCGCCGTCCCAGCGGGCCACCGCGGCGGCCACCGGCTCGCGGACCGGGCCGGGCAGCTGCTCGGCGGCGGTCCGGTCGACGGCCGCCGCGGCGCGGGCCAGCGTGTCGGCGATCCGCGGGTCGGCGGCGGCCCAGTCCAGGTCGGACGGCAGTTCGGCGGGCGGCAGCAGGGACAGCGAGGTGCCCGGGGCGGTGGTCGTCCCGGCGGAGGAGCGCATCAGGCCGACCAGCACCCGCAGCACCGGCCCCAGTGCCTGCGCGGGGGCGTTCGGCGGCAGCGGCATCGGGCCGAGGAAGATGTTGACCATGCGGTTGAGGTACTGCAGGCAGAGCGCCGTCCCGGCCAGCTCGGGGAGCAGCTCGGGCGGGAACGGCGGCTTGCCGCCGTCGCGCACCCACGCCGTCAACTCCTCGGTGGCGGGCCCGGATCGAGGCCGGCGGCGGGAGACCGGCCGTGCCGACAGCGAGTCGAGCATGCCGCTGTGCACGGTGATGCAGAACGGGCACCGGTTGCCCGCCGAGACGGCGGCCGCGACCGCCTCCTTCGCCGCCCTGGGGGCGCGTCCCTCGGCCAGCATCGTCTCGCGCAGGACCGTCCAGCACGCGGCGAGCAGCGAGGGGACGGGGCCGTGCAGCGCCACCGGCGGGGCCAGCACCCCGAAGTCCCGCTCCAGTTCGCGGTAGACCCGCGCCGTGTCGCCGGCCGCCGCGCCGAACGACACCGTCCCGACGTGCCGGACCTGGAGCAGGGACAGCCCCCGCAGGGGCGCCTGGACGAGCCGCCGCGCGGCGCTCACGACTCGGCCCCGGCCCGGGCCCGAGGGCCGCCGCGATGCGTCCGTCTTCCGTCCCCCGCAGGCATTCGCGCGATCTCCCTCGGCTCGTCGGCGGCGTGCGCCGGTGCTACACCCGATCGTGACATTCGGAGCGGGCGCGTCCTTCTTCGTCCTTGCGGAGGTGTGCCCCGGCTCACGGACGCCGAAGCGCGGAACCGGGGCCCGGGAGGCCTACGGGATCGGGAAGAACGCCCGGACGAAGCGCTCGAACAGCGCGTCGCCGATGGTCCAGCGCATCCGCGGCAGCAGCCGGGACGGCACCCCGATCCGGTAGCGGATCCGCGGGTGTTCGCTGGTGACGGCCTTCTCGATCACCTTCGCCACGGTCTCCGCGCGCACCGCCATCCGGCCCCGGCCGGTGGGGTTCTCGGTCTCCCGGTAGGCACCGTGCCAGTCGACGAAATACTTCCAGAAGTCGTCGTACAGGCCGGTCCGTTCCTGCCCGGTCATGCCGAGGTCGGCGACCGACATCGGCACGAACCCGCCGAGCACCGGCGACGGCTCGATCAGCACCACCTTGATGCCGTCCCGGGCCACCTCCAGCCGCAGCGAGTCGCTGACCGCCTCCAGGGCGTGCTTGGTGGCCTGGTAGTAGCCGCGGCCGGGGGTGGCGAACTGGCCGAAGATCGACGACATCATGACGACCCGGCCGCCGCCCTGCTCCCGCATGCCGGGCAGCACCAGCTGGGTCAGCCGGCACAGCCCGAACAGGTTGGTCTCGAACTGGCTGCGCACCTCGTCCAGCGGGGTCTCGCCGATGGTGCCGTTGAGGCTGTACGCCGCGTTGTTGATCAGGGTGCCGACCGCGCCGTGCTCGGCGGTGATCTTCTCCACGGCGGCGGTCATCGACTCCTCGTCGTTGACGTCCAGGTGCAGCACCCGGATGCCCTCGGCGGCGAGGTCGGCCAGCGCCTCGGGGCGGCGGGCGGTGGCGTACACCGGCAGGCCGGCCCGGTGCAGCCGCAGTGCCGCGGCCCGGCCGGTCCCGGAGGACTTGCCGGTGCTGGAGGAGGCGCCGGTCAGCAGGATCGCGCGCGAGCGCCCGCTCACGTGCCCTCCGCCAGGCGCTCGGCGGAGACGGTGGCGTCCTCCGGCTGGGAGGCGATCCGGCTGCGGGTCACCGAGTTGCCGAGGCCCAGGCCGTCCACCAGGCGGTTGATGAAGGCGAACAGGGCGGCGGTGAAGACCGCCTCCAGCATCTCCTCGTTGCTCCAGCCGGCCGCCTCGGTGGCGGCCCAGTCCTCGTCGGTGATCCGGAACGCGCCGGTGCCGACCTTGGTGACCAGGCGCATCAGCACCTTGGTGCGCTCGTCGATCGGCAGCTCCTCGACGGAGCCGGAGTTCTGGATCGCGTCGGTCAGCTCCTGCGGGCCGCCGAACTGGGCGAGGAACCAGTTGTGGGTGCCGACGCAGTAGGGGCAGCCGTTGACCTTGGAACTCCAGGCGGAGATCATCTCGCGGGTCGCGCGGGGCAGCACGCCGTCGTTGAAGACGCCGCCGTAGCCGGTGATCACCACTTCCAGCAGGTCGGGGCGGCTGGAGACCAGCCGGAACATGTCGGGAACGAAGGGGATGCCCATCCGCGACTTGATCGCGTCGTACAGCTCCTTCGTGCGGCCCTCGGCCTGGTCCTCCTCGATCAGCGGGACGCGGACCGTGCTCAGCACGTTCGGATCGGTCATGGTGCTCGCCCTCCCATTCGACGGTGCGGCCGTCCTGCGGGAATGTGCTCGGAATTCCGGCGGGGAAAGCGCGGAATTCCGTCCCGGGCGGGCGGCGGCGGGGTTTTTCCCATGGTGGCAGGAATGGAGCCCTCCACTCGTCTCCCAAATTGCCCTGACTTCCGCGGGGGAGCCGGCCGGTCGGGAGACCCCGCAGGCCGGGAGGCCGGGAGGCCGGGAACGGCGACGGCCGCCGCGGTGCGCGGGGCACCGGGGCGGCCGTCGTCACGGGCGCAGGGGGGTCACTCGGCGCGCAGCCAGTCCGCCAGCCGCTCGCCGATCATGATCGAGGTCAGGTTGGTGTTGCAGTTGACGATCTGCGGCATGATCGAGGCGTCGGCCACGTACAGACCCTCGGTGCCGTGCACCCGCAGCCGCTGGTCGACGACCGAGCCGGCGTCGTCGGCGGCGCCCATCCGGGCCGTGCCGACCGGGTGGTAGCCGCTGTCGAGGCTGGTGCGGACGTACTGCTCGACCATCGCGTCCTTCTCGATCAGCCGGTCGCTCAGCACGATGAACCCGTCGCCCTCGGAGGCGATGCCGGGGTGGTTGGCCAGCTCCCAACAGGTGCGCACGCCCTCGACCATCTTCTCCACGTCGCGTTCGGTGGAGAGGAAGTCCAGCTGGATCTCGGGCCCGGCCGCCGGGTCGGTGGAGGTCAGGCGGAGCCGGCCGACCGACTCGGGCTGCTGGTCGACCACCATCACGCCGAAGATCATCGGCGCCTGGGCGAGCATCTGCAGCTCGGGGAAGAGCGTCAGGTCGAAGTGGTTGACCATGTAGTACTGCATGTCGTTGAAGTCGGCGGAGCCCTTGGAGGTGGTCCGCACCATCGCCTGCAGGAACGGCACGTCGGTGGGCATGCCCTCCTTGGGGCGCAGGAAGACGCCGGTGCGCGGGTGGTCCTGGAGGTGGGCGCCGACGCCGGGGCGGTCGAGCCGCACCCGGATGCCCAGGCGGGTCAGGTCATCGGCCGGGCCGATGCCCGAACGCATCAGCAGCGTGGGCGAGTTGACCGCGCCGGCGGACAGCACCACGCGGTGTGCGCGGAGCTCCTCCGGCACCCGGCCGGCCGGGCCGGCCAGCACGCCGACGGCCCGGTCGCCCTCGAACAGCACCTCGTGCACCAGGGTGTCCCCGACGACCGTCAGGTTGGGACGGGAGCGCACGTCGGGGGTCAGGTACGCCATCGCGGTGGAGACCCGCAGGCCGTCGCGGCGGTTGGACGGGATCGGGCCGATGCCGGTCGCCTCGGGGTGGTTGTGGTCGGTGACCTCGGGGAATCCGGCTGCCAGGCTGGCCTCGGTGAAGGCGATCTCCATCGGCGACATGTCCTGCGTCCGGACCCGGCGGATCGGCACCGGGCCGTTGTTGCCGTGGTACTCGTCGGCGAAGTTCTGGTCGTCCTCCAGGCGCCGGTAGTACGGCAGGACCTGCTGGTACGTCCACGCCGGGTTGCCGCCCGCGGCCCACCGGTCGAAGTTCTCCGGGACGCCGCGCAGCGCGATCGTCGCGCCGACCGCGGAGGAGCCGCCGGTGATCTTCCCGCGCGGGAAGATGATCCGCCGGCCGTCCAGGATCTCGGCGCGGTACCGCCAGTCGTGCGCGTGCATCGACATCGCGTTGCCGTTGACGATCTCGCGCGGAATGTCGGCCGGATCGGGAAAGTCGGGGCCCGCCTCGACGAGGAGCACGGAACGGCCCGGGTCCTCGCTCAACCGGGCCGCGAGGGTCGCGCCGGCCGAGCCGGACCCGACGACTATCACGTCATACGTGTGCACCATGGATTACCTCGCCAGACGGGGGATTCGAAGGGGCCGATCTCACCCGAGTTTCACAGCGCATCCGCGCCGGGTCTTCTCCGAGAGTGCCCGACCGGCCGTCCGGGATATTCCGTGTACCGCGCCCGGTTCGCCGTTCGAACCCTGGCAACGTCAGAGAAGCAGACTTTGCGGAGGGCGGACATCCTCAAGTGTCAGGTCCGCATGGCGGATAGCCGACGAATTCGTTCGGGCCGGCCACGGACGCCCTTTTCATCGTCGCCCACGGGAGGGAATTGGAATGTCGCAACAACGGCGATTCCGCAGACTCGTACCCGGGTTGGTCACCATTTTGGTGGCTGCCTCGATGTTCTTCGTCATCCGTTCCTCGGTGGCGGTCGCGGGCGGTGACGATGCGGCCGCGGCATACAAATTCAAGGAGATGCCGATCGCGATGCCGCCGGGCTACGAGTCGCGGCCGATGAACACGATCCGCAAGGTGAACCCGGCCTACGAGAAGATCCGCGCCTGGATCTCCTCGGTCGGCGCCAGCATCGCCATCAACGACGTCACCGGCCACGGCCGCGCCGACGGCATGTGCATCGTCGACACCCGCACCGACTCGGTGATCGTCTCCTGGACGCCGACCGCCCCCGAGGCCGACCGGTTCACGCCGTTCGTCCTGGACGGCAAGCCGCTGCCGATGGACGACACCATGGCGCCCACCGGCTGCACGCCCGGCGACTTCAACGGCGACGGCCGCACCGACTTCCTGGTCACCTACTGGGGCCGCACCCCGGTGCTGTTCATGGCCAAGGCGGACGCCGCCACGCCGAGCCACGACTCGTACGTACCACGCGAGTTGGTGGCCTCGGAGAGCCTGGACGGCCGCTACCACGGACCGCGCTGGAACACCGACGCCGCGTACGTCGGCGACCTGGACGGCAGCGGCCACCCGTCGATCATCATCGGCAACTACTTCCCCGACTCGGACGTGCTCGACCCGCAGGGCATCCGCAACGTCCAGATGAACGACTCGCTGTCCAGCGCGAAGAACGCCGGCGGCGACCACGTGCTGCGCTTCCACGACTCCGCGACCGGCAACGAGCCGGACGCCCGGTTCGTCGAGGAGAAGGACGCCATCCCGTTCGACGCCTCCACCGGCTGGACGCTGGCCATCGCCGGCGCCGACCTGACCGGCTCCGGACTGCCGGACATCTACATCGCCAACGACTTCGGCCACGCGCACCTGCTGCACAACGTCTCCACCCCGGGCCGGATCCGCTTCGAGGAGGCCACCGGCGAGCGCACCGCCACCACCCCGAAGTCCTTCGTGCTCGGCAAGGGCTCGTTCAAGGGCATGGGCGTCGACTTCGGCGACGTGGACGGCAACGGCAGCTTCGACATGATGGTCAGCAACATCACCGTGGCGTGGGGCCTGGAGGAGAGCAACTTCCTCTGGATCAACCAGGCCAAGGACCAGGCCGACATGAAGAAGAAGCTCTCCGCCGGCATCGCCCCGTTCACCCAGGAGGCCGCCGACCAGGGCGTCGCCTGGACCGGCTGGGGCTGGGACGCCAAGATGGGCGACTTCCTCAACAACGGCAAGCAGAACATCCTGCAGGCCGACGGCTTCGTCAAGGGCGACATCGACCGCTGGCCGTGGCTGCAGGAGATGGCCATGACCAACGACGACCTGCTGTCGAACCCGAAGATCTGGCCGAACGTCGGCCCCGGCGACGACCTGGCCGGCGACGAGACGATGGCCTTCTACGCCCGCACCGCCAACGGCAAGTTCGCCAACATCAGCAAGCAGCTCGGCCTCGACGTGCCGATCCCGACCCGCGGCATCGCCACCGCCGACACCACCGGCAGCGGCGCCCTCGACTTCGCCATCGCCCGCCAGTGGGGACCGCCGGCCTTCTACGCCAACCAGGCCCCGGCGCTCGGCCACCACCTGACGCTGAACCTGTTCCGGCCCGCCACCGGCGCCACCGCCGGCCAGCACCTGGCCAACACCGGCTCGCCCGCCTACGGCGCCACCGTCACCGTCACCACCCCCGACGGCAAGAAGCAGGTCGCCCAGCTCGACGGCGGCGGCGGCCACGGCGGCTACCGCAGCTTCGAGGTCCGCTTCGGCCTCGGCGACCAGAGCGGCCCCGTCACCGCCGACCTCTGCTGGCGCGACGCCGCCGGCGTCATGCACACCAAGACCCAGCAGCTGACCGCCGGCACCCACACCCTCATGCTGACCGACGACATCAAGGAGGTGGCGGCCCGATGACCGCGACCGACATCTCCGGCGCGGCCACCGCCGCCGTCCGCCCGCACGCCGCCCCGAAGAAGAGGCAGCCCAACCGCGACCCGCGCTACCTGGCGCTGCGCAACTTCGCCCTCTCGATGTCCGTCTTCAACATCTTCGGCTACACCCTGCTGGGCTTCGAGCAGCCCTGGCTGTGGCCGCTGATCTGCGCACCGTTCGCCTACGTTGTCGAGATCGTCCTGGAGATGGTCAGCGCCTGGGCGCAGGAGCGCACCCCGCGCTTCCGCGGCAACGGCGTCCGCGGCCTGTACGAGTTCCTGCTGCCGTCCCACATCACCGCCCTCGCCGCGAACATGCTGCTCTACGCGAACGACCGGCTGCTGCCGATCCTGCTCGCCGTGTTCATCGGCGTCGCCGCCAAGCACGCCCTGCAGGCCCCGGTGTACGGCCGGATGCGGCACTTCATGAACCCGTCGAACTTCGGCATCACGATGGCGCTGGTGATGTTCGGCTCGTGGGTCAGCATCGCCCCGCCGTACGAGTTCACCGAGAACGCCAACACCTTCTTCCGGATCGGCATCCCGCTGATCATCACCACCGCCGGCACCGTCATCAACGCCATGCTGACCAAGCGCGTCCCGCTGATCGTCGGCTGGCTCGGCGGCTTCGTCATCCAGGCGCTGCTGCGGCACTGGATCTGGGACGTGGCGATCTTCTCCGCACTCGGCCCGATGAGCGGCGTCGCGTTCGTGCTCTACACCAACTACATGATCACCGACCCGGGCACCACGCCCAGCAAGGGCCGCAACCAGTTCATGTTCGGCGCCTCGGTGGCCATGGCCTACGGCGTGCTGATGCTCTTCAACGTGGTCTACACCCTGTTCTTCGCCACCACCCTGGTCTGCGGCCTGCGCGGCGCCGGCTGGTGGGTCGCGCACTTCCTGAACAAGCGCAAGCAGGCCGACGGCGTCCTCGCCGGCCCGACCGGAGAGACGGCGGCCCCCGGGCGGCCCATGGGCAACGAGGCGGTGGCGGCGTGACGGACCGACAGCTCCGACCGGCCCGGGACGGCGAGGAGCCGACCGGCCGCGGACGGATCGCGGTGGTCGGCATGGCCTGCCGCTACCCCGACGCCGAGTCCCCCGAACAGCTGTGGCAGAACGTGCTGGCCGGCCGCCGGGCGTTCCGCAAGCTCCCCGACGTCCGGATGCGCGCCGAGGACTACTACTCGCCCGACCCGGCCGCCCCGGACCGCTTCTACAGCGCCAAGGCCGCCGTCATCGAGGGCTTCGAGTTCGACCGGGTCCGCCACCGCGTCGCCGGCAGCACCTTCCGCGCCACCGACATGACGCACTGGCTGGCCCTGGACACCGCCGCCCGCGCCCTGGAGGACGCCGGCTTCCCGTTCGGCGAGGGCCTGGAGGACGCCAACACCGGCGTCATCATCGGCAACACCCTCACCGGCGAGTTCAGCCGCGCCAACCTGATGCGCCTGCGCTGGCCGTACGTGCGCCGCACCGTCGGCGCCGCCCTGCGCGAACAGGGCTGGGACGACGAGCAGTTGGGCGAGTTCCTGGACGGCCTGGAGGGCCGCTACAAGAGCGCGTTCCCGCCGATCGGCGAGGACACCCTGGCCGGCGGCCTGGCCAACACCATCGCCGGCCGGATCTGCAACCACTTCGACTTCAAGGGCGGCGGCTTCACCGTCGACGGCGCCTGCTCGTCCTCGCTGCTGTCCGTCTCCACCGCCTGCGACGCGCTGATCGACGGCCGGATGGACGTCGCGGTGGCCGGCGGCGTCGACCTCAGCATCGACCCGTTCGAGGTCATCGGCTTCGCCAAGACCGGGGCGCTCGCCACCGGCGAGATGCGGGTCTACGACAAGGGCTCCAACGGCTTCTGGCCCGGCGAGGGCTGCGGCATGGTCGTCCTGATGCGCGACGAGGACGCCCGCGCCCAGGGCCGGTTCCGCTACGCCACCATCCCCGGCTGGGGCTACTCCTCCGACGGCAAGGGCGGCATCACCCGCCCCGAGGCCAGCGGCCACCGGCTCGCCCTGGCCCGCGCCTACCGCGCGGCGGGCTTCGGCATCGAGACGGTCGGCTACTTCGAGGGCCACGGCACCGGCACCGCCGTCGGCGACGCCACCGAACTGCGCGCCTTCTCCGAGGCCCGCCGGGCGGCCGGCGCCGAGACGCCCGCCGCGCTCAGCACCGTCAAGGGCAACTTCGGCCACACCAAGGCCGCCGCCGGCGTCGCCGGGCTGCTCAAGGCGATCCTCGCGGTCCGCCACCAGGTCATCCCGCCCGCCACCAGCCACGTCGACCCGCACCCGGAACTCACCGGCCCCGCGCCGGCGGTGCGCGTCCCCGACCGCGCCGAACTGTGGCCCGACGGCGCGCCGATCCGGGCCGGCATCTCCTCGATGGGCTTCGGCGGCATCAACGCGCACGTCGTCGTCGAGCACGCCGACGGCGTCCTGCGCACCGCCGTGCCCACCGTCGCGCACCGCCTGGTCGCCTCCCGGCAGGACGTCGAACTCTTCCTGCTGGACGGCGCCGACCCGGACGAACTGCGCGCCAAGGCGACCCGGCTCGGCGAGTTCTGCGCCCAGCTGTCGTACGCCGAACTCGGCGACCTCGCCGCCACGTTGGAACGCGACCTGGCCGACCGGCCGCTGCGCGCCGCCGTGCTGGCGGCCTCGCCCGACCAGGCCGTCGAGCGCTTCGCCGCGCTGACCGCGCTGCTCGACTCCGGGGCCCGCTCCGCCATCGGCACCGCCCAGGGCATCTACCTCGGCAGCGCCGGCCGCGCCCCCCGGATCGGCTACCTGTTCCCCGGCCAGGGCGCCGGCCGGCGCGGCGACGGCGGGGCGCTGCGCCGCCGCTTCGCCGCCGTCGAGGAGCTGTACGCCCGGCTCGGCCTGCCCGTCGACGGCGACCAGGTCGCCACCGACGTCGCCCAGCCCCGCATCGTCGCCGCCTCGGTGGCGGGCCTGCGGGTGCTGGAGACGCTCGGCATCGAGGCCGCCCGCGCCACCGGCCACAGCCTCGGCGAACTCACCGCCCTGCACTGGGCGGGCGCCATGGACGAGGAGACGGTGCTGCGCGCCGCCGCCGCCCGCGGCCGGATCATGGCCACCGCCAGCGACGGCGGCGGCGCGATGGCCGCCCTCGCCACCACCCCGACGCTCGCCGAGGCGCTGATCGTCGGCGAGCCGGTCGTCATCGCCGGCTACAACAGCCCCGGCCAGACGGTGGTCTCGGGCCCGGCGGCCGCGGTCGAACGGGTCTGCGCGCTCGCCGAACGCCAGGGCGTCGGCGTGGGCCGGGTCCGGGTCTCGCACGCCTTCCACTCCCCGGCCGTCGCGCCCGCCGCGGCCGGCCTCGCCGACCACCTCGCCCAGGAGGCCTTCGCCCCGGTCGGCGAGGGCCTGGTCTCCACCGTCACCGGCGGCCTGCTGCCCGCGGACACCGACGTGGTGGACCTGCTGACCCGCCAGGTCGTCCAGCCGGTGCGCTTCACCGAGGCGCTGCAGGCGATGGCCGGACAGGTCGACCTGCTGATCGAGGTCGGCCCCGGGCAGATCCTCAAGTCGCTGGCCGGCGAGATCCTGCCCGCCGTGCCCGCCGTCGCCACCGAGGCCGACGCGACCTCGCTGGGCGGGCTGCTCGGCGCCGTCGCCGCCGCCTGGACGATGGGCGCGCCGGTCCGCCATGAGCAGCTGTTCGCGGACCGCTTCACCCGGCCGCTGCCGCTCGACAAGCAGTTCCGGTTCTTCGCCAGCCCCTGCGAGGTCGGCGGCGAGGAGTTCGTGCTGGAGCAGACCGCCCCGCGCAAGGCCGTCGCCGCCGAGGCCGGCCCCGCGGCCGGCCTTGCCGGGGAGGGCGCCTCCAGCCTGGAGGTGCTGATCCGGCTGGCCGCCGAACGGGCCGAACTGCCGGTCGAGACCGTCGACCCGTCCGCCAACCCGCTCGACGAACTGCACCTGAGCTCCATCACGGTCGGCCAGATCATGAACCAGGCCGCCCAGGAACTCGGCATCGTCGCCCCCATGGTCACCACCGCCTTCGCCACCTCCACCCTCGGCCAACTCGCCGAACTGCTGGACGAGTTGGCGGAGCAGTCGCCGGACGCCGGCCGCCAGCCGGCCGCCGCGCCCGGAGTGGCGCCCTGGGTGCGCCCGTTCGAGGTCGACCTGACCGAGACCGCCCCGCCCGCCCCCGCCGCCGGACCCGGCGGCCACTGGGAGGTCTTCGCCACCGACCGGCACCCGCTGGCCGGCCCGCTCGCCGAGGCCCTCACGGCCACCGGCCCCGGCGACGGCGTCCTGCTCGCCCTGCCCCGCGACTGCGACCAGCGCCACCTCGGCCTGATGCTGGACGCCGCCCGCGCCGCCCTCGACCCCGCCCGCCGCTCCGCCGGCACCCGCCTGGTCGCGGTCGGCGACCGCCGGGGCGCGGCCGGCCTCGCCAAGACCCTGCACCTGGAGGCCCCCGACATCCCCGTCACCGTCGTCACCCTGCCCGTCACCGACGACCTGCCGGCCGACGACGCCGAGCGGATCGCCCGGCGGATCGCCGCCGACACCGCCGCCACCACTGCGTTCAGCGAGATCCACTACGACGCCGACGGCACCCGTCGCGTCCCGGTGCTGCGCGCCGTCGACCTCCCCGTCGACCCCGACCACCAGGCCCTCGGCCCGCAGGACGTGCTGCTGGTCACCGGCGGCGGCAAGGGCATCACCGCCGAGTGCGCCCTCGCCCTCGCCCGGGCCAACGGCACCGCGATCGGCCTGCTGGGCCGCTCCGACCCCGCCCGCGACACCGAACTCGCCGACAACCTCGCCCGGATGGCCGCCGCGGGCGTCCGGGTCCACTACGCCCGCGCCGACGTCACCTCCGCCGACCAGGTCAAGGCCGCCGTCACCGAGATCACCCGCGAACTCGGCACCGTCACCGGCGTCCTGCACGGCGCCGGCCGCAACGAGCCGCAGGCCCTCGCCACCCTCGACGAGGCGTCGTTCCGCCGCACCCTCGCCACCAAGATCGACGGCGTGGAGGCCGTCCTCGCCGCCGTCGACCCGGCCGCGCTGCGCCTGTTCGTCACCTTCGGCAGCATCATCGGCCGGGCCGGCCTGCGCGGCGAGGCCGACTACGCCACCGCCAACGACTGGCTCACCGAACTGACCGTCCGCTTCCAGCAGGACTACCCGGACTGCCGCTGCCTGGCCCTGGAGTGGTCGGTCTGGTCGGGCGCGGGCATGGGCGAGCGGCTCGGCGTGCTGGAGGCGCTGGTCCGCGAGGGCATCGAACCGATCCCCGCCGACGACGGCGTCGCCCTGCTCGGCCGCCTGCTCGCCACCCCCGCCACCGCCCCCGCGCTGGTCGTGATGGGCCGGGCCGGCGGACTTCCCACCATCGCCCTGGAGCGGCGCGAACTGCCGCTGCTGCGCTTCCTGGAGCGCCCGCAGGTGCACTACCCCGGCATCGAGCTGGTGGTGGACGCCGAACTCACCGGCGGCGGCGACCGCTACCTGCCCGACCACCTCCTCGACGGCGACCTGCTCTTCCCCGCGGTCCTCGGCATGGAGGCCATGACGCAGGCCGCGACCGCCCTGACCGGCCGTCAGGACACGCCGGTGCTGGAGGGCATGGAGTTCCTGCGACCCATCGTCGTCCCCGTCACCGGCGCCACCACCCTGCGGGTCGCCGTCCTCGCCACCGGCCCCGACACCGTCCGGGTGGTGCTGCGCAGCGGCGAGACCGGCTTCCAGGCCGACCACTTCCGGGCCACCCTGCGCTTCGGCGCCGAGCGGTCCGCGGCCGACCCCGCCCCCGTCACCGACGAGGTGCCGACCGTCCCGCTGACGCCCGGCGAGCTGTACGGCCCGGTGCTGTTCCAGGGCGACCGCTTCCAACGGCTGCTCGGCTACCGGGACCTGGCGGCCAAGCACTGCCTGGTCGAGATCGACGACACGCCGCGCACCGACTGGTTCGCGGGCTTCCACCCGGGCGACCTGCTGCTCGCCGACCCGGGCACCCGCGACGCGATGATGCACACCATCCAGGCGTGCGTCCCCGAGGCGACCCTGCTGCCGGTCAGCGTGGAGCGGCTGCACCTGGCCGACGCCGCCGCCGCGCGCGACGGCCGCCGACTGTTCCTGGACGCCCGCGAGCGCTCCCGGGACGGCGACAGCTACCTGTGGGACCTGGAGATCCGCGACGAGGCGGGCCTGCCGGTCGAACAGTGGGAGGGCCTGCTGCTGCGGGCGGTGCGCAAGCAGGACGGATCCGGCCCCTGGCTGCCCGCGCTGCTCGGCCCGTTCCTGGAGCGGCGCGTGGAAGCGGCGCTCGGCCACCCGGTGCGGTGCGTGGTGCTGCCCGGCGGCGAGGGCTCCGGGGAGTCGGTCGCCGACCGGCGTCGGCGCACCGCCGAGGCCGCGAGCTGGGCGCTCGGCCGGACCACCGAGGTGCACCACCGCCCCGACGGCCGGCCCGAACTCGCCGACGGGCGGCGGATCTCCTCCTCGCACGCGGCGGGCGTCACCTTCACGGTGGTCGCGGACGAGACCGTCGCCTGCGACGTCGAGGCCGCCGTCGAACGGACTGTCGAGGAGTGGGACGGCCTGCTCGGCCCGGACGGCTCGGCGCTGGCCGCCCTGCTGTCCGCCGAACGCGGCGAGCCGTACGGCACCGCCGCCACCCGGGTGTGGGGCGCGGTGGAGACGCTGCGCAAGGCGGGCCACGCGGTGGCCGGCCTCAGCCTCGGGGACGCCTCCGGGCTCCCGGCGGGCTGGGCGGCGCTCAACGGCGGCACGCACCGGATCGTGAGCTTCGTGACGGCCCTGGACGGCGTCGCCGACCCGGTGGCCTTCACCGTCCTGACCGGAGGAGCCCGATGACCGTGTCCGACTACTTCGAGTACCGCCACCTGGTGGGCTTCGAGGAGACCAACCTGGTCGGCAACGTCTACTACGTCAACTACCTGCGCTGGCAGGGCCGTTGCCGAGAGATGTTCCTGCTGGAGAAGGCCCCCGAGGTGCTCGCCGACGTCCGCGCCGACCTCAAGCTGTTCACCCTCAAGGTGGACTGCGAGTTCTTCGCCGAGATCACCGCGTTCGACGAGCTGTCGATCCGGATGCGGCTCGCCGACCTCACCCAGACCCAGGTCGCCTTCACCTTCGACTACGTGCGGCTGGCCGCGGACGGCGCGGAGTACCTCGTCGCGCGCGGGCAGCAGCGGGTGGCGTGCATGCGCGGCCCCAACACCGACACCAGACCGACCAGGGTGCCCGAGCCGCTGCGGCTCGCCCTGGAGCCCTACGCCGTCACCGCGACGGCGCCCTCCCTGACCGGCACCACCACCGTGGGGTGATCGCCATGTCCTCGTTCCCGTCCGCGTCCGCGTCCGCGCCGCTGCCCGGCGCGCTCGACCTGCCTCCGCTTCCCGCGCACGCACCCGAGGCCGACCTGGGCGACCCCCGGGCGCTGCGCGGAGTGCTGGGGCGCTTCGCCACCGGGGTGACCGTCCTCACCGCCGGGCGCGACGTCCCGTGCGGGATGACGGCCAACTCGTTCACGTCCGTCTCGCTGGAACCCGCGCAGGTGCTGGTGTGCGTGGTGAAGTCGGCGGCGATCCACGCGACCGTGCTGGCCGAGGGGTCGTTCGCGGTGTCGGTGCTCGCCCGCGACCAGGAGTGGGTGGCGCGGCACTTCGCCGACAGCCGGCGCCCGCGCGGGCTGCGGGAGTTCGAGGGCATCGGCCACCGGCGCGGCCACTACACCGGAGCGCCCGTCCTGGACGACGTCCAGGCGTGGCTGGAGTGCCGGCTCGGCGACGTCCACGAGGGAGGTGATCACACCATCTTCGTCGGCACGGTCCTGGGGGCAGGCCGATCGGCCGGCGGGGATCCGTTGCTGTACCACGGAGGCGGATTCGCCAGGCTCGCCGGCTGACGGCGCACCGGGCCACGACAGCGACGCCCGGCCGGGAACCTCCCGGCCGGGCGTCCGGCTGTTCCCCGGCGCGGAACCGACCGCACGAAGGGGCCCGGACCATGAGCGGTCCGGGCCTCTTCGTGCCGTCGGTTCAGTCGCGCGGGAGGACGGTCATCGGCAGGCCGCCCCTGATCCGCAGGGTCAGCATCGGCTCGGCCCGCACCCGGTGCCCGGCCGGCACCGACAGCCGCAGCCGGCGCAGCAGGACGGCGAGCACCACGGTGGCCTCCAGCATGCCGAGGCCGCTGCCGACGCAGACCCGGGGGCCCGCGCCGAACGGGATGTAGGCGTAGCGGTGGCGGCCCGCCGCACGGCCCTTGGCGAACCGCTCCGGGTCGAAGCGGTCCGGGTGCTCCCAGAACTCGGGGTGCCGGTGCAGGGTGTACGGGCAGAGCACGACGTCGGCGCCGGCCGGCACCCGGTAGCCGCCGATCTCGTCCGCGGCGAGCGCCTTGCGGGGCAGCAGCCACACGGCCGGGTACAGGCGCATCACCTCCTGCAGGACCATCGAGGTGTAGCTGAGCCGGTGCATGTCCTCGAAGGTCGGCAGCCGGTCGCCGAGCACGTCGTCCACCTCGGCGCGGACCCGGTCGCCGACCTCGGGGTGCCGGTCGAGCAGGTACAGCGTCCAGCCGAGGGTGCTGGCGGTGGTGTCGTGGCCGGCCAGCAGCAGGGTGACCAGTTCGTCGCGCATCCTGGCCCGCCGCGCCACCGGGTCGCGTTCGCCGGCGGTGGCGTCGACGAGCCGGGACAGCACGTCGTCGCGGGTGCCGTCGGAGGCGGGCCGGCGCTCGCGTTCCTCGGCGAGGTCGGCGACGATCCGGTCGAGCTCGGCGCGGGCCCTGCGGAACCGCAACTGGAGTGGCAGCGGCACCCACGAGGGCACCGAACTCAGGCTCATCATCTCGAAGATGGCCTGGTCCTGGACGATCTCGAAGGCCTCGCCGATCGACTCGTAGGCGCCGAGGTCGGCGTCCAGCAGGGAGCGGCCGAGGACGCCCAGGGTGAGCGAGGTCATCTCCTGCCGCATGTCGACCGGCCCGGTGCCCGCGGTGCGGCGCAGCCGCTCGGCGAGCAGCGCCGCCTCCTCGGCGATCACCTCGGCCTGCCGGGAGATCCGGCGGGCCTGGAAGACCGGCTGGATCACCTTGCGCTGGGCGCGCCACAACTCGCCCTCGCTGGTCAGCAGGCCGTCACCGAGGGCGCGCCGGGCGTGCACCAGGCCGATGCCCTTGTGGTAGTTGGCGCTGTTGTCGGTGAGCACCCGGCGGACGTGGTCGGGGTGGTTGAAGAAGTACAGGGTCTTCGGGCCGAGCGGCAGCCGCACCGCGTCGCCGTACTCGGCGGCGGCCTCCGTCATCACGGACAGCCGGTCGGAGGCCATCCTGGCCAGCAGCACCGGGGTGGCCGCGCGGGACGGCCCGGGCGGACGTCGGTGCGCCGCGGCGCGCCGCCGGGCGGCGGCGGCCGGGGCGGGTTCGGCGGCCGTCACGTGCGGGCCCCGGGGGCGCCGCTGACGATCCGGTCGGAGATCGCCTGCCGCCACACCTCGTACGCGGGCACCGCGCCGTCCACGACGGGCCGCGGCCGGGCCTGCGTGCAGACGGTGACGGCCTGCTGCGGGGTGAGGCCGCAGAGCACCGCGGCGGCCGCCTCGGCGTGCTCGGTGAGCAGCCCGGACTCCACCCGGGCGGTGGCGGCGAACGCCGCGCCCTGGGCGAGCTGCGGCCGGTGCTCGCCGGCCCGCTCCAGCAGCAGCCGCAGCTCGGCCTCGGTGGCGCCGGCGGCGTAGCAGGCGGCCAGTCCGACGCCGGCCCACAGGTCGGCGTGCCGGTCGGGCTGGTAGCCGTCGAGCAGGTCGGCGACGACGGCCGGGTCGGTGCCGCCGATGAACCACAGGGCACGGCCGATGCCCTGGTCGATGGCGTGCCCGGCGTAGCGCCGGGTCTCGTCGCCGGGCCACGGGAACGCGGTCTCCCGGTGGTGCTCGTGCACGTACCGCGCGGTGCGGAAGTACGCCTGGTGGAAGCCGTAGCCGTCCAGGGCGAGCCAGCGCAGCAGCGGGTCGGCGGGGGCGATCGCCGCCCAGCGGAAGCGGGGGAGCCGGGCCATCGCCCAGCCGACGCCGACGTGCACCATGTAGTCGTGCGGCGCGCCGTGGCCCGCCAGGAACTCGGCGACCCGGCCGCTGCCGGGCAGCGGCAGGCCGTCCAGCATGGCCAGGCCCATCCCCGCGCCCTCGTACGCGAAACCCCGGTAGCGCACCGGTATCCGCTCCAGCAGCCGGTGCGCCTCGTTCTGGTCCGCCGACTCGACGGCGATCGCGTACCCGTCGAGGAACGAACCGCCGACGGTCTCCAGGTTGGTCCGAGCCGCGTCGTCCTTCAGGTGAAAACCCCGGGTGGACAACTTCGTCTCGTTGTGACTCGGTGTCAACAGGCGTCGCCTAACCGCCCGCCAGCCTCCGCTCATCAGTGCCTCCAGCCCGCCGCGTGCCCGGATGGCCGCAGCTGTCTCCGAGTTACATGCTTCGGGGCCGGGCGACGTGGGACTACTTCCACCGTGCCGATGCCGGGCAACACGGAAGTAGTCGTTCGGCCGGGTCGATCCACGACACTCTGTGACGCCCCGCGCGCTCCGGTCCTGACGCCCTCGTAGGGCCGGCCACCCGTGAGTTGAGGAGACCCCGCGTGACCGACACCACCACGGGCCGGACGGTGAAAGCGCCGCCACGTGCCACCTCGCTATTCGTCAACGGACTGTTCCCACGTCGCCCCGCCCTGGTCGTCCTGCTGGGACTGCTGGGCGGACTGCTGCTCGCCTGGGCCTGGTCCTCGAAACTGGCCGACGACGAGATCGGCTTCACCACCGCCAACCAACTGCTCGGCCACGACGCCAGGAACACGCCGCTGACCGGCGTCGCCGCCGGCGTGCTGTTCGCGTTCGTCTCCGGCCTCGCCGGCTCGTTCACCGCGTGCAACGTGGCGGTGTTCGGCGCGGTCGGCCCGCTGGTCGGCCAGATGAGCCTGACCCGCCGTCAGCGGCTGGCGCACGCGCTGCGCCCGCTGGGCTGGCTGACGGTCGGCATGCTGCCGGTCTCCGCCGGCTACGGGGTGCTGGTCGGCCTGGCCGGCACCCACCTGCCGCAGTTCTCCACCAGGTCCGTGCCCGGGACGCTGTCGCCGCGGATGCTCCAGGCGATGATCGTCTTCGGGGTGATCGGCCTGGTGATGCTGGTGATCGGCCTGGCCGCCGCCGGCGTGCTGCCCGACCCGCTGGCGCGGGTGGCCCGCCGCTTCCCGAACGCCCCGCTGGTGCTGATCGGCGCACTGGTCGGCGGCTTCCTGATCGGCCGCCCCTACCCGCTGTTCCGCAACCTGTTCCGGCATGCGGCGACCGAGCACAACCCGCTCTACGGGGCGGTGGCGTTCTCGCTCCAGTCGATCGGCAACATCCTGGTGATGGCGCTGCTGTTCCTGCTGCTGTCCTTCGGACTGGGCCGGCCCGTGCAGCGCTGGCTGGCCACCAAACCCGGCCGGGCGGCGGCGCTGACCGCGACGGCGTTCCTGGTCGCGGGCGCGTTCACGGTCGTCTACTGGGACGTCCGGCTGCTCGGCAACCTCGGCTACCTGTGGTGGCCGAAGGCACCCTGGAACGTGTAGCCGCTCAGCTCATGACGGTGGGCCCGGGTCTCTCCACGAGACCCGGGCCCGCCGTGCGTCCGGGCCTGTGCGTCCGGTCCGTGCGTTCAGGTCCGTGCGTTCAGGTCCTTCTGTTCTGTTCAGACCGGGCGCTGCGCCGCCACGGCGAGCGACTCCCGGGCGCGGGCCGGGTCGTCGCCCGCGCCGAGGATCATGCCGCAGACCTGCGCCTCGAAGCAGACGTCCGCATTGAGCGGCTCCACCAGGTAGCCGCCGAGGTCGAGGGTGACCAGGCCGTGCAGCGCGATCCAGAGCTGATGGGCCACCAACTCCGGTTCGGAGGGCAGGAACCGCTCGGCGGCCACGCACCGCTTGACCGCGCCGACCAGGGCGTCCAGCGTGTAGCGGCCGTGCTGCCGGTCGGCGTCGGTGAGCGAGAAGCCGCTGAGGCCGGAGCCGCCGAACATCACGTTGTAGAGGTGCCGGTGCTCGCGGGCGTTGGCCCGGTACGCCCAGCCGAGGGCGACCACGTCGGCGACCGGGTCGTCGGTCTCCTCGACCGCCTCCAGCCGCCGGTTGAGCAGCGTGAAGCCCTCCCGGACCACCGCCCGCACCAGGTCGTCCATCCCGCCGAAGTGGGTGTACACCGCCATGGTCGAGGTGCCCACGGTGGCCGCCAGCTTGCGGGTGGACAGCGCGGCCGGTCCTTCTTCGCTGAGCAGCTTCGCCGCGGCCTCGATCAGCTGCGCACTGAGATTGGGGTCGACCTTTCGTGGACTCACCCTTGACAGTATGTCAGCCGCCTGTGAACCTAATCAATGACGGCGTTATATAACGGTGCTATCGACGGAGGGGGCAGCTATGCCCGGCACCACCGGCCACACCCACACGAGCCACCGCCACAGCACGACCCACCTGCTCGAAGCCGGCTACCGGCCGGTCCCCACCGAGACCGCCCACACCGACCTGACCGTCCGCGGCACCCTGCCGCCGCAGCTCGACGGCACGTTCCTGCGGATCGGCCCCAACACCCGCGGCGAGCACGACCCCGCCGTGCAGCACGCCTTCGCCGGCACCGGCATGGTGCACGCCCTGCGCCTCGGCGGCGGTCGCGCCCACTGGTACCGCAACCGCTGGCTGCGCGACGGCGCGCTCGCCCGCGAACTCGGCGAACTGCCCACCCCCGGACCGCTGCACGGCCTCGACGGCCCGGTCAACGCCAACCTGGTCCGGCACGCCGGCCGCACCCTGGCCGTCACCGACGGCGGCGCGCTGCCGCTCGTCCTCGACGCCGACCTGCGCACCCGCGCCCGCACCGACTTCGACGGCACGCTGCCCGGCGGATTCTGCGCCCACCCGCTGACCGACCCGGTGACCGGCGAACTGCACGGCGTCGCCGTCGACCCGGCCGGCGACCGGGCGCTCGTGCTCACCGTCGACGTTGAGGGCCGGGTCCGCGACGCGCTGCCCGTGCCGGTCAAGGGCCGCCCGTGGATGCACGCCTTCGCCCTCACCGAGCGGCACACGGTCCTGTTCGACCTGCCGGTCGCCCACGACCCCGCCGAGGCCCGGGCCGGCTCGCCCGTCCCGTACACCTGGCAGCCCGACCGCGACGCCCGGATCGGCATCGTCCCCCGCGACCGGCCCGGAGCCGCCGCACTCTGGCTGGACGTTCCGCCCTGCTTCGTCTTCCACCCCGTCAACGCCTTCGAGGACGCCGACGGCCGGATCACCGTCGACGTGATCCGCCACGAGCGGGCCTTCGACCGCGACCGACTGCACCCCAGCGAGTCCGCCCCCACGCTGTGGCGGTGGACCCTCGACCCCCGCGAGGGCGCCGTCGTCGAACGCCAACTCGACAGCCGCGTCCAGGAGTTCCCGCGGATCGACGAACGGCGCACCGGGCTCCCGTACCGCTACGCGTTCACCGTCGAACTCGTCCCCGACCAGGGCGCCGCGCTCGGCGGCCCCGCACTGCTGCGGCACGACCTCGCCACCGGCCGCACCGACCGGCACGCCTTCGGCGACGGCCGGCAGGGCGGCGAGGCGGTCTTCGTCCCGCGCGACGCGCTCGCCCCGGAGGGCGACGGCTGGCTGCTGACCCTGGTGTACGACACCGCCACCGACCGCAGCGAACTGCTGGTCCTGGACACCGCCGACTTCACCGGCCCGCCGCTCGCGACCGTCCCCCTCCCGGCACGGGTGCCGCACGGGTTCCATGTGCAGTGGGTGTCGGCGGAGTGGTGAGTGGTGCGGGCGGGCGGTGCGGTGTCGCGGTGTCCGTCAGCAGGACGCGGCCGAAGAGCGCGGCCTGCGCCGGGTCGGGCGGGCCGGTGGCTGCGGCGACGGTCCGCCACAGCGCTGCCGAGTGCCGGGTCGCCGGCCGCCACCGACCGCAGCGAACTGCTCGTCCTGGACACCACCGACTTCACCGGCCCGCCGCTCGCGACCGTCCCCTTGCCGGGATGGGTGCCGCACGGGTTCCACGCGCAGTGGGTGCCGGCGAAGTGGTGAGCGGCGTGGCGGCGGTGACCGGTGTGGGCGGGCGCTGTGCCGGGTCGCCGGCCGCTGCTGTCGGCCGCAGCGAGCTGCTGGTCCTGGACACCGCCGACTTCACCGGCCCGCCGGTCGCGACCGTCCCCCTTGTTGGCGCGGGTGCCGCACGGCTTCCACTCGCAGTGGGTGCTGGCGGAATGGTGACCGGTGCGGTGGCGGTGAGCGGTGTGGGCGGGCCGGTGGCCGCCGCGACGGTCCGCCACAGCGCTGCCGAGTGCCGGGTCGCGGGCCGTCGCCGACCGCAGCGAGCTGCTGGTGCTGGACACCGTCGACTTCACCGGCCTGCCGGTCGTGACCGTCCCCCTGCCGGGACGGGTGCCGGCGGAGTGGTGAGCGGTGCGGGCGGGCGCAGTGCCGTCGCGGCACCCGTCAGCAGGACGCGGCCGAAGAACGCGGCCAGCGCAGCGTCGGGCAGGCCGGTGGCCGCCGCAACCGTCCGCCACAGCGTCTCCGCGTGCCGGGCCGCGGCCACGCGGATCACCGGGTCGCCGGCCGCCGCCGCGTGCAGCTGCCACTGGAAGGCGAACGGGCTGCCCGCGCCGACCATGCGCCGCCAGGCCCGCTCCCCGGCCCGCAGCGCGGCGACGCCGCGGGCACTGCCGGCCGCGGCCGTGAACGCCCGCGCGGCGTCGTCGGTGGCCAGCTCGGCGGCGGCCAGGAACACCGCGCGCTTGGTGGCGAACAGCCGGAACAGGTAGGGCTGCGACACCCCGGCCAGGCCTGCGATCGCCGCCGTCGTGGCGGCGTGGAAGCCGTCGCGGGCGAACACCCGCACCGCCACCCGCACCACCGCGTCCCGCCGCTGATCCGCCGTCATCCGCATCGGCGCACCACCTCCCGCGCCGAGCGTCGCCCGACAGACGCCGCCGCCGCTTCTTCGAGCGTGCCGAGCACCCGCCGCCCCGCGCCGTGCCGCTGCCCCGCGAGGCCTGCCCGCACCCGGCGCCGTTCCCGAAGCACCCAGCAAGGAGCCCGCACCCGGGTGGACCGCGCGTGCCCGCAGGGCGACGGCTTGCCGCCCGGGTCGGGCGCGTCCGCCGGTCGCTGATGCGCAGTGCCTCGTTCTTGAACGCTCCGTTCCGGCAGCGCCTGCCCGCAGGCTGATGCCCGGCGGCAGCTCGGCGATGATCCG
Organism: Kitasatospora sp. NPDC059795; assembly: GCF_042732175.1. NCBI lineage: Bacteria > Bacillati > Actinomycetota > Actinomycetes > Kitasatosporales > Streptomycetaceae > Kitasatospora > Kitasatospora sp. NPDC059795. The sequence continues at coordinate 204,305 of NZ_JBHWID010000006.1, forward strand.
CCCCGCCCCCGTGCCGTCAAGTACTGCCGTCCGCCGTCTGCCGTCTGCCGTCTGCTGCCCGCCGTCTGCCGTCTGCCGTCTGCTGCCCGCCGTCTGCCGTCTGCTGCCCGCCGTCCGCCGTCTGCCGTCTGCCGTCCGCCGCCTGCCGCCTGCCGTCCGCCGCCTGCCGTCCGCCCTCCGCCGTCCGCCACCTGCCGTCCGCCCTCCGCCGCGCCCGCGCGCGTCAGCGATCGCGGGGGACCCCCCGGTCGTCGAGCTCGGTCGGGAGGCCGAACGCGGCGTACACCCGGGGGTCCTGGAACACCGAATTGCGGCTGATGCCTTCGGCGGTGACGGTGAACACCTGAAGGGTGTGCAGCAGGTAGCCGCCGTCCGTGCGCCGGTACGCGGCGAAGCCGGGCTGGCCGCCGTTCGCGCCGACCTGCTCCAGCCGCCAGTCGGTGCCGGCCTTCTCGAACACCCAGTCCATGAAGAGCCCGTAGTTGTCCCGTCCGGTGAACCAGTTGAGCATCGGCGGCATCTCCATCAGGACGTCCTCGGTGAGCAGCCGTTTCAGGCCCGCCACGTCGGCGTTCTCGAAGGCCTTCATGTAGCGGTCCACCCAGGCGCGTTGCTCGGCGGCCGAGGGCTCGGCGAGGCCCTCGGGCGCGACGCCCGCCTCCGCGAGGCGGGCCCGCGCCCGCTGCAGGGAGCTGTTCACGGCAGCCACCGTGGTGCCGAGGATCTCCGCCGTCTCGGACGCCGGGAAGCCGAGCGCCTCGCGCAGGACGAGCGCGCCGCGCTGACGGGCCGACAGGTGCTGGAGGGCGGCGGCGAAGGCCAGCCGCAGGCCGCTGCGGCCGATCGCGGTGTCCGCCGGGTCGCCGGTGCCGAGCCACGCGTCCGGGAACGGCTGCAGCCACGGCACGTCGTCGCCGAGGACCAGCGCCCGGAGCGGCTCGGACTCGGCCACCAGCCCGGACGGCAGCGGTCGCCGGGCCGCGCCCTGCAATGCCGTCAGACAGGCGTTGGTGGCGATCCGGTACAGCCAGGTGCGCAGCGAGGCCCGGGACTCGTCGTACTGCTCGCGCGCCCGCCAGGCCCGCAGGCAGGTGTCCTGGACGAGGTCCTCGGCGTCGTGGACGGTGCCGAGCATCCGGTAGCAGTGGGCCAGCAGCTCCGGCCGGTACGGCGCGAGGCGCCGCTCGAACTCGTCCTCCGCCGTCACCGCGCGCCCCTCCCGGCCTTCCCCGCCCGCGCGGGGTCGGACGGGACCCTACCGCGCCGCCGCGCCTCGGACCGGCCGTCGGAAATCTCTCTCCGCCGCCGCGATGAGTTCCGGGAACGCCGCCGGTAGGTATTCGCGACTCCGTCGGAACAGCCCGGCGGACCGGCTCCGAAGGAGACCCCCGTGACTGTCGCCCGTGCCGAGGACGAGGCCGCGATCGACGCCGTACTGGACGCGATCTACCGGGCCTGGGAGGCCAACGACGCCGACGCGATCGTCGCCCACTACACCGAGGACGCGACCGCCGTCCTGCCCGGATCGCTGCGCGACGGCCGGGAGGCGATCCGGGCGGCGATGGCCCAGGGGTTCGCTGGGCCGCTCAAGGGCAGCTCGACCTGGAACCGCCGGCTCGGCATCCGCTTCCTCGGCGACTGCGACTGCGACTGCGACTGCGACGGCGACTGCGACGGCGACAGCGGCAGCGACGGCGACAGCGACAGCAACTGCGCCGCGATCGTCGTCGCCGAGTCCGGAATCCTGTTCGCCGGGGAGAGCGAAGTCCCCGAGGCCCGCAGGGTCAACGCCACCTGGGTCCTGGAGAAGAAGAACGGTTCGTGGCGCGTCGCCGGCTACCACAACAGCGCACGGCGGAGCTGATCTCCGTGCACTGACTGTTCGTCAACTTTCTGTTCGTGAAAGAGTTATGGCCATGTTGTGAGGTTTTCGGTGCGGTGTTGGCCTGCTTCGGGGAGCCTAGCGTCGGCGCCCCCGGGCGGGCTTCTCCCTGAATGCTTCGGGGTCTTCGCGCGGGCGGCCCGGGCGTTCCCCCACTCCCCGCTCCTCGACCGAGAGGTTTCAGGATGACCCGCACCGGAACCCGCCCCAGAGTCGTCGTGGTCGGCGCCGGCCTGGCCGGCACCGCCACCGCCATCCGCATGCTCCGCTTCGCCCGCCGCCCGGTCGAGATCGTCCTGCTGGAGCGGCGCGCCGACTACCGCTCCGCCGGGGTCGCCTACCACCGGGACGGCAACCCCTGGGACTACGTCTTCAACATCCAGGCCGGACGGATGTCGGTGTTCCGGGAGGACGTCCTCGACTTCGTCCACTGGGCCAACAGCGAGGCGGACCGCGCCGATTGGCCGCCGCAGTGGGCCGACCACGAGTTCACCGAGCCGGGCCCCGCGCCCCGGCGGATCTTCCAGGACTACCTGGAGCAGCGCCTCGTCGAGGCCGCCCGCGAGGCCGCCCCCGGCGTCCTGCTCACCGAGACCGACGGCGACGCGATCGACCTCGAACTCACCTCCGGGGGAGTCGATCTGACGATCCGTCAACAAAACGGTGAGCGCGTGTTCCCCGCCGCACACGTGGTGCTCGCCACCGGCCTGGAGCCGAAGGAACTGCCGTTCGCCACCGACGTGCTGGAGCACCCCCGGTTCGTCCGCCACCCCTACTCGGCGGACGGCGTGGCCCGGCTGGAGGCGCTGCCGCCCGAGGCCGAGGTGGTGGTGGTCGGCTCGGTGCTCAGCGCCTACGACTCGGCGGGCCTGCTGCTGCGCCAGGGCCACACCGGCGCCATCAGCCTGGTCTCCCGAACCGGCACGATGTTCCGCTCCTACCCGGGCGGCCACGAGCACGGCGTGGTCGAACTCTCCTGTCCCAGCTCACTGCTGGAGCCGTTCCGGGGCCGCGAGGAGTTCCTCGACCGGGTCCGCGCCGAGTGGACGGCGGCCTGCGCGACCGTCACCCGCGAGTTCCCGGACATCGCGCCCGAGGTGGTCGCCGAACGGGTCGCCAAGGCCTGGGAGCCCCACCTGCCGGCCGCGATGGACCGGATTCCGTCAGCCGAACTGCGCTCCCTGCTGGACGAGTTCGGCACGCTGATCGCCGCCCTGCGGGTCGCCGCCGTGCAGTACACCATCGAGGTCATCGAGCAGTCCATGCGCTCCGGCGGCCCGGTCCGGCTGCTGGTCGGGGCCGTACAGGCGGTCAACCCCGCCGGGTCCGGCCGGCTGGAGGTCACCGTCGCCACCGCCGACGAGAAACTGGTCGTCCCGGCGGACCTGGTGGTCTCCAACTTCGGCCGGGAGACCGACTACCGGCGGGTCGACGGCCCGCTCTGGCGCAACCTGCTGCGCCGCGGCCTGGCCACCCCGCACGGCCGCACCGGCCGCGGCCTGGACGTCGACCACCGCGGCGTGCTGCTCGCCCCGAGCGGGCGGCCCAGCGGCCCGCTCAGCGCCGTCGGCCCGCTCCGCGAGGGCGACGAGATCGTCCGCAACGGCCGCACCGGCGCGTTCGCCTTCAACCTCGCCGCGATCAAGAACCACTCCATCGCGGTCGCCGCCCACGTCGTCGAGCAGCTCGAACTCGCCGATCCGGCCCCAGAGTTGTGGCATGTTCGCGACTTGGCCGAATCCGGTGCCTCCGACGGCACGTTCGAGGAAGCCCCCGGCGCGGCCTTCGAGCACGCTGTGAGTCTGGAGGTGAGGAGGATGGCGACCGGGGCCCGCGACCTGCGGGAGCGGCTCGACGCCCGCCTGGACGCCCTGCTCGGCCCCCTCGCCACCCCGGACGACCCGGAACACCGCCGCCTGCGCGCGGCGGTCACCCGGTCCGCCGTCCGGAGACTCACCGACGTCTCCATGACGCCGCGCCAACTGCGCCGTCACCTGGGGATCACGGACACCTACGAGGACATGGAGGACTGAGTGGACGGGCGACGGATCCAGGGCTACCTGCTCACCGGTGGCAGCCAGGCCACCCTGCGCGGCACCTGCAACCGCACCGGATACCCGCAGGAGGGCTCCATCCTGATCGCCCCCAACCTGGAGGCGGGACTGTACGACGCCATCGTCACCGCCGGCGCCGTGGTCTGCGGCGGCGGCGGGCAGACCGGCCACATGCAGTCCCTCTGCCGCGGCCGCGGCATCCCCGTCCTGAGAGTCGACGAGGCCGACCTCGCCGCCCTGGTCGGCGAGGTCACCCTCGACCTGGAGGACGGCTCGATCCTGGTCCACCCCGACCCGGCCGCGGGGCCCGACCCCGCGCCGGGCACCGGAAGCCCCACCGCCGAACACCTCGGCGCGGCCTGCGCCGTCATCGCCGACTTCCAGGACATCCGGACCGTCAACTCCTGCGGGCCGAACGCGAAACGCGTCGAATCCTTCTTCATCCGCGAGGAGTTCCTCTGCCTCGCCGCCGGGCTCAGCCCGTTCGACGCCCTCGACGGCGGACCCGCCGAGGTCGCCCGCTACGGGCAGGCCGTCGCCGAACGCCTCGGCGCGTTCGTCGAGGAGCTGCTGCCCGACCAGCGCCTCGTCCTGCGGCTGCTCGACCTGCGCTCCGACCACGCCGCGAGCGTCACCGAACAGTCCGCCGTCGCCGTCGAACCCAACCCCGAACTCGGCCTGCACGGCGCCCGCTGGCTGCTCGGCTCGACCCCGTACCGGGACGCCCTGCACACCGTGCTCGACACGCTGCGCGCCCGGCTCGGCGACCGGGCGGCGCGCGTCCACCTCTCGGTGCCGTTCCTCAACGACGCCGACGAGTACGCGCAGCTGCGCGCCCACCTCGAACTCCCCGCCGACGTCCCGCTGTCCGCGTTCATCGAGACGCCCGCCGCCGTCCACGCCACCGCGCAGATCTGCGCCGCCGGGGCCAGCGAACTGTTCGTCGGCGTCAAGGACCTGGTCCAGTTCTACCTGGCCGCCGACCGGGGCAACCACCTCGTCGCCGACTCCTACCAGACCCGCCACCCCGCCGTCCTGGACGGCGTCCGCCGCGTCGTCGAGGCCGGGCAGGCCGCCGGCACCCCCGTCCGGGTCTTCTCCCTCGGCGTCGACCTCACCCACTACCTCGACCGGCTGCCCACCCCCGACGGCTACATGATGTGCACCGCCGAACTCGTCGAGGTGCTCCGCCCGGAGGAGCCCGCCCCGTCCGGTCCGCCCTGCTGCGCCGGACATTGACGAACCGTCAGGGAGATGTCCGGGCAACTTGAGCACGCTCGGAGAAGCCCTCCCCGGGGTGCGGCCACCACGCTGGGGCACGCGCGCGGCCACCCCCGCGCGCGCCACGAGAGCTCCCTGCCTCCCTCCCCGCGTAGGAGACCCACACCCATGACCACACACGCCGCCCCGTCCCGCCGCGCCCCGCAAGGGCTGCTCGCGCGACTCAACAACAGCTCGCACCGCGCCGCACTGAACACCTTCATGGTCGTGGTGCTCGCCCACTGGGCCGAACACATCGCCCAGGCCTACCAGATCTGGGGCCTCGGCCGGCCGATCCCGAAGGCCAGAGGCCTGCTCGGCCAGGAGTTCCCGTGGCTGGTGACCTCGGAGTGGATGCACTACGGCTACGCCCTGATCATGATCATCGGCCTGTTCCTGCTGCGCCCCGGCTTCGTCGGACGCGGCCGCACCTGGTGGACGGTGGCGCTGGGCATCCAGTTCTGGCACCACATCGAGCACCTGCTCCTGCTGCTGCAGGCCCAGACCGGGCACTTCCTGTTCGGGAAGGCCGTGCCCACCTCGGTGCTCCAACTGGTGTTCCCCCGCGTGGAGTTGCACCTGTTCTACAACACGATCGTGTTCATCCCGATGGTGATCGCGATGTACTACCACCTGCGCCCGAACCGGCAGGAGCTGTCCGCGATGACGTGCAGCTGCCAGCACGCCGTCCACCGCCACGAGGCCGTGGCGGCCGCGTGACGACCGCCGGCTCGACGCGGCCGTTCCAGCGCGCCGTCGCCCTCGGCACCGGAGTCGCCGTCCTGCTCGTCGTCGGACTCCTCTGGGTCAGTGCCCGACAGCCCGTCCGGCTGTCGGGCATCACCCCGGCCGACGGCAGCTCCCTCACCCACGCCCCCGCCGAGGTCGCGCTGACCTTCTCCGGCGACGACTTCCGGCCCGGCTCGATCTTCCTCCAGGTCAACGCCCCCGACGGCCAACCCGTCACCGACGGCCAACCCCGGCTGGACGGCAACCGGGTGGCCACCTGGGTCCGGATCAACGCCCGCGGCACCTACCAGGTCACCTACCGGCTCGTCCTGGACGGCGGCCGCGAGGTCTCCGGCACCACCGCCTTCGGCGTCGGCGCCTCCACCGAGGCCCGCCCCGTCGCCGCCCCCGCCGACGACGGCGGGACGACCCACCAGCACGCGATCGACGGGGCCTGGAACCTCCTGCTGATCTGCGTCGACGCCGTCGTGCTCCCCGGCGCCGTCCTGCTGATGCTCCGCCGCCCCCGCCTCCGGCGCGCCCCGAGGTGACGGCGCCCGCCGCTCAGGCGGCGCGCGAGCGTTCCCGGGGGAGTGCCAGGTCCGCGCGGGCCGGCCAGGGCTGCGGCGCGGGCGCGGCCAGCTGCGGATCGACGGTGAGCGCCGTCACGCCCAGCGGCGCGAACAGCGCGCGCACGGCGGGCTCGGCCAGCACCACCCACGGCTGATCGGGCCCGAGCACGGCGACCAGACGCGGCACGCCGGAGAAGGCGACCGCGGTGCGGTCACCGAGAGGGGTACGGAAGACGCGGACCGTGAGGCCCGCCGGGCCCGGCCGGACGGGCACCACCAGCCGTCCGGCCGGGACGCGTTCCGAAGGCTTCGAGAGCTCTGGGTACAGCTGCTGCTTCACGGCATCCTCCACACAACGGCCGGGACACGACGCGCCGCTCGCGGGCGCAGCAGTGACGCTATCCCCGCCCGCCGCCGCCCGCGGCACCTCCCTGATGCGTTCCTGATCGGGCGGGGTGCGATCCGTACGGCGCGTTGACGCGGCCCGGGGACCGGACGTCAACGTCCCGTCAGGGCAGACCCGATCGGTGTAGCCGCCGCGTCAAGAACCGGTGCGCCCGGCCGACGGCGGGCGTGAACTGGAGGCACCGGCGGAACCCGTCCGAGGGTTCCCCCCGCCCCCCCGAGGGATCACGCCATGACCGACCTGCAACTCGCCCCCGAAGCGCCCGAAGCGCCCGCGGCCCCCGCGCGCCCGGCCCGGATCGACGACGCGGCGCTCCGCCGCCTGCTGCGCGACTCCGTCCCCGACACCGGCGCCACCGGCACCGCCGCCGCCACCCGCCGGGACCCCGAGCCGCTCCGCCGCCCCGCCGCCGGACACTGCCGCTTCACCCTGCACTACGAGGACTGACGGCACCCCGCAGCACCGCCCCTCCCCTCCGGACGCAGGAGAACCCCCGCGATGACCACCCTGTCCGACCGCCCGCAGCAGACCGCCGCCGCCCCGGCACGCGTACCGCTCGGCAGCCCCTGGCCCGCGTCCGCCACGACCGGCCGCGACGGCGGCGAGCCGAGGCTCGGCGGCGTCGCCCTGCGGGAGGCCGCCGACCGCTTCGGGACCCCGCTGTACGTCCTCGACGAGGACGAGGTCCGCCGCCGCGCCCGCGCCTACCGCCGCGCCCTGCCGCACGCCGACGTGCTGTACGCCGCGAAGGCGTTCCTGTGCACGGCGATGGCCGACTGGATCGCCGAGGAGGGCCTCGGCCTGGACGTCTGCTCGGCCGGCGAACTGCGCCTGGCCGTCGCCGCGGGCTTCCCGCCCGAGCGGATCCTGCTGCACGGCAACGCCAAGTCCCCGGAGGAACTGCGGCTGGCCCGCCGCCTGCGGGTCGGCCGGATCGTCGTCGACAACCTCGCCGAGATCCCCCGCCTGGCCGCCCTGACCGTCGCCGACACCCCGCAGCGCGTCCTGGTGCGCGTGCTGCCCGGTGTCGCGGCCGGGCACCACCGCGCCGTCCGGACGGGCGTCGACGGGCAGAAGTTCGGCTTCTCGATCGCCGCCGGCGAGGCCGTCGAGGCCGTCCGCCGCGTCCTCGCCCAACCCGGCCTCCGGCTGGCCGGCCTGCACTGCCACCTCGGCTCGCAGATCACCGACACCGGACCCTACCTCGCCGCCCTCGACCGCCTGGTCGAACTGTTCGCCCTCATCCGCGACCGGCACGGCGTCGAACTGCCCGAACTCGACCTCGGCGGCGGCCACGGCGTCCGCTACCTCCCCGGCGACCCGGAACTCGACCCCGTCGCCTTCGCCGCCGCGATCACCGCCCACCTCGCCGCCCGCTGCGCCGAACTCGGCCTCGCCGAGCCGAAGTTGACGGTCGAGCCGGGCCGGGCGATCGCCGCCCCGGCGGCCGTCGCCGTCTACCGGGTGCTGTCCGTGAAGCACACCGCCGACGGACGGTCCTTCGCCGCCGTCGACGGCGGCATGAGCGACAACCCCCGCCCCGCGCTCTACGGCTCCGCCTACACGGTCCGCGCGCTCGGCCGCCCCGACACCGCCCCGACCCGCCCGTTCGACGTGGTCGGCTGCCACTGCGAGGCCGGCGACGTCCTGGCCCGCGACGCCCCGCTCCCCGCCGACCTGCGCCCGGGCGACCTGTTGGCCGTCCCCGCCGCCGGCGCGTACCAGCTCTCCATGGCCTCCACCTACAACCACGTCGGCCGCCCGGCCGTCGCCGCCGTCCGCGACGGCCGGCTGCGCCTGCTGGTCCGCCGGGAGACCGTCGACGACTTCCGCGCCCGTGAGGTCGGCCGCTGACCGGCCGGGGGGGAAGACGTCAGCAGCCGTTGGTGATCTTCTTCTGCCCGACGTACAGGTAGCCGCTGGAGTTGATGCTGACGGTGATGACCGCCGTGCCCGAGGAGCTCGACGACCAGAGCGCCGACCCCGACTGGGTGTACAGCACGAAGTTGCCGTCCGTCTGGTAGGTGGCGTGGTGCGCGGCCGACCCGCTGGTGTTCGTCGCCCAGCACGCCCGGCGGCTGCCCCCGTCCCAGCGGTACTCGACGAGGTTGCCGTCCGACTGCAGCGTCAGCTCGAACCAGGTGCTGCCGCTGTTGTTGCTGACCACCGAGTCCCCGATGTTGAGGCTCTGGCCGCCCAGCAGACCCTGGGTGGTGTTCGCCGAGGCGGTGCCCGTCGCGCCGAGCACGGCCACCGCGGCCGCGGCGATCGCGACGGCGCCCTTGGCCGACTTCCGCATGGTTCCGTTCATCCGATGCCCCCTCCTGCAACCCGCCCGCCGCGCGGATCGGCGGCGGACGGGGACCAAGCTAGCCGCCGGCACGTAACGGCGGGTGAACGCCGACCGTGATCCATCTCGCGTTTGGAACGCCCGCGAAGGCGGACGGGCGTCGCCGGGCGGGCCGGACGGAAGCCAGATGTTCAGTTTCGCGCCGCCGGAGAGGAGTTGAGCCGGGCGAGCTGTTCGAGCAGCGTGTCGGGTCGCCGGAATGTCAGACCGGCCAGCGCCACGTGCCGCCAGTGAACAGCCCCGTTGGCGTCGAGGACGAAAACGGAACGGCGCAGGCCGATTCCCGGGGCGGTGATGCCGTAGGCCTTGGCGACGGCCTCGCCCGCGTCGGTGAGCAGCGGCAGTCGAAGTCCGCGGCGGCGGGCGAAGCGTTCGTGGCTGTCGAGGTCCTGGCCGCTGATGCACCAGACGGTCGCGCCGATCCCGACGAACCGGTCCAGCTCGCTGTTGTACGAGCAGAGTTGGCGGGTGCAGACCGGCGTGTCGTCGCCGGGGTAGAAGGCCAGCACCAGCGGGCTGCCCTTGGCGTCGGAGAGGCGGTACTCGCGGCGGTGCGCGGTCTCACCGTCGAAGTGCAGGCCGGGCAGGGCGAAGTCAGGGGCGGGCGTGCCCGGTTCGGGTGGTCTGGCCATTCTGGTGTCCTCCTTCGGGAACGACGGAAACGACGGGGGTGACGGGGGCGAGCGGCGTGGTCGGCAGCGGGAGCGGCTCGGTGGAGACCGGCGGGTAGAACTGCCGCGACCAGCGCCGGAACGGGCCGATCGGGCCGTCCCCGGACGCCAGCCGGGGCCGGGCCAGGTACTGCTTGGTCGACCAGATCGGGAAGTCCGCGGCGGTGAACGCGCAGCTGAACCTGAACATCGGCCCGGCCAGCAGCCGGGTCACCGACCGGCTCACCGCCCGGGCCAGGCCCGGCGGCAGACTGGCCGGCTCGGTCACCAGGAAGCGGCTGGCCTGCCGGAACTGCATCCGGCCCGGCGCGGTCATGGTGGCCATCACCAGCGAGCACATCTTCAGGCCGAGCGCAGGCGTGTGGATGTCGGTGTGCAGGCAGCTGAGGCCGTAGCCGTCGACCTCGATGTCGACCTGCCGCCGTCCGATCAGCGGGAACTGCTCCTGGACGCGCATCGAGACGTGGAAGGTGACGCCGTCGAAGGAGACGGGCGCCGCGAGTTCGCCCTGCGACCAGCCGTGCAGGGTCTGGAAGTGCCCGACGTCCACGGCGTTCTCCATGACGTCCTGCGCGTAGCCGGCCATCTCCCAGGCGGCGTGCCGGGCGGGCAGGTTCCCGAGGGTGTGCCAGGCGGGGATCTCCCAGTCCGGTTCGCGGCCGTCGTGGTGCCGCCAGACGAAGACGGCGTCGTTGACCTCGCGCACCGGCAGCTGCGTCAGCGCGGCCTTGGGCGGCGGGGTGCCGTAGCCGGTGCGCACGCAGCGGCCGTCGGGGCCGAAGGCGAAGCGGTGGAACGGGCAGACCAGGTCGTTGCCGTCGAGTGCGGCGAGGCCGAGGTGGGCGCCCAGGTGCGGGCAGTACGGGCGGATCGCGCGGATGCGGCCGTCGCGCTGCCGGTACAGCACCACGTCCTCACCGGCGAGTTGACGGGTCAGCACGGTGCCGGGCCGGAGCTCCGCGCCGAACGCGAGCGCCGCCCAGCCGTCGGGGTAGGGCAGGGCGGGCGGCAGCGCGGTGTCCCCGGGGGTCGGGCCCCGGGTGATGACCTGTCCGAACTTCCGGGACGGTCGCACGGTTACTCCTGTCGGTTGCACACGTCGGTCGGTACGGCTCAGAGTTCGACGACGACCTTGCCCCGGTTGCGGGAGCGGTCGGCGTCGAACAGGCTGCGGTAGGCGGCGGGGACGGCGTCGAAGCCTCGGTGGACGGTCTGCCGATAGAAGATCTCCCCGCTGCGGACCAGGCCGCCGACCTCCTCGCGGAGCGCCGCCCAGTTGGGCTCGGTGAACCACTCGGGCGCGAAGATGCCGCGGATGGTGGTGCGCGGGAACAGGATGTACGGCAGCAGCCGGGGCCCGGTGTGGTCGTTGCCGACCTGGGTGGCCCACTGCCAGCACACCGCGACCTCGCTGTGCACGTTCAGCAGGGCGAACGCCGCGTCGGTGACGGCCCCGCCGAGGTTGTCGAGGTACCGGTCGATGCCGTCGGGCGCGGCCTTGCCCAGCAGCTCGCCGACCAGTTCGGGGTCGTCGCCGTGCCGGTAGACCAGCGGTTCGATGCCCAGGTCGGCCAGGTAGTCGGCCTTCTGCTCGGAGCTGGTGGTGCCGAGGACGCGGGCCCCGGCCCGCACCGCGAGCTGCCCGAACAGCGAGCCGACCGCGCCGGTCGCGCCGCTGATCAGCACGGTGTGGCCGGGGCGGACGGTCATGAACTTGGTCAGCGTGCCCCAGGCGGTCATGCCCGGGCTGCCGAGGATGCCCAGCGCGGTGCTCACCGGCAGCGCCTCGTCGTAGTGCGCGGGGTCGAGCCGCCGGTACTCCGGGAAGATCATCGGGAAGGTCCCGGTCTGCCACGGCCGGGCCTCCCCGGTGCCGATCAGGTGGGTGCACCACCCGCCGTAGCCCTGCACCAGGTCGCCGACCGCGAACCGGGCGCGCGGCCCGGCCGCCAGCACCTCCATGACGGCGTCGCCGCCCATCAGGTCGCCGAGCGGGGTGTCGAGGGTGATGCCCTGGAGGTACGGGTCGAGCGAGAGGTAGCGGGTGCGGAACAGCATCTCCTCGTCCCCGAGGGAGACTTCGACCTCCTCGACCACCTTCCGGTACACCCGGTCGACGTCGGGCACTCCGTCGAGGTGTTCCTGGACGACCCACTTGGCGATCTGCACAGTGCTGCTCTCCTCAACGGCCTACGGGAACGACGAGATGGGTGGGCGGTGGCGCGTTGCGGTCGATCTCGGCCCGGAACTCCCGCGCGTCGTCCCGGCAGATGAACTGCATGACGTGGCGGCCGGCCGCGGCGGCCCGGATCAGGCCGCCGGTGGTCGCCCACACCCCGGACAGGTAGAAGTTCCGCAGGCCCGGCAGGGTCGGGCCGTTGCGCTTCATCTCCTCCTCCAACGTCTCGCCGCTGGTCACGAACGGCTGCCAGCCGAGCACCGTGCCGTCGTAGTTGCCGGTGTAGCGGACCTGGGTGAGCGGGGTGGAGACGTCCTTGACCGCCACGGCCGCCTTCAGGCCCGGGTAGCGCTGGTCGAGGAAGTCCACGATGGTGTCCCGAGCCTGGCGCTTGGCGGTCTGGTAGGCGCGCCCGCGCCCGGTGGGCAGGGTGTGCAGCTCCTCGCCGCGGCGCATCCGGCTCTGCTGCTCCGGGCCGGTGCTCAGGGCCCGCCAGGGGGCGATGTCGCAGAAGTAGCTGGCGTAGATCACCGTCGAGTCGGCGGGCGAGAGTTCGGGGTAGTGCCGGCTGCGGAACTGCACGTTGATGCTGGGGTGGCGGATGCCGGTCAGCGCGGCGGCCCGTTCCTCGTCCAGCAGGTAGGTGGTGCAGGGCTCGCCCGCGGGGAAGGGGCGGCGCAGGCCGAGGAAGACGGTGACGTAGCCGGGGAAGACCATGCCGGGCTGCTTGATGGTGCTGGTGTACAACTCCCGGTAGGTGTCGCCGAGATAGCGCCCCTTGAGGAAGTCCATCAAGGTGGTGTGCCCGTCGGCGGCCGAGACCACGATGTCGGCGCGCAGCTCGCGCCCGTCGCTGAGCCGCACGCCGACCGCCCGGTCCTCCTCGACGATCACCTCCGTCACCTTGGCGTTGTAGTGCACCTCGCCGCCGAGCCGCCGGTAGCGCTGCTCGATCGAGTGGGCCAGACCGAGCGAGCCGCCCTCGGGGACGCCCGCGGAAAGGTCGGCGTGGCAGGCGAGTTGGAAGTAGAACGGCAGCACCGGGAAGGCCGGGTGGCGCTCGTACAGGATGTAGTTGAACGCCTCCTTCAGCAGCGGGTGGCGGAACTTCGCCGAGTAGTCCGTCATCAGGGTGCCGATGGAGCGGCGGATCACGTTGAAGTACGGCAGGAAGCCGGCCAGCATCCGCCACCGCTCCACCGTGCCCATCAGCCCGACCGGCTTGAGGAAGGGGTAACTCGCCAGGCACGCACGGAACTTGCGCAGGCCGGCGCAGAACTGGCGGATCGTCCGGGCGTCCTCGGGGGAGATGCCGAGCAGGTGTGCCTCCAGCCGGTCCGGGTCGGAGTAGAAGTACACCTCGCCGTGGGCGGTGCGGACGATGTTGAAGACGTCGAAGTGGCGCATCTGCTTGCCCTGCAGCGCGCCGAGTTCGAGCCAGATCTGGTGCATCTCGTTGCCCGGCCCGCAGCCGAGCAGCCAGCTGATGCAGCAGTCGAAGGTGAAGTCGCCGCGGTCCCAGCCGGTGCAGCAGCCGCCCGGGATCTCGTGCATCTCGACGATCGTGCTGCGGTAGCCGTTCATCTGCGCGTAGCAGCCGGTGGACAGTCCGCCCAGGCCCGCGCCGATGACGATCATGGTCTCTCTGCGTTCCGTCATGCCGACGTGCTCCAGCGGGCGAGTTGGGGCAGATGTCCGAGCTTGCCGGGGTGCCACGGGTCCTGGTCCTCGCTCTCCCAGGCCCGGAACTCCAGGCCCAGTTCCTCGCACAGGTACTGGACGGCGAACCGTCCGCTGGAGGCCGCGCGGATCAGGCCGCCGAGGCTCGCCCAGTGGCCGGCCATCGAGAAGCCGCTCAGTCCGGGCAGCCGCATCCGGTCCCGGTTGATCAGCTTGGTGACCAGGTCGTCGGCGCCGGAGAACGCCTTCCAGGCCAGGATGCTGCCGTAGCTGTTGCCGGTGTAGCGCTCCATGGTGGCCGGGGTGGCGACCTCGATCAGGTCGATCCGCGCGCCGAGGCCCGGGTGGCGCCGCTCCAGGAAGGCCCGGACGACGTCCGCGGCGCGCTGCTTGTGCGCCCGGTACTCCTTGCGGTCCCGGCCGCGCAGCGCCTTCCAGTAGTCGTAGTCGCTGAAGTACGTGCAGTGGATCACCGACTTGCCGGGCGGGGCGAAGCCGTCCGAGTAGCGCGAGCGCTGCTGCACCACCAGGCTGCCCTGGAGCACGCCGGGCAGCTCGGCGGCCTGCTCGTCGGGCAGCAGGTACGTGGTGCAGTGCGGGTCGTCGGCGTCGAGTTCGCCGTCGATGCCGAGGAAGACCGAGACCACCGCGGGGAACAGCGTGCCCGGCTGGTGCAGCACCTCCTGGTAGAGCCGGTCGATCCGCGGGCCGGTGTAACGCCCTTCCAGCAGGCGGTAGATGGTGGTCCGGCCGTCGGCGGCGGAGACCACGTGGTCGGCGTAGTGCCGCTCGCCGTTCTTGAGCTCCACGCCGATCGCGCGGCCGTCCTCGACCAGCACCCGTTCGACCCGGGCGCGGTAGTCGATCCGGCCGCCCAGCGAGGTGTAGCGGTGCTCGATCGAACGCGCCAGGCCGAGCGAACCCCCTTGCGGGAAACCGGCGTTGAGGTTGCGGGCGGCGGCCATGCTGTACAGGTAGGGCAGCAGCGGGAAGCCGTCCGGGTCCTGGAAGAGGATGTTGCGGAACGCCTGGCGCAGCAGCGGGTCCTGGAAGCGGTCGGCGAAGGTGTTGAGCGGGGTCGCGGCCGTCCGCCACAGCAGCCGGAACGAGGGCAGCAGCGCCCGCGCCGTGGCGAGCTTCTCCCGGGGCGTCTTCAGCGCGGACGGCTTGAGGAACGGGTGCAGGTCGAGCGTGGCGAAGCGCCGCAGGTCCCGGCAGAACGCGCGGATCGGCGCGGCGTCGGCGGGCGAGAGCTCCAGCAGGTGGCGCTCCAGCCGGTCGGGGTCGTTGTAGAAGCTCACCTCCCGGCCGTGCCGGTCGACGACCCGGTTGAACAGCTCGAAGTTGGTGATGGTCTTGCCGTCCAGGGCGCCGAGTTCGCGCCAGATCCGGTTGGCGTCGTTGCCGGGGGCGGTGCCGATCAGCCAGTCGATGCAGTAGTCGAACAGGTAGCCCTGGCGGGACCAGGCGGTGCAGCAGCCGCCCGGCAGGACGTGCTTCTCGAAGATCCTGGTCCGCATCCCGCTCATCTGGCCGTAGCAGCCGGTGGCGAGCCCGCCGAGCCCGGCCCCGATGACGATGACCCGGGGTCCGTCCTCACTGTGCGGCACCGGTCGCACCTCCCGTCAGGATGCCGCGGGTCAGCTCGGCGTTGCGGGCGGCGAAGTCCTGGTCGAGCATCTCGGCGTGACTGCCGAAGCCGCGGAACACCGTCGTCCGGGTGGTCGAACTGCCGTGCCAGGTGCCCTGGTTGCCGACCGCGTAGAACGGTTCCTTCTCCTGGTCGGAGATCACCGAGATCAGGCCGCGGACGGAGCCGAGGTTCGGGGTGCGGCTGCAGAAGTGCAGGTACTCCCGGGCCTGGCTGAGGGTCTCCTCGGCGACCAGGTCTGACCCGGTGTGCCGCAGCAGGTGCTCGCGCAGCTCCCGCTCGAAGGCGTCGAGGTGCTCGGGCCGGAGGTCGAACGCCTCGGCGATCCGGTAGGAGTCCACGATCAGCACGTGCGGCACCTGGTGCGAGCGGCGCTCCAGCTCCTTGGCCACCTCGAAGGCGAGGTTGCCGCCGAGCGAGTAGCCGAGCAGGGTGTACGGGCCCTGCTCCGGGAACGACTCGATCAGGTCGGCGTAGCGCGCCACCTTGTCGTCCCCGGTCAGGTAGTTGAACGCGACGAACCGGTACTCCGGCAGGTGCGCCGCGATCTGCCGGTACACCAGGCCGTGCCCGCCGGCCGGCGGGAAGCAGAACACCGCCCCGCCCGCGCCGTCCTCGGCGTTGAAGCTCAGGTACGGCTGGGCGCCGGCGATCCGGCCGGTGATGACGTGCTCCAGCGTCCGGGCCATGCCGCGCAGCGTGGTGGACTCGAACAGCAGGCTGACCGGGATGGAGACGTTGAACTCGGCCCGCAGGTGGTGGATCAGCTCGATCAGCTTGATCGAGCTGCCGCCCGCCTCGAAGAAGTCGTGCTGCAGGCCGACCGCCTCCACCCCGAGCAGCGACTTCCAGTGCTCGGCCATCCGCAGCTCGAACAGCGTCGTCGGCGGTTCGGGTTCGCCGTCGCCCGGGTCGAACCGGGGCGAGGGCAACGCGGCGGTGTCCACCTTGCCGTTCGGGGTCAGCGGCAGCGCGGGCAGTTCGGTGAGGTGCGAGGGCGTCATGTACGCGGGCAGCCGGTCGGCGAGGTGCCGGCGCAGCGCGCGCGGGTCGAGCTCGGCGCCCCGCTCGGGGACGTAGTAGGCGCACAGCACGCCGCCGCCGTCGTCGACCTGGCGGACCGTCACCGCGCACTGGGCGACGCCGGGCAGCGCGGCGAGCTGGGTCTCGATCTCGCCGGGCTCGATGCGGTGGCCGCGCACCTTGACCTGGTTGTCGGCCCGGCCGAGCAGCCGCACCGTGCCGTCGGCCGCCCAGTGGGCCAGGTCGCCGGTGCGGTACAGGCGGACCTCCCGGCCGCCGAGGGTGCGGTGGGTGAAGCGCTCGGCGGTCTGCTCCGGGTCGCCGACGTAGCAGTCGGCCACCCCGGCGCCGCCGACCCACAGCTCGCCGGCCACGCCGGGCGGCACGGGCTCGCCGTGCGGGTCCAGCACGTACAGCGCGCTGTTCGGGAAGGGCCGCCCGATCGGCACCATCCGGCCGGGCTCCACGCCGTCGGCCGGGCCCTCGAACCAGGCGCTGTCGATGGTCGCCTCGGTCAGCCCGTAGGAGTTGACCAGCCGGGTGCCGGGGCCGCACAGCGCGTGCAGGCGGCGGTGCTCCTCGACCTTCCAGGCGTCCGAGCCGACGATCAGCAGGCGCATGAACTCCAGCCGGTGGCCCTCGCGTTCGCAGTGCGCGAGCAGGCCGCGGGCGACCGCCGGGACGAACTCGGCGCAGTCGACGCGCTCCTGCACCATCGTCCGGTGGAGCCGGGCGGTGTCGAACAGCAGGTCGCGGTCGACCAGCACCAGGTTGCCGCCGGAGCACAGGGCGCGCACCACGTCGCCGGTGAAGACGTCGAAGGACTGGGCGGCCATCTGCAGGTGCACCCGGACCTCGCTGTCCAGGCGGTACTCGGAACGCCAACCGGCGTACACCGAAGCCAGGTTGCGGTGGGTGACGCGGACGGCCTTGGGGCGGCCGGTGGAGCCGGAAGTGTGGATGACGTACGCGGCCGCGTCCAGGCCGACGGCAACCCCGGGGTCCGGTCTCCCGGGGGAGCGGTCGAGTTCGTCGACGGTCAGCACCCGGGGGGCGAGCCCGGCCAGGTCGGGGCGGGGGCGGTCGGTGAGCAGCAGCGCCGCGTCGGCGTTGGACGTCAGGAAGGCGAGCCGGTCGACCGGGTGCTCCGGGTCCAGCGGCAGGTAGGCGCCGCCGGCGCGGAGCACCGCCAGCAGGGCGACGATCAGCTCGGGCGACTTGTCGAGGCAGAGCGCCACCACCGAGCCCGGCCCGACGCCGAGTTCGCGCAGCTGCCCGGCGGCCCGGCGGCTGCGGCGGTCGAGCTCGCCGTAGCTCAGCCGGCGGGCGGTGCCGTCGGGGGCGGGCAGGGTCACGGCGACGTCCTCGGGCCGCTCGGCGGCGACCCGGGCGATCAGCTCGTGCACCGGCGCCTCGGCGGGCTCGGTGCGGCCCGCGCCGCTCCACTGCTCCAGCAGCCGGCGCTGCTCCTCGGCGTCGAGCAGCGGCAGCCGGTCGGCGGGCTGCTCGCCGGGGGCGCGGGTGAGGGCGTCCAGCAGGTTGCGGTAGTGCCCGGCCATCCGCTTCATCGTCGCGGGCTCGAACAGGTCGGTGTTGTACTTGAAGACGCAGTGGTAGCAGTTGTCCGCACGGTCCTGGTAACTGGACAGTGTGATGTCGAACTGCCCCTCCTCTTCCGGGAGTTCGATGTAGTCCAGGTGGTAGCCGTACTTGTCGGTGGCGACCTTGTGGGTGAGCAGGATGAACATCGCCTGGAAGACCGCCGAGCGGCTCGGGTCGCGCTGCAGTCCGAGTTGCTCGACCAGCAGCACGAACGGGTACTCCTGGTTGTCCAGGCCGCCCAGCACGGTGTCGCGGACCCGCGCCAGCAGGCCGGCCACCGTCGGCCTGTCGGCCAGCCCGACGTGCAGCGGCAGCGGGTTGACGAAGTAGCCGTACACCGAGCCGAACTCCTCGCGGGTGCGGCCGGTGACGGGGCTGCCGACGATGATGTCGTCCTGCCCGGAGTAGCGGTGCAGCAGCAGGTAGTACGCGCTGAGCAGCACCATGAACGGCGTGACGTCGTGCTCGCGCGCCAACTCCTGCACGCGGGAGCTGAGTTCCTCGTCCAGCCGGAAGAACTCGGACGCCCCGTTGTGGGTCTGCACGGACGGGCGGGGCTTGTCGGTGGGCAGGCCCAGCACCGGCGTCTCGGCCGGCAGGTGGGCGCGCCAGTACTCCAGCATCCGGCCCGCGTCCGGCCCGGCGAGCAGCCGGTTCTGCCAGTTGAGGAAGTCGAGGTAGCGGGAGGGCACCGGCGGAAGCTCCACCGGGCGGCCGCGCCGCCGGCCCTCGTACAGGGTGAACAGCTCGTCGATGAAGGTGAAGGTGGAGATCGCGTCGGAGACGATGTGGTGCACCGCCTTCATGATGACCCAGCGGTCCGGCCCGCGCTTGAACAGCCGCAGCCGCACCAGCGGGTCCCGCTCCAGGTCGTACGGCTTGCGGTACTCCTGGACGATCATGTCGTGGATCTCGTCCCACGGGCGGTCCTGGACGTCGAACCAGCCGGTGTCCGGGCGCGCGTCGGGCGAGACGATCTGGACGGCCTGTCCGTCCTCCAGTACGAAGTTGGCCCGCAGGCAGGGGTGGCGCTCCAGCAGCACCCGGAAGGCGTCGAACATCAGCTCCGGGTCGAGCTCGGTGCGGATCTCGACGGCGCCGCCGATGTTGTACGCGAAGGCGTCCGGGTTGAGGTGCTTGAGGAACCACAGCGCCTTCTGGTTGTGCGTCAGCGGGTAGCGGTCCTCGTCGGTGTGCGCCTCCACCTCGGCCTCCGGCACCGGCCCGTCGGCCGCCGACTCCAGCAGCCCGGTGTGCACCCGCCCGATCAGCTCGTCCAGCGGATCGCCGCTCAGCAGCGTCACCACCGGCAGCGCGACGCCCAGTTCGGCGTGGACGCGGGCGCGCAGCTCCATCGCCAGCAGCGAGTCCAGACCGAGGCTGTTCAGGCCCGCAGCCGGGTCGATCCGTTCCGGCTTGGCCCGCAGCACGTGCGCCACCAGCTCGGTGAAACGCTCGGCCACCAGCGGCCGGCGCGCCTCCGGGGCGGCGGCCCGGAACGCGGCCGCGAAACCGCCCGTCGGCGCGGTCTGCGGCGTCTCGGCGGCCGCCGCCAGCTCGGCCACCAACGCCGGCGGCGAGGCGTACCACGCCTGGAACACCGGCCAGTCGACGACGGTGGCGACCAGCAGCTGCGCGCGGTCCTGGCCGATCACCCGCTCCAGCACGGCCATGCCCGCCGCCGGCGGCAGCGAACTCATGCCGCGGGCCTCGCGGTAGTGGCCCACCAGCCCGAGCTCCTCGATCATGCCGGTCGCCCAGGGACCCCAGTCGATGCTGAGCGCGGGCAGCCCGAGCGCCCGGCGGTGGTGCGCCAGCGCGTCCAGGAAGGCGTTGCCCGCCGCGTAGTTGGTCTGCCCGGCGGTGGTCAGCAGCGAGGCGATGGACGCGAACAGCACGAAGTGGTCGAGCGGCTCCTCGCGCAGCTGCCGGTGCAGGATGTGCGCGCCGAGCACCTTCGGCTCCCACGCCGCGTCGAACACCTCCCGTTCCAGCTCCGGCACCAGCGCGTCCCTGACCTGCCCGGCGAGGTGGAACACGCCTCGCACGGGCGGGAGTTGGCGACGCCGGTGGTCGGCCAGCCAGCCGCCGAGGGCGGCCTCGTCGGTGATGTCCAGCGGCACCGGGACGGGGTGCGCGCCCAGCGCCTCCAACTCGCGCAGGAACGCCACCCGGCGGCCCGCCGGGGAGCCGGGGTCGACCTCGGCCCACTGCTCGCGGGCGGGCAGCGCGGTGCGGCCGACCAGGATCAGCCGGCGCGCGCCCCGCTTGACCAGCGTGCGGCACAGCAGCCGGCCGAGGGCGCCGAACGCGCCCGTCACCAGGTAGCTGCCGTCGGCGCGCAGCCGCAGCGGCAGCGGCCTGGTCAGGTCGGCGGGCCGGCGCAGCACGCAGGTGCGGCGCAGCGCGCCGCGGAGCGCGACCTCCTCCACGTCGGCGACCGCCAGCTCCCGCAGCAGCGCGGCGGCCTCCTCGCGGTGCTCGGGCACCGGCCCCAGGTCGATCAACTTGCCGCGCTGGGCGACGAGTTCCTGCTGCCACAGGACCCGGCCGATGCCCCAGGCGGGCGCGCCCAGCGGCTCCACCGGGTCGCCCGCGACGACGGCCTGGGCGCCGCGGGTGACGATGTGCAGCCGGCCGTTCGGCCGGGCGGCGGGCAGCACCTGGGCGAGGGTGATCAGCGACCAGCCGCCGCGGGTGCCGCACTGCTCCAACTGCTCGCGGTCGGCGGCGTCCAGGGCCGGCAGGTCCAGGTTCCACAGGTGCAGGACGGTGGCGAAGCCGTCGTCGAGTTCGTCGAACAGCTTGCGCAGGTCGGCGGCCTCGCCGGGGCGGACGGTCGAGGCGTCCTCGCCGTACCGGTACTCGGTGCCCGGGCGGACCAGGTGGCAGCGGCCGCCGCGCCCGCGGACCTGCGCGGCGAGCTCCTCGGCGAGGCCGCCCGCGTCGGCGAGCACCACCAGCCGCTCCGGCGCGGGAGCCTCGGCAGTCTCCAACTCCCGGTCGATCCAGGTGGGTTCGGCCAGCCAGCCGTCGATGGCGGCCAGGCCCACGGAGGCCGCGGCGCCCTCGACGCCGGCCGCCCGGAAGCCGGTGACGCGGCCCAGCAGGGCGCCGTCGTCGGCGTGCAGGGCGAGGTCGCCGATCAGCTCGTCGCCGTCCTCGGCGGTGACGGTCGCGTGCACCCAGAACGGCCGGTCGGCGATCCGGTCGAGGCTGACCTCGGCGATCGACAGCGGCAGCCGGATGCCGCGGGACTGCTCCTCCCGGTCGAGGAGCTGGGGCGTCAGCAGGGCCTGGAAGCAGGCGTCCAGCAGGGTCGGGTGGACGTGCGCGGCGTCCGCGTCCACCGGGCGCGGGTCGTCGGCCGGGCTGATCCGCGCCAGCGCCTCCCCGGGCCCGATCCAGACCTCCTCGATGCGCTGGAACGCCGGGCCGTACCCGTAGCCGAGCTCGGCGAGCTCCCGGTAGCAGTCGGCCCCCGCGAGCCGCCGCCGGGAGCGGGTCCGGACCGCCTCCAGGTCGGGCGCGGGGCCGGAGCCGCGGCGCTGGTCGGTGCGGACCACGCCGGTCGCGTGGACGGTGCGCTCGGCGCCGACGGAGGCGATCGAGAACGTCACGCCGTCGGAGTCGAAGCCCAGTTGGACGGTCGGCGGCTGCGACTCGGAGAGGAACAGCGCCTTGGCCAGTTCGATGTCGGCCAGCACCGCCCGGTCGGCGCCGGTCTGCGCCCGCACCGCCTGCACGGCCATCTCCAGGTAGCCCGCCGCCGGGAACACCGCGGCGTCCTCGATCCGGTGGTCGGCCAGGTAGGGCAGCCGCTCCAGGTCGAGCTGGACCTCCCAGGTGGGCCGGACGTTCGCGGTGCGGCGGCCCAGCAGCGGGTGGTCGAGCCGCCCGAGCCGGACCTGCTGCACCGGCGCGGGCTCCACCCAGTACCGGTCGCGCTTGAACGGGTAGCCCGGCAGCGGCACCGGGTCGCCGCCCGGCTGCAGCGTGAGCCAGTCCAACTCGACGCCCAGGTTGTGCAGTTCGGCCAGCGACCGGGCGATGCGCTCGGGCTCGTCCTCCTCGCGGCGGATCGACGGCACCGTCCAGCCCGCGATGTCCCGGGCGTCCAGGCACTCGCGGATCGCGTGGCCGAGGACGGGGTGCGGGCCGATCTCCAGGAACAGCTGGTGGCCGTCGTCGACCAGCAGGTCCACGGCGTCGCGGAACCGCACCGCCTCGCGGACGTTGCGCCACCAGTAGTCGGCGTCCAGCTCGGTGCCGTGCGCGCGGCCCCCGCGGGCCGTCAGGTACAGCGGGACGTCGGCCGGGCGCGGCTTCAAGTCGGCCAGCGCGTCCAGCAGTTCGTCCCGGATCGGGTCCATCCGCACGCTGTGGTACGGCACCTGGACGGGCAGGAAGCGGGCGAAGACCTGCTCGCGTTCGAGTTCGGCGGCGAGCTGCCCGAGGACGTCGCGGTCTCCGGAGAGCGTCACGGAGGACGGGCTGTTGACGGCGGCCACCGACACCCGGTCCTGCCAGGGGCGGATCCGGCGGGCGGCCTCCACCTCGGTCAGGCCGACGGCGAGCATCGCGCCGGTGCCGGCCAGCCGGTGCTGGAGGCGGCTGCGGTGCAGCATCACGGTGACCGCGTCGGCGAGGTCGTGCACCCCGGCCTCGTGGAAGGCGGCGGCCTCGCCGGTGGAGTGCCCGACGACGGCGTCGGGGCGCACCCCGTAGCTGCGCCACAGGGCGGCCAGGCCGATCTGCACGGCGAAGTTGGCGGGCTGCGCGAGCCAGGTCTCGGCCATCCGCGACTCGGCCTCGGGGCGGCCCATCTCCTCCAGCAACGACCAGCCGGCCTGGCGGCGGATCTCGGCGTCGCAGCGCTCCACGGCCGCGCGGTAGACCGGCTCGGTCTCCAGCAGGCCGCGGCCCATGCCCCACCACTGCGGGCCCATGCCGGTGAACACCCACACCAGACGGCGCTGGGCGCGGTCCTGGCGGCGGCCGGTCAGCACCCGGGGGTGCGGCTCGCCCTTCGCGTGGGCGGCGAGCGCCTCGTCCAGCGACTCGGGCGAGTCCGGCCGGTAGACCACGGACAGCCGGTGCTCGTGGTGCTCGCGGCGGTGCGCCAGGGTGTGGCCGAGGTCGGCCGGCGACGGGCCGTCGGCGGCGGCGAGCTCCTGCCGGACGCCGGCGGCGAGTTCGGGCAGCCCGGCCGGGTCGCGGGTGCTGAGCGGCAGGACGGTGCAGGCGGGCACCCGCGCGGGCGGGGCGGCGGCCGGGCGGACCGGGGCCTCCTCCAGCAGCACGTGGGCGTTGGTGCCGCCGAAGCCGAAGGAGTTGACGCCCGCGCGGGCCGGGCCGGTGTGCGCGGGCCAGTCCACCGCGCGGGTCGGGACCTCGAACGGCAGCGCGGCCCAGTCGACGGCGTCGGTGGGCCGCTCCAGGTTGATGTGCGGCGGGATCCGGCGGTGCTTGAGCGCGAGCACCGTCTTGATCAGCCCGGCGATGCCGGCGGCGGCCTCGGTGTGCCCGATGTTGGTCTTGACCGAGCCGACGTAGCAGCGGTCGCCCGGCTGCCGGCCGTCGGCGAGGACCCGGCCCAGCGCCTTCGCCTCGATCGGGTCGCCGACCGGGGTGGAGGTGCCGTGCGCCTCCACGTACTGCAGGCTGCCCGGCGCGATGCCCGCCTCCGAGCAGACCCGGCGGACCAGGGTGACCTGGGCGTCCGGGTTGGGCACGGTGATGCCGTCGGTGCGGCCGTCCTGGTTGACGCCGGAGCCGAGCACCACCGCGTGGATCGGGTCGCCGTCGCGCAGCGCGTCGGAGAGGCGCTTGAGGGCCACCACGCCGACGCCCTCGGCGCGGACGTAGCCGTCGGCGGTGGCGTCGAAGGCGCGCGAGCGGCCCTCGGCGGACAGGAAGCCGCCCTTGGTCTCGGCGATCGTGTACTGCGGCGCCAGGTGCAGCAAGGTGCCGCCGGCCAGGGCGAGTTCGGTCTCGCCGCGGAGCAGGCTCTGGCGGGCCAGGTGCAGTGCGACCAGGGACGAGCTGCAGGCGGTGTCGATCGAGACGCTGGGGCCGCGGAAGTCGAAGCAGTGCGAGATGCGGTTCGACACCATCGTCATCATGGTGCCGGTCGCGGTGTGCGCGGCGATGGTGTCGAACGTCAGGTCGGCGAACTGGAGGATCTTGTAGTCCAGGGTGAACGCGCCGACGTAGACGCCGACTTCGCGTCCGGCGAGCCGGCTGGGCAGCTGGCCGCCGTCCTCCAGCGCCTCCCAGGCGACCTCCAGCAGTTTGCGCTGCTGCGGGTCCATGTGCTCGGCCTCGCGCGGGCTGATGCCGAAGAACTCCGGGTCGAACTCGTCGATGCCGTCGATGTATCCGCCGCGTCCGCCGATCAGGCGACCCGGTTTCGCGCGGTCCCGGCTGCCGAGGGTGGTGGTGTCGTAGCGGTCGGTCGGGGTCGGCACGATGCAGTCGCGGCCCTCGATCAGGTTGCGCCAGAAGCTCCGGTGGTCGCGGACGCCGCCGGGAAACCGGCAGCCGATGCCGATGATCGCGATCCGGTCCTGGGTGTCGTGTGGCGAGTCCGTCATTGTCCGATCCGTGTGTCGTGGCGCCCCGGGGCCGGGACGGGGTGGGCGGTGGGCAAGGACCGGGTCAGCTGGAGGATCCGGTGGTGGCGTCGGCAGCGGGACGCCAGGGGTGCAGCAGGCTGGCGAGCACGCTGGTGGTGGGCGGGAAGCTGTCGGGGTCGCTCAGCCCGACCGCCGCCGGGACCTTCCCGGGGCGCCAGGTGAAGCTGCCGAAGAGGTGGTCCCAGATCGCGAGGTCCGCGCCGTAGTGGCCGGATTCGGCGAGGTCGGTGCTGTGGTGCAGCCGATGCTGTTCCGGGCTGCCGAGAAGGTGGTTCAGCCGGCCGATTCGGACGTCGATGTTGGCGTGCACGAAATATCCCTGTGCGACGACGAACAGGGTGGCGCAGAATACCGATTCCCGGGAGAAGCCGAGCCAGGCCAGTGCCAGTTGGACGACGGCCTGTCCCAGCAGCACGTCGAGCAGGTGATTGACCCCGTTGTTGGTGACGTTCACCTTGTCCAGGCCGTGGTGGACGCCGTGCAGCCGCCACAGCCACGGCTGGTGGTGGGACCAGCGGTGAAAGAGGTACTTCGCCAGCGAACCGGTGAGCAGGGCCAGCGGGATCTCGGTGCGCAGGGAGAGCGTCGGGTGCGGCGGCGCCAGTCGGGCGACCAGGGTCGCCACCAGCAGCTGGCCGATCGCGCCGCCCACCATCGTCAGGGCGAAGTAGATGCCGTAGCAGCGGAGTTCACGCCCGCCGGGGTGCCATTCGCGCCGGTGGGGGATGAGGCGTTCGAGGGCCCAGAGGTAGCCGATGACACCGATCTGGTGGAGGACGAGAACGCGGCCGATGTCCCAGTGTTCGTGGAGGGTCGCCGCGGCCGCCGCGGGTACGGAGAGGAGCAGCACCGGATAGGCGGAATGCCGCAGAAAAGGTAATAGTCCGACCATCGGACCGACAGATTTTTCCGGGCTCACTGCACGGCCCTCCGGATGAATCGTCACCGAACTGAACGGGAGTCGATGCTAACCGGACGGCGCGCACTCGCCACGGAACCGACATGGCGCGGCTGAAAGAAATCTGATGGTCAGTCAGGTAGCGTAACCGGCACTTCCCTGCCCTTCTCCGACCGCCGGCGCGCACCGCCGCCGTGGAGGTGCCATGACCGCCCCGATCGCCCAGCTCCCGCCGCTGCACGCCCTGGCCCTCCCCGAAGCCGCGCCGCCGCGCCGGGGCGTCCTGCGGGACGGCACCTCCGCCTGGCTGGTGACCGGCTACCACGACGTGCGCCAGGTGCTCACCGACCCGCGGTTCGTGCGCGCCGAGGACGGCGAGCAGAAGGAGGGCGCCGCGCTCAACGTGTCCACCGACCCGTCCTCGCTCTACAACCAGAACGGCGCCGGCCACCAGCGGCTGCGGCGCACCGTGCAGGGCGCGTTCACGCCCCGGGCGGTCGCGCAGTGGCGGCCCTGGGTGGAGACGGTGGTCGGGCGGCTGCTGGACGACCTCGCCGAGGCCGGGCCGCCGGCCGACCTGGTCGCCGACTTCACCGCCGTCCTGCCGTTCGCCGTCGCGGAGCGCCTGATGGGCCTGGACGGCCTGGAGTACGGGCAGATGCGGCGGTGGGCGGCCTGCCTGACCGCCGACGGCGCCGAGAAGGACGGCCACGTCGCGGCCGACCAGCGGGAGTTCACGGAGTTCGCGGCCGGGCTGCTGGCCGAGCGCCGCAGCCGACCGGGCGAGGACGTGGTGAGCCGGCTGGTGCAGGCCGCCGACCGGGAAGGAGGCATCCCGCAGGAGCAACTGACCTTCCTGGTCGGCGGGTTGGCCGCCAGCGGCAGCGACAGCGTGGCCGCCGTCCTGGCCAACTCCCTGCTGTACCTGCTCGGCGAGCGGCCCGAACTCTGGCCCCGGCTCGCCGGGGACGGGCAGGCGGAGCACGCGACCGAGTGGCTGCTGCACCACATCCAGCTCGGCGACGACGAGTTCACCACCCGGCAGGCCGCCAAGGACGCCGAGATCGGCGAGCTGCGCGTCCCCGCCGGCGAGACGGTCGCGATCTGCCTCGGCAGCGCCAACCGGGACCCGGCGGTCTTCCCCGACGGCCTGTCCGGCGACCCGCTCGCCCCGCTGCCCGCCCCCACCCTGGCCTTCGGCGCCGGACCGCACTACTGCCTGGGCACCTGGCTGGCCCGCACCCAGCTCCGCACCGCCCTCCAGCACCTGGCCGGCCGGCTGCCCGGGCTGCGCCTCGCCGACCCGGGCGCCCCCGTCGAATGGCGGCTCGGCGGCACCACCCGCAGCCCGCGCGGCCTGCGGGCGCTCTGGTGAGAACGCATCAACTCCCGTGTGCGGCAGATCATCCGATGGTCGCCCGGGCGGAATGACCCGTTCGTGGCATTGACGTGGCGTTTCCGACGAAATGGCCGGTCCTGCTCAGTATGGTGGCGGAGCATCCGACAGGAGGCCTCCGATGGCCGTCGCCAGCCCCGACCTGCTGCTCCTCCCGCACTGCGACCTGCACGTCGCGCTCACCGGCACGCCGCCGCTCACCGTCACGCTCGCCGCCCGCGAGGAAGCGGTGCCCGCGACGAACGGGTTCACCCTCACCCCGGTGCCGCCCGCGCAGTGCTCGTTCGAGTTCTTCGCCCCGTTCAACGGCAAGGGCCACCGCTTCGAAGGGCTGCCGACCTACGACAGCGCCACCGGGCGGATCACGGCCACCACCCCCGGCGTCTTCCTCTTCCAGGCGCACACCGGGAACCAGTACATGGTCGGCAGGCTCCAGGTGCACCGCTCGGTGGTCGGCTGGTGGTTCGGCAACGACTCGATCACCACCGCGCTCGACACCGCCGTCGCGCACGCCCAGCCGTCGCTGTACGCCAAGTTCAGCGACGACGCCGGCACCGGGACGGACCTGATCGGCGACATCACCGGCCACGGGTACGTCCAGCTGGTGCCGGCCGACGCCCGGCAGCTCGCCGTGTCGCCCACCGGCCGGCTGCGGGGCGTACTGCCCACCCAGCCCGGCACGCCGTGGGTGCTCTCCGGGCTGTTCCCCGGCCTGGGCGGCGCGCAACTGCTGAACGTGTGGGTGGTCGACTACGCCGCCGACCACGCGCTGAGCTGGGAGATGGGCGGCGGCGACCCGGCGGCCCTCACCGACCGGCACAACGTGCTGTTCCTCGCCGAGGGCTTCCGCGACCAGGACCGCGCCAGGTTCGACGAGATCGTCTCCCGGGCCATCCACGAGCTGTTCGAGAAACCCGCGCACGAGCCCTACGGCATGCTGCGCGGCAGCTTCAACGCCTTCAAGTCCTTCACCGCCTCCCAGCAGCACACCCTCACCTGCGGATACCGGGTCGCGGCCGGGACGGAACGGATCGAGGCGGGCCAGGCGAAGGGCACCGGCTTCCCGATCCCGACCAACTCGATCGGCGGCGGCCCGCGGTACACCTTGGAGGAGCTGGTCCGCCGGGTCGGACTGCCGATGCGCGGCGACGGGCGGACCGGCCTGGTGGCCACCTGGCAGGCCCAGGACCTCGACATCGACCCGGCGAAGATCGACGACGACCTGATCAACGCCTGGAAGCAGCACCAGTCGGTCGGCATCCTGCACGCCCGCGACACCTTCTTCGGCCTCCGCCTCGGCGGCCGCCCCGCCGACCGGTTCTCGGGCACCGGCCCGGCGGCCAAGCCCGACGCTGCCGACGCCGTCGGCGACCCGGTGGTCAAGGCCTTCGTCGCCCGGGTGTACGAGTTCTACCGGACCAGGTCCTCCCGCAACCTCACCCTCGACCCGCGCCGGCACCCGCCCGAGCTGTACATGAACCCGAGCGAGCTCAACCCGGCCAACACCCTGCTGCGCTACGTCCGCAGCCTGAAGATCACCGGCTCGACGGCGGCCGTCGGCACCGTGTGGCAGCCCGACGACCAGCAGTTCCAGCCCAGCCGGGGCCTGATCGCGCTGATCGCCAACGACGACATGGACGGCGGCACCAACTTCAACATCCGGACGGTGACCGCCCAGACCGTCAACGCCGTGCTCGGACTGCCCTACGTCTACGCCAACGCGACGGACAAGCGGGAACTGCGCCGCGACCCGCCCGACATCCAGCCGAACTTCGACGAGGTCGTCCACACCGTCTCGCACGAGTTCGGCCACAGCTTCAACCTGCTCGACGAGTACGAGGAGTTCCGCGGCGACGGCGGCCCCGACGAGGACCAGCCCGGCGACCTGGTCGGGGACAACGTCTCCCGGCTCGGCTTCCTGCGGGTCGCGGCGGCGCCGGACCGGCACATCGACCCGGCCAAGGTGAAGTGGTTCCAACTGCCCCGGATCAGCACCGCCGCCGTCCTGCTCGCCGACTCGACCAACGTGACCAGCCCCGTCCAGGGCATCAAACTCTCCGTCGGCACCCGGAACCTGGCGGAGTGGCAGCAGGCCAAGACGCTCTTCTCCGAGGTAAGGCTGCGCAGCTTCGGCATCGCGCCCGGCGGCCGACAGCTCCCGCTGGCCACCGACGCCGCCCACTACCTGGAAGGGCTGATCGTCGGCCAGGTGCTGCCGGGCGAGGGCGCGATCATCCTCACCCGGGCCGGCAGCGCCCCGTTCCCGACGTTCGTGAAGGGCTCGATCGCCTTCGTCCCGTTGAAGGACAAGCAGCACCAGCCGCTCCTGGTGGTCGAGCCGGAAGTGCTCACCTTCCTCCAGAACAACCGCAGTCCGCTCAACCAGGACCCCGACCACGACAACACCAACCCGAACGAGGACAACCCCGTCGACATCCCGGACTTCAGCGCCCCCTGCAAGTCCGCCCGCACCATCGGGATCTTCGAAGGCGCCGCGACCTTCGCCGGCGGCCACTACCGGCCGAGCGGCCGCTGCAAGATGCGCCTGGAGACGGACTTCTGCCACGTCTGCGCCTGGCTGATCGTCAACCGGGTCGACCCCAGCTTCCACGCGCTCCTCGACCGGAAGTTCTACCCGGAGTCCAAGGCGGAGAGAAGGAAGCATGAGTGAGCCGGGCACCTTCGAACGCATCCTCGCCGAGGTCGGCCAGGCCCTGCTGCCGCTGCGCGACGGACTGGCCACCCCCGCCGCGTTCACCGCACTGCTGCGCCGCCTCGGCTGGACGGTCACGACGATCCCGCAGCCCTTCGTCGACCTGCGCAACGCCGTCGAGACGCTCTACGACAGCCTGCACACGCTGCTCGGCGACGGCGGCCTGAACGTCGACGGCACGGTCGGCGACGGCGGGGCCTCCGCGACGACGTCCTTCTCCCCGGACGACGTCAAGCGGGCCCTCGGCGCCGTGCAGGCACTGATCGCGGGCATCCGGGCGATCGCCGACGCACCGGCCTCGGCCATCCCCGACACGCTGCGCGCCGACGGCTTCCTGACGGTGTTCCCCGGCCAGCTCCTCGACTTCCTGATCGTCACCTACCTGCAGCGCTACCACTCGAACGTCGGCTTCGTGCTGCGCAGCCTCGGCGTGGTGAAGGCCGGGTACGCGCCGCCCGTCGGGAACCGGCCGCCGTACGTGCACCTCGCGCTCGACCTCGGCGACCTGCCGCGGGCGCTCGCCGACCCGGCGCAGGTGCTGAAGGACGCCTTCGGGTGGGGCACCGACGCGTTCGACCAGCCCGCGCTGCTCTCGCAGCTCGACAACCTGCTGCACAGCCTCGGCGCCAACGTCGACACGCCGCGGGTCGCGCCGTCGACCGCGGCGGCCGTCCAGGGCGCGCCGGTGGACCCGTTCGGGCCCCGGCCGCGGACGCTCACCGCCGTGCTGTTCCAGCGCGTCCAGCCGTCGACCGAGATGCACGCCGCGGTCCGGCTGCTGCCGCTGCCCGCCGCCGACGGGGCGCTGCCCGGGCTGGCGCTGCTGCCCTCGTTCACCGGCGTCCAGGGGTTCCGGTTCGAGCTCGGCCCGGACATCGCCGTCACCATCCGCGGCGACCTCGACCTTCAGGGCGGCGTGGCGCTGCTGGTGCGGCCCGGGCAGGGCATCGACATGGTGCTGGGCTTCGAGTCCGCCTCCGCGCCGGTGCACGCCAAGGGCTCGATCGACGTCCAGGTCGACCGGTTCGGGCCCACCGACCAGCCGCGCATCCTGTTCGGCGAGGCCGGCGGGACGCGGCTCCAGCTCCAGCGGATCTCCGGCGCGGGCGGCGTGCGGCTGGTCAAGGACGCCGTCGACTTCTTCGCCGAATTCGGCCTGGAGGGGCTGGAGTTCGTCCTCTCGCCGAACGGCGCGGACGGCTTCGTCGCCGCCGTGCTGCCCGCCGACGGCTTCACCCTCGGTGCGGACCTCACCGTCGGCGTCTCCTACCGGCAGGGATTCTACTTCCGCGGCACCTCCAACCTGGAGATCCAGCTCCCCGCGCACCTGGAACTCGGCCCGCTGGAGATCCAGGGCCTGACCATCACCGCCGCGCCCTCCGCGGACGGGCTGCCGATCGGCCTCGGCGCCTCCTTCCGCGCCCAACTCGGGCCGGTCACCGCCGTGGTGGAGCAGGTCGGGATCAACGCCGAGCTGGCGTTCCGCTCCGACGGCAGCGGCAACCTCGGCCCGGTCGACCTGTCGTTCGGCTTCCGGCCGCCCAAGGGCGTCGGCCTCCAGGTGGACGCCGGGGCCGTCAAGGGCGGCGGGTTCCTGTCCTTCGACCCGGACCGCGGCGAGTACGCGGGCGCGCTCGACCTGGAGTTCTCCGGACTGGTCGAACTCAAGGCGATCGGCCTGATCAGCACCCGGATGCCCGACGGCAGCGACGGCTTCTCGCTGCTGATCGTCATCACCACCGACTTCGGGCCCACCGGCATCCAACTCGGCTACGGCTTCACGCTGTTGGCCGTCGGCGGACTGATCGGACTGAACCGGTCGATGAACCTGCAGGCCCTCGCGGAGGGCGTGCGGAACGGCTCCGTGCAGTCGGTGATGTTCCCCAAGGACGTCATCGCCAACGCCCCCCGGATCCTCTCCGACCTGGCCCGGTTCTTCCCGCCCGAGCAGGGCCGGTTCCTGATCGGGCCGATGGCGAAGATCGGCTGGGGGACGCCCACCCTGGTCAGCGTCTCGCTCGGCGTCGTCATCGAGATCCCGCCCGGGGACATCGCCATCCTCGGCGTGCTGCAGTGCCTCCTGCCCAGCCAGGACCTGCCGCTGCTGGCACTCCAGGTGGACTTCGTGGGCGCGCTGGAGGTCGACAAGTCGCGGCTCTGGTTCTTCGCCGAGCTCTTCGACTCGCACGTGCTGTTCATGACCATCGACGGCGGAATGGGCCTGCTCGTCGCCTGGGGCGACAACCCGGACTTCGTGCTCACCGTCGGCGGATTCCACCCGTCCTTCAAGCCGCCGCCGCTGCCCTTCCCGGTGCCCAAGCGGCTCACGGTGGACATCCTCAACCGGCCCGGCCAACTGATCCGGGTCTCCGGGTACTTCGCCGTCACCAGCAACACCGTCCAGTTCGGCGCGGCAGCCGAACTGCGCCTCGGCTTCGGCGGGTTCGGCATCGAGGGCCACCTCTCCTTCGACGCGCTGTTCCGCTTCTCGCCGTTCGCGTTCACCATCGAGATCTCCGCCGGCGTCACCCTGAAGGCCTTCGGCGTCGGCGTGTTCGGCATCGACCTGCGGTTCGCCCTCGAAGGCCCCGCGCCGTGGCGGGCGCACGGGCGCGGCTCCATCTCGCTGCTGTTCTTCGAGATCTCCGCCGACTTCGACATCAGCTGGGGCGAGGAACACAACACCACGCTGCCGCCGGTGGCTGTACTGCCGTTGCTGGCAGGGGAGTTCGGGAAGATCGAGGGCTGGCAGACGCAGCTGCCCTCGGGCGGCTTCAACCCGCTGGTCACCCTCCGGCACCTGCCCGAGACCGACCAGCTGGTGCTGCACCCGCTCGGCACCCTCTTCGTCCGCCAGCGGGCCGTCCCGCTGGACGTCCGCGTCGACCGGATCGGCGCCCAACGGCCCAGCGACGGGAAGCGGTTCGCGATCGCGCCCGCGCCGGACAGCGGGCTCACCCGGGTCTCCGTCACCGGCGAGAAGTTCGCCATGGCGCAGTTCCAGGACATGGACGACGCCGCCAAGCTGTCCCGACCCGCGTACGAGAGCCAGGACTCCGGTCTCGAACTCACCGGCGCCGCCGGGACGTTGCTGTCGCCCCGGGTGGTGCGGCGGAGCGCCCGCTACGAACTGCACATCATCGACAGCGGGATGCCGGCGACGGCCGCCGCCGCACGGCGGGTGGTGCCGATGGCGGCACGGACCGCCGACACGCCGCAGCGCTTCCACGACGTCAGTCCTGCCCTGTTCAACCAGCTGCTGCAGGGGAGCAGCACCAGCCGCTCGCCGATCTCGCAGCGGGAGTCGCAGCTGCGGCAGCCGTTCCCGCCCTCGCAGACGGTGCAGCTCACCGACCGGCGCTTCGTGGTCGCGAACATCCGCAACAACGTCCAGGCGCACCCGCCGGCGGGCGGCCTCGCGTCGGCGACCTTCCGCAGCCGGGCCACCGCGGAGGACGCGCTCGCCGACTGGGTGGCCCGGGACGGCGCGCTGGCCGGGCAGCTGCACGTCATCCCGGCGGAGGAGTCGATCGGGTCGCCGGCGGTGTCGGGGGCCTGGGGCGCGGTCGGCGGCCTTCCGACGCCTGCCCAGGACGTCGAGGCGGTGCGGCTGGGGAGCGGGAAGGTCCTGGTGGCCGGCGGAGTGGACGTGTCCGGCGCCGGGGTCGCGACCGCAGCGCTGTTCGACCCGGTCGCCGCGGCCTGGACGGCTGCGCCGCCGCTGGGCACCGCCCGGTCCGGGCACAGCAGCAGTCGGCTCGGAGACGGACGGGTGGTGGTGGTCGGGGGCCGCTCCGGGGCCGGGGCTGCTCTCGCTGCTCTCGGCTCCGCGGAGGTCTACGACCCGGCACCCGGGACGTGGTCGGGTGCCGGCTCGTTGACGGTTGCGCGGTACGGGCACGCGGCCACGCTGCTGGGGGACGGGCGGCTGCTGGTGACCGGCGGTACCGGCGCGGACGGGCGGACGCTGGCGACCGTCGAGGTGCGCGATCCTGCGGCCGGGGGCTGGAGCGCCGGGCCGACGATGACCGACGTGCGGACCGGGCACCGGGCGGTGCTGCTGGCCGACGGGCGGGTGCTGGTCGTCGGCGGCGCGCTGACCACCGGCGGGCCCGACGCCGCGCTCGCGCACTGCGAGCTGTACGACCCGGCGGCCGGCACGTGGACCCCGACGGGAAGCCTGCTGACCGCGCGCAAGGGGCACCAGGCGGTGCTGCTGGCCGACGGGCGGGTCCTGGTCACCGGCGGCGACGCGGTGGCCGGTGGCAGCGGTGCGGCGGCTGGTGGCGGTGCGGTGGCCGGTGGTGGTGCGGTGGCCGGTGGTGGTGCCTACGACCCGCGCAGCCTCGCCACGGCCGAGGTCTACGACCCCGCGACGGGCACCTGGACGGCCGTGGCCCCGATGCCCGGCGGCGGCCGGCGCGGGCACCGCTGTGTGGCGTTGCGGTCCGGGTCGGTGCTGGTGGTGGGCGGGAGCGGTGGGCCGGGATTCGACGCCGGCTTCCGCGACGCGGTGGCCTTCGACCCGGCGGCGGGCACTTGGACGGCCACCGGACGGCTGGGCACCGGCCGCTTCGACTTCGCGGCCGTGGAACTCGCGGACGGACGGGTACTGGTGGCGGGCGGCGTGACGCTGGCGGGCGCGGCGGCGCCGGGGCCGGAGCCGGTCGAGCTTGCCGCGGCCGACGAGGCGTACGTGCCGTGAGGGCGGAGGGGTGCGAGGTGGCGAGCGGGACGGCCGACGGGCGGGGTCCGGGCGGGGTGAAGTCGGCTGTGCGGTCGGGTGGTTGGGCTCGGGGTGGTGGTGGGGTGGCGGGGCTTCGGTTGCCGGGAGTGGGAGGCCGGGGCGGTGAGGCGGGAGATGGTCGGGTGAAGTCGGCTTCGCTGCCGGGTGGTTGTGCTCGGGGTGGTGGCGGAGCGGCGCGGTTTCGGTTGCCGGGGGCGGGTGGCCGAGGGGGTGCGGTGGGGGCTGGCCGGGTGAAGTCGGCGGTGCTGGGCGGGTGTTGGGTGCAGATGGGGGTGGCGGAGCGGGGCGCGCTGGGTGGCGGAGGGTTTCGAGGGCATGAGCAGCTCCGGTCCGGGCGGGCGGGCGTCGGGAGATCCGGCCCGGGCCCGGGCGAACTCGCCGCCGGCGGTGGGGGGTTCGTCCCGCGATCACGAAACGACCCGATGACGGAAGGTTCGACACCATGACCACCTCCACCGTGCCGACCGCAGCGAAGTGGACTGCCGCGCACGACCTGGCCGGGGCGACCGCCTGGTTCGGGCAGCACGACGGGCCGGTCGTGCTCAAGGGCACCACGAAAGTGCTGGTCGTCGGCGGTGCCGACCCGAGCGGGGCCGCGCTCGGGCGGGCCGCCGTGTACGACCCGGCCGCCGACACCTGGACGGCGACCGCCACGCAGCCCTCGCCCCGGCGGCTGCACGCGGTGACCGCGCTGGCCGACGGCAAGGTGCTGGTCACCGGCGGCATCGGGGGCTCCACCGCGCCGGGGCTGACCTCGGCCGAGGTCTACGACCCGGCGGCGAACACCTGGAGCCCGGCCGGCACCATGAACCAGGCCCGGTGGGGCCACAGCGCCGTCCTGCTGCCGAGCGGCAAGGTGCTGGTGGCCGGGGGCAGCGCCGTGCGAGCCGGTACGACCGTCCGGGCGTTGCGTTCCGCCGAGTTGTACGACCCGGCGACGGGCATCTGGACCGCGGCGGGGGATCTGGGCGACGCCCGGTCCGGGCATGTCGCGGTGGTGCTCAAGGACGGCAAGGTGCTGGTGGTCGGCGGCACGGCGTCCGTCGGTACCGCGCAGGACCCGGCGCTGGCCTTCTGCGAGCTGTACGACCCGGCCACGGGCGCCTGGACGCCGACCGGCAGCCTGCTGCGCCCGCGCGCCCTGCACCAGGCCACCGCGCTGTCCGACACCACCGTGCTGGTGACCGGCGGCCGCGCACCGGGCGCGGGCGACGACGGCACGTTCGACCCGTTCAGCCGGCGGACGGCCGAGAAGTACGACCTGGCGACGGGGGTGTGGACCGCCGCCGCCGACATGCCCGCCGGACGGGCCCAGCACCGGGCCGTCGCGGTCGGCACGGGCGGCGTCCTGGTGATCGGCGGAACCGGCAGCGACACCGACGAGGCGGGTTTTCGCAGCGTCGTCCAGTACGACGCGGGTGCCGATGCCTGGACCGCCCAGCCGGGCCTGCTCACCGGCCGTTGGGGCTTCGCCGCCGCCGTCCTGACCGACGGCCGGGTCCTCGCCGCAGGCGGCGCGGCCCGCTCCGGCCTGGCCGCTGCCGACCCGACGGCCACCGAACTCACCGCCACCACCGAGCTGTTCGGGAGCGGCGCGTGATCGCGAACGGTGGCGGCGCCCGGCCGGAGCGGCGTGCGGTCGGTGGCGAACGTGTCGGTGTCGCAGGTGA
This sequence comes from Kitasatospora sp. NPDC059795, assembly GCF_042732175.1. NCBI lineage: Bacteria > Bacillati > Actinomycetota > Actinomycetes > Kitasatosporales > Streptomycetaceae > Kitasatospora > Kitasatospora sp. NPDC059795. The sequence continues at coordinate 240,426 of NZ_JBHWID010000006.1, forward strand.
GTTGCTCGACGGGGGTGTGCTGTGACGGCGAATGCCTATTCGTTCCTGCCGTGGCTGCGGTCCGGCCTCTCCACCCGGATCACCGGCGATCCGGGCACGTCCGCCCGCGCGACCATTCCGGTCAAGCTGGTGCTGAGCGGGGAGGGGCTGGACGGGGGCGCGCTGAGCCAAGGGGTGGAGCGGGCGGTGCAGTTGTACGGGCCCGGGGATGTGGTGGGGGTGGACGCCCGGGCGATCTCGCGGCGCGAGCCGCTGCCGGGGACCACCAACATCGAGCCCAACTACCTTGCGCACATCGAGTTCTACGACGAGGACTTTCCCTGGCGGTACAGCCCGGCGGCGGCCGACGGGTCGACGGACCGGCTCGCGCCGTGGCTGGCGCTGGTGGTGCTGGCGGCGCGCAGTGACGTGACGGGGGCGCCGGCGGAGTTCGAGGAGGGCGGCGGGGGGACGCCGGTGCCGTTCGTGACGGTCAAGGACCCGAACGCGCTGCCGCCGGCGGACCAGCTGGGGGCGTGGGCGCACGTGCACGTCAACGGCGGGCTGGACGAGGCGGTGGCGCGGGAGCTGAGCGGGGCGGGGGATCCGGTGCTGCAGGCGCTCGCGGAGGTGCTGCGGACGGACCCGGACCGGGCGTGCTCGCGGCTGGTGTGTCCGCGGCACCTGCAACGGGACCGGGCGTACGAGGCGTTCCTGGTCCCGGCGTTCGAGACCGGGCGGCTGGCGGGGCTGGGGTTCGATCCGGCGCTGTCGCCGGGGGCGCTGTACTCGAGCTGGGGGCCGGACTACCCGAACCGCCCGGGCGAGGGGCAGCTGCCGTACTACCAGCGGTGGCCGTTCACCACCGGAGCCACCGGGGACTTCGAGTACCTGGTGCGGCTGTTGCAGCCGCGCCGGCCGGACCCGCTGGTCGGGCGGCGGGACATGGACGTGCACCGTTCGGCGGGGCCGGGGCTGCCGCCGATCACCACGCCGGCGGCGATCGGCGGGGTGCTGCGCCTCGGCGGGGCGTTGCAGGTGCCCGAGCAGCCGATCGACGCCTGGGAGAACTGGGACAACTGGTTCGACCAGCCGCCGCCCGCCGCGCCGTACCCGCACCCGTTCCAGCAGGCGCTGGCGAACCTGGTCAACCTCGCCGAGGCGTACCAGGACACCACGCCCGCGGCCGCGCACGCCGCGCTGCCGCCCGCCCAGGCGCAGTCGTTGTCGGCGGGCGTCGACCCGGTCATCACGCCGCCGCTGTACGGCCGTTGGCACGCGCTGACCGCGCACCTGCTGATCGACGACGCCGGGCAGCCGCTGCCCTCGCCGGCCAACCGGAACTGGGTGCACCGGCTCAATCTCGACCCGCGCCACCGGGTCGCCGCGAACTTCGGCACCAAGGTGGTGCAGGCCCGGCAGGACGAGTTCATGGACGCCGCGTGGGCGCAGCTCGGCGACGTGCTGAAGGCCAACGCGCGGATCCGGGAAGCCCAGTTGGCGCGGGAGGTCGGGCACCGGTTGCAGGTCAAGCACCTGTCGCCGCCCGCCGCCCCGGCCGCCGCGGTCGCGCCGCCGCCGACCGGCAAGTACCTGACGCTGACCGCGCCCGCCCACCCCCGGGTGACGACGACCGGGTCCGCCGCGACGGCCGGCCCGGGCGAGCAGCTGGCGGTGGGGTTCCAGGTGGCGGTCAGTCAGGTCGCGGAGGCGCCGCTGTCGGCGGCGATGCGGCGGCAGATCCGGCCCGGCGCGCGGCTGGTGCGGTCGCTGACGTTCCCGCCGGACCAGCCGCGGGAGGCGCTGCTGCCGCGGATGGACGCCGCGACGGGCGCCGTGACGGCCGCCGCGCCGAAGGTGAAGCCGGCCGCGCTGGTGACACCGGACCAGCTCGACCAGGTGCTGCACCCCGGGCCGGCTTTCGCGGACGCGGGCACCGACCCGGTGGACGCGCTGCCGAAGAGCGCGGACTTCGTCCTGAAGGACATCGGGGACCCCGTCCCGCCGACCACCGGCGGCGGTGTGGACAGTCCGGAGGCGCAGCGGTTCAAGGCGGCGCTGCGGGAGCTGTACGACGGGCGCAACGAGGCCGCCGCCGTCGGACAGGCCCCGCCCCGGGGGCAGTTGGGCGTCGCCGGGACGACGGACACGGTGCTGAACGGGCTACGGTCGGACACCACCGTGCCGAGGTGCCTGCTCGGGTCGGTGGACGTGCCGGACCGGCTGCGGCCGTTCGCGGAGAACTTCATCGAGGCGATGGCGTACCCGGTGATCGACCTGCCGATGTACCAGTCGCTGATCGACCAGTCGACGGATGTTTTCGTGCCCAACCTGGGCCTGCTGCCCGCGAATTCGATCACCCTGCTGGCCAACAACCGGCGTTTCATCGAGTCGTTCATGGTCGGCCTGAACCACGAGATGGCCCGGGAGATGCTGTGGCGCGAGTACCCGACCGACCAGCGCGGCACCCCGTTCCGGCAGTTCTGGGACCCGCGGGCGGTGCTGTCGCCGCCCGGCGAGACGGCCGAGCAGCGCCGGGAGCGGCTGTACGACATCAAGCCGATCCACACCTGGGGGCCGGCCGCGCTGCTCGGTGAGAACGACAACCGGCAGCAGCCGGGCGCCACCCAGAAGGACGACCTGGTGCTGGTCGTCCGCGGCGAGCTGCTGAAGAAGTACCCGAACACCGCCGTGTACGCGCAGCGCGCCGCCTGGCCGCTGGACGCGAACGGCAACCCGGTCACCACGGGGGAGCGCATCCCCGCGCCGCTGCCCGACGAGGACCACCCGACGCCCGACCTGGTGCGGCTGCCGCTGTACGAGGCCAAGGTCGAACCCGACGTCTACCTGCTGGGCTTCGACCTGGACGCCGCCGAGGCGCGCGGCAACCCGCCCGGCGACCCGGGCTGGTTCTTCGTCCTCAAGGAACGCCCCGGCGAACCGCGTTTCGGCGTGGACGAGCCGGAGGGTCCGCTGCCACCGGTCGAGGTGTGGAACGACCTCACCTGGCAGCACGTCGACCCGGACCACCTCGGCTTCATCGAGTTCAGCGACACCACGCACGTCCCGCTGGTGCCGTTCGACGGCTCCCCGGACGACCTGGAGAAGCAGCAGCAGCGCAGCGAGGACATCGCGCTGCCGCTCTGGTACTCCCGGCTGAGCTCGGCCGACATCGCGTACATCCTCTTCCAGGCGCCGGTCATGGTCGCCGTCCACGCACAGGAGATGCTCCCGGTATGGCCGACAACGCCCTGAGCGACGACTTCCCGGTCCTGTTGGGGCCGGTGCGGGTCGAGACCAGGTTCACCGCGACCGAGCTGCTGGTCCGGGTGTTCCCCGACGAGTGGTCGGTGGACACCTTCGAACCCCGGCCCACCGAGGCCGAGTTGGGCGCGCTGGACGCCTACTGGACGGCGCTGTGGCGCACCGGCGGCTCGGCCGTCGGCGACCGGGCGGCCTGGCAGGAACTGGTCGGCCGGATCGCCGCCGGCCGGGCGACCTGGCTGCTGCAGAACCACCGGCCGGCGAACCCCGCCGACCGGCCGGTGCCGGTGCCGGCCGGCACCACCGTGCTGGTCGTGCGCAGCGACGCCGCACTGCCCGCAGCCGACCGGCAGCCGACCACCGACTACTGGACGGCGGTCTGGCGGGCCCACGGCGACCGGGTGAAGCAGCGGGCCGCCGACACCGCGCTGCTCGCCGCCGTCGGCGCGGCCAGGGCGGCGGCGATCACCGCCCGCCGGCCCGCCGGGATCGAGGCCGCGCCGGTGCAGAGCGGCGACGCCGTGCTGGTGGCGTTCCTGGTGGTGCCGCGCCCGGCCGACGCCGACATCGCCCCGCAGTCGTGGACGGTCGCCGCCCGGGCCGGCCTGCTGCCCGACCACTTCCGGCTGCTGGGCTGGGCCGGCGGCGCCAAGGTCCTCGACGTCGACGGCAACGCCGTCCCGGCGACGCTGCCGGTCAGCCCCGACCCGGGCAACACCGAGATGCGCGTCGACGAGAGCACCGGCGTGCTGACCGTCCCCGACGAGCTGCGCTGGCTGACCGACTTCGACCGGGCCGTCACCGTCGGCATGGGCTTCCGGGTCCCGCTGACCGCCGACCTCGCCGGCGGACTGGACCGGCTGGTGGTGCTCGGCCTGCGCGCAGGGGCCACCCCGACGCAGTCCGCCGCCGACCTGACCGGCCTGCTGACCCGTCAACTCCGCAGCCCCGCCGGGCTCAGCCTGCTGCCGCAGGGCACCCCCACCAACAACAGCGCGCAGGCGCCCGCCGGACTCGACCCCGGACAGGAGGCCGACGCCGGGCTGCGCTCCGCCGCACACCTGCGGGCCCTCGCGCCCGGCGCGGACTGGACGACCCGCACCGACGGGCAGTGCTTCGCCGAACTGCTCGGCGTCGACCCCGCCGACCTCGCCGGGATGCCGGGCGCCGACGGCACCGACCAGCGCGACGCCCGCGCCGCCGACACCGCGCTGTGGCCCGCGACCTGGGGCTACCACCTGCAGACCACGCTGCACCCGGTGTTCTCCCGGGCCGTCGTCGAACAGACCCGCGCGTACTACCTGCGGCACGTCTCCGGACGCGGCCCGGCGCCGACCGTGCGGATCGGTCGGCAGCCGTACGGCATCCTGCCGACCACCGCGTTCTCCCGGCTCGCCTGGCCGGACACCGACCCGGCCGCCGCCCACCGGCGCGGCCTGAACACCGTCCTACAGGCCGCCGCCGCCGACTGGCAGGCCGCCACCGGCAAGGTCGCCCACCTCGGCGGGCCCGCCGCCGACGCCCACCAGCACCTGCTGGACATCCTCGCCGCGCACCCCACCTCCGCCGAGTACTACCAGCGGTACGCGCAGAGCGTCGAGGACATCTTCAACCGGGAGAACCTCGGCGCGCTCGGCTCGACCGTGCTGCCCGGCCTGGACCGGCTGAACCAGCCCGGCCCGATCCGCGCCCTGCTGACCCGATTCGGCTACCCCGACACCGGCGCCGCCCAGGACCCGGACCTGATCCGCCGCCTGTTCCTCGACACCCAGCACCCGCTGCTCGCCCCGCCCGTCGACGACCGGCCGCTGTCCGAGACCGACCCGATCCGCCCCTACACCCTCGACGGCGCCAACTACCTGACGTGGCTCGCCGCGCACGCCCGCACCGACCTGGAGACCGTCCGCACCGAGGCCGGCTTCCCCGACGACGACCGGCCCGCCGCGCTGCTGTACCTGCTGGCCCGGCACGCCCTGCTGCTCGGCTGGGCCGACGCCGCCACCGAACTCGCCATCGCCGCCGGCATCGCCACCGCCGCCGAACAGGCCGCCGCCGACCCGGCGTTCATCCACGTCAAGATCCCGGCGCCCGGCCAGAGCCTGCCCAGCGAGAGCCGCTTCCGGCGGCTGTACTCGCCCGCGCCGGAGATCACCGGCGACCCCGCCCGCCTGGTCGTCGACCACATCCCCCGGGTGATCGACACCAGCCCCGCCACCGCCCGCCTCGCCGAACAGGCAGCCGCCCTCGGCCTGTTGACCGCGCTGCCCACCGCCCGGCTGGAACGCGTCCTCGCCGAACACCTCGACACCGCCACCTACCGGCTCGACGCCTGGCGGCTCGGCCTCGCCAACGAACGCCTCGCCGAACTGCGCTACGGACCCGACGGCACCACGCCCGCCGTGCCCGGCGTCCACCTCGGCGCGTACGGCTGGCTGGAGGACGTCCGCCGCCGCGACACCGCGCTCACCCCCGTCACCCTGACCGGGCCGCTCGCCACGGTCTTCCAGGGCGACCAGCCGCTGATGCACGACCCGCTCAACGGCGGCCACCTGCACGCCCCTTCGCCCGGCCACGCCCGCACCGCCGCCGTGCTGCGGGCCGGGTACCTCGCCAACGGCTCACCCGACAACCCCGGTTCGTTCGCGGTGAACCTCAGCTCCGGGCGGGTCCGCACCGCCCTCGGCCTGCTCGACGGCATGCGGCAGGGCCAGTCCCTCGGCGCCCTGCTCGGCTACCGGCTGGAACGCGACCTGCACGACAGCCACGAACAGGCCGAGGTCGACTTCCTGATCGCCGCGCTGCGCCTGAAGTTCCCGCTGCGGGCCGGCCGGATCGCCGACACCGTCCCGCAGCAGAGCGACCAGCCCGACCCGACCAAGCCGCTGGGCATCGACCAGATCGAGGCCCACAACGTCATCGACGGCCTCGCCCTGGTACGCCACCTGACCAGGGAGAACGTCCCGCAGACCTACCCGTACGGGCTGGACGGCCTGCCCGCCGTCGACACCACCCAGCAGGCCGTCGTCGACCGGGCCGTGCAGCACCTGCTCGACCTCCACGACGCGCTCGCCGACCTCGCCGTCGCCGAGAGCACCCACCAGGTGCTGCTCGGCAACCCCGAACGCGCCTCCGCCACCCTCGACGCGTACGCCAAGGAAGGCCTGCCGCCCGAACCCGCCGTCGTCACCACACCCCGCAGCGGCACCACCCTCACCCACCGCCTCGGCCTGCGCCTCACCCCCGGCCTCAAACCCGACACCGGCGCACCCCCGCTCGCCCACAACACGCCCCGCGCCCAGGCCGAACCCGCCGTCAACGCCTGGCTGCCCACCCTGCTGCCGCCCGCCACCAACGTCGTCGCCCAGGTCACCTGGACCGACGCCCTCACCGGACTCGCCCGCAGCCGCCTCGTCACCCAGTTCGACCTCGGCCTGCAGCCCATCGACCTGCTGTGGGCGGTCCGCCCGGCCGGCAGCAGCACCATGACCGACCTCGACGACCGCATCCTCGGCTCCGTCCTGCGCACCGACAACCCGCGGCCCGACGTCGAACTGACCATCCACTACACCGACCAGTCCGCCGGACACCTCACCTTCTTCGAACTCTCCCCGCTCATCACCGCGCTGCGCACCCTGCTCACCACCGCCCGGCCGCTGCGCCCGACCGACCTGGCGTCCGCCGCCGGCACCGACCCGGCCGACCGGGCCGCCGATCAGGCCGTCTCGCTGCCCCGCGAACGGCCGGCCGCCGTCCGGGCCTCGATGGACGTGCTGCGCACCGGCGTCGAGAGCTACCTCGCCACGCTGGCGCCGCTCTACCCGGCCGGCGCGCCGCCCCGGCGGACGCAGATCCTCGCCCTCGTCGACACCCTGCTCTCCGGGTACGCGGCACTGGTCACCACCGCCGGCGGGTTCGGCATGGTCCGCAGCGGCTGGGGCGAACTCGCGATGTGGCGGCGCGGCGTGTTCACCGACGTGCTGGCCGCCGTCGCCACGGCCGCCGACCGGATGACCAGGGCGCTGGCGAGCGCCGACGCCCTGCTCGCCACGTACGACGCACTGCCCGCCGCCACCTCCGCCGCCGAACGGTTCCGGCTGCTCCAGCAGGCGGAACGGCTGATCGCCACCAAGCCCACCGCGCCGCTGCCCGCCCAGCCGGCCGCGTTCCGGGCGATCGTCGCGGGCCGCCGACAGGCCTTCGCCACCAAGGTGCAGTCGCTGCGGTCAGAGGCCCGGACGATCCGGACGACGCTCAGCGGCCTGCTCACCGAAGTCGCCGGGAAGCTCCCGCTGAGCGCCTTCGACCCGACCGACCTCAGCCTCCAGCCGTTCCAGGACCGGGTGGTGCAGTTCTGCCGCGACCTGCTGGACCGGGCGAACGCGCTGCACGCCGACGTCCTCGGCCGGCTCGCCGCCGCCGACCAGGCGCTCGCCGCGTACGACGCCGCCGTCACCGGGCCCGACCAGGTCGCGGCGGCGACCGACGCGCTCAAGGCGCTGATCGGCCAGGACGTGCTGGCCGTACCGGAGTTCACGCCGTCCGCGCAGCTCGCCGCGGACTGGAGGAACGCCCTCGCCGACAGCGGCACCCTCGTCCAGCACCTCACCCAGCCGCCGATCGGGCGGGACTTCCCGGTCGACGACTGGGCGCACGGCATCGCCCGGGTCCGCGACCGGCCCCGGCTGTGGGAGAAGGTCGTGGTGCTCAGCGACGCGCTGCGCGGGCCCGGCGGCCTCCTCGGCGACCTGTTGCAGTCCGCCGAACCGCAACTGGTGCCGATCCAGCTGCCGTACCGGCCGCACGACCACTGGCTGGCCATGGAGTTCAGCCCCGGCACCACCGGCGCCGACATCACCGAGGACAAGGTGCTGTTCACCGCGCACTACGCGCCCGACCCGGTGACGCCGTCCCCCACCCAGGTGGGCCTGCTGTTCGACGAGTGGACGGAGGTGATCCCGTCCGAGCGCGAGACCACCGGCATCGCGCTGCACTACGACGGGCCGGACTCCGAACCGCCGCAGGCCATGCTGCTGGTCGTGCCGCCGGTGCGCACCGGCGCCTGGAACACCGACGACCTGATCGCCGCCGTCGGCGAGACCCTCGACCTGGCGAAGGCCCGGGGCGTCGAACCCGAGCACCTCGACAACACCGCGTACGCCCAACTGCTGCCCGCCACCCTGATGTCCGCCACCCGGCAGCCGATCACCATCTCCACCGACCTCGCGATCGCCAACCAGCGCTGGAAGGCCACCCATGCCTGAGCCCCGCATCGCCGACCTGCCCAAGGCGCTCGCCACCCGGTCGAACCCGGCCGTCGGCGTGTGGAACCGGCTGGAGGGCCGCCCCCGCACCACCGACTTCCAGCGCGCGCTGCGGGCCGAAGTACGGGACGCGCTCTGGATGTTGACCCGGCAGTGGCAGATGGGCGAGTTCCGCGCGAGCGACGCCGGGTCGCCCGTCACCGCGACGTACTCGATCGCCGGCACCCGGCCCAGCCGCTTCCGCCCGAGCGGCGGCGCCGCCGAACCCCTGCCCGACGACCGGCCGTTGGAGGCGCTCGCCGAACGGCGGCCCCCGGCGTTCACGGCGGGCGCCGACCCGATCGCGTTCGACCTGCGGCTGGCGATCGGCCGGCGCTGGCTCAAACTGCTCGGCCGTGACCCGGTGTTGGCCAACATCGCGTTCGACTTCCGCGGCCAGTACGTGCGCATGTACCCGATCGCGCTGCCCGACCCGACCACCGACGCCGACGCGCCGCGGGTCGCCGACCCGGAGGTCTGGGCGAGCCTGCAGGCCGTCGCCGGCCGCCGGATGGACGGCTACCTGCTGTACCGGCACCTCAAGGACGGCGGCCACGCCTCCGACGGCATCAGCGACATCCTGCACATGCACTACCCGGCGCTGGACGCCCTCGGCGTCCGCCTGGTCGCCTGGTTCGACGACCTGATCGACCGGCCCGACGGCGACGCCACCTGGGACCCGCGCCGCCTCGAACACCGCTTTTCGGTGGCCGGGACCGCCCCCGACGGCACCGAGAAGGTGCTCACCGCGGAGGAGTTCCCCGGCGGCGAACTCGACTGGCACGCCTTCTCGATCGACCCCGACCACCCCGTCGGCGGCGCCGAGCCCCCGCTGCCCGCGATCAACCGCACGGTGTTCCCGGCGCCGCTGCGGTACGCGGGCATGCCGCTGCCGCGCTGGTGGGCGGTGGAGGACGGCGGCACCAACTTCGCCGCGGTGTCGCCCGACAGCACCGACCTGGCCCGGCTGATCTTCCTGGAGTTCGCCCTCGTCTACAGCAACGACTGGTACCAACTCCCGTGCGAGCTGCCGGTCGGTACCCTGGCGTCGATCCAGGGCCTCGCCGTCACCGACGTGTTCGGGCAGCGGCTGTGGATCACCCCGGCGGGCAGCGGCCTCGACGAGAACTGGCAGCGCTGGTCGATGTACACCCTGGAGACCCTCGACGCCGGGCCCGACACCGCCGCCGACACCAGCCTGTTCCTGCCCGCGAGCGTGCCGAAGGTCGCCGACGGGCCCGCGCTGGAGGAGGTGCGGCTGATCCGCGACGAGAACGCCAACCTGGTCTGGGGCATCGAGGCGACCGTCCCCCGCCCCACCGGCGAGGGCCGGCGCGGCAGCGAGGTCGCCGCCGCCGTCCAGGCCCAGCACCTGCGGCTGCACCCGCCCGTCCCGCCGGACGCGCCGCTCGCACCGATCGCGTACGAGGCGATGAACTCCGTTCCCGAGCAGTGGATTCCGTTCATCCCGGTGCACGTCCCCGGGGACAACCGCACCGTGCAGCTGCAGCGCGCGGCGATGCCGAACACGGTGGCCGTGCTGCCGCCCGTCCAGCCGCGAACCTCCCTGCTGCGGGAGGGACTCGACGTGACGCCGCCGCACTCGTACTTCGTCAACCAGGAGGAGGTTCCGCAGACCGGAACCCGCCTCACCGTCGGCTACCGCCGCACCCGCTGGCGCAACGGCCGGGTCAGCGTCTGGCTCGCCGCGGGCCGTGGCGCGGGGCGCGGCGAGGGAGCGAGCGGGCTGGCGTTCGACCTGCTGGTGGACACGCCGAAGCCGCCGGCGGGCTGAGCGGTGGTGAGGTACGCCTGTCGATCACGTCCGGTCCTTCTCTCGTGGAGAGGGGCGTCAACCGGCGGCGCGGTGGAGGGTGTCCCGGCTCGGGGTCACGTGGCGCGGAGCTGCGCGGCACGGGCTTGCGGGGCATGGGGGTTGCTGACGGGAGATATAACATGACGAATTGTCAACATGATCGTCGTGGGAGGACGCGGTGGAGCTGCACTTCACCACCCTCGGACCCCTGAAGGCCTGGCGCGCGGGCCAGGAGCTGCGCATCAACCGGGCCCGCGACCGGGCGGTGCTCGCCGTCCTCCTCGCGCACGCGGGCCGGCCGGTGCCGGTCGGCGAGATCATCGACGGGGTCTGGGGCGAGGAGGGGGACGAGGCGCCCGACCGGGCCGCCGCGCTCCCGGGCAACATGTACCGCCTGCGCAGTGCCCTCGGCATCGACGGCAGCGTTCTGCGGCACGTCGGCAAGGGCTACTGCCTGGACGTCGACCCGGACCGCATCGACCGGACGGCCTTCCTCGCCGCGCTCGCCGATGCCGCCGCCGCGCGCCTCGACCGGCAGCCGGAGCGCGCCCGCGCCCTGCTGGCCGCCGCGCTCGACCGCTGGTACGGCCCCGACGCGCTGGGCGGCGTCCCGGGCCCGTTCGCCGAGCACGAGCGCCGGATGCTGGCCGGGCGGCGGGACGAGGCGCTCCGGGCGTTGAGGGAGATCGGCTCGGGGGCGGGGGCGGGGGCGGGGACGGGGGCGGGGACGGGGGAGCCGGTGGCGGTCCGGCGGCCGTTCCAACTGCCGCCGGATCCGGCCGACTTCACCGGGCGGGCGAGTGAACTCGCGCTGCTGGGCGGACTGTTGGCGTCCGGTTCGGCGCCGGTCGTGGTCGAGGGGCCGCCGGGTGCGGGCAAGAGCGCGCTGGCGGTCCGGGCCGCGCACCTCGCCGGTGCCGAGTATCCGGACGGGCAGCTGTACGCCGACCTGCACGGCGTGGACGACCGGGACGTGCCCGGGTTCCTGGCACCGTTCCTGCGCGCACTGGGCGTCGAGGAACAGGCGGTGCCGTCGTCCGCCGCCGACCGTCGGACGCGGTACCTGCGGCTGCTGGCCGACCGTCGGGTGCTGGTGGTGCTGGACGGTGCCCGCAGTGTCGCGGCGGTGCGGACGCTGCTGCCCGAGGCGTCCGGGGCGGCTGCGCTGGTCGTCCTCAACGGGCCTGCGGAGGACGGGAGTTCGGGAGTCGTGCTGGGGCCGCTGAGCCCGGCCGAGGCGGTGCAGCTGCTCGGCCGGATGCTCGGCCCGGAGCGGGCGGAGCGCGAACCGGAGGCCGCCCGGGCACTGGCCGCCGCCTGCGGCCACCTGCCGCGCGCGCTGCGCGAGGCCGCCGAGCGGCTGGTGCGCCGACCCGCCTGGCCGATCTCGGCCATGATCGTCCCGGCCGACCCGGAGGCGGCGACCGGCCCGGGTGCGGCGGTCCGGCCGGGGTGCGGCGGCCGGTAAACGCTGTCGTTGATCACGCGTCAATCGGGGCGTTCCAGAATCCCGATGTCGGCGTGATCAACTACCCCGGGCGCAGGTCAGGGGGCATCGCCGGTCACGATGAACAGCACGAGAGGACCACGCAGTTGAGCCGCACTACCGCCCGAACCACCCGTCCCCTGGGCGCACTCGCCACCGTTGCCCTGGCGGCCGCCGGCGTGCTGGCCGCGCAGGCCACCGCCCACGCCGCCTACGACCAGCCGACCGCCAGCATCTGGGACGGCGAACAGCTGTCCAACAACGGCGCGCACATCGACAACCGGGGCGAGTTCGGCACGGCGCGGCTCGTCATGCAGTCCGACGGGAACCTCGTCGCCTACTACGCGCCGGGCCACGACTTCACCCGCCAGTACCCGACCTGGGCGACCGGCACCGTCGGCTGCGGCACCAAGGCCGTCATCCGCACCGACGGCAACCTGGTCGTGCTGAACGCGAGCGGCGGCCTGTGCTGGGAGAGCGGCACCGCCGGCCACCCGCACGCCCGGGTGACGCTCTGGCGCAACGCCGACGTCCTGATCACCGACGCCTGCAACCGCACCGTCTTCGAACGGCAGCCCGGCATCACCTACGTCCCGGGCCAGACCCACGGCGGGATCATCACCCCCACCTCGGTCGAGAGCCCGTACGTGGTGCTGCCGCCGCCGACTGCCTGCTGAGCGGGTTTCCGCCGGGCAGGTTTCCGCCGGGCGGGCTTCCGCCGCGCAGGTTTCCGCGCAGGGCACGAACGAGCACCGAGGAGATCCGACATGGAGACCGCCGCCACCGATCAGGGGCTCCGCTTCCGGCTCCTCGGCCCGCTCGCCGGATGGGCGGGCGGGCAGCGGCTGGAGCTCGGCCGCCGTCAGCAGCAGGCGTTCCTCGCCATGCTGGCCGCCGCGCCCGGGCGGGTGCTCACCGCCGCGCAGCTCGGAGACGGGATCTTCGACGGGGACAACCCGCCGGGCAACCCCCGGTCCGTCCTCGCCACCCATGCCTACCGGCTGCGCCGGGAGCTGCGGAACCACGCGCTCGGGCACCTGCTGGTCACCGTCGACGGCGGCTACCGGCTGGACGTGCCCGCCGAAGCGCTGGACTCCGTCGCCTTCGACCGCCTGGTTGCCCGGGCCGGCGAGGCGCTGGCCGGGGGTGAGCCTGCCGGCGAGGCACTGGCCGGCGGTGAGCCTGCCGGCGGTGGGCGGGACGGCGGCGGGCGGGCCGGGGCGCGGGACCTGCTGGCCCGGGCCCTGGCGCTGTACGAGGGCGAGCCGCTGGCCGGCCTGCCCGGCCGGCACGCGGAGGAGCTGCGCCGGCACCTGGGCGAGCGCCGGATCGACGCGCTGGAGACCAAGCTCGGCCTGGACGTCGAGCTGGGCAGCGGCCCGTCCTGCCTGGTCGAACTCGACCAGGCGGTCTTCGCGCACCCCTTCCGGGAGCGGTTCCGTGCCCTGCTGATGCTGGAGTACCACCTGTCCGGCCGCCCGGAGGAGGCCCGGGCGGTGTACGAGGACGCCCGCCGGCTCTACCTCGACGAGGGGCTGACCTGCGCCGAACTGGACGCCCTGCACCGGCGCATCCGCCGCGCCGATCCGACCCTCGCCACCGCCGCCCGGCCCGCCCCGGAGACCCGGCCGAGCGGACCGGCGCCGACCCCCGTGCCCGAACAACTCCCCGCTGGCATACCGGACTTCACCGGCCGGCAGGCCGACGTCGCCCGGCTGCGCGCCGCCCTCTCCGACCCGGAACCGGGCGCCGTCGTCATCTCCGCGATCAACGGGCTCGGCGGCGTCGGCAAGACCGGCCTCGCCGTGCACGTCGGGCACGCCCTGCGCGCCCGCTTCCCCGACGGCCGACTGCACGTGGACCTGCGCGGCGCCGAGGCCGTCCCGCTCGACCCGGCCGAGGCACTGGCCGGCTTCCTGACCGCGCTGGGCGTCGCCGACCGCGACATCCCCGCCGACCTCGCCGAACGCGCCGCGCTCTACCGCACCGCCGTGACCGGCCGCCGCCTGCTGATCCTGCTCGACAACGCCGCCGGGCCCGAACAGGTCGCCCCGCTGCTGCCCGGCTCCCGTACCTGCGCGGTGCTGGTCACCAGCCGCGCCTGGCTCAGCACCCTGCCCGGCGCCCGCCACCTCCCGCTCGACGCGATGACCGCGGACGAGGCGCTCGACCTGCTCGCCGCGATCGTCGGCCGGCCCCGGATCGAGGCCGAACCCGAGGCGGCCGCCACCATCGTCACCGCCTGCGGCCGGCTGCCGCTGGCCGTCCGCGTCGCGGGCTCCCGGCTGGCCGCCGACCCCGGGCAGCCGCTCGCCGAACTCGCCGCGAGCCTCGCCGACGAACGCACCCGCCTCGGCGAACTCGCCACCGAACAGGCCTCGGTGGAGCCCGTCCTCGCCCTCTCCTACGCCCGCCTCACCGCCGAACAGGCCCGCGCCCTGCGCCTGCTCGCCCTGCCGGACGCCCCCGACCTCCGCTCCGCCGACGCCGCCGCGCTGCTCGACCGCGACCCCGCCGAGACCCGCGACCTGCTGGAGGCGCTGGTCGATCTGAACCTGTTGCAGTCGCCCGCCGCCGATCGCTACGGCTTCCACGACCTGCTGAGGGTCTTCGCCCGGCAGCGCTCCGCCCACCAGGACACGCCGTCGTCCGTGACCGCCGCGTTCGCCCGGCTGCTGGGCTTCTGCGTCGCCGGCGCCCGCAACGCCGAACGCACCGCCCACCGCGACCGCGCCCCCGAGAGCCCGACCGGGCCGCGCTTCAGCAGCATCGAGGAGGCCAGCGCCTGGATGCGGGACCGCACCGCCCTCCACCGCGCCGTCGTCCACCGGGCCTGCGAGGACGGCGGGCTGCCGCTCGCCGACACCGTCGACCTGCTGGACACCATGAGTTCGATCCTGTTCGGCCGCGGCTACGTCACCACCGTCGCCGACCTCGCCGGCCGGGTCGCCGCCGCCGCCTCCGCCCGCGGCGAACGGGACGCCGAAGCGCTCGCCCGCTCGGTGCGCGGCGGCATGCTCTGGCACGCCAACTCCTATCCGCAGGCCGGCCGCGAACTGCGCGCCTGCCTCGCCCTGTGCGACGGCGACGACCGGCTCCCGCTGCGCGCCGACACCCTCAAACTCCTCGGTGCGAACGCCCGCGCCCTGCGCGACCACCGGGCGGCCGTCGCCTGCCTGGAGGAGGCCGCAGCGATCTTCCGGCGGCTCGCGGACGAGAGCGCCGAAGGCCTCGTGCTCGGTGAACTCGCCTTCAATCAGGCCCAGTTGGGCCTACTGTCGGAGGCCCGGGCGACCGCCGAACGCTGCGCCGGGCTGACCGGCCGCCACCTGTCCATCTCCGAGTCCGTCGGCCGCTACTACCTTGCCCGGGTCCTCCACCTCTGCGGCGACCTCGACCCCGCCCTCGCCCAGGCCCAGTACGTCCTGGAACGCTTCCGCGCCTTCGGCATGCTGGCCTTCGAGGCGGCCACCGGGAGCCTGATCGCCCGCATCCACCTCTCCGCCGGCCGCGCCCGCCCCGCCGTCCGGGCCGCCGAGGAGTCCCTGCCCCAGGCCCGCCAGGTCGGCGCCCTCCTCGAAGGCACCCTCCTCCGCACCCTCGGCGAGGCCCTCACCCGCCTCCACCATCCCGACCGCGCCCGCATCAGCCTCCAGCAGGCCCTGACCCACTTCCGCCACCTCGAACTCACCGCCGACGCCACGGAGATCGAGCACCTGCTGCGCGAGATTCCCCAGTGAGTCCTGGCGCGGCGGTGTCAGACGGCGATCCCCAGCTCGGTCCGGGCGCGGTGCCGGAAGTCGCGGACGGCGGGCTCCCGATGCCACGGGGCGAGCGCGGAGTCGAACTCGCGGACGTAGTCCAGGGCGCGGCTGGAGCGGACCCGGGCCAGAATGTCGACGGCCTGGTTGCCGAGGCCGAGGCCCCGGTCGAGGTCCTCGGCCTGGAGGTGGGCTGTTCCCACGACTGCCAGGCGCATGCCGACGGAGCGGGTGAACACACCGGTCGGCATGGTGGCGGCCTGCGCGTTCCAGGCCAGCGCGGCCTTGGGATTCTTCAGGTCGCGGAAGACCTCGGCGGCGTCCGCCGAGAGCCTGGCGTGGTGGTAGAAGTCGATCCACGACGGTTCGTCGGCGTCGTCGCGGGCCCGGTCGAGCAGCGCCTCGGAGGCGGCCAGGGCGGCCGAGGCGGCCCTGGCGTCGTGGTCGCGGGCGTGGGCACGGGCCTCGATGAGCTTGGTGAAGGCCAGCACCCTGGGCGCCGCGCTCGCCCTGGCCCGCTCGAAGGCTCCCTGGGTCATGTCGATGGCCTCGCCGGGAAAGCCTCGCAGCAGGGTCTGCATCGCCATCGTGGTGAGCACGTAGCAGCCGAGCTGGACGTCGCGGGCAGCTCTGGCGAGGCGCAGCGCCTGGACGAAGTGCCGCTGGGCGGCGTCGTGTTGACCGATGTCGAAGGCGGTCCAGCCCGCCAGCCGCGACAGCTCGGACGTCACCGCGAACAGTTCCCGGCCGATGCCGTCGCCGAACGACCCGCTCAGCAGCGGCACCGCGCGTTCCCGCAGGCAGGCCGTGACCGAGCTGGCCTTCCAGCTCCCGCCGCCGTACTTGGAGTCCCATCGTCGTGCGTCGTCGGCGGCCTCCTGCAGTTCGACGAGGTCGGCGGCGCCGACCCGGCTGTGGCCCCGGTGGGCGGAGCCGTCGTCGGCGGGCGCGACCAGCCAGCGGGTGACCGGGGTGGCGAACGCGGAGACGGCGAAGCCCGTTCCGGTGAGGAAGTCGCGGCGGTCCACAGTGCTCCAGAACGAAGTGGCGACGCGTACGGCGTCAGCGGGGTCTCGTGGAAAATCCAACCCCATGGCGGCGTCCGGTGTCTGCGCCTCCGCCATCCCGATCTCCGCCAACTGCACCGGCCTGCCCAGCCGTTCGCCGATCGCCCGGGCCAGTAGCGCGGGCACCGGCCAGTCGGGGGTCATGCCGCGGCGGCACCAGTTCGCGACCGAGGTGTGCGTGTAGCTGGTGGTCAGCCCGGCCTCGCGGGCGAGTTGGTTGACCCGGTGCGCCAGCGACTTGCGGCTGATCCCCCGGCAGTTGTCGATCATCCGGGCCAGCGCGTCGTTCGGCGGCTTGGCCCGACGGGTGGTCGACGCCACGGCGGCCCCCTCCATCGGTTCCGCGCGATGCCGCGCGGAGGTCGTGCGTTCGGTATCCGACGCCGGATCACCGAGGGTATGACCTCCGTGCTCGCGGCGAACCGCTTTCGCGCGTTGTGAGCCCCCCTGCGAGCCCTGTCCCCGCCCGCCCGGACCCGGTTGTCTGAGGTCCAGGGCCTCCGCCGGGACCGTCGCGACGACGGGCATCGGCCGGGCGGACGGCCCCCGCGAAAGGACACGCTTGTGAAGCTCACTGTGATCGGCTGCGGCTACCTCGGCGCGACCCACGCCGCCGCGATGGCCGAACTCGGCCATCAGGTCCTCGGCATGGACACCGACGCCGACAAGGTCGACGCGCTGAACAGCGGCCGGGCCCCGTTCGTCGAGCGCGGCCTGGACGACCTGCTCGCCGAGCACACCGTCACCGGGCGGCTCAGGTTCACCGCCTCCTACGCGGAGGCCGCCGACTTCGCCGACGTCCACTTCCTCGGGGTCGGCACCCCGCAGCAGGACGGCACCGGCGCCTACGACCTCGGCCAGCTCCACACCGCCGTCCGCCGGTTGGCCCCGAGGCTCGGCGACGGGGCGCTGATCATCGGACGGTCCACCGTCCCGGTCGGTGCGGCCGCCGAGCTGCGGCAGACCCTGGACGCGTACCTCCGGGTCGGTGCGAGTGCCCGCCTGGCGTGGTCGCCGGAGTTCCTGCGCGAGTCCTTCGCGGTCCGGGACTCCCTGGAGCCGGACCGGATCGTGCTCGGCGTCGAGGACGGCGACACCCGCAGCGAGACGGACTTCCGGAGGGTCTACGCCGACATCCTGGCGGCGGGCACCCCGCTGATCGTCACCGACATTGCGACCGCCGAACTGATCAAGGGCGCCGCGAACGCCTTCCTCGCCACCAAGATCTCCTTCATCAACGCGATGGCCGAGCTCTGCGAACTGGCCGGGGCGGACGTCCGTCAGGTCGCCCGCGCGCTGAGCCACGACCACCGGATCGGCGCCGACGGCATGCGGCCCGGCCTCGGGTACGGGGGCGGCTGCCTACCCAAGGACCTGGCCGGATTCGCCCACCGGGCCGAGGAGCTCGGTGCCGACGCGGGTCTGCTCCGCCAGGTCGCGGCGATCAACCTGCGCCGCCGCGAGCACACCGTGGGCCTCGCCCACGAAGCGCTCGGCGGCAGCGTGTCCGGCAAGCGGATCGCCGTCTGGGGGGCCGCGTTCAAGGCCGGCACCGACGACATCCGCGACTCCCCGGCCCTCGCGGTCGCCGACGCCCTCCGGCGGGCCGGTGCGCACGTCACCGTCCACGACCCCGTCGCGACGGAGAACGCCCGCAGGTCCCACCCCCACCTCGACTACGCCGAGGACCCCGTGCAGGCCGCCGTCGGCGTCGGGCTGCTGCTGCACCTGACCGACTGGCCGGAGTACTCCGACGTCGACCCGGCCGATCTCGCCCGGTACACCGCCGCCCCCGAGGTCGTCGACGCCCGGGGCACCCTCGACGCCGACCGCTGGCGTGCGGCCGGCTGGACCTTCCGTGCCCTCGGCCGCCGCTGATCGGTCATGCGCATGCTCATCGGATGTCCATCGTGGTCGACGAACCTCTCCCGTGTGCCCGGCCGGCGTGGTCGGGGCGCTGATGAGAGGGGAACGACCATGTCCGTCAAGGGAATCCGAAAGGCCGCGCTGGCGCTGACGACGATGGCGATGGCCGGGGGGATCGCGCTGACGGGGGCCGGGTCCGCGTCGGCGGCGGTGGGCGGCGGGTGTGACGGGCCGGGGTGGCAGCAGGTGTGCATCAGTGACGGCGGGGGGCAGGTCAACTTCTCGGTGACCACGAACTTCTCGTCCAACAACTGCACCGAGCAGGTGATCCTCTGGGACTACACCACCAACTCCCAGGCGCTCTCCACCTCGTTCCCGTGCCGGGCCGGCCAGTTCACCTACAGCTGGGCGCTCTCCAACCCGGCGTGGGGCCACGACTACAAGGCCGAGGCCCGCTTCTACTGGCAGCCCGGCACCGGCTACACCTACCAGACCAGCCCCGACCTCCACTTCTGACCGTTCCTCCGACGGCCGTCGGACCTGACGTCCGGACGTGTTCTCCGCCCCACCGCCGACCTCCGGCGGTGGGGCGGAGGCGTGGTGCGGGCGAGGAGCAGGGCGATGCCGAGGGCGTAGGCGGCGAGGGCGAGGACGGGCGGCCGGCCGGAGGGGGCGAAGCCGTTGACGGCCAGCCAGGCGAGGGCGGGGAGCGTGGTGGCGAGGGAGCAGGCGAGCAGGACGGGGGAGGGGCGGGGGAAGGGCGGGAGGTGGAGCAGGGGGCGCTGGGCGCGGCGGACGGCGGCGACCAGGAGGGCGAGCAGCGCGGCGAGGAGGGCGAACCAGGCGGGGCGCAGGGCCCACCACTGCCAGCCGCCGATGGCGGGCTGGGGTGCGAGGCGGGCCGGGTAGAGGGTGACGGCGACCAGGACGACCGGGACGGGATGCCACAGGTAGACGGTCATCACGGCGCGGTTGAGGCGGTGGAGGAGAGCGGAGGGCGGCAGGCGGCGCGCGAGCGGCTCGGCGGCGAGCAGCAGGCCGCACTGGGCGGCGGCGAAGGCGAGCAGGGCGATCGAGGGCGGCGTGGTGTTGCCGGCCGGCAGGCCGGCGCCGATCATGTCGACCGGGAACGGACCCCAGGTCAGCAGGCCGGTGAGGAGGAGCAGGCCGGCGAGGGCGAGGACGAGCGGGCGGCGTCCGCGGGTGAGGCTGCCGTCGTGCCAGGCGAAGCCCCACTGGTGCATGGCGCCCCAGACCAGCAGGTAGTTGGCGAAGCCGACCAGCGGCAGTCGCGGGCCCAGGATCGCGAGGTCCACCAGGGCCGCGCCGGCCGCCATCGCGGCGGGCACGGCGAGCCCCCGACGGGTGTGCGCGACGTGCAGCGCCGGGGTCAGCGCGATCAGCAGCAGGTAGACCGGCAGGAACCACAGGTGCAGGGCCAGGTACCAGCCCGCCCGGGCGAGTTCGGCCGCCCCGGCGCCGCCCGCCCAGGCCGCGGCGGCGGCGAGGGAGACCACGCCGAGGTAGACCGCGGTCGGCAGGAGCAGCCGCAGGGCGCGGCGGTGCACCCAGCTCGTCCAGGACCCTCCGGCGCGGCGGTGCGCCGTCCAGGAGGCGGCGTTGGCGTAGCCGCCGACCAGGAAGACGACCGGCATCACCTGGAAGAGCAGGGTGACCCAGCGCCCCCAGGAGACGTAGTCGAGGGCGTCCAGCCCGGAGACCCGCCCCGCGCGGTAGGTGAGGTCGGTCAGCAGCCAGTGGCCCAGCACGACGGCGCAGATCGCGCCGACCCGCAGCAGGTCCGCGTACTGGTTGCGGCCGGGGGAGGCGGAGGGGAGGGGCATGGGGATCGGCGGGGCGAGGGCGGATTGGTGCGTACACCTCAGTATTGCTCGACAGTACTGCTCGACGGGGAACCGGGCGGGCCCGGAGAGCGGGCCCGCCCGGCCGCGGCACTAGGTGCGGGGGATGCGCGTGGGGATGTCAGCCGTCGAGTTCCGCCGAGGGCAGGTACGCGCCGGGGACGGCGGCCGGGGTGAGCAGGGTGTGCTCGCCGGGGTAGGGGGTCTTCCAGTCGTGGGCCTCGTACCAGGTGAGGTGGTTCATCTGGGCCGGGTTGGCGCGGTCCGGGGCGGCGTCGGCGCCGGTCAGGCGCTGCTGGTCCTTCCAGGCGGACCAGGTCCGCACCAGGTCGGCCTGTTCGGCGGGGACGGCGCCGGTCGCGGCGGGAGCGGCGAGCGCGCTCGGCGCGGCGGGCACGTCAAGGCCGCAGGAGGGCGGGGTGGCCAGGCCGTTGGTGAGCGAGGTGCGGTTGGGCAGGGCCGTGAACGGGGTGAAGTCGGGCGTGGCGGTGAACGCCGAGGTCATCGGGGTGGCCGCGGTGTCCTTCTGGTTCATCGGTTTGATCCCGAGGATCTGCTCGATGGTGCGGATCATGTTGATCTGCGAGTAGTAGCGGCTGTCGACGACGCCGTGCTGCGCGTACGGGCTGATGATCTGGATCGGCGCCCGGTGCCCGTCCACGTGGTCCAGGCCGGCCTGCGAGTCGTCCTCGACGACGAAGATCGCCGAGTCCTTCCAGTACGGGCTGTGGGTGATCTCGTCGACGATCTGCCCGACCGCGAGGTCGTTGTCCGCGACCTGGGCGGCCGCGTTGGCGGGGCCGCCGGTGTGGTCGCTGGACAGCCAGAGCATGTTCAGGTCGGCGGGGCCGTTCTGCTCGAAGTCCTGCTTCCAGATCTGCGCCCGGTAGATGTCCGGCACGGCGGTGTCGAACTTCGGGAACGCCGGCACCGACACGTTGTTCAGCGACGGGATCGGCGAGGACGAGACCAGCTTGTAGGCCGAGCCGTTGCCGGTGGCCTGCATGGTTTTGGTGTCGCAGTACAGGTTCTGCCAGGTCGCGCCGGCCGGCTTGGTGAGGAACTGGTGGAACTCGCCGAAGTCCCGCACCGACTTCCCGCCCGCCAGGGCGCCGCTCCACAGGGTGCCGCTCGCCTGGTGGCCGAGCGCGTCGTCCTCGGTGTCGTAGCTGCGGACGTACTCGCCGGCCGAGGACTCGGTGTACTCCGGATTGTCCGCCTGCATCAGCCAGTTGTGGCCCTCGGCGGAGTTGGTGCCGATGTCGTACGTGTTGTCGTACAGCCCGAACTGCTCGGCCAGCGCGTGCTGGTTCGGCGTCACGTTCGCGCCGAACTGCGCCAGCGAGGCGTCCCCGTTGCCCTGCGGCAGGTCGCCGTAGACCTGGTCGTAGGTGCGGTTCTCCTTGACGAGCAGGAAGACGTGCTTGATCGTCGACGGGTCGCCGATCCGGTTCGGGACGGGCTGCGCCTTGGTCTTGTTGCCGGTGGCGAGCTTGGCCGCGTTGTTGGTCCAGTTGTTCTGCGCGAAGACCTTGGCGGTCTGCTTCCGGATCTCCTTGTCGCTCGGCAGGGTGAAGCGCACCACGCTGGAGGTGGTGTCGTGGGTGCCGTGCGCGCCGTCCACCCGGCGGGCGTCGATGCCGCGGGTGTGGGAGACCAGGATCTGGTTGCCGGACGAGGAGATCTCGGCGGGGAAGTAGTCGGTCGGCAGCAGGCCGACGTAGCTCGCCGGCTCCTGCGGGCCCGCGTACCGGTAGACGGCGATCGCGTTGGCCCGGCCGAGGGTCACCAGCAGGTGGCCGTCGTCGGTGAGGGTCACCGCGTCGGGCTCGTACCCGATCGAGGCCTCGGACCACGGCCGGGTGGCGATGGTCTGGACGACCTTGTCGCGCTCGGCGTCGATCACCGAGACGCTGTTGGTGCCGGTGTTGGTGACGAACACCGCGCCGTTCTTGGCGTACACGGCGGTCGGGTGCAGCCCGACGTCGATGCTGCCGGGCGCGGCGGACGGGTTCGCCAGGTCGATCACGCTGACGGTGCCGGTGAGGGTGGCGCCGGTGTTCGGGTCGGCCGGGACCTGGGTGCCGTAGGAGTTGATGGTGCCCTCACCGGGCTTCGCCGGGCGGCCGCCCTCGTTGCTGACGTACAGCTTGCCGCCCGCCTGCGCCAGGCCGCGCGGGGCGATGCCCACCGCCCAGCTCTGCCCGACCGTGCCGGCCGCGGTGTCGATCGCCACCACCCGGTTCTGGCCGTTGACCGCCGCGTACGCCGTCGTGCCGTCCGCCGAGAACACCAGGCCGGCCACCAGCGCCTGCTGCGAACCGCTCTTGGCGATCTTGACGACCTTGGGGTTGGCGACGCTGCCGTCCGGGTTCACGTCGAACCGGGTGTACCCGTCGGGCTGGCCCAGCCACAGCTGCCTGCCGTCGGGCGAGTACGTCGGGCCTTCCTGGCCCACCGCGTTGGTGCCGATCTTCGGGGTGGAGCCGGCGGCGCTGCCGACCAGTTGCTGCACCTTCCAGTTCTTCACGTCCACGATCGCCAGCGCCGCGCCGCCGTCGGTGACCGAGGCCGCCAGGTGGGCGCCGTCCGGGCTCACCGTCGACGACATGATCTTGCCGTTGTTGATCACCAGTCGCTCGCCGTACGGGGCGAGGTACTGGTTGCTGGAGACCAACTCGCCCTGGTCGTAGACCTGTCCGACCTGTCCGGTGCCGAACGCGTCCGACTTGGCCCAGCCGACACCGGCGCCGGCCGCGAGAACCACGGCGGTGGCGGCGGCCGTGACCAGCGTCCGGCGACGGGTCCTGCGACCGCCGCCCGTGGCCGGTGCGTCACTCACACGACGACGTGTGACCTGCATCGTTACTGTCCCTTCGAAGGTGCCGGAAGCAACTCGACGTTGCCGTCGAACTGCCAGAGCGGGTTCGGCGCGTCGCCGGTGGCGGTGCGCACCAGGAAGTAGCCGTTCACTTCCTTCGGCCCGTCGCCGTCGGCGACGAACCGCCCGTCGGGGGCGATGTCGAGCTGGTAGACGGCCGTCCCGGTGGCCTCGACGCCCGGGAGGCGCCAGGACACCACGCAGCGCCAGTCGTTGCCCGCGCCCTCGGGCTCGACCCGGGTGCTGCCCTTGTCGCACGCCGCCGTGACCCGCAGCTGCTCCTCCGTCACGTCCGGACGGTTCAACTCGGCGGTCTGCAGCCGGTACAGGTGGGCGAAGGCCGTGGCGACCGAACGCTGCACCTTGTCCTGGTCGATCCCGGAGCCCGCCGCGCCGACCGCCGGGGCCAGCGCCCCGACCGTGACGGCCAGCAGCGCGAGCGGCGGCAGCGCGCCGACCAGCAGCGTCCGATGGCCCGGGGCGTCGTGCGCCGGGTTGGTGAAGTCCCGCCGCAGGAACAGGAAGCGGGCGAGGAAGGTGGTGCCCGCCGCCCACACCAGGCCGACCGCGACGCCGATCAGCAGCGGGCCGAGCTGCACCGGGCCGGTGAACAGGCCGTTCCAGGAGAGGAACGCGTACCCGGGCAGCGCGAGCCGGACGGCGACCGGCAGCGGCATCAGCTGGGCGAGCTGCATCGCCAGGGCGACCAGCGCGGGCAGCAGCAGCCCCATCGGGGAGCGGCCCAGGGCGACCGAGCCGAGCAGGCCGATCCCGGCCAGCGCCAGGGTCGGCGCGAGCGCGCACAGCCAGGCCAGCAGCACGCGCAGCGCCGCGTCGCCGGGGGAGAGCAGGTGGCCGTCCAGGCCCACCAGCGGGTGGTTGCCGACCGCCAGCAGGCCGCCGACCACCCCCGAGAGCGCGAGGCCCGCGACCAGCGCCACCAGGACGGCGAGGCAGGCCAGCGCCTTCGCGGCGAAGATCCGGCGCGGCGAGCGGACCGCCACCAGTAGTTGCCGCCAGGTGCCGAGGCGGTCCTCGGCGGCGAACACGTCACCGGCGACCATCGAGGTCAGCAGCGGCAGCGCCCAGCTGCCCGCGAACCCGAGGATCACCAGCGGCCCGGCCCAGCCGGTGGCGTGCATCCAGCGGCCGAACAGGGTGTCGCTGGGGAGCGTGGACTGTCGGCTCACCCCGGCGACGAACACCGCCGGGCCCAGCCAGCAGGCGAGCAGCAGCAGGCGGATGCGCCACTGCGCGAGCAGCTTGACCAGTTCGAAGCGGAAGGCGCGGGTCACCGGCACCCGGGTGGTGGTGGGCGTGAGGGTCGTGGTCATCGGGCGTCCTGCTGCTGGTCGGTGAGGGCGAGGAACGCGGCTTCCAGCGGCGACACCACCGGGGCGAGCTCGCGCACGGCGATGCCGGCCCGGACGAGTCGCACCACCAGGGCGTCCAGTGCGGGTACGGCCGCGCGGATCACGAGGCGGTCGGCGGTGTCGTCGGTGAGGCGGACGCCCGTCGTTCCGGCGGCGACGCGGCGGGCCGCCGCCGGGTCGGAGGTGAGCAGCCGGTGGTCGAGTTCGCGGTTCCGGGCGGCCAGTTCGGTCAGCGGGCCGGAGAACACCACCCTCCCGGTGGCGAGGACGGTGACCTCGGAGCACAGCGCCTCCAGGTCGTCCATGCGGTGGCTGGAGAGCACGACGGCGCAGCCGTCCGCCGCGAGCCGCCGGAGTACGCCGTGCACCTGCCGCTTGCCGGCCGGGTCGAGGCCGTTGGACGGCTCGTCCAGTACCAGCAGGCGGGGCCGGGTGAGCAGGGCGGCGGCGAGGCCGAGCCGTTGGCGCATGCCGAGCGAGAAACCGCCCACCCGGTCGTCGGCGACGTCGGTGAGGCCGACCTGGTCGAGTGCCTCCTCGACCCGCGCGGCCCGGCCCTGGAGCGCGGCCAGTGCGGCGAGGTTCTGCCGGGCGGTCAGCGCGGGGTAGAGACCGGGCCCGTCCACGAACCCGGCCACCCCGTCGGGTGCGGCGAGTGCCCGCCCGATCGGTGTCCGCAGGATCTCCAGGCTGCCCCCGTCGGCGGCGGCCAGCCCCAGCAGCAGCCCGAGCAGCGTCGTCTTCCCGGCGCCGTTCGGCCCCACCAAGCCGTGGATCTGCCCCTGCGTCACATCGAGGTCGACGCCGTCGAGGGCGATCACGTCACCGAAGCGCTTGGTGATCCCCCGGGCCCGGACCGCGAGCGGTGTGTCCATGAGTGCTTCCCTCCAAAGCCGTTGGAGACCCTAGGCAGTTGACGCGACGCGATCAGGGACCGCTTCCTGAACATTCATGGAACGGAAGGCGAGGAGCGGCCGAGGAATTGACGATTCGTCACCTCATCGGTCGACCGGGCCGGAAATCGTCCGACGTATCCGGGGGCGGGCCGCCCGGCGTACGGGCGTCAGCGGGCGCGCGGGGGTGTCGTCACGCGTACGGTGGAACCGGGGTTGCGCTCCGAGCGGGCCTGTGGAGCTGGCCGGTTCGGTGCTTCCTGGCGTCTGGAAGGACGTGCCATGGCTGGTCCCGCGCCGATCGTTCCGACCGACAACGTGGCGGGAGTGACGCCGGGCAAGCTCGCCGGCGGCGCGTTCGGGGTGACACCGGACGGCGCGGGCAGCCTGACGCTGCCGCTCTGGGTTCCGGTCGGGCGGCTGGGCGTCCAGCCCGAGCTGGACCTGCACTACCACAGCCGGGGCGGCAACGGCCCGCTCGGCGTGGGATGGTCGCTGAGCGGCCTGCCCAGGATCACCCGCCGCCGCACCATCCCCGACGAAGGCACCGACGGGCCGATCAGGTACGACAGCACCGACCCGTTCGCGCTGGACGGCGAACCGCTCGTCCTCGTGGGCGGCACCCACGGCGCGGACGGCGCCGAGTACCGGACGAAACGCGACACCTTCACCAAGATCGTGCTGCACGACGTCGACACCGCGCCGGACGGCCGCCCGCTCGGCCCGACCTGGTTCGAGGCCTTTCAGAAGGACGGCCGGATCCTGACCTTCGGCGGCCTCGGACGGGAGGACCTCGGCTCACGCTTCGAAGGCCTGGCCCAGGTGGTGACGCCGGTTCAGGTACCGGCCGGGACCTTGCCCGCCGCCGTGCGGGACGCCGTCGCGGTGTCGCAGCAACCGGTCCGCTACGGCTGGGGCCTGCGCAGCATCAGGGACCGCTCCGGCAACGAACTCCGGATCACCTACCAGGGCTACCCGTTCCGGCCGGAACTGCCGCCGCCCGAACGCGACTTCGTGCCCGTCCGCATCCAGTACACGGGCTCGCAGGGCGGCGGCGTGCCCGCGCTGCGCTCGGTCGACTTCGGGTGGGAGCCGCGCCCCGACCCCGAGACCCGGCTGCTGTCCGGTCTGCCCGTCACCCAGCACACGCGGCTGCGGGAGCTGCGGATGAGCGGCCCGGACCCGACCGCCGCCGACCCGTCGAACGTCGCCCTGCTGCGCCGCTACGTCTTCGCGTATCAGAACACCAGCGTCAGCGGCCGCAGCCTGCTCACCGGCGTCCAGGAGCTCGACGGGGCCGGGATCGCGCTCGGCGGGCACACCTTCGACTGGGAGCTCGGCGGGAGCGGCTTCCAGGAGATCGCGACGGGCATCACCGACATCAAGACCACACCCGCCGGGCGCAGCACGCTCCCCGGCCGGATCCGGGTCGCCGACTTCGACGGCGACGGGCGGGACGACATCCTCTACGTGCCGCGCTCGGACCCGGACCACTTCGCGATCCTGCGCTCCGATCCCGCCTCGCCCACCGGCTTCCGGGACCCGTACTACACCGACATCCCCGTCCCTGCGGACAGCGAGGACGGCCGGGTGCACGTGTACCCGGACCCGGCCGGTGACTTCATGAACATCTTCGTCCTCGACGACTCGGCACAGCCCGGCACCGTGGGCAGCCCGACCTACCGCGTCCACCATGCGGGAATCGACCGCTCGGGCGCCTCGGGCAGCATCGGCTCGTTCTGGGTCTTCGAGGGCCGGGACGTCTTCAACCCGGCCGGTTCGGTGGACGGGCCGGTGGAGGTGGCCGACCTGGACGGCGACGGGCTGCCCGACCTGGTGCACGGCTGGACCGGTGGCGGCGGCGTCGACCCGAACTGGTACCTGCGGGCCAACCTCGGCGGCAACCTCAACTTCGACGTGGAGCAGCCGCTCGGCACCTACCCGTTCCCGCACCTGACGGTCTCCCCGGACGGCGGCAGCGCGACGGCGCTGCTCGTCGACGACTCCGGCACCACCGGCGGCGACCCGCGCTGGTCGGCCGTCGGCGTGACCAGGCAGGGCGGCCAGGTGAGCACCACCGTGGCGCTGGGCACGCTCCCGCGCGGGCAGGACTACCTGTTCGGCGACTTCACCCGCAGCGGCCTGCCGTCCGCGTTCAGCCTCGGCGGCGCGCCCGGACCCGTCCCGGCGGCCGTGTCCGACCCGACGCTGACCGAGAACCTCGGCGGCACGTTCGGCCAGGCAGTGCCCGTCGTGCTCCAACTCCCGCAGCCCCCCAGCAGGTTCACGCCCGCGCTGCGGGTCATCGACTGGAACGAGGACGGCCACGCCACCGTGCTGGTCCGCACCCGGACGGCCGAGGAGCTGGGCGACCCGATGTACGTGCTGCGGTGGGACGGCCAGGGCTTCGCGCAGCTCCAGCTGCCCTTCACCAGCAGCTGGGACCAGCAGTTCCCGGAGGGCTTCGACCTCTGCAAGGTGATCGACCACAACGGCGACGGCCTGGACGGCGTGGTGATGTACAGCGGCGGCGAGCTGCGCCTGTTCGTCCGCGGCGGCGACCGGGCCGACCTGCTGACCGGCATCACCGACGGGCTGGGCGCCCACACCGCGATCGGCTACCGGCCGATCTCCGACCCGGCCGTGCACACCCCGCAGTACGGCTTCACCTTCCCGCTGCGGGCGAGCACCGGGAAGATCTGGGTGGTCGCCGAGTACCGCGAGGACAACGGCGTCGGCGGGGTGAACACGCACCGGTACACCTACGCGGGCGGCGTCCAGGACGTCACCGGCGCCGGGTTCCTGGGCTTCCGGCGGCGCACCGCCGTGCACGTCGAGACCGGTGTCGGCACCGTCTCGGACTACCTCCCCGACCTGGCCGCGGCCGCCGGCAGCTATCCGCTGCTCGGACTGCCCGTCAAGGAAGTCACCACGACCCCGCTCGGCCACGGCCTTCAGCACCGGACGAGCATCACGGCCACCTACACCGAGCGGCCTGGCCCGGTGGGCACCGTCCCCTACTTCGTCGTTCCGCTCGGCATCGACGAGGAGCAGGTGATCACCCGGAACGGGGTGCCCACCATGCCGGTGCGGCGCTGCACCACGGCACAGGACATGGACGCCTACGGGAACCTGACCGTCCGCTCGCAGACCTGGAGCGACGGCAACGCGCTCGCCGTGAAGTGCGCCTACAGCAACGACCCGGTCGGCTGGCTGATCGGGCTGTGCACCGAGGTGACGGAGCGGAGCACCAGCCCGAACGGCTCGGCGCAGACCAGACGGTTCGGGTACGAGTACGACGGCGACGGCCTGCTCACCCGCGAGACCGTCGAACCCGGCGTGCTCGGCCCCGACGGCTGGCTGCCGATCGGCCCCCAGCCGGACGGCGTGCGGACGCTCTACCGGACCCTTCAGCGCTACCCGGACGGCAACCTGCTCCGGGTCACCCTGGAGGAGAGCATCGGCCCGGGCGGCGCGAAACGCTCCACCCAGGTCCAGTACGACGGCCTTGAGCACCAGTTCCCGGTGCAGGTCACCGACGGCCTCGGGCACACGGTGAGCGCGACCCACCACCCCGGGCTCGGCGTCCAGACCAGCAGCACCGACCAGAACGGCGTGCAGACCTTCCGGCAGTACGACGGCTTCGGCCGGCTGCGCGGCGAACTCGCCCCGGACGGCACCCGCACCACCGCCCACCAGCTCGACGTGGGCGGCCGGGCGAGGATCTCGGTGGTGGCCGGATCCGGCGAGGAAGCGCTGTTCGACCACGACGAGCTGGGCCGGGTGGTCACCCGGACGCTCTTCGCGCGCGACGACGGCAAGGCCATGATCCGCGACACCGAGTACGACGCGCTCGGCCGGGCCGTCCGCACCTCGCTGCCGCACTTCGCCGCCGACGCGCCCAGCGCGTTGTGCGCGGAGACCCTGCCCTGCGCTTTCGCGGCGTGCTGCCGGCCGACCTCGGCCTGGTGCTGCGCCTGACGTGGGAGGGCCGGGCGGGGAGCGGGGGCCGCGAGCGCCTGGGAGGTGGCCAGGCCGAGGGCGGTCAGGGTGACGGCGGGCAGCAGCAGCCGTCGCGTTGCCTCTTGGGCACGGTGCCGGGTCCTTTCGCTACGGGCGGGACGCACGATCGCGCAGCCCCGCCGAAGCCTCCCGGGTCGGCGCGGTCGATGGGAAGGGACGCGGCGTAATGAATGGTTGAAACCCGAACCGGCGAAGCCATCTGACGAGACGTCAGGACAGGGCGAGCGGCCAGGAGGCGAGGTCGCGGTAGCGGATCGGGCCGGGGCCGCGGCCGGTGTTGCTGCCGACCAGGTGGAGGCGTTCGGCGGGCCAGCTGCGGCCGGCGAAGTCGGCGAGACCGGCGGCGGCCAGCGGGACGCTGGTGGGGTCGTCGCGTCGGGAGCGGGCCAGGGTGAGGTGCGGGTGCAGCGGGCGGTCGCGGAAGTCGAGGCCGTGGGCGCGGATCAACTCGCGGACGTCGGAGGCGAGTTCGTGGAGGCCGTCGAGGTCGCCGGTGACGCCGCTCCACAGCAGCCGCCCGTCGAAGTGGCCGCCGCCGTGCAGGGCCAGCCGCGGCGCGGGGTGCGCGGCCGCCGCGCCGGGCAGCGTCGAGCGCAGCACCGGCACGGCGGCGGAGGGGAGCTCGCCGAGGAACGCCAGGGTGATGTGCCAGTCCGCGATCCGGTTCCAGCGCAGCAGCGGGTACGCCGCGTAGGCCGGTTGCAGGGCGCGGGCCAGCTCGTCCTTGGCGTCGTCGGGCGGGGCCAGCGCCACGAACAGGCGCCGGGTCGGGGGCTCGGGGTGATCGTCCACCAGGGATTTCTAGCACCCCCGGCCGGTCAGTCCGCCGGGTCGGCCGCCTCGTGGTGGACGTGGAGGTCGCCCTTCATGACGGTGTAGAGCGAGGCGTGGCCGCCGGCCGTGTTGTTCTGGGTCGGGGACTCGGCCGGGGACTCGGGCGGGGTGTCGGGCGCGGCGGGCGCTTCGACGCGGTTGTCGCGGCCGACGACGACGGGGCCGTGCGCGTCGCCGCCGATGCGGACGTCGTACCGGTCACCGGATCCGGTGGCCATGCGGGACTCCTTCCGTGGAGGGGGGGGTGGTCAGTGGGCGCCGGAGCGTTCCTGGCGGACGGTCGACAGCAGCTGGTCGACCTCGGCCCCGGTGAGCACCAGGGCCTCGATCTCGATGTCCGAGGCGCGGTCCCAGTAGGTGCTGCTGCCGAGGGCGTCGGCCCGGTTCTGGTTCTCCGCGCTGACCTGCTGGAACACGGCGGCGCCGGCCGGGTCGTCGCAGGTGATGGTGCCGGTGACGGCGCCGGTGCCGACCGGGAGCGAGGTCGGGGCGCTGGTGCACTTGCCGGCCGCGCGGCCGTCGATGGTGATCGTGCCGACCGTCATCACCACGTTGACGTGTGAGAGTCCGTGGACCACGGAGTCGCCCTGGAGGATCTTGGCGGTGACGTTCTCCTTGATGTGGCACCCGGTGGCGTCGCAGTTCACGTGGCTGTCCGCGTCCTGGTCGAAGTCCAGGGTGCCGTAACGGGCCGTGGTGAGGTCCTTGACGGACGCCTCCAGGGCGTCGTACATCGCCCCGGTCCCGCCCGGCGCCACCGTCGAGAGGTCCATGGAGGTGGTCTCCCACATCGGCGAGTGGGCCTCCATCGCGCGGGAGAGCTTGCCGTCCGTCGGCAGCTGGAACTTCATCGCGCTCGGCGGCTCCCAGCGCAGCACGCGGTACGGCGCGTCGCGGGAGACGTACAGGTAGCCGACGGTGGTGTCCGCGCGCAGGGCCGGGACGCCGTTCACGTCGGTGGTCGGCGGGTTCTGCGCGGCGGGGAGCCGGGGCCGGTCGGCGAGCGCCTGCGAGAAGCGCTTGGCGAGGTCGGCCGGGGTCTCGTACATCCCCATCTCCTCGGACAGGCGGCTGGTGCCGCTGCTGGTCCGGTCGCCGAGGCCGTTGTACGTCCACAGGCGCAGGATGAGCTCCGAGGAGTGCCAGCGCGAGTAGTCCTTGCCGCCGATGGTCAACATGTCCTGGGCGTCCTTGTCGGCGGCCATGCTCTCGTTGCTGAGGTGGCTGGTGCCGAACTTCTCGCCGTGCGCGGTCACCGTGACGTCGTTGAGGTACTCCTGGACGTTCCAGTCGCCCTGGTAGCGGACGCCCGGGGCCGAGGCCAGCGCCTGCACCGCCTGCTCGAACGGCGCCCGCAGCACCTTCCCCTCACCGGCCCCGCCGCCACCGCCGCCGCTGCCGCCCGACACCGACCAGGTGACCGCGCCCGCACCGGCCAGCAGCAGGCCCAGCGTGACCAGCAGGCCCTTGGCGCTCAGCAGCCCGGCCGTCCCCGCCACCCCGGCCCCGGCACCGGCGCCGGCCGCCGCACCCGCGCCGGCCGCCGCGTGTCCGGCGGCGTGTCCGGCGGCATGCCCGGCCGCCTGCTGGCCCGCCTGCGCGGCGCCGTGCTGCGCCGCCGGCGCCGCGGCGTGCGGGACGGCCCCGGCGTGCGGGACGGTCGCGGGTGCGGCGGACGGCGGCGGGGTGGGGGAGAGGTTCGCCATGTGCGAGGCCACCGACTGGGTCTGCGCGCTCTGGGCCGCGGTGCCGCTGTGCGTCCCGATGCTGCTCAGCCCGGCACCCGGGTCGCCGGGGACGTGCGGGACACCCGGGACGTGCGGAGGGGTGGGCAGCGGGCCGGTGGGCGGCGGCCCGGCCAGGCCGGGCACGACGTGCTGGGCGTTGAGCGCCGCCGTCGCACCGTGCAGGTCGCCGATCGCCTTCCACAGCAGCGCCGCCTCGCCGAGCAGCGCCGCCGCGATCACCCGGCGGCCCGTCAGCAGGCTGCGGATGCCCTCCTCGTGGATGAAGAAGGTCTGCGCCGACCGGTCGCCGGCCCGTTCGGCGGCGTTCCAGCCCCGGCCGAGCAGGCGGCCCCACGCCCCCGGGCGCAGCGCCCGCGCCATCGCCGGGGACGCCGCCCGGGCCAGGTGCACGGCCAGCTCGGGCCGCCCGGCGGCCTCGGCGAGTGCGACCGCCCGCTCCAACGCCCGGCTGTGCTCGGCGACTTCGGCGGGTGCGGTGTCCCGCCGGGTGACCCAGTCGGTGAGCTGCGCGCAGATCCGCTCGAACGGGAACGGGTCGGTCCGGCCGAGCGCCGCCGCCACCGCGTCCGGCGGGCAGCGGTAGCCGTGCTGCTCGGCGCGGAGCAGGCCGACGTCCGCCAGCCGCTCGCAGAGCGCCGCCGCGTCCGGCAGGTCGGCGATCGCGGCGATCCGCTCCGCCGCGAGCTCCGCGCCGTCCAGGGTGGCCAGCAGACGCAGGACCTGCGAGGACGGGTCGTCGAGGCCGTCGAGCAGCAGCGGGACGATCTCCGCCACCTCGCCCGCCCGCGGCAGGCCGCCGTCGCCGGCGGACCGGAACCGGGCGAGCACCGCGGCCTGCAGCAGGTGCAGCGGGCGACCCTGGGCGGCCTGCCAGAGCGTCGTCGCGTCGGCCAGTTCGCCCGGTGCGAGCGGTCGGCGCAGCTCGCGGGTGAGCAGCTCCAGGCCGGCCGCCCGGTCCAGCCCGGCGAGTTCCACCAGCACGGCGCCCTCGCCGAGCAGCGACCGGTCGTGGGAGGCCAGCACGAACGTCGCGTCCGGGACCAGGTTGGCCAGGATGAGCGCCTCGGCGCGGGTCAGGTCGGCGTTGTCGAGGTACACCGTGACCCTCAACCCGGCCATCAGACGCCGCAGTTCGGGCTCGGACGGGGCATAGCCGACGGCGTCGTAGCAGGCCTCGAAGATCTCCTGCGCCAGGTCGGCGACCTCCCGGTCGGCGGCGTTCAGGTACACCCGCCCGTCGGACCCGGCGGCCGTCCGGTGCGCGGCGTGCCGCAGCAGCATGCTGGTGCCCGTGCCGGACGGGCCGTACAGCTGGACGAGCCCGCCGGCGTCGATCGCCCGTGCCAGTTCGGCGAGTTCGTCCTCGCGGCCGAGCGGCGGCTGCGGCCGGCGCGGGAGCAGCGCCACCTGCGGGCGGCGCACCGGCGTGGGGCGGCGGCCCGCCACCAGCAGGGTCACCGTGGAGCCGTGGTCGGCGTCCACCACCAGGTTGTGGTCGCCGACCACCACCGGACCGTTGGCGTCGCCGTCGATGTCGAGGCGGTA
Source organism: Kitasatospora sp. NPDC059795 (assembly GCF_042732175.1). Taxonomy (NCBI): domain Bacteria; kingdom Bacillati; phylum Actinomycetota; class Actinomycetes; order Kitasatosporales; family Streptomycetaceae; genus Kitasatospora; species Kitasatospora sp. NPDC059795. The sequence goes on from NZ_JBHWID010000006.1 coordinate 274,124, forward strand.
GTCGTTGCCCGGGGAGCGCTCGGTGCTGCTCGTGGCGGAGTCGTCCGGTTCTTCCATCGCGACTGTCTCTCCCGGCCGTGGAGCGCGACCGTTCTCGAGGCGGACCGCCGCGCGGGCAGGTCGGCCGGTACAGAAGGTGAGGGTCCGCCGGGCGGCGTGACGGGCGCCCGGCAGTGGCCCGGAACTGCCGTCGGCGGTCCGGTAGTTGGCCAGGCTAGTGCGGGCCGCGCGGCGAGACCCCGTCGAACGACGGTTTCCGCCAAGGCCGTTCACATCACCTCCCCGGTCGGGGGAAGCTCTGGGGGGTTCCCCGGTCAGGGGAAGGCGATGGTCTCCAGCAGCGCCATGCTCTCCACCCGGATGCTGCGGTAGCCGGTGGTGACGGCCCCCGACTCGCGCAGGCGGCGCAGCGCCTTGTGCACGGTGGGCTCGGCCGCGCCGGACAGCGTCGCGAGTTCGGGCTGCGTGATCGGCCAGCGGATCACCGCGCCCGCGCCGGCGGGCTCGCCGTACGTCACCGCGATCTGGTGGATCACCCGGGCCAGCCGGGTCGCCGTGTCGCAGCCGGTGAAGTCGATCCGGCGGTCGTTCGCGGCCCGCAGCTTCGTCACGATGGACTCGTTGACGGCCTGCGCGATCCGCGCCTCGCGCCGCATGCAGTCCAGGAACGCCGGGCGGCTCACCGCCCGGGCGGTGACCTGGCCGCAGCTGGTGACGGTCGCCGAACGCGGCCGGCCGTCCACGGCGGCGAACTCGCCGACCAGGTCGCCGCCCATCCGCACGGCCAGCAGCGCGTCCCGGTGGTCCTGCGTGCGGCCCGTCACCTTGACCACGCCCGCCAGCAGCACCAGCAGGAAGTCCGTCCGGTCGGACTCCCGCACCAGCACCCGGTCGGCCGGGTACCGCACCTCGGTGCCGAGCGACAGCAGCGGCGCCCGCTCGGCCGGCGACAGGCCGCCGAGCAGACTCGACAGCGGCCACGCCCAGTTACGGCCGGACGGGGCGCTCCCGTCTCCGGTGCGGCTGTGGTCGTCGGCTGCCATCGCTCTCCCCCTGCCCGGTGCGCTGCTGCCACCAGTATGCGGTCGGCGGGCCGCCCCGGGGTGGTGCGGGTCGGTGGGAGAAACCGTATTCCGACGGGGTGCGCCGCCCGCCGGTCCGGCACCATGGAACCCGGAGCGCTCGCGAAGGTGCGGGATCAGGAGGCTGGCGTGGACTGGGAATTGGCGTACCGGACGGTGCTCGCCGTGGACATCGAACGCTCCGCCGGACGCGGCGACCCGGCGCTGCTGGCGATTCGCGCGGCGCTCCGGGCGGTGCTGCGGGAGTCCTTCGGGCGGAGCCGGATCGACTGGGCGCAGTGCCGGATCGACGACCTCGGCGACGGCCTGCGGGTCACCGCCCCCGCCGGGGCGCCGAAGGCGTCGCTGGTCCACCCGCTGTTCGACGAGGTCGCCGCCCGGCTGCGCGCCCACAACCGGCTGGCCGGGCCGCCGACCACGATCCGGGTCCGGATGGCGCTGCACGCCGGCGACGTCCGGCTCGGCCCGGACGGGGAGGTCGCCGGGCGGCCGCTGGAGGTGCTGGCCCGGCTGCTCGACGCGCCCGCCGTCCGCACCGAACTGGCCGAAGCGCCGGGGGCCGTCGCCGTGCTGGTCCTCTCCGAGCACTTCCACGAGGAGACGGTGCAGCCCGGGCTGCCCGGCATCGAACCCGAGGACTACCGGCAAGTCGCCGTCCACAACAAGGAGTTCACCTCCACCGCCTGGCTCAGGACGGCCGCGGCCGACGCCCCGGCCGGGCCTTCCGCCGCGCCCCCGGCCGTACCCCAGGCCGTGCCGCCGCCGGCCGCCGGGGCGTCGCGGATGAACAACCGGGCGACCGGGCACGGCGTCATCTACGCCGTCCAGAACGGCGTCCAGCACATCACCACCACCCCCCGAAACTGAAGGAGAGACGCCCCCCATGGAGCAAGAACTGGTGACACTCGCGGAGTCCGGCGCCGCCGTGGTGGTCGGCGCGATGGCCACCGACCTGTGGCAGTCCGTCAAGGACGGGACGCTCGCGCTGTTCCACCGCCTCGGCCGCGACCGGCAGCGCACCGTCGCCGAGCAGCTCGACCGCAACGCCGAACTGGTCCGCGACGCCGACCGCCCCGAGGAGGCCCGGCGGGCCCTGTTCGCCTTCTGGGCCCTGGAGTTGGCGGCCCTGCTCCGCCAGGACCCCGAGCTGCGCCCCGAACTCGCCGGACTGGTCGACGAGTTCCGGGGCGAACAGCAGCGCCTCGCGTACACGCAGAACAACACCGCGCACGACCGCGGCACCGTCTACGCCGTCCAGCACGGCGACCAGCGGGTGGTCCGGAACGGCGACTCGTAGGCGGTCCGCGGGCTCAGCCCTGCCGGATCGGGCCGATCAGCCAGTTCCCCGGCGCGTTCTCGTCGGAGCTCAGGTAGAACTCGGTGATGGCGCTGCGGAATTCGTCATGGCTGAGCACCCCGTTGCCGTCCAGGTCGAGCCGCTGGAACGCGTCCCCCGAGTGCTCGGGCGGGATGCCCAGGGCGTCGTACATGCGCACGTACTCGTCCTTGCTCAACACGCCGTCGTGATTGGTGTCCAGCGCGCGCATCAGGGCGTCCGCGATGGCCAGCACCGCCTTCTCGAAGTGTTCCGGCGCCGTGACGGTGGCCTTCATCAGGGCGAGGAACTCCTCGTGGTCGATCTGCCCGTCGCCGTTGGCGTCCCCGTGCTCCAGCAGCACCCGCCACCACTCCTCGAACGCCTTCTTCATCGCCGCGGCGTTCTCGTGGTCGCCCGGCTGGGAGAGCGTGGCGAAGAGCTCTCCCATCGCCAGGAAATCGTCATGGGTGAGCATGTTGTCGCCACCCTGGTCGAACCAGTGGAAGAGCATGCTGAATTTCTGGTTCTTCACTTCGGCCGGCATTCGTGCCGCCTCTCTCTCGCCCGGCGACAGGGCGGTGCGGGCCCGGTCGCGACTTTCGACGCACGCCAGGGCGGAGCCGAACGGCGGGGCAATCGGAGAAAGGGAAAGTCACGCCTTGGGCGGAATAGTTCGCAATGAGCAGATGATCGGTGTGCGAATGGTAGGGGGTGGTGCGGCGGGAGTGCGGTGACGACCGGCCGGGACGCCCCGCGGGCTCGCCCGAACGACGGAATCCGTGGCGGACACGGGAGATCGGGCGGCGGGGGCGCGGTCGGGCGTCGATACTGGAGCGGGCCGCCCGCAAGGGTGCTGGGTGGACGTCAACTTCCGTCAGGAGTACAGGACATGGGCACCTATCGCGTTGTGCAGGCGAGCGTTCCGGACGGGCCCCTGGAGGTGGTGGAGCGCGAGGTGCCGGAGCCGGGAGCACGGCAGGTGCGGATCGCGGTGGAGGCGTGCGGGGTGTGCCACAGCGACGCGATGTTCCTGGGCGGCGGGCTGCCCGGGGTGTCGTTCCCGGTCGTGGCCGGTCACGAAATCGCCGGCCGGATCGAGGAGTTGGGCGCGGGTGCGGCCGAGGCCGGCTGGCAGGTCGGGGACCGCGTCGCGGTCGGCTGGTTCGGCGGCAGCTGCGGGCACTGCCGGCCCTGCCGGGAGGGCGACTTCATCGTCTGCCGCTACCTGAAGGTCCCGGGGTGGGCGTACGACGGCGGCTTCGCCGAGAAGACGATCGCGCCCGTCGACGCGCTGGCCCGGATCCCCGAGGGGCTGACGGCCGTCGACGCCGGGCCGATGTCCTGCGCGGGCGTGACGGTCTTCAACGGGATGCGGCGCAGCTCCGCCCGGCCCGGCGACCTGGTCGCGGTGCTCGGCCTCGGCGGCCTCGGCCACCTCGGGGTGCAGTTCGCGGCCGCGATGGGCTTCGAGACGGTCGCGATCGCGCGCGGGCAGGAGAAGGCCGCCTTCGCCGAGAAACTCGGCGCCCACCACTACATCGACAGCACCTCCGACACCCCGGTCGCCGAGGCGCTGCAATCCCTGGGCGGCGCAAGGGTCGTGCTGGCGACGGCCGCCAACGCGGACGCGATGACCGCCACCGTGGAGGGCCTGGCCCCGCGCGGCGAACTGGTCGTCGTCGGCGCGGACACCACGCCGCTCGGCATCAACCCCGCCCAACTGCTGATGAACGGCCTGGTCCTGCGCGGACACCCGTCCGGCACCGCGCAGGACGTGCAGGACACCATGGCGTTCGGCGTCCTGCACGGCATCCGCCCGATGGTCGAGACCGTGCCGCTCGACCGCGCGGAGGAGGCCTACCGGCGGATGCTGGACGGCCGGGCGCGGTTCCGGATGGTGCTCACGAACGGGTGACCGGGTGACCGGGCGTCCGGGTGTCCGGGTGTCGGCCGGTGGGCGCTGTCAACTTCCGTGCGGCGTCTGCCGGATGGCGTTGGGGCCGGTGGGCGGGCGGTGCTGCGGGGGCGGGCGGTGGTAGCCGACGAGGAGCGCGTGGCGGTCGGCGTCGGCGGCCGCCATCCAGCCGAGAGCCCGGAGGGCCGCCAAGATGCCTGCCGCTCCCGGCTGTTGGGACCGGTGGACCAGCGGGTCCGCGCCGACCGCCGCGTCGAACGCGGGCTCGGCGCCGCCCACGACCACTCCGTGCGCGCCGACCTGGAACAGCGACAGGTCGTTGAGCGAGTCGCCCGCCACCAGGATCTCGTCCGCCGCCCAGTTCAGCTTCTCCGCGAGCGCCCGCAGCGCGTTGCCCTTGGACGCCCCCGGTGGCAGGACGTCGAACCAGAGCTCGCCCGAGTACACCCAGGTCAGCCCCAACTCGGCGACAGCGGACTTGAGTTCGCCGGTGAGGGCGTCCGGCGACAGGTAGTAGGAGCAGCGGCCGTCCTGGGCGATGCCGCGCTGGTACTGGAGCGCCGGGAACCGTTCCAGCGCGGCGCGCACCCGGCGCGGGCCCGGCCAGCCGGCGCGCAGCTGCCCCTGGAGGGGCTCGACCGGGGAGAAGTCGGCGCCGTCGAGGAGGGTGGCGCCGACGTCGGCGATGATCCACCGAGGGCAGGGAACGAGCGGATCGCGCAGCACGTCCCGTACCGAATCCGGACCCCGGCCGGTGGCGAACACCACCGTCACCTCCGGATGGCGGGCCAGCGCCTCCCGTAGCCGCAGCCGGTCGTCGGCGTCACCGCCGAGCAGAGTGCCGTCCAGATCCGTGACCAGAATCCTCGACATCCGACGGACGCTAACACGACCACCCGAGGTGGTGAAGAGGACACCCCCCGGCCGCCCGGACGGCCGAGCTCGCACCCGGGCCGGATGCCGGAGCGGGCCGGCAAGCGGTGGCGGCCGCGACGCGTTCGAGCGTCAATAGTCGTGCTGGGGAGAAGAGTTCGGCCTTGTGCAGGGCAGGTGATTCCTATGCGGGGCGGCCGTCGGCGAGCCACTGTGCGAGGCCCCGCAGTCCGACCGCCCACCGTCCGAGGTCGGTGACCTCGGCGTGCTCGGTGACGACGGTGAGCAACTCGCCCACCGCCTCGTCCGGCCGCTGGGCGTCGTTGAGGGTCAGGGCGCGGAAGACGCGTACGGAGTCCGAATCGGGGAACTCCCTGCGGGCACGGTCGAGCACCGCCAGCGACTCGTCCAGCTCGCCCAGCCACCTCAGGGTGCTGGCGTACTGGCACAGGCACCGGCGCAGGACGTCGCCGTCGAGACCCAGGGCGAGCGCCCGCTCGTAGTAGCTGCGGGCGGTCTCCTCCTGGCCCGCGGTGTCGTAGGCGCCGCCCACCTCGTACATGAGGACCGGGTGACCAGGGTGTTCGGCAAGCAGGGCCTGGAAGTAGGCGATTGTCGGCGCCATGTTCGCCCGGTCCCGCTGGTCGTAGCCACGCTGGATCGCCTCGGCCAGTTCGGGCGTCACGTCGGTCGTCACTGCTGCGCCTCCATGCGGACAGGTCCGAAGATCGGCTCACCATAGTGCAGCCTCGTCCGCAGGCGCGCAGCGCGCGGCCCCGGCAACACCGGATCCGCGAAGTGGGGCCCTGTGACCAGGACTTCGCAGCCGTGCGAGATGCCGTCGGTCTCCATCGGGGGAGCATGCGGCGGCGCGGCGCGGCGCGGTGCGGCCGGGCGGCATTGATCGGGCCACCGCCTCGTCCGGCCGCCGTCGGTGAGCCGGTCCCGCGGTTCCGCGCCTCGCGTCTCGCGCCTCGCACCTCGTGCCTCAGAGGCAAATGTACGGACAAATTCGGTGGGATTCCCCCGGCGGTCTTGCGGTCGGTCGCGACCCCGCCCTACTTTAATGTCCGTACATTTGCCGAGGGAGGCCAGTTGACCAGCAAGCATCATCGGATCGTGATCATCGGCGGTGGGACCGCCGGCATCTCGGTCGCTGCCCGGCTCCGACGGGCCGGCGAGAAGGACGTCGCGGTGCTCGATCCGAGCGACCGTCACCACTACCAGCCGCTGTGGACGTTGGTCGGCGGCGGACGGGCGCCTCTCGCGGAGAGCATCCGGCCGCAGGCGTCCGTCATGCCGAAGGGCGTGCAGTGGATCCGCCGGGCCGCGGTCGCCGTCGATCCCGAGGCGCAGGCGGTGACGCTGGACGACGGCGGCACGGTCTCCTACGAGCACCTCGTGGTCTGCCCCGGCATCCAGCTGGACTGGGACCGGGTGCCGGGCCTGGAGGCGGGGCTCGGCAAGGACGGCCTGTCCAGCAACTACCTGCCGCAGTACGCCCCGGCGACCTGGCGCTTCATCCGCGAAACCCGTTCGGGCAGCGCGGTGTTCAGCATGCCGACGGGTGCCATCAAGTGCGGCGGCGCCCCGCAGAAGATCGCCTACCTGGCCGCCGACCACTGGCGCAGGGAGGGCGTGCTCGACAAGATCGACGTCCACCTGGTGATCCCCGGCGCCGCCATCTTCGGCGTCCCGGAGTTCGCCCGGGTGCTCGACGAGGTGGTGCGCCGCTACGGCATCAAGGTCCACTACGGGAGCGAGGTCACCGAGGTGCGCCCGGGCGCCCGCGAGGTGGTGGTCACCGACCTCGGGACCGGCGGCACGACGACCCTGCCGTACGACGTCGCCCACGTGGTGCCGCCGCAGAGCGCCCCGGACTGGGTCAAGCGCAGCCCGCTGGCCGGCGCCGACGACCCGGCCGGCTACGTCGAGATCGACAAGCACACCATGCGGCACGTCCGGCACCCGAACGTGTGGGCGCTCGGCGACGCCGGATCGTCGCCGAACTCCAAGACCGGCGCCGCCGTGCGCAAGCAGGCCCCCGTGCTGGTGGAGAACCTGCTCGCCACCATGAACGGCCGGGAGCCGACGGCCTCCTACGACGGCTACGCCTCCTGCCCGCTGACCACCGCGCGCAACAAGATGCTGCTCGCCGAGTTCGACTACAGCGGTCGGCCCGCCCCGTCGATCCCGCTGATCAACACCTTCCGCGAGCGCACCGACATGTGGCACCTCAAGCGGCGCGGCCTGCCGTTCCTCTACTGGAACCTCATGCTCCGCGGGCTCGCCTGACCCTCCGGTCGCACCCGAGCTCCCACCCTCCCACCCTCCCGCCCCGTCCAACTCCCTTTTCAGGAGCCCAAGATGACGACGCCCGACCGCTCGCTGGTCTTCGTGCAGTTCTACCTCGACTGCCTCTCCCACGCCTCCTACCTGGTCGGCGACCGCACCACCGGCCGGGCCGTCGTGGTCGACCCCCAGCGCGACGTCCAGGACTACCTCGACACCGCCGCGCAGCACGGCCTGACCATCGAGCGGGTCATCGAGACCCACATCCACGCCGACTTCCTCTCCGGCCACCTGGAGCTGGCCGAGCGCGCCGGCGCGCGCATCTCCTACGGCTCCGTCGCCGCGCTCGACTTCGACACGGACCCGCTGGCCGACGGCGAGCGCCTCGGCCTCGGCGAGGTCGAGCTGGAGATCCTGCACACCCCGGGCCACACCCCGGAGTCGATCTGCGTCGTGGTGCGCGAACACCCGGACGACGCCCTCCCGTACGGCGTGCTCACCGGCGACACGCTGTTCATCGGCGACGTCGGCCGCCCCGACCTGCTCAGCTCGCGCGGCCGGTCGGCCGAGGAGATGGGCCGCCTGCTGTACCGCTCCACCCGCGCCCTGCTCACCCTCCCCGACGACACCCGGGTCTACCCGGCGCACGGAGCGGGCTCGGCCTGCGGCAAGAACCTGTCCGCCGAGCTGAGCTGCACGATCGGCAACCAGCGGCGCGGCAACTACGCGCTGGCCGACATGACCGAGGACGAGTTCGTCGCCGTGGTGGCCGCCGGCCAGCCCGCCGTGCCCGCCTACTTCGCGTTCACCTCGGTGCGCAACCGCGAGGCCCGTCCGGTGCTGGACGAGGGCTCCGCGGTGCCGGCGCTCACCCCGGAGGCGTTCCTCGCGGCGCGGGCGGGCGGCGCCACCGTGCTGGACACCCGCGACCCGGAGGCGTTCGCCGCCGCCCACCTGCACGGCGCGGTCAACATACCGCTGGGCGGCCGGTTCGCCGAGCTCGCCGGTCAGGTGCTCGACGCCCAGGACACCCTGGTGCTGTGCGGCGACCCGGCCACCGCCGCCGAGGCCCGCACCCGGCTGGCCCGGATCGGCTTCGACCGCGTCCTCGGCGCCCTGGCCGCCCCGGTGGACGCCCTCGGCGCCGCGTACCTCGCCGCCGCGACCCGGGTCGAGGCCGACGCCCTCGCCGGTGAACTGGCGGGCGCCGGAAGCGAGTTCGAGCTGCTGGACGTCCGCGGACCGGGCGAGGTGCGGGACACCGGCACCATCCCCGGCGCCCGGCTGATCCCGCTGCCCGAACTGCTCGCCCGGCTGGGCGAGCTGCCGACCGGACGGCCGCTGACCGTGATCTGCGCGAGCGGCAACCGCTCCTCGGTGGCGGCCTCCGTGCTGCGCGCCCGCGGCTTCGACACCACCGACCTGCGCGGTGGGTTCGGCGCCTGGCAGGGCGAGGTCGTCCGGCCCGCCGACACCGCCCCGGACGGCGTCACGGCGTGAGCGTCCTGATCACCGCTCTGCTCTGCGGGGCCGTGGTCGGCGTGGCGCTGGGCGCGCTGGGCGGCGGCGGGGGCGTGCTGGCGGTGCCGGCGCTGGTGTACCTGCTGGGCGTCGAGCCCGCCCAGGCCGGGACCACCAGCCTGGTCATCGTCACCGCCACCACCGTCACCGCGCTCTTCCGCCACGCCGGCACCGGCAACGTCAGGTGGCGGACCGGCGCGCTGTTCGCCGCGGCCGGCGTGCTCCCCGCCATCGGGACGTCGGTGCTCGCGCACCGCATCCCGCAGTCGGCGCTGACCGTGGCGTTCGCCGCCCTGGCCGCCCTCGCCGCCGCGGCGATGCTGCGCGGCACCCGCAGCGCGACGCGCGCCCCGGCCCGCGCCCCGGCCGAGGACGAGGGCCCCGCCGGGTCGGCCCGGCGCGGTCGCCTCGGCACGGTCGCGGCCGGTGCCGGGCTGGGCGCGGTGACCGGACTGCTGGGCGTCGGCGGCGGCTTCCTCGCGGTGCCCGCGCTGGTCTCGGTGCTCCGGCTGCCGATGCGCAAGGCCGTCGGCACCAGCCTGGTGGTCATCCTGATCAACTCGGTGGTCTCCCTCACCACCCGCCTGGCGGTCTCCGGCATCTCCCTCGACCTGGCCGTCTTCGGGCCGTTCGTGGGCGCCGCCGTGCTCGGCGCCTGGGACGGCAGGCGACTGGCGTCCAAGCTGTCCGGCGCCGCACTGCAGCGGGCCTTCGCCGCGGTCCTGCTCGGCGTGGCCTCCTTCATGCTGATCGGCGCGCTCGCCTGACCGTCCTGGCCCGACCGCCCTGGCCCGACCGTCCTGGCCCGACCGCCCCCGTCACCGGACCCGCCCGACCGCCCCCGTCACCGCCGCACCGTCGGACGCCCGCCGCACCCGGCGGGCGTCCGATTTTGTGCAGCCCCCGCCCAGGTACGAACATTCAGTTCGTGTCCCGCTCCACCCATCCGAACCCTGACCTCCAGGACGGCGCCGTGACCACCGACCCCGGCCCCAGGCCGATCACCCGATCCGCGGGCAGCCCGCTCTGGGCGCAGCTGCGCGCCGACCTGCTGCGCCGGCTCGACCAGGGCGAGTTCCGCGACGTCTTCCCCGGCGAGCACGACCTGGTCGCCGAGTACGGGGTCAGCCGGCACACCGTCCGCGAGGCGCTGCGGGGGCTCCGCGAGGAGGGCGTGGTCAGCGCGCAGCGCGGCAGGGCGTCCAGGTTCACCGCGAGCCGCCCGCTGGAGCAGGACGTCGGCGAGGCGTACAGCCTGTTCCGTTCGGTGGAGGAGGTCGGCGCCGTCCAGCGCAGCGTGGTGCGCGCGCTCGACCGGCGCGCCGACGGCGTCATCGCCGCGCGGCTGGGGCTGGAGGAGTCCACGCCGCTGCTCTACCTGGAGCGCATCCGGCTGGCCGACGAGGAGCCGCTGGCCGTCGACCGGATCTGGCTCCCCTGGGACGTCGCCCACCCGCTGCTGGACGTGGACTTCACCCACACCGCGCTCTACGACGAACTCGAACGCCACTGCGGCAGCCGGATCTGCGGCGGCTGGGAGCGGATCCGGGCCGTCGTCCCCGGCCGGGGCGAGCGCATCCTGCTGGACTGCCCGGAGACCACCGCGCTGCTCGCCATCGACCGGCTCGGCCGGGACGACGGCGGGCGGCTGATCGAGTGGCGGCAGACCCTGGTCCGCGCGGACCGCTTCGCCGTCTCGGCCGCGTTCTCCGCGCACGACTACCGGATGGGCGCGGCGGTCCAGATGTCCTGAACGCGGACGGTGGCTCGGGACGGCCGCCGTCAGGGCGTCAGGTAGCCGTGGGAGAAGCCGGCGGCGACGGCGGAGGCGCGGTCGGTGGCGTTGAGCTTGGCGTAGAGGTGCAGCAGGTGGGTCTTGACGGTGGCTTCGCTGATGAACAGCTGCCGGGCGGCCTCGCGGTTGGTGGTGCCCTTGGCGATCAGTTCGAGGACTTCGAGTTCGCGGGCGGAGAGCAGAGTGGGCGCGGGACGGCGGACCTGGCCGATGAGCAGGGCGGTGATGGCGGGGGACAGCACGGGCCGGCCCTCGGCGGCGGCTTCGACGGCGCGGAAGAGTTCGTCCCTGGGGGTGTCCTTCAGCAGGTAGCCGGTGGCTCCGGCCTCGATGGCGGGGACGACGTCGCCGTCGGTGTCGTAGGTGGTGAGCACCAGGACGCGGGCGGGAAGGCCGAGCCGGGCGAGTTCCCTGATGGCGGTGACGCCGTCGGTGCCGGGCATCCGCAGGTCCATCAGGACGACGTCGGGCCGCAGCCGCTGCGCGGCGGTGACGGCGGCCGCGCCGTCCGCGGCCTCGCCGAGCACCTCGAAGCGCGGATCGGCGCCGAACATGCCGCGCAGTCCGTCCCGGACGACGGGGTGGTCGTCGACGATCAGCAGCGTGATCACCTGGTGCCTCCTGCGGGGATCGCCGGGACGGTGGCGGAGATCGCCGTTCCGCCGCCCGGCTCCGATTCGACGACGAGCTGTCCGGTGAGGCGCTGGACGCGGCGGCGCATCGCGGCGAGCCCGAAACCGCCGTCGGCGGACATGACCGGGCGGGCGGCGGCGGGGTCGAAGCCCGCGCCGTCGTCGCGGACGTCGAGGGTGACCACGTCCTCCATGTAGGAGAGGGTGAGGCCGACCCGGGTGGCGCGGGCGTGCTTGGCCACGTTGGCGAGGGCTTCCTGGGCGGTGCGCAGCAGGGCGGCCTCGACCTCGGCGTGCATCGGGCGGGCGTCTCCGGTGGTGGTCAGGCGGGCGTCGACGTGCTGGAGTTCGGACCACCGCCTGGTCACCTCGCCGATGGCGTCGGGGAGTCGGGCCTCGGCCAGGGCGGTGGGCTGCACGGCGTGGACGGTGCGGCGGGCCTCGACGAGGCTCTCGCGGGCCAGGCCGGTGGCGTTGGCCAGGTGCCGGCGCAGCGCGGCGGGCGCGTCCAGGGTCTGTTCGGCGGCCTGGAGTTGGGTGAGGATGCCGGCCAGGCCCTGGGCGAGGGTGTCGTGGATCTCCCGGGCCATCCGCTGCCGTTCGTCCTGGACGCCGGCCTCGCGGGCCAGCGTCAGCAGGCGGGCGTGCAGGCCGGCGTTCTCCACCAGCGCGGCCTCCAGCCTGGCGTTGGCCTCGTGCAGGCGGGCGAGCGCCCGTTTCTGCTCGGTGTCGCGGCGGTCGGCCGTCCCGACGAAGTGGAACAGCACGCCGGCGAGCACTGCGGAGATCAGGCCGATGCCCGCCCAGGCCCACCACATGCGGGCGGCGTCGATGCCGGACACGCCGCCCATGAACGCCGCCGCCGAGATCGCCGCGGTGGCGGCGGCGCCGGCGTAGCGCGGGCGGCCGGTCAGGTGCTGGAACGCCTGCGGGTAGCCGGCGAAGGCGAACAGGCCGTACCAGGGGGCGACGGCGACCAGCCCGGCGGCCAGCAGCATCAGCCCGGCGTAGTACCCGCAGCGGACCCCGGCCGGTCGGCGGCGGGCCGGGCGGAGCGCGTGGAAGCCGAGCATCCAGAGTGCGGCGGCGGCCGAGAGCCCCAGGACCAGCGGGAAGGGCATCGGGACGTCGCGCAGCCACTGCAACACGGCGATCGCGGTGCTGAGGGCCAGCAGGACGAACGGCAGCAGCCGGACGGCGGCCGTCCCGGTCCGCTCCCGGCGGTCGGATGCGGTGCGCAGCGCGGTCACGATGCCGGTCACGATGCCCAACCCCCTACTCCCAACGGAAGTACCGGGCAGCGAGCCCACCGGCCACGGTCGTCCACGCCAGCAGGGCGAGCAGGTGGATCGGGTGCGGCCAGTGCCCGGCGGTGGCGTCCTGCAAGGATTGCACGCCTGCGCCGAGCGGCGTCAAATCGCTGATCGTCAGCAGGACTCCGTTCATCCTGGCCCGGGGCAGCCACAGGCCGGCGAAGAACATCAGCGGGAAGAACAGCAGCGACCCGACCGCCGCGGCGCTGCGGCCGTTCGGGGCGAGCGCGGCGATCAGCAGGCCGAGCGCGAACATCGAGGCCGCGACCAGCAGGTGACCGAGCAGGAACGCCGGGAGCAGGCGCGGCAGGTGGACGTCGAACGCCAGCCGGCCGACGACCAGCAGGACGAGGAGGGTGGCCAGGGACAGCGCGGTGGCCATCAGCAGCTGGGCGCCGAGCAGCACGCGCGGCCCGACGGGCGTGGTCCGCAGGCGGCGCAGCACGCCCTTCTCCCGGTAGCCGGCCAGGAGTTGGGTCAGGCCGCTGAGCGCGAACAGGGCGATGCCCATCGCGACCACGATCGGCAGGTAGAGGACGATCGGCCGGACGCCGCCCAACTCCGCGTTGGCGGCCCGCATGGAGGGAATCAGGCCGAGCACCACCAGCAGGATCGGGGCGAAGGCGAGCGCGAAGAACACCACGACGGGTTCGCGCAGGAACAGCCGGGTCTCGGTGACGGTGAGCCGGAACAGCGGTGACACAGGGACTCCTCGGGATTCGGCGGGCTCGGGACTCGGCGGGCTCAGGATTCGGCGGTGCGGCCGGTGAGCGCGACGAACGCGTCCTCCAGCGAGTGCTGTTCGACCCGCAGGTCGAGGGCGGCGATCCGGCGGGCGGTGAGCACCGTGGTGACGGCGAGCAGGAGTTCGCCGTCGCCCGTCACCACCAGCTGTTCGCCGACCCGCTCGACGGATTCAACCTCGGGCAGCGCGGCCAGCTCCGCCACGTCGAGCGGGGCGGACGGCCGGAACCGGATCCGCTGCGCGGACCGGACGCGGGAGACCAGGCCGTCGGGGGTGTCGATCGCGACGACGCGGCCGGTGTCGATGACGGCGAGCCGGTCGCAGAGCCGCTCGGCCTCCTCCATGAAGTGGGTGACCAGCAGGATCGTCACGCCGCGGTCGCGGATCCGCTCGATCAGGCCCCACACGTCGCGCCGGGCCTGCGGGTCGAGGCCGGTGGTGAGTTCGTCGAGCACGGCCACCCGCGGGGTGCCGAGCAGGGCGAGCGCGATCGACAGCCGCTGCTTCTGCCCGCCCGACAGCCGGCGGAACTGCGTGCCGAACCTGTCGGTCAGGCGCAGGATCTCGGCGAGCTCCCGCCAGTCGGCGGGCCGACGGTAGAACGAGCTGTACAGCTCCAGCGCCTCGCGGACGGTGAGTTTGTCGGGCAACTCGCTCTGCTGGAGCTGCACGCCGAGCACCTGCGGCAGCTGGCCGCCGTCGTGCTGCGGATCGAGCCCGCACACCCGGACGGTGCCGCCGTCGGGCGCGCGCAGCCCCTCGACGCACTCGACGGTGGTGGTCTTGCCGGCCCCGTTGGGGCCCAGGATGCCGAAGATCTCGCCCGGCGCGACGGCGAAGGAGACGCCGTTCAGCACGGCGCGCCCGGCGTAACGTTTGACGAGGTTCTCCACCTCGATGATTGCCATGGCAGCAGCGTGCCAGCCGGCACCGCGGCGCCGGATCGACCGGTCGGCCAGGCTTGGTGCGGACTGTGGTGGATGCCGCCATCCACCGATCGGTTGATGCGGCGTCAGGCGAAGGCGGAAGACGGGAAGGCGGAAGGCGCAAGGCGCAAGGCGGACGCCCTCCCCGGACGGCCGGGGAAGGCGGTGCGGGGAGGGCGGCGCGGGGTCTCAGGCGAGGGTGATCGAGACGGGCAGCTTCTTGATGCCGTTGACGAAGTTGGACCGCACCCGGGGGACGTCGCCGGCCAGCCGGATCGAGGCCAGGCGCGGGATCAGCTCCTCGAACATGATGCGGATCTCGGTGCGGGCCAGCAGGTTGCCCAGGCACAGGTGGGGGCTGCCCTTGCCGAAGGTGATGTGGTCGTTGTCCTTGCGGGTGACGTCGAAGTCGTAGGGGTTGCCGAAGACCTCCTCGTCGCGGTTGCCGGAGGCGAACCACATGACGACCTTGTCGCCCTCCTTGACGTTCTTGCCGCCGAGTTCGACGTCGCGGGTGGCGGTGCGGCGGAAGTGGTAGACGGGGGAGGCCCAGCGCAGGAACTCCTCGACCGCGGCGGGGATCAGCGAGGGGTCCTCCTGGAGCCGGGCGAGCTGCTCGGGGTGCTGGAGCAGGGCCAGCATGGAGTGGCTGATGGTGTGCCGGGTGGTCTCGTTGCCGGCGACGACCAGCAGCAGGAAGTAGTTGTCGAAGTCCTGCGCGGACAGCGGCACGCCGTCCTTCGGGGTCTCGTTGACCAGGCGGGAGATCAGGTCGGTGCCGGCGCCGCCGCGGCGCTGCGCGGCGAGTTCGCGGCCGTACGCGAAGACCTCCAGCGAGGCGGGGGAGCGGAACGGCAGGTCGCGGTACTTCTCGCTCTCCGCGCTGTGCAGCAGGACGTCGGCGTAGTCGGGGTCGGTGTTGCCGATGATCCGGTTGCCCCAGTCGATGAGCTGCTGGTTGTCCTCCGGCGGGACGTCCAGCAGCCGGGCCAGGACGTTGATCGGGAAGTCGGCGGAGACCTCCTTGACGAAGTCGAAGGTGCCCTTGGCGAGCGCGGCGTCCAGCGTGGTGGCGGTCAGGCCGCGCAGGAAGTCGGCGTAGCTGTTGATGACGCTCGCGCCGAACTGGCGTTGCAGCAGGCTGCGCAGGGCGCGGTGGCGGACGCCGTCGAGTTCCAGGATGGAGGCGCGCTTCTTGATCTGGTCGTCGTCGACCTCCTCCAGGTTGACGAAGCGGGCCGAGGTGAAGGTCTCGGCGTCGCGGTCGACGCGGGCGATGTCGGCGTGCCTGGTGAGCGCCCAGAAGCCGGAGTTGGGGGCCTCCTCCTCCTGCCAGTGCACCGGGTCCTGCTGCCGCAGGGTGTGGAACATCCGGTACGGGGTGACGCCGTCGGTGAAGTTGTCGAGATCGGCCAGGTTCACCTGGTCCAGCGGCATCGGCTCGGGCACGGCGCCGGAGTGGGCGGCGGTGGTCATGGTTCGCTCCTCGGCTTACAGGTGGTAGGCGTACTCGGTGAACTCCCAGTCGGTGACGTGCCGATGGAAGCGGGCGACCTCGTCGCGCTTGTACGAGAGGTAGGCGGTGGTGAAGTCCTGGCCGAGCACCTCGGTCAGCGCGGTGTCGGCCTCCAGGGCGTCGAGCGCGGCGGGCAGCGACATCGGCAGGACGGGCGACTTGGCGGGGTCGTAGCCGTAGCCCTCCAGCGGGGCGGGCGGCTCGTCGCCGGCGAGGACGCCGAGCAGCGCGGCCGCGAGGGTGCCGGCGATCAGCAGGTACGGGTTTGCGCCGGCGTCGCCGAGGCGCAGCTCGAAGCGGGAGCCGGCGCCGCGCTCCGGCGGGATGCGGACCATGGCGCTGCGGTTGTCCAGGCCCCAGTCGACCAGCCAGGGGGCGAGGGTGTCGGGCCCGAAGCGCTTGTAGGAGTTGACCGTCGGGTTGGAGAGGGCGGCGAGCGCGGGGGCGTGCGCGAGGATGCCGGCCACGGCGTGGCGGGCGGTGGCGCTGAGGCCGTACGGCGCGGCGGGGTCGGCGAAGACGTTGCCGCCGTCCTCGTCGGTGCAGGACAGGTGCAGGTGGAAGCCGGAGCCGCCGGCGTCCATGAAGGGCTTGGCCATGAAGGTGGCCAACCGGCCTTCGGCGCGGGCGAGTTCCTTGACGGCGGCCTTGAAGCGGAAGGCCCGGTCGGCGGCCGACAGGGCGTCGGAGTGGGTCAGGTTGATCTCGAACTGGGAGCCGTCGAACTCGTGGTTGCCGCCGGTGACGCCGATGTTCAGCTCGCGCAGCTGCCGCAGGGTGCGCAGCAGGTGGTTGTCGCCGTCGGCGCGCAGGCCCGCGGTGTAGACGACGCCCGAGGCGTCGCTGTAGCGGCGCCAGCCGCGCGCGGTGTCCGGGGCCGGGTCGCACAGGTAGTACTCCAGCTCCGGTCCGACGACCGGGTGCAGGCCGACCTCGCGGCAGCGTTCGACGACGGCGCGCAGCAGGTCGCGGGGCGACTCGGGGGCGGGGCGTCCGGTGGCGGGGTCGGTGACGTCGCCGAGGCAGGAGGCGACGCCGGGCTCCCACGGCAGCGGGGTGAGGGTGTCGAGGTCGGGGCGGACGCAGATGTCGGGCAGGCCGGCGTCCAGGCCGCCGGGGACGGGGACGACGTCGCCCTGCGGGCTGGTGTGGTAGACGGCGCGGCAGAACGCGAGGCCGTGGTCGCAGGCCGAGGGCAGGTGGTCGAGCAGCACGTCCCGGGCCCGTTCGGTGCCGATCAGGTCGGGATAGGTCACCCGGACCACGTCGATGCCCTGGGCGGCCAGCCGCTCCTGGTGGTGGCGGACGGGCGGGGTGTCGGATGCGCTCACCGGTGTCTCCTGTGGGGAAGTGTGGGGCGCCGCCCAGGGTGCGCGGGGGTGCGGCTGCTCGCGGCGCCGGGCTGTGCCGACCGAGCGGAACCGGAGTCCGCGGCCCTGGGGGGAGGGGGAGCGGCGGCGTCAGGACTGCGGCCAGGCGCAGGAACCGCTCGCTGTTGGTGGCCCACCGTATGAACGCAGGTCACCGTCCCGCAAGGGGTCGGACGCATTAATTTATCCATCCGTATAGCTATTGACCCCGGGTCGACCGCTTCCTATGTTGTTTGACGCCAAATGACTTTCCGGCGCCCCCGCTGCCCCACCCACCCCCAGGAGGACCGGCCATGCAGGTCGTCGTCGACATGAACAAGTGCCAGGACCACGGCCAGTGCGTCTTCGCCGCCCCCGACGTCTTCTCCTTCGACGAAACCGGCCGCCTCGCGTACGTCGCCGACCCCGACGACGCCCTGCGCGCCGACGTCGAGGAAGCCGCCGACGTCTGCCCGCTGCAGGCCATCCGGATCGAAGGCTGATCCCGGTGAACGCCGCACCCGTCGTGATCGCCGGCGCCTCCATGGCCGGCCTGCGCGCCGCCGAACAGCTGCGCGCCGCCGGCTGGACCGGCCCGATCACCCTCGTCGGCGACGAGCCCCACGCGCCGTACAACCGGCCCCCGCTGTCCAAGGAGGTGCTGGCCGGCAAGGCCTCCTTCGACTCGCTGGCCTTCCGCCCCCGGGCCGCCGTCGCCGACGTGACGTGGCACCTCGGCACCGCCGTCGTCCGCGCCGACCTCGACCGGCAGTCCGTCGAACTCTCCGACGGCACCCGCCTGTCGTACGCCGCACTGGTCGTCGCCACCGGCATGCGCCCACGCCGCCTGCGCTGCCCCGGCCCCACCGCCGGACGGCACACCGTCCGCACCCTGGACGACGCCCGGGCGCTGCGCACCGCGCTGACCGCACCCGGCGCGCGGGTGGTGGTGGTCGGCGCCGGCTTCATCGGCTGCGAGGTCGCGGCCACCGCCGTCGCCCTCGGCGCCGCCGAGGTCACCGTCGTCGACCCGCTGCCGCTGCCGATGGCCGGACCGCTCGGCGAGCTGCTGGCCGGCGCGCTGAAGCGCCGCCACGAGCAGCGCGGCGTCCGCTTCGCGCTCGGCGCCGGCGTCACCGGCTTCGACGGCGAGGACCGCGTCACCGGCGTCGCCCTGGCCGACGGCCGGGTGCTTCCCGCGGACGTGGTGGTGGAGTCCGTCGGCTCGATCGCCAACACCGAATGGCTCGACGGCAACGGCCTCGACCTCACCGACGGCGTCCTCACCGACGAGCACCTGCGGGTCGGCGGCCGGCCCGAGGTGGTCGCCGTCGGCGACGTCGCCCGGTTCCCCAACGCCCGCTACGACGGCGTCCCGCGCCGCGTCGAGCACTGGTCGATCCCCACCGACACCGCCAAGCACGCCGCCAAGGTGCTCGCCGGCCACCTCGCCGGCGCCGAGCCGGGCCTCGACCCGTTCGCGCCGCTGCCGACCTTCTGGAGCGACCAGCACGACTTCCGCCTCCAGTCCTTCGGCGCCCCCGCCCTCGGCCGCGAGGACGTGCGCGTCCTGGACGGCGACCTCGACGGCGACGTCCTGGTCGGCTACCACCGCGACGGCCGCCTGGTCGGCGTCGTCGCCCTCGGCGGACAGCAGGCCGCCGCAGCCGCCGCCCGTCACCGCGCCGAGCTGCTCCAGCAGCCCGCCCTCACCGCGTAAGGAATCCAAGTGGCCGACGTCCGTGGGTACTTCCACCCCAAGACCGCGACGGGATCCTCGTCGCTGATCCCCTCCCCGCCGTGGCGCTACTCCGGCGACCTGCTCACCATCGAGTACCGCACCGACCCCGAGCGGGTGCGCGAACTGCTGCCCGAGCCGCTGGAGCTCGCCGACGAGGACCCCGGCGCGGTCGCGCTGATCTGGGCCGACTGGCAGTCCTGCTCGGCCTCCGGGCAGGAACTGCTCGACCCGGTGCTCGCCCAGTACAAGGAAGCCTTCGCCGTGGTGCGCTGCCAGTACCAGGGGCAGACGTACTCGCGCTGCGTGTACATCTGGGTCGACAAGGACTTCGCGATCGCCCGCGGCCTGCACCAGGGCTACCCGAAGAAGCTCGGCTCCATCCACCAGACCCGCCCGCACCCGTACGGCCCCGCGCCGCGGATCGAGGCCGGCGCCCGGTTCGGGGCCACCCTCGCCGCCGCCGACCGCCGCCTCGCCCAGGCCGTCGTCACGCTGCGCGAACCGTCCGCGACCAACGGATTCGTCAACGGCCACCCGATGGCCCACCACCGCTGGCTGCCCTCCATCGAGAAGGGCAAGGGCCTCGCCCTGGACGAGCTGGTCGCCTCCGGCGCCGCCGCCTTCGAAGCCGGACCGGCCTGGGTCGGCGACTTCGACCTCGAACTGTTCGAGTCGCCCACCGAGGAACTCGCCCGGCTGGAGATCCGCGAACCCATCGCCGCCTACTACCGGCAGGTCGGCGTGGTCTGGGACGGCGGCCGGCTGCTCGCCTCCCACACCACCACCGTCGGACAGTGAACCACCCTGCCCAGCAAGGAACGTGACGCAATGAGCGGACACCTCACCACCGTCGCCGGCGTCGCCGTCGACACCCGGCACTGGATCGGCGGACAGCGCGTCGCCTCCGCCGCCGCCTTCACCGACCACTCGCCGATCGACGGCAGCGTCCTCGGCGAGATCGCCCGCGGCACCGCCGCCGAGGCCGACGCCGCCGTCGCCGCCGCCACGGCCGCCTTCCCCGCCTGGGCCGCCACCCCGCGCGCCGAACGCGCCCGCCTGCTGCACGCGATCGCCGACGGCGTCGAACGGCGGCTGGAGGACCTGGCCGCCGTCGAGACCGCCGACAACGGCGCGCTGCTGCGCTCGCACCGACGCGGCGTCATGCCCCGGGTCGCGCACAACTTCCGGTTCTTCGCCGACTGGCTGCTCACCCTCGACCACGAGGACTTCGACACCCGCGGCCACACCAACCACGTCAGCCGGGACCCGGCCGGCCCGTGCGTGCTGATCACCCCGTGGAACGCGCCGCTGATGCTCGCCACCTGGAAGATCGCCCCCGCGCTCGCCGCCGGCAACACCGTCGTCCTCAAGCCCGCCGAGTGGACGCCGCTGACCGCCTCGCTGCTCGCCGACATCGCCGCCGAGGCCGGGCTGCCCGCCGGCGTCCTCAACGTGGTGCAGGGCCTCGGCTCCGAGATCGGCGACGCGCTGACCTCCCACCCCGACGTGCGCCGGATCAGCTTCACCGGCTCCGTCCCCACCGCCAAGCACATCGCCGCGTCCGCCGCCCCGCAGCTCACCCCGCTCAGCCTCGAACTCGGCGGCAAATCACCGCTGTTGGTGTTCGCCGACGCCGACCTCGACCTCGCCGCCACACTCGCCGTCGAGCAGTACGACAACGCCGGACAGGTCTGCCTGGCCGCCACCCGCCTGCTGGTCGAGGAGAGCGTCGCCGAGGAGTTCACCCGCCGCTTCGTCGAGAAAGCCGCGCAGCTCACCCAGGGCGACCCGCGCGAGGAGGCCACCGACCTCGGCCCGAACATCCACCCCCGGCAGCTGGAGAAGATCGACGGCTTCGTGCGGCGCGCGATCGCGGCCGGCGCCCGCGCCGTCGTCGGCGGCACGCGACTGGAAGGCCAGTACTACGCGCCGACGCTGCTCACCGACGTCGCCCAGGACTCCGAGATCGTCCAGGAGGAGGTCTTCGGACCCGTCCTGACCCTGCAGACCTTCCGCGACGAGGCCGGGGCCGTGCAGCTGGCCAACGACACCCGCTTCGGCCTGGCCGCCACCCTCGCCACCGGCTCGCGCGAGCGCGCCGAACGCGTCACCGGGCAACTGGTCGCGGGCACCGTCTGGGTCAACTGCTTCTTCGTCCGCGACCTCCGGGCCCCGTTCGGCGGCTCCCGGCACTCCGGCGTCGGCCGCGAGGGCGGCACCTGGAGCTTCGACTTCTACTGCGACGTCAAGAACACCGTCAGCGCGCCGAAGGGATGGAACGGCCATGGGTGAGATCGTCGGGGCCGGCCTGCTCGCCCACGTCCCCACCGTCGTGCTGCCCGAGGAGACCCGCCGGGAACTCAACGAGGGCCGGGAGATCACCCTCGTCACCGGCCTGCGGCAGCTGCGCGAGGAGGTGTTCGAACGCGACGACTACGACACCGTCGTCGTGCTGGACTCGCACTGGGCGACCACCGTCGAGTTCGTGGTCACCGCGCAGCGGCGCCGGGCCGGGCTGTTCACCTCCGAGGAACTGCCGCGCGGCATGTGCCGGATGCCCTACGACTTCCCCGGCGACCCCGAACTCGCCGACAACATCGCCGCGTTCGCCGACCGGCACGGCACCTGGATCACCCCGATCGACGACCCGTACCTGCCGATCTTCTACGCCACCGTCAACCTGTGGAAGTACCTCGGCGAGGGCCTGCCGGACAAGAAGTGGGTGACCATCGGGGTCTGCCAGACCGGCGACAACGAGGACCACCTGCGGCTCGGCCGCGCCCTGGCCGACGGCATCGCCGCCACCCCCGGCCGCCGGGTGATCGTGATCGCCTCCGGCGCGCTGTCGCACACCTTCTGGCCGCTGCGCGAGCTCCGCAAGCACGAATCCAGCGACCCCTCGCACATCTTCACCCCCGAGGCGCGGGCCGCCGACGAGCAGCGGATCGCCTGGTTCAAGGAAGGCAGACACGACCGAGTGCTCGACACCATGGACGAGTTCGCCACGTACAAGCCCGAAGCCAGGTTCTTCCACTACCTGATGATGGCCGGCGCCCTCGGCGAGCGGGCCTGCACCGCACCGGCCCGCCAGTACGGCGAGTACGAGAACTCGATCGGCACCGGACAGGTCCACCTCTGGTTCGACCGCCCCGTGAACGGCTGGACCGGCACCGGCCTGCCCGACGACACCGCCCCCCGCCACCCCCACCGCCTCGCCTAGAAAGGCCCCACCGTGCCCGAGTACCGCCGCATCCTCCTCGACGGCGCCGTCGTCGAGACCGTCCGCGACGGCGACGAACTGGTCGCCGGCGACGGCCGCCGGGTCGCCGTCGCCGACGCCCACCACCTGCCGCCCGTGGTGCCGTCCAAGGTGATCGCCGTCCACCTCAACCACCGCAGCCGGGTCGACGAGTTCCGGATCGGCCTGCCCGACACCCCCACCTACTTCCACAAGCCGACCTCCTCGCTGAACGCGCACGGCGGCGCGATCGTCCGCCCCGAGGGCTGCCGGTGGCTCAACTACGAGGGCGAGGTGGCGATCGTCATCGGACGGACCGCGCGCAACATCTCCCCCGAGGAGGCCGGCGAGTACATCGCGGGCTACACCGTCGCCAACGACTACGGCCTGCACGACTTCCGCGACACCGACGCCGGCTCGATGCTGCGCGTCAAGGGCGCCGACACGCTCTGCCCGCTCGGCCCCGGCCTGGTCACCGACTGGGACTTCCGCGGCAAGCGGCTGCGCACCTACGTCAACGGCGAGGTCGTCCAGGACGGCTCCACCGACGAGATGACCTGGGACATGCACTACCTGGTCGCCGACATCGCCCGCACCATCACCCTGTACCCCGGCGACGTGCTGCTCTCCGGCACGCCCGCCAACTCCCGCCCGGTGCAGCCCGGCGACGTGGTCGAGGTGGAGGTCGAGGGCCTCGGCCGGCTCACCAACCGCATCGTCACCGGCCCGACGCCGATCCGCGCCGACGTGGGCGCGCAGCCCACCGAGTCCGAGGAGGTGCTGTCCACCGCGCTCGGCGGCGACTGGGAGTTCCGCGGCATCCGGCCGCCGAAGCGCTGAACCGGCGCCGCCCGGTAGGGTCACCGCCATGAACGACCCCAAGCCCACCACCCGCAAGCGCGTGAAGAACTACGGGACGGGCCGCACCGCGCTGCTGGAGGCGGCGGTGCGGGTGGTCGCCCGGGGCGGGCTGCGCAACCTCACCTACCGGGCCGTCGCGGAGGAGGCCGGAGTCACGCACGGCCTGGTCGTGCACCACTTCGGCTCCCGGGACGCGCTGATCGAGGAGGCGGTGACGCACGCCATCCGCTCCTCGCTGGGCACCAACTCGCTGGAGTCCGGCACCGGAGGCCCGGACGGGTTCGCCGCCGGCCTCGCCGACATGGTCGACTCCGGGCCCGAACTCCAGGCGTTCCAGTACGAGTTGCTGCTGGAGGCGCGGCGGCGGCCGGAGCTGCTGGCGCACCTGCGCGCGCTGTACGAGGAGTACTTCGAGGCGAGCCGGCGCGAGCTCGGCCGCCTCCTGCCGGACCCGGTGAGCCCCGGCCTGTCGCGGCTGGTGTTCGCCGCGCTGGAGGGCCTGGTGCTGCACCAGCTGGTGTTCGGCGAGCGGGCGGCGACGGAGGACGCGCTGTCCGAACTCCGGTCCCTGCTGGAGGTGTTGGCCTCCCGGCCGCAGGCTGCGCCGGACGGGCGGCCGGACGCGGGCTGACCTGCGGGTCGGCTTGCGGCCGACTGGCGGGCCGACCTGTCGGCTGACCTGTGGCCGGCCGGCGGGCCGACCTGCGGGGCGGCATCGAACCGTTACCGCTCGGGCGGTGCGAAACCCTTGCCAAACGGATCGACCGCCTCCACGATGAGGCAACTCGTTTGACCTGAAACGATTCCCCCCACTTCGATCTGGCAGGTGATCCGTGTGGACAGTCAGACGGCTTCCCACGAGCGGACCGTGCGGCACGCCCCCACCAGTGCCACCCTCAAGCCCAACGCCCTCGGCGTCCTGGGCATCCTCTTCTTCGTCCTGTCCGGCCAGGCCCCGCTGACCGGCATCGCCGGCGCCGCCCCGATCTCGGTCGCCATCGGCAACGGATCCGGCACCCCCGCCGCCTACGTGGTGGCCGGTGTGGTGATCCTGCTGTTCTCCGTCGGCTTCATCGCGATGGGACGGCACGTCGTCGACGCGGGCGCCTTCTACACCTATATCGGCACCGGCCTCGGCCGGACCGCCGGCGCGGGCGGCGCGAGCGTCGCGCTGTTCGCCTACTGCGCCATCCAGGCCGGCATGTACGGCCTGTACGGCTCCATCGTCTCCTCGCTGGTCGCCGACCACACCCCGCTCCATCTCCCGTGGTGGGTCTACACCTTGGTCACCATGGCGGTGGTGCAGGCGCTCGGCGCGGCCGGCATCGAGATGGGCGCGAAGGTGCTCGCCGCGTTCGTGCTCGCCGAGTTCAGCATCCTGCTGGTGTTCGGCCTGGTCACGCTGTTCAAGGGCGGCGGCCCCGAGGGCCTCGGGGTGAGCGCGAGCTTCTCCCCGTCGTCCGCCCTCCAGGGCGCGCCCGGCATCGCCGTGATGTTCGCCCTGGCGTCGATGTTCGGCTTCGAGGCCACCGCCATCTACGGCGAGGAGGCCCGCGAGCCGAAGAAGACCGTGCCCCGCGCCACCTACCTCTCGGTGCTGGTGGTCACCGGATTCTTCGCCCTCACCTCCTGGTCGCTGATCTCCGCCCACGGCGCCTCGCAGGCCCCGGCGGCGGCCGACGCGGCGCTGGAGGCCGGCGACTCCGCCGGGTTCGTGTTCGCGCCCATCGCCGACCTGTTCGGCGGCTGGGTGAACAGCGTGCTCCCGGTGCTGCTCGCCACCTCGCTGTTCGCGGGCGTCCTCACCTTCCACAACTCGGCCGCCCGCTACCTGTTCTGCCTCGGCCGGGACGGCCAACTCCCGCCCGCGCTGGCACAGTTGAACGGCCGACACGCGCCGGCCAAGGCCGGACGGGTGCAGACCGTCATCGCCGTGCTGCTGGTGGCGCCGTTCGCGGTGGCCGGCCAGGACCCGGTGCTCACCCTGTTCTCCTGGTTCAGCGGACTCGCCGTGCTCGCGATGATGCTGCTCTACCTGCTGACCTCGGTGTCCGTGGTGGTGTACTTCCGCCGCAACCGGGTCGACACCCGGCTGTGGAACACCGTGATCGCCCCCGTGCTGGGCGCCCTCGGCATCGCCGGCGCGATCTGGCTGATCCTCGCCAACTTCACCACCCTGATCGGCGGACAGCTGAGCACCGCCCTGTGGCTGGTGCTGTCGGTGCCCGTGGTGCTGGCGGCCGGAGTGGTCAACCAGCGCATCCGGCAAAGGCTTTCGGCTTCCCGATAGTTCGACTGCGGCGCGCGTCCGGCACCCGGGCGCGCGACCGCCCTTCCTGGAGGACCCGCATGACCCACGAGGACTGGCTGCGCCGGGCCGAGGCCCTGCGACCCGCCACCGCGCACCTGATCGACGGCGCCGACGAGGCCGGCGGCGGGAAGGCGTTCGCCGTGGTGTCGCCCCGGGACGGCCGGGTGCTGGCCGAGGTCGCCGACGGCGGCGCGGCCGAGGTGGACGCGGCCGTCGCCGCCGCCCGCCGGGCCTTCGACCGCGGCCCCTGGCCCCGGCTGTCGCCCACCGAACGCGGCAGGGTGCTGCTGCGCTTCGCCGACCTGCTGGAACAGCACCGGACGGAACTCGCGCTCACCGTCAGCCTGGAGATGGGCAAGCCCGTCACCGACGCGCACGACATCGAACTCCGCGCCGTCATCAACACCTTCCGCTGGTACGGCGGCCTCGCCGACAAACTCACCGACGAATCCCCGCACACCGCGCCCGACGCGCTCGCCCTCGTCACCCGCGAGCCCGCCGGCGTGGTCGGCGCGGTCGTCCCCTGGAACTTCCCGCTGACACTGGCCGGTTGGAAGATCGCGCCCGCGCTGGCCGCCGGCTGCACCGTGGTGCTCAAGCCCTCCGAGAACTCGCCGCTGTCCGCGCTGCGCCTCGGCCGGATCGGCCTGGAGGCCGGACTGCCGCCCGGCGTGCTCAACGTCGTCGCCGGCAACGGCCCGGTGGCCGGGCGGGCGCTCGGCCTGCACCCCGACGTGGACGTGCTGGCGTTCACCGGCTCCACCGCCGTCGGGCGTCAATTCCTGCACTACGCCGCCGACTCCAACCTCAAGCGGGTCTGGCTGGAACTCGGCGGGAAGTCGCCCAACATCGTCCTGCCCGACGCCCCCGACCTGGACCGGGCCGCCGCGACCGCCGCCTGGGGCATCTTCTTCAACCAGGGCGAGATGTGCACCGCGCCGTCCCGGCTGCTGGTGCACCGCTCGGTCGCCGAACAGGTCACCGAGGCCGTGGTGGCCCGCGCCCGCGCACTGCGGGTCGGCGACCCGCTCGACCCCGCCACCGAGATGGGCGCGCTGGTCGGCGCGGCCCACCTCGACCGCGTCCTCGGTCACGTCGACGCCGCCCTCGCCGACGGCGCCCGGCTCCGCACCGGCGGCGCCCGGTGCGGTGCCGACACCGGGGGCAGCTACCTCGAACCGACCGTCTTCGACCAGGTCGCCCCCGGCAGCCGTCTCGCCCGCGAAGAGGTCTTCGGCCCCGTGCTGTCCGTCCTCGCCTTCGACGACCTCGACGAGGCCGTCGCCCTCGCCAACGCCACCGAGTACGGTCTCGCGGCCGGCCTGTGGACCTCCGACCTGTCCACCGCCCACCTGGTCTCCCGCAGCCTCAGGGCCGGTACCGTCTGGGTCAACTGCTACGAGGAGGGCGACCTCACCGTCCCCTTCGGCGGCATGAAGCAGTCCGGCAACGGGCGCGACAAGTCCGCGCACGCGCTGGAGAAGTACACCGAACTCAAGACCACCTGGATCCAGTTGTGAGCCCCCGCCCGCTGATCGCCGTCCCCGCCCGCTTCGCCGCCTCCACCTCCGCGCTGCGGTACGCCGCCGAGGTCAACGCCCGCGCCCTGATCGAGGCCGTCTGGCGGGCCGGCGGCGAGCCCGTCTCCCTGCACCCGCACGCGCCCGGCGGGGTCGCCGACCCGGCCGAGGTGCGGGAGCGGCTCGCCCGGTTCGACGGGCTGCTGCTGCCCGGCGGCGGAGACCTCGCACCGCGCCGCTACGGCTGCGCCGACGTGCACGAGGCCGTGTACGACGTGGACGACGAGCAGGACGCGTTCGACCTGGAACTGGCCCGGGCCGCGATCGACGGCCGGGTGCCGACACTGGCGATCTGCCGGGGCCTCCAGGTCGTCAACACGGTGCTCGGCGGGACGCTGCACCAGGACATGGGCGGCCCCGAGCACGAGCACCGGCACCTGCGCCACCCCGTCGCCCTCACCCCCGGCTCCGCGCTCGCCCGCACCACCGGCGGCGCGGCCGTCGCCGAGGCGTCCTGCTACCACCACCAGCACGTGGATCGGCCGGGGGAGGGGCTGACCGTCACCGCCCGGGCCGCCGACGGGACCATCGAGGCACTCGAACTCGCGGGCCACGCTGGGTGGTTGATGGCCGTGCAGTGGCACCCGGAGGACACTGCGCACCAGGACCCGGTGCAGCAGTCGATCTTCCACGCGCTGGTGCGGGAGGCGGCGCGTTCCTAGCCCCGAGGGCGCCGGCCGCTGCGGCGCGGGGCCGGCTCCTCGCCGTTCAGCAGCGAGCGGCGCCGGTCCTCGCCGTGCTCCTCGACCTGGAGCACCACCCGGCGCAGCCCGTCGGCCAGGCTCTCGCACTCGGCGTCGCTCAACTGCGCGGTGACGAACGACTCCTCCTCGTTGAACGCCGGGAACACCCGCTGCATGAACTCCTCCCCCTCCGGGGTGAGCGCCAGCAGCACCAGCCGTCCGTCGGTGGGGTGGTCGACGCGCCGCAGCAGGCCGCGCGACTCCAGGGTGCGCGACACCCCGGTCAGCGTGCCCTTGGAGATGCCCGCCTCCTCGGCGACCCGGCGGGTCTCCGACTCGCCCCACACCCACACCACCCAGAGCACCACGAACGCGGTCCAGGTCAGGTCCGAGCCGCGCAGCACCGAGTTCTCCAGGTGCTGCCGCACCGCGGACGCCGCCCGGTAGATGTTGGCCACCGCCGCCATCCGCTCCGCCCGCACGGGCGTCCCGCCGAGCTTCGCCCCGACGAGCCGCTCCGCCTCGTTGATGGACCGTTGGCTGGGCACCGGGCTCCCTCCGTCCTATCGCCGCCGGAAGCCGCAGGCCGGGCCCACGACAGTTCGGTGTCGCATTCTACGGGCGCACACCGCGCGACCCCCCTTCTCCTCACGGATGCCGTGCCGAGGTCACGAGATCTGAAAAGTTCGCCCCCGCATGCCGGGCCTCGGCTACGGTCGAACGGACCTGCGGGTGCCGTCGGGGGAGGGCGTGGCGTGGCGATCGAACTGCCGGGCGAGGTAGTGGAGTTCCTGTCGTTCATCGGTATCAACTGGCCGACGGTGAACGAGGACAAGGTGCGTGAATTCGGCTCGCACGTGCGGGAGTTCGCGCAGAACGTGGAGTCGGTGCACCAGGAGTCGACGGCGACGGTGCAGCGGCTGGGGCAGGCGTACGAGGGAGCGTCGTACGAGGCGCTGCTGGCGAAGTGGGCGTCGCTCTCCGAGAGCCACCTGAACGAGCTGGTGCAGGCCTGCCACGTCGTCGCGGACGCGCTGGACATCGCGGCGGACGTGATCGTGGCGATGAAGATCGAGACGATCGGTGAACTCATCGCGCTGGCAGCCGCGTTCGTCGCCGACCAGGCGGCGGCGGTGGCGACGCTGGGTGCGGCGGAGGCCGCGGTGATCCTGATCGAGGAGACCGCGAAGCGCCTGATCAACTACCTGGAACAGCAGTTGGAGCAGTACATCGTCGCCCAGGTGGTGGAGGCCGCGATCGGCCCGCTGGTGGACACCGTGGCCAACGCCGTGCAGGGGCTGGTGTTCCAGGCGGCGGAGTCGGCACTCGGGGTCTCGGGTGGCAGCGGGTTCCGGATCGACCCGGACGCGCTGGAGGAGCACGCACGGATGATGCACGACCAGGCGGAGACGGTGGCCGGTCACGCGCAGGTGTTCCAGTCGAAGATCGCGGGGGTGAGCTTCGAATAGCCGGCTCGCCGCAGTCGATGCCGCCCTCGACCGGGACGACCCCGACGCGGGTGCCGCGGTGATCGAACTCGTCTTCGCGAGCGACGCCGTCGGAACCGCACGCGACGCTTGGCGGCGGGCCGGG
The DNA here is from genome assembly GCF_042732175.1 of Kitasatospora sp. NPDC059795. Taxonomy (NCBI): domain Bacteria; kingdom Bacillati; phylum Actinomycetota; class Actinomycetes; order Kitasatosporales; family Streptomycetaceae; genus Kitasatospora; species Kitasatospora sp. NPDC059795. The sequence goes on from NZ_JBHWID010000006.1 coordinate 303,408, forward strand.
CCCGGACACCCCAGGCGGCCGGACCGCCGGTGACCCGGCAGGCCGGACCTGAAGCGGCCGGCCGATCGGTGACGACGCCCACGGGGCCGCGGTGGTCGGTGCGGGGCCGTCGTGAGCGGTGTCAACTCCGGTCGGTCGTCGCCCAGTTCCGCACCCGCTCGATCACCTCGTCGGGCCGGGGAGCGGACGAGTGGACGGTGAACTCGACGTAGTCGGGGTGCTGGACGGGCAGGGGCGGGAGCGGATGTTCGCGCAGGCGGGCGACGAGGTGGCCGGCGGCGAGGAGGTCGCGGGACTTCTCGGTGTCGAGGTCGGCCTTGTCGGCGTGCCAGTAGGAGCCGTCGTACTCGATGGCGAGCGTGCGGCCGTCGGGGAGGGGCACGGTGATGTCGACGGTCCAGCTGCCGCGGCGGGCGAACGCGTCGTGACGGACGGTCCGGCCGGACGCGGCGGCGCCGAAGGCGCGTTGCGCGGCCGCGTGATGGGCCAGTTCCACCTGCGACTTGCCGCGTTCCCGGCACTCGGGGCAGCCGCTGCCGTTCGCCCGGGAGGCCAGCGGCGCCTGCCAGCCGTGCCCGTCGGAGCACGTCCAGGCCGGGACGAACGCGGTCTGCGCGGTCGGGCGGACCTGCCAGGCGGAGAGCGGGTTGGCGGGCGACCACTCGGCGGCGAGGTCGGGGAAGTGGAAGGCCAGCGAGTCGAGGATGGTGCGGCACTCGGGGCAGCGCAGCCGCTGCCCCTTGTCGCGCTGCTCGGGCGTGTCCTGCCATTCGTGCCCGCAGTTCGGGTCCAGCCACCAGAGCGTCCGGCGCGACCCGGGGGAGATCTTCGCCAGGTCGGTGCGGCCGTTGCGGGTCGGGTGCCACTGGCCGGCGATCTCCGGGCTCAGCCGGAACGGGGTGTCGGCCTCGGCGTCCTTCCGGGCGGCGGAGGTCTTGAGGCTCCGGCAGGACGGGCAGCCCGCCTCCAGGTACCGCAGCGGCGTCACCCTCGGGTGGTGGCCCTGCGGGCAGCGGAAGCGGCGCAGCCAGTGGTCGCCGGCGACGGTCACCGTGTGCGGGTCGTCCTCGTCGGCCCAGGCTGCGAGGAGTTCGGGCAGGTCGGCGACCGGTGTCACCGCCAGGCGGGCGAGCTCGTCCTCCCGTTCGGCGCGGCGCTTCGGCGCGCACGCCGGGCAGTCCCGGCTGTGCAGCATGTGGCTGACCCGGGCGCGGAACCGCAGGTCGCACTCGGGGCAGCGCCAGGCGGCCTCGCGCAGCGCGGTGACGGTGACGGTCTCCCACTGCGCGGCGTCGTTGGCCTCGTGGTCCCACCAGTCGAGGACGGGCAGCCCCGAGTCCTTGAGCAGGTCGCGCTTCTTCTCGCCGGGGGCGTTGGACGTCTGCCGTGCCCGGCTCGGGTTGGTTTGGCACCGGCAGCCGAACGCGATGTCGCCGAGCCGGTCGGCGCTCAGCCGCCCGCAGTACCGGCAGCGGACGTGGTGCGGGTCCTCGGCGTACGACGGTTCGGTCAGTGCGGCGAGGTGGTCGTAGCCGTGCTGTTCGGCCTGCGCGCGGGCCTGCTCGACCGGAACGGGCGTCAGGTCCGCGTACGGGCCCTGGTTCCGGCGGACGTCCAGCGCCCACCCGCGCCAGTAGCAGGCCCGGCAGGTCGCCTCGCCCGCCGCGTTCTTGTCCAGCGTGTAGTCGAACCGGTAGTGCGCCTCGCACCCGCAGGCCAGGCACCTGGTCAGCCGCCAGGCGGTGGGCTTGTCGAACGGTTCCAGCGGTTCGAGGCCGCCGGCCCGGAGGATGTCCGTGATGTGTTCGTCGCACCAGGCGTCGCGTGAACGCGTCCGGTAGGCGGTGGGCTGCGAACAGTCGGGATTCGCACACAGCTGGGTCGGTTTCCGGGGCGACGATATGGCACTCACCTGCGCATTTTCCCACAGGCGCGGTACAGCACTGCCGTCAGTGGGTGTTGACGGAACATTTACTCGCACTTGGCACTCTCGGGTACCGCAACGAAACCCGAGGGGGCCGACTTGTCCATCCGTTCCGTCTTCCCGGTCGCCGGCCGGCCGGTGGCGCTGCTGCTGGCCGGCGTCGCCGTCGCAGCATCCGTCCTGGTCGCGCCCGGCCACGCGCAGGCAGCGCCGGTCTGCGACCAGCCCAAACCGCCGCCGATCTGCTTCGAGCCGCCGGACCCGGACCCCGACCAGGCCGCCGAGGGCTCGTTCGAGGTGATCGTCGGCGCCAACGGCGGCGTCGTGGTGTCGGGCTGGGCCAGGGACCCCGACACGGACGCCCCGGCGAAGGTCAGGGTCCGCCGCAACGGCACGCAGGTCGCGGAGTTCACCGCGAACGACTACCGCTACGACGTCGGCAACCACGCCTACAGCCGGACGCTGCCGGCCGCGCCGGCGGGACAGCAGACCGTCTGCCTCGCCGCCGTCAACATGTACGCCGGCGCGCCGCACCAGGCGGCCGAGACGCCGCTGGGGTGCCGCTCCTACACCGCCGGGCTCTACACGGTCGGCGTGGACCCCTACACCACCGCCGACACCCAGCACTCGGCCGCCGTCGAAGCCGACAGCCACGCCTGGGGCAGCACGGTGGTCAGCGCCTACCAGGTGGGCCGGGCCTTCGACGGCGGCTCGACCAACATCGGCTTCGCGGTCTCCCGGGACGCCGGGCTCAGCTGGACGTCCGACGTCCTGCCCGGGCTCACCGTCGCGGGCGGCGGCACCCACCAGCGGGCCAGCGACCCGGTGGTGGCGTACAGCGCCCGGTGGGACACCTGGATGGTGGGCAGCCTGGTCTTCGACGGGGGCGGCGGCACCGGCATCATGGTCAACCGTTCCTGGGACGCGGGCGGCCACTGGACCACCCCGACCTGGGCGATCGGCAACGACGGCGCCGAGTGGGACAAGGAGTGGATCGCCTGCGACAACTGGACCTCCAGCCCGTACTACGGCACCTGCTACCTGACGGTGACCAAGATGACCGGCTACCAGGTCGAACTCGCCAAGTCCACTGACGGCGGCCGGACTTGGATGCCCGTCGACGGCCCTCGGCCGGCCACCAACGGCAGCTACCCGGTGGTCCGACCGGACGGCGCGGTGGTCGTCCTGTACGGGCTGAACGGTCGCGTCGGCTCCTTCACCGTCACCGGAGGCGGCACCGGCTGGACCGGCCCGGCGACGGTCAGCAACGGCAGCCGGTACGACGTTCCGGACCTGCGCGACGTCTCCGTGGTCTCCGCCGATGTGGACAGCACCGGCCGCATCAACGCCGTCTGGCACGGCTGCCGGGCCGCGACCGGCTGCGCCTGGAACGGCATCGTCCAGGCCACCTCCACCGACGGCCGGAACTGGACGGTGTCGGAGATCGACACCTGCCCCGACACCGCGCTGTGCGCGGCCACCCACCGCTTCGCCCCGACCATCACGGCCGATCCGCAGACACCCGGCCGCTTCGCGATCGTCTTCAACGACCTGTGGAGCAGCGGCGTCTCGGTCAGGTACCTCTCCTCCACCGACGGCGGCGGCACCTGGAAGAAGCGGACCACCCCGCTCACGGACGTGATGCCACTGACCCGGATGCCCGACACCAGCCAGGGCCGGATGCTGGGCGAATACCTGGGCATCGCGACCGCCAACGGCACCGTGGTGACCACCTTCCCGGTCGCCGCCGCACCCGCGGGCGGACAGGCGTTCGCGCAGACGATGTCCACCTACACGCCGCTCGGCTTCTGACGAAGCGCCTCCGGCACCCGGTCGACGCAGGCACCGACACCCTCGACCGGGCGCCGGGGCGGCCCGTCTCACACTCGCCGCGACCTGCGCGGGACGTCCTCCGCCAGCCGCTTTCGGCCGATGTAGCCGATCCGCACCCGCCCCTCCTCGGCGACCACCCGCAGATGAATACGGCCGGGCTTCGGTCGAAACCGGGTATGGAGGCTGAACAGCCGCTTGGTTCCGTCGCTGTCAGTGAAGTTGCACAGCCCGAGATTGATCCGGGTATCGCTCTCGGGCACCACCTTGATGGGCCACGCGGGTTCCGAATCTCCCGGCTTCCAGCCGGCAGCCGCCGTGTCGAGCGCGAGCAGAGCCGCCCGGACCGAGGGTACGGAGACACTCGCAAGGTTCCTCAGGTCGTCCTCCACGCCGGGCGCGAACTGGAGTGAGGCGAAGAGGCTTTCGCGTTCCTCCCAGAGCTGCGCGCCCGAGGTGACGGTGCCCGCCGCGCTCTCGCGTATCCAGTCGGCGTGTTCCGACACATGCTCGGGTGTCGAAGCGTGCCGAACCTCTGCGCTGTCCTCCTGGATCTCGTCCTCGTCGAGGAGGACGTAGTCGACATTCAGCCAAGAGTCCTCCCAGGCCCGGGTGGTGGGAAGGCTGACTGCCAGAGCGTCCATCAGGTGGGCGGCGGCCAGCCCGAGAACCCGGTCGCCGTTGTGGCGGTACTCGACGTCCTGGTCATCGGGGGGTGCCGGCAGCACTGTGGAGTGCGGGGACTTCCGGTTGAGCAACCGCATGAACCGCCAGTAGTCGCGGTTTCGGCTCTCGTTCCGCCACTGGGCGAGGTAGTAGCCAGGTGCGAGTTCCAAGTCCTCCAACCTGACCTCGCTGACGAGACTCGCCCCGTTGTCCACTCGCCGGACCGCCTGGCAGACCCGTACGAAATCGCGCATGGCCTGCCCGATCTCCTCCTGCGAGCAGTCGGAGACACAAGACTTCTCGTTGAAGAACATGAGCACCATGGAGTGCCCCCCTTTGGTCTTGCCGAACTGACAGGCGGGCGTTCAGCCCAGCAACTGGTCGAGCGTGTTCTCCGACTCGTCGAAGAATCCCTCCGGCCATTCGGAGAGCGATCCGTCGTCGGCGACCGTCGGGGTGATGATCTCCACTCCGGCTCCGTTGCCCCGGAAGAAGTGCACCGCGGTGTCCGCTGCTGTCAGACGCCCCTGCTTGACGGCCAGCCGGGTTCCGTCGAGCACGTGGTCGCTGTGGGTCTCGACGATGAGCTGGGCGCCGGCGGACGCCGCGGCGGCGATGAGTGAGGCCATCCTGGACTGGCCGCGTGGGTGGAGATGGGCTTCGGGGTTCTCCAACAGAATGAGACTGCCGGGTCCGGCGGTGAGGCACGCCACGACGATGGGAAGGGCGTAGGTGAGACCGAAGCCGACGTTGGTCGGGCGTCGGCGCCGGGTGGAGTCCAAGCCGGCAGTGCCACCGAATCCGAAGCTGAGGCGCACCGAGTCGATCCCGGGAATCTCCGAGGCTTCGAGGTTGACCCCGGGGCACAGTTCCTGCATCCAGGCGACCACCTGATCGAGCAGCGTGTGCCCGTCTGCCTGCGGATGCCGGAGCGAGTGGCCGTCCGGTACGACGTCCTGTGCGTGGTGCCTCAGATAGTTGACGGCATGTTCACCGCGCGCACCGAGGAAGCCGCGGCCGATGGCCTGATGATGAGACCGGGGGTAGGTGGTGGCCGGTGTGATCCGGTCGGCCTTGAGGTACTGGAAGCGGCGGGAGAACAGCGGGAGATCACCCCAGTCCGTCGGGCGTGGGGAGTTGTCCAGCAACAGGACGTCCTGCTCCGGCGCGTACCGGGCGGACCAGGCGTACGACTCCTTGTCGACGGTGTCGAATGCGACGGAGATGAGTGGATCCGTGCCCGGCCGCTCGGTGGTGAAGTCCTCATGCAGGAGATCCTGGCCTGTGCCCAGTTCCACGAGGTCGCCGTCGAGGAGGAAGCCCCCGCGGCTGTCGGCGTCCCCATCGGTGGACATGAGGATGCCGGAGTCGTACGACTGCCGAAGCAACGCCAAGGATTGCAGGACCGTGCTCTTGCCCGAGGAGTTGAGGCCGGTGAGGAGCGTGATCGGAGCCAGCCGGATGTCGGCGGCCCGGAACGCCTTGAAGTTGGTCAGTGACAACTGTTCGATCACTGGCTGCTGCTCCCGTTGTTCTGCAGGACGGTGCTGAAGAGTTCGTGGACCTTTGCGAAGCGGCCGACAACCTTGGCCCGGTCGCCGGTGCCCACGGACACGGCCCGCTCGAAGTTCCGGTCGGTCATGAGCTGTTGAAATCCCTCGACCACCTGCTCGCGGGAGCGTACCAGCGCGGCTCGCCGAGGCTCCGAGAGCGCGGCCAGGTTCACGGAGACCGTTTCGAAAATGGCTTTGTTCACCGGTGAGCGTCGGGTCTGGCCGGGGAACTGCTTGCGGAAGGCGTGGCCTTCGAAGATTTCCTCAGCCGTGGCCATGACCCGGCGGAAGTCTTGGGCGTGAGCCTCTCGCTCGTCATCGGTGAGCCGATTGACCTGGCGCATGGTTCGAGCGAGGAACTGGTCGAAGTCCTGGCTGCGGAACCGGCTGGGGTCGGCGAGTCGGAAGGCCAGGTAGCGCAGCACCATCTCGCGGTCCGCCATCCGCTCGCTGTAGACGCCGTGGCCGGTCGCCGAGGCGAACTCCGGCGATTCGGCAAGCGAGGACAGGAGTTTCCGGGCCGGGCCCGGGATGAGCGCGTGTCGGATCTCCTGCCGGGTCAGCGGGAGGCCTCCCGTGTTGATACGGGCGAAGATGTTGAACTTGACCTCTTCGGGTGTCCCCGGGCGGATGAGGTGGACAACGACCTGGCTCTCATTGAGGCGAATCTGCATGCGCCCCGAAAGATCGTTGTACCCCTTGCCCTCAAAGTCGTCCTTGAGGTACTCCAGGCCGCGCAGTTTCAGCGGCCCGGAGTCGATCCCCGACTCCGCCAGAGCTTCGGGGGCGATGAACCGCGCGATCGCGGTGAGGCGCTGGATGCCGTCCACGATCGCCCAAGAACTGTCCTGGGCCCACGAGCTGTCGGTGAGCTCGGAGGCGTAGAAAGAGGGGATGGGGATCCGCAGGAGCAGGGACTCGATCAGCCGACTCTGCTGTTCGTCCGACCAGATGCCTGCCTTGCGCTGGAAATCCGGGGCGAGATCGATCATTCCGTTGATCAGCCGGGAGATCAGCAGGTTGATCGTCGGGTTGAGGGTCTGAATCTCGATCTTGGACGGATCGTACGGTGCCGTGATCCGGTCGTCCGCACTGCCCGGCTCCTCGTCGGGCTGCTCCAGCTCCACATCGGTGCTCCGCCCACCGGCCCCGATCTCCACCAGGACGTCATGACCCTCCTCGGCGGGAGCGCCGGTCAGATAGCGGCTGTACAGGGACAACTGGTGGTCCTTCGACTGGGGCACGCGGGTGCTGCCGCTTTCCTCTGGAGACATGTCTGTGCGTCCGTTCCCTCTTTGGAGTGGCTCCCTCTCGATCGGCATCGATTCTGCCTCACGGCTGTGATTCGGCCGGCTCCTGCACGAACGGCAGGCACAGGTCGGCGGTGGCCTCCGCGTGGACGGCGAACTGTCGGCGGGCCAGGGCCGGGTCGCGGGCCTCGATCGCGCCGGCCAGGGCGCGGTGGCGCTGGTCGGGGGTGCTGCGGGAGCCGGTGCCGCCGGGGTGGCCGGCGAGGAGCCGGGTCAGTTCGTGCTGGATGCCCTGTTCGGCCTCCAACAGCCGCCGGGAGCCGGAGAGTTCGGCGATGTGCAGGTGCAGTCCGGCGTCCGCGGTGCGGTAGGCCTCGGCGTCGGCGACCACCGCGTCGGCGGCGAGTTCGAGTGCGCGCATCCGGGCCAGGCCGGCGTCGGAGGCCAGCCGGGCGGCGCGGGCGGAGGCCTCGCCGGAGACGGCGATCCGCCAGGCCGTCAACTCCTCGATGTCGGCCCGGGTGTAGGGGTGCAGGGCGGTCAACTCGCCGATTCGGGTGAGGATGTCGGGGACCACGAAGGTGCCGGCGCCGCGGCCGCGCCGGGTCTCGATCAGGCCGTCCTCGCGGAGCACCGCCATCGAGTGCCGGACGGTCATCACGGCGACGCCGAACAGCTCGGCGAGGGTCTTCTCCGGCGGCAGGCGGTCGCCCCCGACCAGGATCCGTGCGCCGATCAGTTCGCCGAGGCGGCGGGCGATGGCTTCGGCAGCCCCCGCCGCACGCACCGGCTCGATGTGTTGCGTCCAGCTCTTGCCATCCATGAAATCTATCTTCTAGATTTCACATCTCATCCGCAAGCCGTTCAGGGAGAGCCTATGAGCGTCACCGATCACCCGGAACCCCTCATCGGGATACCCGTCCGCCTCAGCGACGGCGACGCTCCAGGCGCCGACGTGCGGATCGGCGAGGCCAACGCGATCTTCGAGGAGGTCGTCGGCCTGATCCGGGCCGCCGGCGCGCAGCCCGTGCTGCTGGAGCCGGACGCCGACGGCAACCCGTCGGCCGAACAGCTGGCCGCCTGCGCGGGCTTCGTGGTCCCCGGCGGCGGGGACGTCGACCCGGCCCGGTACGGCGCGGACGCGAACCACCCGTCGCTGTACGACGTCAACCCCGTGCAGGACCGGCTCGACGAGGCCGTGCTCCGGTACGCCCTCGACCACCGCCGGCCGATGCTCGGAATCTGCCGCGGCATGCAGCTGCTCAACGTCCTTCGCGGCGGCACCCTGCACGTCGACATGGCGCCGACCGGCGTCACGCACAACCCGCCGGCCGGCGTCGAGTGGGCCACCCACGAGGTCGCGCTGACGGCCGGCACCGCGGTCGCCGAGGCGTTCGGCCGCGAACGGATCGACGTCGCCTCCGGGCACCACCAGGCGGTGGACCGGGTCGGCGAGGGCCTGCGGGTCTCGGCCCGCGCCGACGACGGCTGCGTCGAGGCGATCGAACCGGTCGACCCGGAGGCGGCCTGGACGGTCGGCGTCCAGTGGCACCCCGAGGCGCTGGAGCCCGTGGACGAGCTGCGGCTGCCGCTGTTCCGCGCGCTGCTTAGCCAGGTGGAGACCCGGCACGGAGTGGAGCTGCGGTCGTGAGCGACGTCAGAGAGAACACCGGCGCCCAGCTGCTGGAGGACGCCCACGACACGGCCGTCGCGGCCGGCGGGCCACAGCTGTCGCGCAGCCTGCTCAGCCGCCACATGACCATGATCAGCATCGGCGGCGCGGTCGGCGCCGGGCTGTTCGTCGGCTCCGGCGTGAGCATCCAGCAGGCCGGCCCCGGCGTGCTGATCGCCTACGCGCTGACCGCCGCGATCGTCATCGTGGTGATGCGGATGCTCGCCGAGATGTCGGTGAGCCGCCCCGACACCGGCGCCTTCGCGGTGTACGGCCGGATGGCCTTCGGCCGCTGGGCCGGGTTCGCCAGCGGCTGGATCTACTGGGTCGGCTGGCCGCTCGGCATGTGCATCGAGTCGATCGCCGCCGGTCGGATCGTCCACGGCTGGCTCCCGTCGCTCCCGGTGTGGCTGATCGCCGTGCTGATGCTCGGGGTCGTCACCGCCGTCAACCTCGGCTCCGTCCGCGCCTACGGCGAGATGGAGTTCTGGGTGGTCTGGGTGAAGGTCGCCGTGATCGCCCTGTTCATCGGCGTCGGCCTGGTCGCCGTCTCCGGCCTGCTGCCCGGCACACCCGCCCCCGGCACCGACAACCTGCTCGGCCGGGGCGGCCTCCTGCCGATGGGCTTCAGCGGCGTCGTCATCGCCACCTCCGGCGCGATGTTCTCCTTCTCCGGCACCGAGATCGTCACGATCGCCGCCGGCGAGGCCGAGGACGCCGCCGCCGCGATCCGCAAGAGCACCCGCACCATCCTGTGGCGCGTCACCGTGTTCTACCTCGGCTCGCTGTCCGTCGTGGTGCTGCTGCTCCCGTGGAACAGCGCCGCCGTCGGCGAGAGCCCGTTCGCCGCCACCCTCGACCACCTGGGCCTGCCCGGCGCGTCCACCGTGCTGAACATCGTGCTGTTCGCCGCGATGCTCTCCACCATGAACTCGCAGGTCTACGCCAGCTCCCGGATGCTGTTCGCGCTGGCCCGCGACAAGGACGCGCCCGCGCTGTTCGCCCGGATCTCCCGGCGCGGCGCCCCGCACACGGCGATCCTCTTCACCTCCGCGCTGGCCGCCCTGTGCCTGGTGCTCCAGGTGACCCACCCGACCGAGGCGTTCAGCCGGCTCGTCGACATCACCGGCGACACCGTCTACGTCACCTGGATCGGCATCGCCGCCTCGCACCTGGTGCTCGGCCGGAAGGACCGCTCCGACGGCCGCCGCCCCGCCGAAGGCACCGCCGTCTGGCTGTTCCCCGGCCTCACCTGGGCCGTGCTGCTCGCCCTGCTCGGCCTGTACGCGGTGATGATCGTGCTCGCCGAATCGCGGGTCGACGCCCTGCTGGCCCTCGCCCTCACCGTGGCCGTGTCGCTCGCCGGCCTGTGGCTCCAGCGCAAGCAGGGAGCGACGACTCCGGCCTGAGCCCCGAGAAGACGGCTGTCGTCGGGCCACCGGTTGTCGGGCCACCGGATGCGAACCCGGCGGCCCGGTGGCACGGTGTGCGGGAGGCGCGGCGAGGTCCGGTCACGGACGGTAGCGGGCAACGGTGGGGCCGCCGCGCAGTACGCGCACCGAAGGGGTCCCGATGTTCGACGCCAGTTTTGCGTTCCCCCGCGCCCTGCTCACACCCACCGCCGGCCCCGGCGGCCGGGTGGTCGTGATCGGCTCCGGCATCGCCGGCCTGGTGTGCGCCTACGAGCTCCAGCGGCGCGGCTTCGACGTGGTGGTGTACGAACGCGGCAACCGGCCCGGCGGCCGGATCCGCACCCACCGGTTCTGGGACGGCACGCACGCCGACCTCGGCGCGATGCGGATCCCCGCCAACCACCACTGCGTCCTGCACTACGTCGAACGGTTCCGACTGGCCACCCGGCCCTTCGTCAACGCCAACCCGCAGGCCTACTACCACCTGCGCGGCAACCGGGTCCGGGTCCACGACGTCGCCTCGCTGTTCCCCGCCTTCGCGCTGCGACCCGAGGAACGGCACGCCCCGTCCGCGCTGTTCGACCGCATCCTCGCCCCCGTCTGGCAGGGCCTCACCGTCGAACAGCAGCGCCGCGCCCTCGACGGCCGGTGGGACGACCCGGCCCTCGAACGCGCCGCCTCCGTCTCGCTCTGGCAGTACGTGCACGAGCACCTCTCGCAGGACGCCTGGGACCTGTTCGGCCACGCCAGCGGCCTCGCCCACTACGAACAGTCCTCGCTGCTGGAAGTCCTCGTCGACTACTTCGGCCTGTTCCACCGCGGCCAGGTCGAACTCGCCGACGGCATGGACGCCCTGGTGCACGCCTTCGTCCGGGCGCTGCGCCCCGGCACCCTGCGGCTGTCCACCCGGGTCGACGAACTCGCGCTGCGCGGCGACGGCGTCCGGATCCACGGCCGGCAGATCGGCGGCCGGCTCGACGACCACGCCGACTTCGTGGTCTGCTGCATCCCCGCCCCCGCGCTCGACCAGATCACCGTCACCCCCGGCCTGCCGCACGCCCAGCGCCACGCCGTGCGCGGCATCAGCTACGCCTCCAGCGCCAAGACCGTGCTGCACGTCACCCGGCGCCGCTGGGAGATCGAGGACGGCATCCACGGCGGCGGCAGCTTCACCGACCTGCCGATCCAGCAGTGCTGGTACCCGTCCGACAACGCCGTCCGCACCGACGGCGGCGTCAACGGCTCCGGCACCCCCCGCTGGGGCGCCGCCGACCCGCTGCGCTCCGCCGAACCCGCCGTGCTGCTCGGCGCCTACCTGTGGGGCGCCAACGCCCGCCGGTTCGCCGCGCTCGAACCCGCCGACCGGGAGACGCTGGTGCTGGACTGCCTGGAGAAGCTGCACCCCGGCATCACCGGCGACATCGACGACCTCGTGCACTGCAACTGGGACGTCCAGACCGGCATGGGCGGCGGCGCGTTCGCCCACCTCACGCCCGGCGAACACACCCGCTACCTGTCGGTGCTCGGCGCGCCCCACCCCGCGCACCGGCCGCGGATCTTCTTCGCCGGCGAACACCTCTCCGGCGCGCACGCCTGGTGCCAGGGCGCCGCGCAGTCCGCGCTCGGCGCGGTCGGGACGCTCCTCTCGCACGCCCGGGACACGCGCGCCGCCGCGCCGGTGAGCGCGCGGTGACGGAACGCGCCGCTGAGCGTGCGGTGGCGGAACGCATCGGTGAACGCGCCGTGACGGAACGCGCCGCTGAGCGTGCGGTGACGGAGCACGCCGGTGAGCGCCCCGTGATGGAACGCGCGGAACTGCTCGCCCCGCTGACGCCTCCTCCCGGCGCCGTCGAGCAGGTCGGCGTCGAGGTCGAGTGCGGACTGCTCGACCCGGCCACCGGCATCGGGGCGCACTACTCCGGGCCGCGCGGCGTCCGCGCCGTGCTGGAGGCGGTGGCCGAACACTGGGGCGGCGAACCCGAGTGGGACGACGACTGCCTGACGGGCGTCCGGCTGCCGGACGGCAGCACCGTCACGCTCGAACACGGCGGGCAGATCGAGTACTCCTCCACCCCCGGGCCCGGCGTCGGCAAGACCATGGACGAGGTGCGCGCCGCCCTCGCCCGGCTCGCCGACCTGGCCGCGGGCTTCGGCCTCGCCCTCGTCCCCGGCGGCAACCTGCCCTTCGGCCGGCTCGCCGACGTCGAATGGGTGCCGATGTCGCGCGGCGCCCTGATGCGCCAGTACTTCGCCGACCTCGGCCCCGGCGGCGCCCGCGCCCCGCACGTGATGGCGCACTCGCTCTCCACCCAGGCCACCCTGGACTTCCTCGACCCCGCCGACCTCACCCGCAAACTGCGCATGCAGACCGCCGCCGCCCCCGTGATCTCCGCGCTGCTCGTCAACTCACCGCTCCACGAAGGACGTTCGGGCGGGCTGCTGTCGCACCGCAGCTGGGCCTGGCTGCGCATGGACCCGCGCCGGGCCGGCCTGCTGCCACCCGGACTGCGGCCCGACGTCGACGCCGAGGACCTCGTCGACTGGGCGCTCGACATCCCGCTGATCCACTACCGCACCGACGACGGCCGCTACCACCGCGCCCCCGACCGCAGCTTCGCCGAACTGCTGCGCGACGGCCTCGACGACGCCCCGCGCCGCTGGGCCGCCCACCTCTCCCAGTTGTGGACCGACACCCGCGTCCGCCACACCCTCGAACTGCGCGGCGCCGACGGACCGCCCCACCCCCACCTCGGCGCCCTCCCCGCGCTCTGGACCGGACTCAGCTACCACCGCGAATCCTGTGACGCCGCCTGGGAGTTGACCGGCCACCACAGCGCCGCCGAACACCGCGCCGCGCGCGCCGAACTCCCCACCCGCGGCCTCGACACCCGCCTCGGCGACACCCCCGTCCGTCCGCTCGCCGCCGAACTCCTCCGCCTCGCCCGGGCCGGCCTCGACGCCCGCGTCGCCGCCGGCCTCGAACCGCCGCACGTGCCCGGCTACCTCGACCCGCTCGACGAGATCGCCGCCACCGGGCGGACCTTCGCACAGCAGGCGTTGGCGCGGTGGAGCGGCGAGTTCGGTTCTGACGCTTCGAAGTACGTTGCGGCGTACCGGATCTGACGCTACGTCAGACGTTTCGTGATCGCGGCGACCAGGGCGGGGGTGACGTCCGGCATCCGGTCGCCCCAGGCGGCGTTGGCGTTCACCTCGCACACCGTGAAGGCTTCGCCCTCGGCTGCGGAGGCGTCACCCTCGGGCGTGGCGGCCCTGCCCTCCTCGAAGAGCAGGTCGACGCCGCAGAACACCAGGCCGAGCCGCTCGGCGGCCCGCACCGCGAGCTGCTCCGCCGCCGGGTAGCGGCCGAGGCAGGGCTCGATGACGCCGCCGATCGCCGTGTTCGACTGGAGACGGCCGTCGGGCGCCCGGCGCTCGCCGGCGGCCACCACCCGTCCGTCCACCACGATCACCCGCAGGTCACGGCCGTGCGAGTGCCGCACGTAGCGCTGGAACAGGAACGGCACGTCGGTGCGCAGGCTTCCCTGGAGGTCCGCCACCGTCGCGGCGTCCGGGGCCAGGAACACCCGGCGGCCGCCGCTGCCGCGCACCGACTTCACCACGCACGGCTCGGGGATGCCGGCCGCCACCGCCCGGCCCGGGCGGGCGTCGGTGTGGGTGCGGGTGTCGGGGACCGGCAGGCCGGCCTCGGCGAGGCGCTGGAGCTGCCAGAACTTGTTGACGCAGGTCAGGGTCGCGTCCATCGGGTTGACCAACTCGGTGCCGAGTGCTTCGAGTTGGCGCATCAGGGTGACTTCGCGGTCCATGCTCAGCGAGGTCGTCGCGAGGCGGAGCACCGCCACCCGGGGCGGCTCGATCCGGCGGCCCGTCAGGTCGTGCAGGGTCAGCTCCCCGCCCGTCACGCCCAGCAGCAGCCGGTCGGTCGGCACGGCCGCGAACCTCGGGCCGAAGGCCTCGGCGAGGGCGGCAGCGAGGCGGTGCGTCGTCGGGGTGTCGCGGACGAAGGGGCCGAGCAGCAGCCACAGATCGGCCTCGGGACTGGGGTCGGCCGCCACGAAACGCGCTCCAGGGGTTGGCAGTTACGGGATCTCACCCCATCATCCGGGCCGTGCGCCCGCCGCGACAACCGCCCTCGTGGCGCGCGCCCCCTCGGGCGCGACTGCTGCCCGTGTGCGCGGACCGCGCTCCGCAGCGCCGCCGTGTCCGACCCCCGGTTGCCGGGCCACGGTCGCCGCCTCGGCGCACGATGACGGCCACCCCCTCCGGAAAGGACACCTCCCGTGGCCGTCCCCACCACGCTCGACCAATCCGTCACCGGCTACAGCCTCCCGCACGCCTACTGGCTGGCGAAGGCCGCCGACCTCGCCTACAAGGACGACGCCACCATCGACCAGCAGGCCCACGACTGGGGGCTCCCGACGGTCCGCCACCACTTCACCGCGTTCACCCCGCCGTTCCCGCTCCAGGACACCCAGGCCTACACGGCCGCCAGCGACCGGATGATCATCACAGCGTTCCGCGGCACCGAACCCAAGGAGATCCGCGACTGGCTCTCCGACGGCACCACCCCGCCCTGGCCCGGCCCGGCCGAGACCGGCTACGTCCACTACGGCTTCGCCGAGGCGCTCAACTCGGTCTTCCCCACCGTCCGCGACACCATCGCCGACCTGCGCGACAACGGCCAGAGCCTCTGGTTCACCGGCCACAGCCTCGGCGGCGCCCTCGCCATGCTGGCCGCCGCCCGCCTCTACCTGGAGGACCCCAAGCTCCAGGCCGACGGCGTCGTCACCTTCGGCCAGCCCCGCACCTGCGACCGACTCCTCGCCGCGGCGTACAACAAGGGCTTCAAGGACCGCACCTACCGCTTCGTCAACAACAACGACATCGTTCCCCAACTCCCACCCGAGCCGGCCTTCACCCACGTCGACACCGCCCGCTACATCGACTCCGCCGGCCGCATCCGCGACAACGCAGGCCTCCTCGGCACCCTCCCCGACCACGCGAAGGGCCTGACGGCCGACGCCTTCGCCCCGGCGAGCGACGGCATCCGGGACCACTTCATGCGCAACTACCTGGCGGCGCTGGAGAAGAACCTGAGCTAAGGGCTGTCCCGTAGTCGCCGATGGCGGTCAGGGCGCCTTCCGCGTCGCGCCGCTCCGAGTGGACGTGAAGATCAGGGAAACCCGCGCAGCACCACACACGCCCCGCCTTGTCCTCCCCCCCGCGGGCGGTCGGGGCGGGGCCTTGCCGTTTCCGGGGTCTTCCGGGTGCGCTGGTCGACCGTGCCGTGGGGCCACCGTTGTCGCCGGCAACCGCGTCGATGCCTTCGGGCCGGCGCGTCCTGACGGTCGAGTTGCCGCGATTTGCTGCACAGGTGCTGCGTCCCCCGTAGGGGGGAATCAAGCGGAGGGCCCTGTGGTGCGGTCCGGCGTAGGCTGCCGGTCATGACGACGGCGGTGGGGAGTCTGATCGAAGAGCTGCGCCGTGGACTGGGCATGTCTCAGGACCAACTTGCAGCGAGGCTCAATGAGTTGGGAAACCGTACGACGGTGACGCGGCAGTTGATCAGCCGGTGGGAGAACGGATACCAGGGACGGAAGCCCGGCCCGCTCTGGCTACGTCATTTGGCTACCGCCTTGCAGGTGCCCCTGCACGCTCTTGAGAGTGCGGACGTGAACCGACGATCCTTTTTGACGAACGTTGCCGCGACAGCCATAGCGCCCGCGACTGCCTCGGACTTGTTGTCCCACGGCTTCGCGACTGCACTCCGCGGCGGGCCGTCCCTGGACGACTGGCAGGAACGGCTCTACATCTACGGCCGGGACTACATGTCGTCCGGTGCGGAGGAGATCCAACGCCGTCTCGCCGCGGACATGGTGGTGCTGCAGCGGCAAGCCGAGGGCCCGCGCATGTGGGAGGTGGCCGCCCGGCTCGCAACTCTGTTCGCCAAGACGTTCCCTGGCACCGACGCGGCACGGACCACGGGCTGGTACGGCATGGCGGCAACTGCGGCCGACCGGTCCGACGACCAGGCTTCTCGGGTATGGGTACGGGGGCGCGCTGCGATCGCACTCGGCTATGAAGGCGCATCGCTGGCGGTCGCGGAACGGTTCGCCGACCAGGCTCTGGCGTTCGACTCGCGGCCGTCCCTCGGCCGACTCAACGCGCTCATGGGCAAGGCGCACGCTGCCGCGATCCGCGGCGACCGGCGGGCAGCTTTGCAGCTCAACGACGAGGGGTGGCGAGTCTTCGAGCGGGTTGCCTCACCAGCGGACGAGCAGTCGGACTACGCGGTGCCCGAGTGGCGGATGAACGTCTTTTCGTCTCTGCTGTTTGCTCGGCTCGGTGAGGAGAAACGGGCCGAACACGCTCAGGAGCAAGCACGCTTGTTGCTTCCGCCCTCACTTCCGCGGTTCGCCACGCATCTTGAGCTGCATCGCGGGCTCATGCTCGCTCAGGCAGGCGATCGTGTCGGCGGAGTGGCGTATGCGCGGGCGGCGCTGAGCCAACTTCCTTCTAGCAAACGATCCCTGACGCTACGTCTGTTGATGGCTGAAGTGGAAGCGGCCTAAGGGGCCTGGCTACCCCAAGCGGCTACCCCCTGTCTGACGACCTGTTGCGGCACGCAAAGTGGTGTCCCCGCACGGTTCGGAGCGATCGGGGACAGTGTGACCAGCGAGCTACTTGCACAGCGTCGGGCAGACCAGTTCGAGAAGGCGCGTACGGCGTGCGCCTACCTGGGGAGTGCGCTCGACTCCATCGGTGTCGCACTGCCGGGACTCAAGGTGGAGCAGACGGAGTCGGGCGACTGTCGGTTGGCACTCGGCAGCTTGGACATTGGCCCCGGCAAGGAGCTGGCGTTCGCCGTTCTCGCAGGTGCGTCGGTGCTCCACGCGATCAAGGCGGTCCCGACCGCCGGCGAACTGCTGGCCGACATGTCCACGGGCCGACTCGGCAGGTTCCGCGGTATGGAGGGCGAACGGTGGCGGCTCGCCGGGGCCTTCGGCAACGGCGAGCCATGGACGGCCGATCCGCTCAAGGTAAGGGAGCCGACCCTCAACGAACGGGTCCGTGCGGACATGGCGGCCGTCATCGGTGGCAAGGCGGGGTGAGCGGTGACGCGCTTGACTGCCTTGAGGGCCCTGTGGTGCTCGGATTCGGTGCTGCACCGGCTGGCACGGTGCTCGCGTTCGCAATGCCGGCTGCGGTGGGTGGCGTGCTTCGTCGCGCTGACGCTCGCCGTGATCGGCGGTTGTAGGCCGATACGCCGCACGAAATCGCCGGCACTGTCCGGTGGGCACATGTCCCGGCCTGCCCCACCGAGTAGCCCCGACAACTCCCGTTCGGGTCGCGTGCCAACCCCGCGAGCGAAACGGGTGCAGCACCCGGCCGGTCACCCGATCGACCGGACACTCGATCACCCCTTGGAGGGGAAATGAAGACCAACCTGTACGAGTTGCCGACCGAAGGCCTGGCTCTGGCCAAGGTGTGCGGAGGCAACAGCGGCGACGGCGAGTCCGAGTCGTGCGCGACCATCGGTGCCATCCCGGGCCCGGTGGACGCCTACGCCCTCGGTGACAGCAAGCTGGGCGATGGTTCGCCGCTGCTCCGCTTCACCGGGGCCGAGCTGGACGCCCTCGCCGCCCGGATCAACGCCATCCGGGGCGCGGCGGCCTGAGTTCCAGGCTGACGCACCACTGAATCACACGGGGGTTGTTGGTCTGAGTCTCAGTCAGACCAGCAACCCCCGCTCCGTGGAGGATAACCCGTGACGACTCTCGCCCACTTCCACGGCTACGGTCCGTGGCTCGGTAGGCCCGATCAGTACCACGCCGAGTATCTGCGGCGCCCCGCCCCGTTCGACACAGCGTGGCAAATGATGGTCTCCGGTATGAAGTCGCCGGACCAGGAAGCGCACATGCCGTTCGAGCAACGGACGATCCCGCCCATGCAGACAGGGCATTGGTTGTTGCGCCGCCCATCCTGCCTTGCGCGGCAGACCTGGGCGGAGCCCAAGGAAGCCGCCGAGTGGCTGGCCGGCATGTACGACCAGTATCCGCCGGCCCAGCGTACGGACGGGGCTCCGGTGGATATCGGAACCGCGGCAAAAGTGGAGTACGCCACGATGGCCCTTACCCACGGCACCGACGTGGTGTGGGTCCACTACCTGTCGGGCGAACGCATGTTCAGCGCTTCGGTGGTCGCATGCCCGAACCGGTTCCACCCCCGTACTCCATGCCCGCACCCTCTCTCGTGATCGGAGAAGACTGCATGGCGCTTGCCACGCTGGTCGGTCCCCAGGGGGCCGAAGCACTGCTACGTGCCTGCCCGATCGAACCCGCGGTGTACCGTCGCGGCGGGTCCGAGTTGGACGAGCGGATCACGCTTCCGCTCGTGGGGGCCTACATCGACCACGGGCTGACGGATCCCGCGTTCACGGCCGCCGTGAAGGATGGGAAGGCTGCGCACCCGGGACGGTTTTCCCGGGACGGGAAGTTGCGTCCCGGGAAGTTGCGGGAGCTGTTCGAGGGCGGGCACACGGTCAATCTGCGGCACCTGCAGACGCGAGTGCCGTACCTGGCCGAACT
This sequence comes from Kitasatospora sp. NPDC059795, assembly GCF_042732175.1. NCBI lineage: Bacteria > Bacillati > Actinomycetota > Actinomycetes > Kitasatosporales > Streptomycetaceae > Kitasatospora > Kitasatospora sp. NPDC059795. The sequence goes on from NZ_JBHWID010000006.1 coordinate 322,321, forward strand.
GTGCCGCGAGATCGAAGCGGAGACCGGCTGCACGATGTTCGTCTCGGGCCTGCTCACCCCGCCCGGCGCACAAGGACTCACGCACCACTGGGACCAGTTCCTGGCCGTGGTGACACACCTTCACGGTCGCAAGCGCTGGCCGCTGTGGCGCCCCGAAGTCCAGTTCCCAGTGGACGAGTACCTTGCGTCCCCCACCGTGTGGACGGCAGAGATGCAAGAGCGGTGGAACAGCACCGAGCCGTACGCGGTGTTCGACCTGGAACCCGGTGACACGCTGGTCATGCCGCGCGGGTGGGTCCACAGCCCGCACTGCTTCCCGGACGATCCCGATCCCTCCTTGCACCTGACCTTCGCCCTGCGGGAGCGCATGTCGCTCGACCTGGCGGAAGCCCTGGTGCGCACCGCGCTCGATCGCCCCGAGTTCCGGGCCGGGATCGCACCGAGCCGGCTCACCCCCGAGAACTTGGCCGACACACTGGCAGACACGCGGGCGCAGATAGTTCGGTATCTGGCCACCACTTCCCCGGCGGACGTCGCGGACACCGTCCGTGCGGCGCTGTTCCCGAAACCCGCCGGATAGGGTCACGGGCAGGGCTCCTTCTGTCAGGGATGGGCACTCGCACGACTTGCCAGCCGACGCCTTCGCCCCGGCGAGCGACGGCATCCGCGACCACTTCATGCGCAACTACCTGGCGGCGCTGGAGAAGAACCTGAGCAGCAGCACGTCCCGCACGTCCGGGCGTTCCAGGTAGGCGGCCAAGACCAGCCCGCGCGGCAGCGGCACGTCACCCGGCACGTCCTTCACGCAGTGGACGGCCAGGTCCACCGTGCCGCCTTGCAGCATGACGTCGATCTGCTTGGTGTACAGGCCCTTGCCGCCGAGCCGGGCGAGGTCGCCCTGCCACAGGTCCGCGAACAACTCCCGTGCCTGCACCGCGATTCGGTTCGTCGCGCGGAATGTCCCCTGGGCGCCAGTTCTCCGCTTCGCGCCCGCGCAAGTTTCGCGCGTACCTGCCAGACATTTCGGGTGTTTCGTGACCGACCGTACTGGACGGTTGCATGGGGTCTATTCGCGTAGACGTCCAATGCCTCACCATGGGTCCGCTCCAGGAACCAACTGCGTCGGACCCGACCCGGGTTCGGCGTCCATGGCCTGCCCGGAAGTCGGGTGGGCGGCGACAGGTGGAGGCTCCCTCTTGTTCTCCCTGCACTCTGCACGGCGGCTGCGTACGGTGGTGACCGGTCTGGCGTTGACCGGGCTGGCCGTGACGGCGGCTCAGGGGTTCGCTTCGGCGGCGCCCGTTCATGACTCGAAGCGCGCTGCGGCTCGGGCCTCGGCTGTGGACGTCATCGAGGACGGCGCGGCGCGTTCGCTGGCGCTGTCGCTGGGCGACAAGGCGTGGCAGCGCCAGGTCTCGGGTGCGCTGGCCCAGGGCAAGGCGGTCGGGCTGCACGGGCTGACGGCCGGGTCGGCGACGAAGGGCGCGGCCGGATTCGGTGGGCACATCGCCAAGGCGGACCGTCAGGTGGCGGACGCCAAGGGGCTGGGCGCGGACGTCGATTCGCTGCTCCAGGTGCGGCTGGTGGGCGCGGCCGCCGAGGGCGTCGAGCCGCTGGTGGCGTCCTCGCCGTCGGACGACAACGCCACCGTGGTGGTCGCGTACGACAGCACCGGCAAGGCGTACGAGCTGGCCGCCGACCACGCGCCGGACCGGCCGGTCTACCTGGTGGACGTGGACACCGACAAGGCCACCGAGGCCGGGATGAAGGTGCTGCAGAAGGAGCTGTCCGCCGCGGGTCTGCAGACCCCGGTCGCGGCCGCGCCGGTGAACAGCGCTGCGGCCGCCACCGGGTTCTGGACGACCCGGGTCACCTCCGTCACGGTCAACGACGTGAAGGAGCCGTGGTTCAAGGGCGCCGCCGAGATCTTCGACCTGGTGACCGGCTTCGGCCTGGACGGCAAGGTGCGGGTCGACACCGTCACCATGCCGTACCTGGACGACGCCAAGAAGACGTACTACCCGAACCAGATCCTGGTGAACTGGTCGCTGTACAAGTACAACCTGGCCGACGTCGTGATGATGGAGGACGACGGCGACACCAACTACTCCTCGCTGGCGAAGGCGCTGGCGGCGGTGCTGCTGACCATCACCGACCAGGGCGCGTACATCCCGCTGGTGAACGCCGTGATCGACGCGATGCCGTCGTCCTGGTGGACCGACGACCCGGACTACGTCGAGTCCTGGTACACCCTGGCCACCACGACGACCGGCACCCGCACCGGCGCGTCGGGCAACGGGACGATGACGTTCGACCGCTACTGGGTGTCCGCGCTCTGACGGGTCGACGGGAACGAGCCGGGCGTCGGCGGGAGTTGTCGCTCCCGCCGGCGCCCCGGTGGTGGCAGGTCGTGGCAGGTCGACCCCCGGATTGGGGGCGGAGCGTCCGGAAGTGGTGTGATGTGACGCCGACTCCCGAGGGGCCGGCCCGAGGTCGGCCGCTACCGGCTGGCCGCCGACTGAAGGTCTGTGTCCGGGTCGCCGCCGGCGGGCGATGGCCCGGACGTGCCGCGAGGAGCCGCGGTGGGTTCCGCTCGGGTCAGCCCAGCTCCCAGAGGGGTCCTTCGGTGTCTGCGACCGATGCCCACTGCCGTTCCGCTTCGACGGTGAGCCGGTACCGGTCGCGGGTCGGACGCCCGGCAGCCCTGTGCGCCGTGATGGCGGTCTCCACCGTGTCCAGAATCCTTCGGGGCCCGGACTGCCGTGCGATGCCGCATCGGAGCTCGGCCCACGCCCCGTCCGGCTGCCAGATGTGCACAGCGGTGATCTCGCCGGCGTCGTCGTAGGTATAGCGGTGCATCGCCCGGGGCAGGGCGAGCGTCAGAAGGAAGTGGACTCCGTCGTCCAGCAAATCCGTGGGCGCCACGGAGCACGGACGTGAGCTGTAAGTGTCCGGCAGGGGCGGCGGAACAGGCGTCGTCCCGGTGCCGCCGATCCCGCGAACGGGCATGAAGAAGGCCGCGTCCGGGAGGAACGCTCCCGAGGCGGTCCCGTCGTCCCGGACCACGAGTCGCACGACTCCGCCGCCGACCGGGCACACGATCACACCGCCGGGGCGCAGTTGCGTGAGCCATGCCGGGGGAACGCTGGAGAATCCGCAGGTGGCAATCAGCCGGTCGTACGGGCCTCCGCCGGGATGGCCGATCCGTCCGTCGTCGGCAAGGACCGTGGGGCGGTATCCGGCCCGGGCGAGGCGTTGCTCGGCATCGTGGGCCAGGTCCGGGTCGATCTCGATCGTGGTCACGTTCTCGTCGCCGACACGGTGACTCAGGAGAGCAGCGTTGTACCCGGTGCCGGTGGCCACTTCGAGCACCTTGTTGCCGTCGGCCACATCCAGGGCTTCGAGCATCAACGCCATGAGGGTCGGCATCGTTGACGAACTGGTCGGAACTCCGCCCGTGTCGAACCGGGTCAAGAGGGAGTCGTCGCTGTAGACCGTGCTCAACCACTGGGGGTCGTCGGGCGTCAGGTGGACGGGGCCGTTCTGCGCGCCGACGGCGAATCCCCGAACGAATGCCTCGCGCGGAACGGTGGCGAATGCCTCGTGCCAGCGGTCGGACTTGATGGCACCGGTGTTCCGAAGGCGGTCGGCCAGCTTGAGACGAAGGTCGGCCGGTGCCGTCGGGAGAGTCATCGGGGGACTCCTTCGAGGAGGTTCGCAAGGGCGGTGGTGATCGGTTTGCGGAGGTCCGGGACGAAGCCGAACTGACCGTTGGGGCTGAGGTCCACGAAGAACCACATCCCATCGTTGTCAACGAGGAAGTCCAGCGCCGCGTACCGGAGTCCGAAGGCGGCCATCAAGGACCGCACACCGTCGGCGACCACTTCGGGCACGCCGCACACCTTGTAGGTCAAGCTGTCGTAGTCGGTTCGGAAGTCGATTCGGGACGCCTCCGACCCGGCGTGGATCTCGGCCGCGAACAGCTCGTCCCCGACCGCCGTCAACCGCACCTCATGCGACTTGTCGACCCACCTCTGGAACTGATGGGCGGTACATGAGACCCCCGTGTCGATCTCCTCGGCGGCCACCCGGTTGGTCCAGAGAACAACCCGTCCATCGTCTTCCTGCGGCGGCATGGTGCTGCCGAGAGGCTTGTACGCGGCTACCCCGCCGGGGAGTTGACGGACGAACCGACGAGCCCGGTCCGGTTCGTTGGTGATCAGAGTGCTCGGGACGGTCAAGCCGGCGCGGGCAGCGGTAGCGAGCGCAAGCGGCTTGAGGCCCGCTCGCCGGTTGGCGTGGGGGTGGTTGACCCACACGCAATCCAGGGACGCCAGCACGCCGCCAAGGCCCGCCATCGCCTCCGCCCGCGACCACTCGCGGTCGGCCTCGGCCAGGTCCGCCGGCAGTCGGTAGTCCGACGGGCGCCGGTAGTACACGGAACGGATGCCGGGCATGGGCACATCCCGATGCTGACCGCTGACCCTTCCACACCATCCTTGACTGCCCAGCACGGCCGTGAGCGACAGCTTCGCGGGGAAGTCGCCGGGGTCGATCCGTACGATCGGGGTATCTCGCCGGTTCAACTCGGCGATCACCAGATCGGCCGTGGGGTCGAGATCGGCGGTCAGCACCAGAACGGTCACTGCTCGGTCTCCTGTCGTGTCAGCTCACTGGTCGATGGTTGGCGCGGTGTCGGAGTCCATCCACTTCTGGTGGTCGGTTTGGGTCTGGTACTGCGTCTGGCTCGTCGTACTCGTCGTCATCGACGGCGTGTGGACGAAGATCTCGTTGTCCGGGGTCACGCTGACCTGCCGCTCCGGGCACAGGGTCAGGCTGTGAAGGGTCTCGTCCGTGGTCGGGACGACTGGCACGGCCTTCGTGAGACCGAACGGCCTCTTGCTCCTGGGGCGCTCAGCGGTCTGTGTGGACACGACCAGCACTTCCAATCCTTTGGTCGACGGTGGTTGTCTGTACGTCCTGCCCTGGCGGTGGCACCGATTCCGTCCGCCGGGGCGGGTGTTGCCGGTCCTGATCACTTCGCGGTGATCCCGGATCGGCGCCGCCCGGGGAACCGGGCGGAGTCTGTGATGCATGTGGTCACGTGCAGTTTCACGAGGCGTCCCGCGGAAGGTGCGCGTCGGTGAGGTGGGAGTCCCGGTTGCGTTCCCGAAGCTTCGCCTCAAGTTCCGTCGGGTCCTCGGTGATCCACTCCAGGGGGACGCGCCACTCCTCGCCGCCACGGAGCGGCCGGAGGTGGACGAGCCCCGTCCACGTGCCCATATACGCGCCGGTCTGCCCGGTCCGGCCGTCGGTGACCAGTTCCCCGAAGGCCGACGGCTCGTAGGGGTTCGCCGGCAGCAGCTCCTGGAGGGTCCGGGCTTCTGTGGGCTGATGTCCAGTCATGACACGATCTCCGTAATGCTGTTCGGCTCCGCTCCGCTTCACCGTGAGTAGTTTCAGCGTGGCGCTTCGGCGCTACTCTTGGAAGTGGCGGCATGTCCGCAAAGCGTCTGAGGACGGGCGGTGCAGGCGGTGGCGTTCCAAGAACGTGCGCTCCAACCCGAGCGGTCGGTGGCCGACTTGTTCGGGTTCGAGCTTCGGGAGGCCCGGAGGCGTCTGGGCCTGTCGCTGGCCGCCCTTGCCGGGGTCGTCGACTACAGCAAGACCCACCTCGGCAACATCGAGACGGCCGACCGTGCGATTCCCCCGGACCTGCCGGCCAAGCTGGACAAGGCGCTTGAAGCCTGCGGGCTCTTCGGCCGCCTGTACCGACTCTCGCACCTGGAGAACTTCCCCCAGTGGTCGCGCCGCTTCATGGAGTTGGAGCAACTGGCTTCCTACATGCGGAAGTACGTTGCAGGTAGCTTCCCGGGCTTGTGGCAGACGGCCGAGTACGGGCGGGCGGCGATCAGGCTCGGTAGACCTCGTGCGGACGCTGACGAGGTCGAACGTCTCTGGGCAGCTCGCGCGGTACGACAGGAAGTTCTGACAAGTGACCTCCCGCCGTACCTGTGGGTGGTGCTGGACGAGGCGGTCGTCCGCCGGTGGATCGGCGGCCCGGGAGTGATGCGCCGCCAGATTCGGCATGTCCTCGACCTCAGCGACGGCCTGAATTCGACCGTTCAAGTACTGCCGTTCTCCGCGGGCGGTCACGGTGCAATGGGCGGCTCGATAACGCTGCTGGACTTCCTTGATGCGCCCAGGGTCGCCTACCTTGAAGGTGCCGTCTCGGGGCAGCTCGTGGAGTCCCCGGAACAGGTGCACCGGAACGCCCTCACCTACGATCTCGTGCAAGCGGCAGCACTGCCGCCACAGGAGTCACAGAGGTGGCTTCTGCGCGCCATGGAGGAGATCCAAGAATGACCACCGCGCAGCCCTCATCCATCCCCAACGTGGACGCGCAGCAGGCGGATTGGTTCAAGTCCAGTTACAGCACCAACAACGGTGAAGGTGACTGCGTCGAAATCTCCACCACCTACCTGCCGTCCGACGGCGTGTGCCTCGTTCGTGACAGCAAGAGCCCGGACGGCCCGTTCCTCCGTATCCCGGCACAGCGCTGGGGCGCCTTCGTCACCGCCGCAGCCGCTGGGCACTTCGGCGAAGCCTGAGCCGCACCGGCAGGTCTGGAGACCCCATTGCCCACCCGAGCCATGGGGTCTCGTCATGCTCCGGCCTACGCGGCTGCCGTCCTCGCTGCGCGCGTCCCGGCCCGACGGCGATGCGCCAGCCAGGCGACCAGGACGGCGAGGGCGGTGATCGGCCAGGTGGAGATGCTCAGGGGCCCGGCGAACAGGGGGTCGACGAGGCGGTCCGAGACCTCGCGGGTCAGCGGCAGTGCGAACTCGTTGAGTGAGACGTGCGCCGCGACGGCCGCCCAGACCGAGCCGGTGGTGAGCCGGACGGTGGCGATGACGGTTCCGAGCAGCGTCGCCGTCACCACGGCGGCGGGTATGCCCAGCAGCACCGAGTGGCCGGGGTAGCTCCCGCCGAGCGCCGTCATCGGGACGTGCCAGGCGCCCCAGATCGCGCCGCCGATCAGCAGGCCGCGCGTCCGGCCGTGGCGGAGCAGCCTGGGCAACAGGTAGCCCTGCCAGCCGAGTTCCTCGCCGAAGTACAGTGGAAGCGACACCAGCGCGCTCAGCACCAGCGGGGTGATCACCGCGGGCCCGGGCAGGTGCGCGGGACTGTACCGGCCGGCCGCCGTCGCCACCGCAAGGCCGGCTGCGGTCAGGGCCAGCGGGATCGTCAACGCGACTGCCACGGAGCGGAGTTCGTGACGCCACGGGGTGGCCCTGGTGAGTCCGAGGATCCGTACGGCCGCGCGCGGCCCGTGGCGGCGTGCGGTGAGGCCGAAGGCGGTCAGGGCCGGCACCAGCATCATCAGGATCATGCAGAACGCCGCGAGCGGCGACGTGCCCTGCGCGGCGCTCGTCCGGCGGAGGCCGTCGAGCCAGAGCGGGACCATGGCGAGCCACGCTCCGACGAAGCTGATCGCCAGAAAGGGGAAGAGACCGGGGCTGTCCGGAGGGTTCGTTCGTTCCATGGCCGGGACGCTACGAACCGCACGGTGGCCGGGGCCACCGTGCAGGCTCCTAGGTCGAAGGTGCAGTTGGCTGCACTGCGCCAGGGGGTCTGGAGGGGGGAGACTGGTCCGTCGTGAACGCGTTCTCGAAAGCGCCTGCGGTTGCCGCTCGTTCGGTGCGTGTGCGCCGCGCGCCCGGGCGGTGGCCCGCGACGGCACGGCTCGGCAAGGCGTTCATCGCCCCTGGTGGTGCTCCCGTGCGGGTCGGTCGGGCCGGGAGCCCAGGAGGCCGAGGCCGCGGGCGGTGGCTGCGACCACGACGCGGTCTCCCTCGACCAGGACCCGGCCGGGCGGTGGGGACCAGAGCAACTCCGGTCCGCCGGGGCGGGGTTGGGCGAGGTCGGGGCTGCGGAATTCCGGTGGGGCCAGGTCGACGGCGAGGACGCGCCAGAGGCCCGGGCGGTGGGCGTCCGCGACGGTGACGCCGCGCAGGCGGGGTGAGCGGGCGACCTCCACCGCCGCGATCACCAGGACTTCGCGGCCCACCGCGAGCGCGCCGATCACCTGGCGGCCCATCATCGCGGAGGCGAACGCGGGCGCCGCCAGGTAGGCCACGCTGCGGCTGCGGGTCTGGGCCTCCGGGTAGGAGTCGCGCAGCGTCAGGTACACGTTCTCGGCGAAGTCGTCGTCGAACAGCCGGAGTACCGCCCGGAGTCGGGGAACGGACTCGCGGCCCGCGAGCGCCACCTCGAAGTTGGTGGAGTCGTCGCTGCTGAGTGCCAGCAGGGCCTGCGCGCGGCCGACCTTCGCGGCTTCCAGGACCCCGTCCTGGGTGGCGTCCCCGATCACCACCGGCACGCCGAAGGCCCGTGCCCGGGCGACGCCGACCGCCGCCGGGTCGGCCTCGACGCACACCACCGGCACGTCCAGGTCCCAGAGTTGCTCCAGGACGCGGCTGCCGAGCCGGCCCAGGCCCACCAGCACCACGTGGTCAGCGAGTCCGCGCGGCGGGCGGCGCAGCGCCGTCGCGGTGCGGAAGGTGCCCAGCGCCTCCAGCACCAGGGCGATCAGCAGCGGCATCAGCAGCATCCCGCTGACCGCCGTGAGGATCTGCAGCACCTTGCCGGACCGGCCGCCCTCGTCGGTCGGGTCGGCGATGCCGAGCACGTCCAGCACCGTCAGCCACGCCGAGTGCGCCGGGGACTGCCCGGTGAACGCCACCGTCGCCCCGGCCAGCAGCGCGAGCAGTGCGACCAGGCCCGCCAGCGCCCAGCGGAGCCGCGCCGAGAAGAGCGACGCGAACGGCAGGCCGGGCAGGCCCGGCAGGCGGCGGCGACGGGCTGTCGTCGAGGCGTCGCCCAGCAGTTCCAGCACCACCCGCTCCGCCCCGACCGGATCCGTTCCCACCTGCTCCGTTCCGACCTGCTCCGTTCCCACCCGCTCCGTTCCCACCCGCTCCGGGGCGGGCAGCAGCGACGAGCCCGTCCCCGGCTCGTCCAGCGGGCCGACGGCCGCCACCGTCGCCAACTCCTGGCCCGACGGCGGCTCCCCGGCCCGCCGCACGGTCGCCCGCAGCAGCCGGCCGTCGACCTGCACCGCCTGGCTGCGGCCCGAGACCGCCGCCGCGACCAGCGCGGGCGCGGCCGTCGCCGAGGTGGACAGCACCGTGGTGGACGCCTCCAGTTCGGCCCGGGTCAGCTCCGGGTTGCGGGCCAGTACCGCGCGGTCCAGCGCCTGTTCGATCCGGTTGCCCAGCCGGCGGTTGAAGACCCGCACCACCAGCCGCAGGTCCGGGTTCAACTGGCGTGCGTTGAGCGCCACTTGGAGGTTCGCGTGGTCGTCCCCGGAGGTCAGCGCGAGCGCCACCGCGCCGCCCACCCCGGCCAGCTCCAGCGCGGCGACGTCCAGCCGGGGAGCCTGGACGGCCCGCACCGAGCCCGGCCGCTCCCGGGCCAGTTCGGCGATCCGCGGCCCGTGGTCCTCCGTCAGCGACGGCACCAGCACCACCACCCGCCGCTCGTACAGCGCCGCGAGCTGCACCGCCAGCCGGTGCGCCAGCGGCCCCCCGCCGCAGACGATCATGTGCCCGTCGCCGTCCGCCTCCCCCGCCCGCGCCTCCGGAACCGTCGCGACCGCCGCCTCCCCCAACACTGCCCCCCCCGCGTCCCCGTCCCCGCTGCCACCGGGCCGTCCGTACGCCACCCTGCCAGACCGGCCCCCGCCGACGCGACGCCGTTGCCCGGGCCGTCGGCCGGACGTCCCGGGCCGCGCACCCTGACGGGCCGTTACGGCCGGAAGGGCAGCGGCTCGTGGTGGTGCCAGAGCAGGACGCGGTCCTCGGCGCGGAGTTCGGCGGAGCCCCATTCGAGGCGGACCACACCCGAGGTGAGCGAACAGGCGTAGGCGACCAGGACGAGCGCGGTGTCCGGCGCGAGGCGCAGCAGGTCGATGTGCGGCTCCTCCGGCGCGGGCAGGTCGATGCCCAGGTCCAGCGTGTACTGCCGGGATTCGGGGCCGTGGCGGCGGATCAGCTCGGCGCGCAGGCCGGTGGCGCGGCGCAGGCGGGCAGCGGTGACCGGGGCGTCGCGTTTCGCGTACCGGATCGGGTAGACGAGGTGCCCGGCGACCACCATGACGGTGCGGGCCTGGAGCCGGACCGGCTCGGCGCCGGGGAAGTCGGCCAGGCCGGCGGCGAGTTCCTCGTACTGTGCGGCGTACAGGCCGTGCCCGTAGGCCTCGCGGGTCTGCGTGTGGACGCCCTCGTGGCCGCCGCGGGCCCGGGCGTGGGCGCGCAGGATGCAGGCCGGCACGGTCGCGGCCATCCGGTCGGCCAGTTCGCCGAAGATGCTGTGCGCCCACGGGCTGGCAGCGTTCGGTGCTCCCATCGATCCCCCCGGTCGGAATTCCGTCGAAGTCTTCGACAGTCCGCGAACGGGCGGCCGGGATCAAGGGCGCAGCGGGGGCGCACGAGGTGCGGGCGCCCGCCGTCCGGGCCGGAGTGGCTCGGGCGGCAGGCGGCGGGCAGCGGACGCTGGCGGGGTCAGGCCGTGGCGTTGTCCGGGTGGAGGGGGGTTGGGGTGCGGCGGGTGCGGAGGGTGGTGAGGGCGGCGGCGAGGAGGAGGGTGGCGGCGGCGAGGACGGCGATGGCGGAGGCGAGGGTGCCGGTGGCCTTGGAGACGGCGATCAGGGCGACGGGGCAGACGAATTCGCCGAGGAAGAAGGCGGCGTTCCAGAGGCCGGTGCCGCGGCCGCGGTCGGCGTCGGAGAGCAGGGCCAGGGTGCGGGTGATCAGGGTGGGGAGGAGCAGGCCGCCGGCGAAGCAGTTGACGACCGCGCCGATCACCAGGACCGGGGCGTTGCCCGCGAAGGCGACGATGGCGAAGCCGGCGGCGCAGGTCGCCAGGACGGCGGGCAGCAGGCGTTCGGCGTGCGCGGTGATGCGGGTGAAGGTGATCGCGCCGGCGACGGTCGCGGCGCTGGCGATCGCCGTGGACAGGCCGATCGCGGCCGGGGCGGTGACGCCGAGGTCGTCGAGGAGGTAGGAGGTCTCGACGGGCATGGTGTAGAAGACCATCGCGCCGAAGAAGGTGAGCGCGCACGGCGCGAGCAGTCGGCGCAGCAGCGGCGCGGAGGCAGCGGCGGCGGCGAGAGAAGCGGCGGGGGAGGGGGACGCGGGCTGCGGGCGGGTGGTCGGGCGCAGGAGCGTCGCCATCAGGGGCGCGAGCAGCAGGCCGACGGCGTACGCCCAGAACGGCGCGCGCCAGCCGGCCGAGCCGGCCGCGCCGCCGACGGCGAAGAACGCGGTGGCGGAGATCGACGCGCACATGGCCTGCAGGGCGAGGTAGCGCTCGCGTTGGCGGCCCGACCAGTAGTCGCCGATCAGCGTGGTGCAGCAGGTCATGATGGCGGACTCGGCGACGCCGACCAGCACCCGGCTGGCGACGATCGCGCCCAGCGAGTCGAGCCACAGCGGGGCGGTGCCGACGATCGCGTACAGCACGGTGGCGACGACCAGCAGGCGGTGGCGGCCGAGCCGGTCGACCAGGACGCCGGCGAACGGGGCCATCAGGCCGAGGGACAGCGCGGGGACGGTGAGCGCCATCGGGGCCAGCACGTCCGCGCCCGGGGTGGCGGCGAAGTGGTCCTGGAGCTTGGGCAGCACCGGCGCGATCAGCACGGCGCCGAGGATCGGCAGGCAGCTGCCCGCCATCAGCAGGGTGGCGGTCAGCCGGGGCCGGGCGAGGACGGGGGCCTGCTGCGGGGTCGCGGCGGGGGCCGCGGTGGCGGGGGCGGGCATGTGGCTCCGTTCGGAAGGACGGGGCCCGGTCGACGGGGACGGTACGGGGCATGCGGGCGCGGCCGGCCCCGCCCGGCCCGTGGGGCAGGCCGTCGGCGTCGGCACGGTGCGCCGTGTCGACGGGCCGGGACGGCAGTCATCCTGAACGCGCGGAGCGTCACCTGGCAATGCCCCAAGCCGTCGAATATACGAATTCCTGACAACTGTCCGGTGAATGACGATCCGTCGGAATCACCTCCCGACGGCCCGTCGGGGGACCGGGTTCCCGCAGCTCAGACCCCGTGCCGGGCGGGTGTGCCGCCCGGTAGCCTGGGCGGGTGGAAGCGATTCTGGTCAGTGCGTGTCTGCGCGGGGTGCCGTGCCGGTTCGACGGGCGGGACAAGGCCTCGCCCGCGCTCGCCGAGCTGCTCGACGGGCGGCGGGCGGTGCCGTTCTGCCCCGAGGTGGCGGGTGGCCTGCCCACCCCGCGTCCCCCGGCGGAGCTGGTCGGCGGCGACGGGCACGACGTGCTGGACGGCACCGCGCGGGTGGTGGAGGACGGCGGCCGCGACGTCACGGCCGAGTTCGTGGCTGGCGCCGAGCGGGCGCTGCTGGCAGCTCGGCGGGCCGGCTGCACGGCGGCGGTGCTGATGCCGCGCAGCCCTTCGTGCGGCCGGGGCGCGGTCTACGACGGCTCGTTCGCGGGCGCGCTGGTGCCGGGCGACGGCGTGACGGCGGCGCTGCTGGAACGCAACGGGATCACCGTCCGGCCCGCGCCCGGGGTCTAACGGTTCGAGGTCGGGGTCCAGCGGTTCGGGGCCCGGAAAACCCGTCTGCTGTCGGCGAATTCGCGGCGGGCAGAGAACTGTCGTCCGGGCCTCGTCCGGGGTGAACAGTGGAGTGGACGGCACACTCCGGCCCCGAGGAGGAGACCTCCGATGTCCCCGATGTCCAGTCCGTTCCAGCCCCGTGCGGAGGACGGCGACACGCCGCCCAGCCGCTTCGACGACCACCTCGCGGCGCAGCTGCTCGCGCAGCGCATCGTGCTGCTCGGCACCCAGGTCGACGAGGTGTCGGCGAACCGGGTGTGCGCGCAGCTGCTGCTGCTCTCCGCGGAGGACCCGCGCACCGACATCAGCCTGTACATCAACAGCCCGGGCGGGTCGGTGACGGCGGGCCTGGCGATCTACGACACCATGCGGCTGATCCCGAACGACGTCTCGACGCTGGCGATGGGATTCGCCGCCAGCATGGGCCAGTTCCTGCTGACGGTGGGCGCCGCCGGCAAGCGGTTCGTGCTGCCGAACGCGCGGATCATGATGCACCAGCCGTCGGCGGGCATCGGCGGCACCGCGTCCGACGTCGCGATCCAGGCGGAGAACCTGGAGTACACCAAGCAGGCGATCGAGCGGATCACCGCCGCGCACACCGGCCAGAGCGTGGAGACCATCGCCCGCGACGGCGACCGGGACCGCTGGTTCACGGCCGAGGAGGCGAAGGAGTACGGGATGGTCGACCAGGTGGTGGAGTCGCTCGCCGACATCCGCCCGGCCGCCAACCGCCGACGGATGGGGTTGTGACATGGGCTCGTACACGGTTCCCTACGTCATCGAGAAGACCGCGCAGGGCGAGCGCAGCTACGACGTGTTCAGCCGGCTGCTGAACGAGCGGATCATCTTCCTCGGCACCGAGATCGACGACGGCGTCGCCAACGTGGTGATCGCGCAGCTGCTGCACCTGGAGTCGTCGAGCCCGGGGGAGGAGATCGCGATCTACCTCAACTCGCCCGGCGGGTCGTTCACTTCGCTGATGGCGATCTACGACACGATGACGTTCGTGCAGTCGCCGATCTCGACGTTCTGCGTCGGTCAGGCGGCGTCCACGGCGGCGGTGCTGCTGGCCGGCGGCGACCCCGGGCGGCGGTTCGTGCTCCAGCACTCCCGGGTGCTGCTCGGCCAGCCCGCCAGCGGCGGCCGGCAGGGGACGGTCTCCGACCTGAGCCTGGCCGCCAAGGAGATGCTGCGGATCCGCTCGCAGGTCGAGGAGGTGCTGTCCCGCCACACCGGGCACGACCTGGCGACCCTGCGGGCGGACACCGACCGGGACAGGGTCTTCACCGCCGAGGAGGCCGTCGCCTACGGCCTGGCCGACCAGGTGCTGAGCCGGCGCCAGTTGCCGGCCTGACCGGACGGGCGGACGGTCGGTCGGTACGGCGCCCCGCCGCACCGACCGACCGTCCGAACCGTTCCGTCACGCCGCCAGGCAGAGCCCGTTGCCGGGACCCCCGGCCACCCGGCCGGGCGCGCGCCGACGCGAGTGGGTCACCAGGTCGTCCTGCGCGAGCGACAGCAGCTCACCGAGTCCGAGCCCGAGCGCGTGCGCGGCGGCCGCCAGGACCTCCGACGACGCCTCCTTCCGACCCCGCTCCAACTCCGACAGGTACGGCACGGAGATCCGCGCCTCCTCCGACACATCCTTCAACGTCCGCTGCTGCGCCAGCCGTTCGCGCCGCAGCACACCCCCCACCACGTCCCGCCAGAGCGGTTCCTTCGGCGCAGGGGGCTGCTGCCCGCCCGGCGGGCGCAGTGGAATGACGCGGGCTTCGTTCGGGCCTTGAGTGCTCACCCCTCCAGCGTAGGCATCCACCGGGCCCGGGGAATACAACGGCGTTCTGCTGTGCGGGAAATGGGCCGGGCATGACGGCCGATCAGAAATGGCAGGCGGCCCGGACGGGGGCCGTCCTAGGATCGACGGTCATGGTTGACTTCTATCCGCCCACGCACCCCTACGACAGCGGCTTCCTGGACACCGGGGACGGCAACCGCATCTACTACGAGCAGCTCGGGAACCCCGAGGGCAAGCCTGCGCTGTATCTGCACGGCGGCCCCGGGGCGGGGTTCCCGAAGCGGCCCACCCGGGCCTGGGACCCGGAGGCGTACCGGCTGATCCGGTTCGATCAGCGCAACTGCGGGCGCAGCACGCCGCACGGGAGCGATCCGGCGGCGGACATGGCGCTGAACACCACGCGGCACCTGATCGAGGACATCGAGCGGCTGCGTGAACACCTGGGCGTCGAGCGGTGGTTGCTGAACGGGGCGTCGTGGGGGTCGACGCTGCTGCTGGCGTACGCGCAGGAGTTCCCGGAGCGGGTCACCGAGATCGTCATCCAGGCGGTGACGACCACGCGGCGGGCGGAGACGGACTGGCTGTACCGGGGGGTCGGCGGGTTCCGGCCGGAGGCGTGGGACCGGTTCCGGGACGCCGTGCCGGAGAGCGAACGGGGCGGCGACGTCTACCAGTTGCTCGCGGCGTACGCGCGGATGATGGAGGACCCGGACCGGGCGGTGCGGGAGCGGGTCGCGAACGAGTGGCTGGCCTGGGAGGACGCCGTCATCGAGGGCGAGCCGAACGGCATCCCGGGCATGTACAGCGACCGGGAGATGGACGACCGGATCGCGTTCGTGCGGATCTGCTCGCACTTCTTCAGCAACGGGGCCTGGCTGGAGGAGGACCAACTGCTAAGGAACGCCCACAAGTTGGCGGGCATCCCGGGTGTGCTGGCGCACGGTCGGTACGACATGGGCTGCCCGGCGCAGACCGCGTGGGAGCTGGCCAAGGCGTGGCCGGACGCGAAGCTGCACATCTTCGACGACTCCGGGCACGTGGGCAGCGAGGCCATGACGAAGACCATGCGGCAGGCCATCGAGGACTTCAAGCACCCGAAGTAGAACAGAAATTGACGCCCCGTCACCACACAGGCGGTGACGGGGCGTTCGCGTTCGTGGAGAGGTCGGGCGGTCGGGCGGCGGCCCGGGGTTACTTCTGCCAGCCGACCGAGGTGATCACCGTGTCGGCGAGGCTGCCCGCGCCGTAGTTGGCCAGGCCCTTGCGGGTGGCGACGATGCTGGGGCGCTGGTAGAGCTCGACGGTGTGGGCGAGTTCCCAGATCTTCACGTCGGCCTGGTTGTAGAGCTCGGCGGCCTTCGCGGGGTCGAGGGTGGCGGCGGCCTTGCGCAGCAGGGTGTCGATCTCGGGGGTGCTGAGCTTGGAGTAGTTGCCGAACACGTTGTCGCCCACCGGGGCGCGGAAGATCGGCACCGTCTTCGAGAGCGGGAAGGAACCGGTGTTGCGCCAGCTGGCCAGGTCGAACTTGCCCTGGTCGATGTACTTGGCGAAGTACTCCTTGCTGGGCACCTTGTCGATGGTGAGCTTGACGCCGACCTGCTGGAGCATGTTCTGGGTGGCGCTGGCCAGGTCGTACTGGGCCTGGGTGGAGCCGTCGCTCATCACGTAGTGCAGTTCCAGGGGCTGGCCGTCCTTGCTGCGGGCGCCGCCGGAGTCCTTCCAACCGGCCTCGTCCAGCCACTTCTTGGCGGTCGCCGGGTCGTACGTCACCCAGTCGCCGGCGTTGGCCTGGTAGCCGTTCTGGTTGGTCATGAACAGGTGGTTGTCGAGCGGCTTGAACTCCACCGGGACGCCCTTGTTGGCGATCTTGATGAGCGAGGCGCGGTCGAGCGCCTTGCCGAGGGCCTGGCGGACCTTCTGGTCGGCGAGCGCGCCGTTGCCGCCGAAGGAGATGTGCACCTCGTCCCAGGGGGTGCCGGTGCGGATCACCGAGTCCTTGGCGTCCTTGAGCTGGCCGTAGGAGGTGGCGGTGCCGGCGGACGCGAAGTCGATCTCGTTGTTCAGGTAGGACTGGGTGATCGCGGCGGCGTCCAGCACCCGGTAGGTGATCCGCTCCAGCTTCGGCTTCGGGCCCCACCAGCGGGGGTTGGGGGTGAGGGTGATGGTCTGCGCGGTCTTGTCGGCGTTGGCGACCACGAACGGGCCGGCGAAGACCGGGACCTTCTCGACCCAGCCCTCGTTGAACGCCTTCGGGTCGGCGATGCCGGAGGCCGGCAGCAGCGGGCTGAACAGGCTCTGCCAGTCGGCGTACGGCTCGGAGAAGGTCACCTTGACCTCGCTCGGGTCGGCGCCCTGCTCGACGCCGGAGATCTGCTCGTAGCCGGAGGAGTCGGCCAGGTTGTAGGCCTGGTCCTTGCCGTTGGACGCCTTCCAGACCGCCTCGAAGTCCTTGTACCCGATGGCCGTTCCGTCCGACCAGACCGCCTTCGGGTTGAGCTTGTACGTCACCACCTGCGGCGAGGTGGAGGTGACCTGCGCGGAGACCAGGTACTCGGGGACGGGGTGGTAGACGCCGTGGGCGTCGGAGCGGAAGAGCTTGGCCTCCACGTAGCCCATGATCTCGACCGCGTCGCCGTAGTTGCCGTCGACCTGGTACGGGTTCCACTGGGTGATCCACTGCTGGAGCGGCAGGCGCAGCTCGCCGCCGTCCTTGACGTTCTCCAGCGGCTGTGGGTTGTTGTCCTCGGCGTCGACGGGGGGCGCCACGGTCTTGGCGACGTCCGCCGAGCCGCCGCCCTGGCTGCTGCAGGCGGTCGCGGCCAGGAGCGCGGCGAGGGCCGCGGCGGCGGCGCGGCCGATTCGGCGGGTGGCGGGCGAAGTGCGCATCGGCGGAGTCCTCGGGTTTCGAAGAGTCGGCGGGCGTCGTCAGGTGTGACGACGCTTGATCGTGGGCAGCCAAGTCGGTGCCGGCGGGCCGAACGTAACAGGCCATCGGGCACCGGGAGAAGGGTGATGCGCGGAACTGATCGAAACGAAACGGAGCGCAACACCGTCGCAACACCCCGTCCGTACCCGTCTGATCAGCTGTGACCAGCAGGTTCACCCGAACGGTTGAACCGAAGGTGTGACCGACCCTGGACGGACCGGTCGGGCGTGGCGTACAACTGCTGCGCAAAACTGCGTCAAAGTCCGTACGAGCGAAGGCAAATGACCATGTTGAGCAGGTGTGCGAACCACGCCGGGAGTGCGCCGTGACGGGCTACCTGGCCAGGCGACTCGGCTACTACCTCGTGCTGCTGACCGCCGCGGTGTTCCTCGCCTACGCGCTGACCAGCACCGCGCTGGGCCCGCGCGCCTACTTCGAGGCCAAGCAGCCCCGCCCGTCCGCCGCCGCCGTCGACCGGCAGCTGACCGCGCTCAACCTCAACGACCGCACCCCCGTGGTCGAACGCTTCGGCACCTGGGCGGACGGCGTCCTGCTGCACGCCGACCTCGGCCGCACCATCCACGGCACCTCCGTCAACGACGAGTTCGGGCGCCGGATCTGGGTGTCGCTGCGGCTGCTGCTGGTCGGCAGCGTGCTCGGCATGCTGCTCGGGGTGGCCGCCGGCGCGTGGAGCGCGGTGCGGCAGTACCGGCTCTCCGACCGGACGCTCACCGTGATCTCCTTCGTGCTGCTCTCCACCCCGGTGTTCCTGCTGGCGCTGCTGCTGAAGAACGGCGCGATCGCCGCGAAGAACGCCGCCGGCCACGACGTCATCCCGTTCACCGGCTACGAGACGCCCAACCTCTCCGGCGGCCTCGGCACGCACCTCGCCGACTGGGGGCTGCACCTGCTGCTGCCCACCCTGTCGCTCGCGCTCGGCGGACTCGCCACCTACAGCCGCTACCAGCGCTCCACCATGCTCGACGTGCTCGGGGCCGACTACCTGCGCACCGCCCAGGCCAAGGGCCTCACCCGCGGCCGCGCGCTGATCAAGCACGGCCTGCGCACCGCGATCATCCCGATGACCACGATGTTCGCCTACGCCTTCCTCGGCCTGTTCACCGGCGCCGCCTTCACCGAGACCATCTTCGGCTGGCACGGCATGGGCGAATGGTTCATCCAGGCCGTCAACGAACAGGACGTCAACTCCGTCGTCGCCGTCAACCTCTTCGCCGCCGTCGTCGTGCTCGCCGCGGGCTTCCTCGCGGACGCGCTGCACGCCGCGCTCGACCCCAGAGTGAGGACGGCATGAGCGCCGAGGCGATGGAGCAGGCCGTGGCCGCGGAGCGGGCGCCCGCGGGCCGGGTGCGGCTGGCGGCCGGGCGGCTGGCCGGGTCGCGCGGGGCACTGACCGGGGTGGTGGTGCTGGCGCTGCTGTTCCTGCTGGCGTTCGTCGGGCCGTACCTGACGCCGTGGGACTACGCGACGCCCGACTACACGGCACTGCGTCAACCCCCGTCCGGCCAGCACTGGTTCGGGACGAACGGACTCGGGCAGGACGTGTTCGCACAGACCGTGCGCGGCCTGCAGAAGTCGCTGGTCATCGGGCTGCTGGTGGCGGTGCTGTCGACCGGGCTGGCCTCGCTGGTCGGGGCCTGCGCCGGGTACTTCGGCGGCTGGACGGACCGGGTGCTGACCTTCCTGGTCGACCTGATGCTGATCTTCCCGGCGTTCCTGGTGATCGCCGTGATCTCGCCCCGGCTGCGCGGCAGCGGCTGGATCGCGTTCGTGGTGCTGCTGGCCGTGTTCAACTGGATGATCACCGCACGGGTGATCCGCTCGATGACCCGCTCCCTGCGGGAGCGCGAATTCGTCGCCGCCGCACGGTTCATGGGCGTCGCGCCGTTCCGGATCATCTGGCGGCACATCCTGCCGAACGTCTCCTCGTTCCTGATCATCGACGCGACCATCACCGTCGGCGGCGCCGTGATGAGCGAGGCTGCGCTGTCCTACTTCGGCTTCGGCGTCCGCCCGCCCGACGTCTCGCTCGGGACGCTGCTCGCGGCCGGCGCCGGCGACGCACCCGTCTTCCCCTGGCTGTTCTACTTCGCGGCCGGCCTGCTGGTGCTGTTCGTCCTCGCCGTCAACCTGGTCGGCGACGGCCTGCGCGACGCCCTCGACCCCACCGCCGCGCCCGGACGGCGCGCCCGGAAGACCGCCAACTCCTCGCGCCGGAGCACCAGTTGACCAGCCCCCTGCTCGCCGTCCGCAACCTCACCGTCGACTTCGGGGACCACCCGGCGGTCCGCGGCGTCGACCTCGAACTGCACCGCGGGGAGACCCTCGGCCTGGTCGGCGAGTCCGGCTCCGGCAAGTCCGTCACCGCGCTCGCCGTCCTCGGCCTGCTGCCCGCCGCCGGACGGATCGGCGGCTCCGTGCAACTCGACGGCCGCGAACTCGTCGGCCTGCCCGCCAAACAGCTGGCGGGCATCCGCGGGCGGCGGATCGCCATGGTCTTCCAGGACCCGCTGTCCGCGTTCACCCCCGTGTACCGGATCGGCGACCAGATCGCCGAAGCCGTCCGGGTGCACCAGACGGTGAGCCGGGACGCCGCCCGCAAGCGCGCCGCCGACCTGCTCGACCTGGTCGGCATCCCCGACCCGAAGCGCGCCCTCGACGCCTACCCGCACGAGTTCTCCGGCGGCATGCGGCAACGCGCCATGATCGCCATGGCGGTCGCCAACGACCCCGACATCCTGCTCGCCGACGAGCCCACCACCGCCCTCGACGTCACCATCCAGGCCCAGGTCCTCGACGTGCTGCGCACCGCCCAGCAGGAGACCGGCGCGGCACTCGTCCTGGTCAGCCACGACCTCGGGGTGATCGCCGGCAGCGCCGACCGGGTCGCCGTCATGTACGCCGGGCGGATCGTCGAGACCGCGCCCGTGGACGACCTGTTCACCGCCCCCCGGCACCCGTACACACTCGGCCTGATCGGCGCCGTCCCCCGCCTCGACGGCCGCGGCGGACCGCTCGTCCCGATCCCCGGACGCCCGCCCGCCGCCGGTGAACTGCACGGCCCCGGCTGCCCGTTCGCCGACCGCTGCCCGCTCGTCGAGGACCGCTGCCGCACCGCCGAACCCCCGCTGACCGGCGACGGGACGCACCTGAGCGGCGACGGCACGCACCTGACCGGCGACGGGACGCACCCGGCCGGCGGCGGTGCGCACCTGGCGGCGTGCGTGCGCGCCGACCACCTGGCCGCCACCCGGCCCGCGCCCGCCGAGGTCTACCCCGTCCCCGAGGTGCCCGCCGCCGACGCCGCGCCGCGCGAGGAACGCGAACCCGTCCTCGCCGTCAGCGGCCTCACCCGCAGCTTCCCGCGCTACCGGGGCACCCTGCTGCGCCGCCGGATCGGCGAGACCTTCGCCGTGGACGGCGTCGACCTGGACATCCGGCGCGGGGAGACCCTCGGCCTGGTCGGCGAGTCCGGCTCCGGCAAGTCCACCACCCTGTACGAGATCCTGAAGCTGGCCGCCCCGCAGGGCGGGCAGATCGAACTGCTCGGCCAGGACACCGCCGCCCTCGACCGGGCCGCCGCGCACCGGCTGCGGGCCCGCGTCCAGATCGTCTTCCAGGACCCGGCGGCCTCCCTCGACCCGCGGATGCCGGTCGGCGACGTCATCGCCGAACCGCTGCTCGCCCAGCGCGTCCCCGCCGCCGACGCCCGCCGCCGGATCCCCGAACTGCTCCGCCAGGTCGGCCTGGACCCGGCGCACGCCGACCGGTACCCGCACGAGTTCTCCGGCGGCCAGCGCCAGCGCATCTCCATCGCCCGCGCCCTCGCCGTCCGCCCCGACCTGCTGGTCCTCGACGAGCCGGTCTCCGCGCTCGACGTCTCCGTGCAGGCGGGCGTGCTCAACCTGCTCCAGCAGCTGAAGGCCGAACTCGGCCTCGCCTACCTGTTCGTCTCCCACGACCTGTCCGTGGTACGGCACTTGGCCGACCGCGTCGCCGTCATGTACCTCGGCCGGACGGTGGAGACCGGCACCGTGGAACGGGTCTTCGCCGAGCCCCGGCACCCCTACACGCGCGCCCTGCTCGCCGCCGTCCCGCTGCCCGACCCGGCCGCCGAACGCGCCCGCCCCCGGCTGCTGCTGGCCGGCGACCCGCCGTCGCCCGCCGAACGCCACCTCGGCTGCCCGTTCCGCAGCCGCTGCCCCGTGCACGCCGCCCTCGCCCCCGAACAGCGCACCCGCTGCGCCACCGAACTGCCGCCCGCCACCCCCGCCGCCCCCGGCGTCGACCACACCGCCGCCTGCCACTTCCCGGACGGCGGCCGACCGCCGCTCGGCCATGCGGGTGCGGACCCGGCATGCCCGCCGCCCCGCCGGGGGTAGGGAACACCGGGGCCGCCCGGGCGGGCGGTCGGGCACGGACAGGGAGTGGGCACGATGGACATCAGGCACCTGCGGGCGATGACGCCCGGCTGCGGCGAGAGCGCGTTCTTCGACAACGCGGGCTCGGCGCTGCACACCGAGCACGTCACCCGCACCGTCGTCGACCACCTGATGCTGGAGGCCCGGATCGGCGGATACGCCGCCGAGGACCGGGAGTTCGAGCGGACCGAGGGGGTGTACGACTCGGTGGCCCGGCTGCTGAACGCCCGCCCCGAGGAGATCGCGCTGACGGACGGCGCCACCCGGGCCTGGGACATGGCGTTCTACTCGATCGCGTTCCGCCCCGGCGACCGCATCCTCACCTCGCGCAGCGAATACCCGTCCAACGGACTGGCGTTCCTCCAGGCCAAGCAGCGCCACGGCGTGTCGGTGGAGCCGATCCCCGACGACGAGCACGGGCAGGTCGACCTCGACGCGCTCGCCGCGATGCTCGCCGAGGGCGGCGTCCGACTGATCGCCGTCAACCACGTGCCGACGTACGACGGCCTGGTCCAGCCCGCCGCCGGGATCGGCGCGCTCGCCCGCCGGGCGGGCGCGCTCTACCTGCTGGACGCCTGCCAGTCGGCCGGCCAACTCCCGCTGGACGTCCGGGAGATCGGCTGCCACCTGCTGTCCGCCGCCGGTCGCAAGTACCTGCGCGGGCCGCGCGGCACCGGCTTCCTGTACGTCGACCGGGAGCTGGTGACACAGCTCGAACCGCCGCAGCTCGACCTGCACTCCGCCACCTGGACCGGCCCGGACACCTTCGAGATCCGCCCCGACGCCCGCCGCTTCGAGACCTGGGAGCGCAGCATCGCCGGCCTGCTCGGCCTCGGCGCGGCCGTCGACGAGGCCCTCGCCCTCGGCCTCGACCCGATCCGCGCCCGGATCGACACCCTCGCCGAACGCCTGCGCGCCGGGCTGTCCGCACTCGACGGCGTCCGGGTGCGCGACCGGGGCGCCGTCCGCAGCGGCATCGTCACCTTCACCAAGGAGGGCCGCGACGCCCAGCACCTGGTGGACGGCCTGCGGGCCGCCGCGGTCAGCACCTCGCTGTCCCGGCCCGCCGGCGCGAAGTTCGACGACCGGTCGCAGAAACCGACCGAGGTGGTCCGCGCCTCCGCGCACTACTACAACACCGACGAGGAGATCGACCGACTGCTCGACGTGGTCGCCAAGCTGTAGCCCGCACGGGTGATCAGTGACCGGCCCGTCCCGGGCGCTCCCGGCGCGAATCCTCGTCGTCCGGATCCTGCCGGGGGCGTCCGCCGCGACCGGGTGCGGTCAGTTGGTGGGGCGCACCTCGGCCATCTCGGACCAGCCGCTGCCGGGGACCTTGACGTTGACGATCTCCGGGGTGGTGGCGACCGCGCCGGCCATCGTGGCCATGGCGTCCTTGAAGTGCGCCGAGTTGACGTGCTTCGAGCCGGCCTCGTCGTCGGCGAAGGCCTCCAGCAGCACGAACTGGTGCGGCACGTCGACGCTGCGCGACCACTCGAAGAACAGGTTGCCGGGCTCGTTGCGGGTCGCGGCCGTGAAGTCGGCGACCAGGTCCAGCCACTCCTCGCTGCGCTCGGGGCGGACGGTGAACTTCACCGCGATGAAGATCATGGAAGTCTCCTCCTGTCGTCCGGGGGCGGCCCGGAAGATTCGTTCGTGTGAACTCCAACGATCTCTCACCTGGGCTGTCACGCGTGCACCGGGGTCAACCCCAGGGATGACGCGCGGGCCCGGACGGCTCTCTGTGCAGCAGGTCAGGAAGTGGCCGGCCGACCTCCCTCAGGGAGCGGGACGGGGGAGCGGCGGGGCGCCGGTCGCGGCGAGGGAGAGCTCCCACAGGCGGGCGGCCGCCTCCGGGTCGACGGCGTGGGCGTGCACGCCGCCGTCGTCCATCGGCGTCCCCGGGGCGGCGGGGCGGGCGACCTCGCAGTCCTCCAGGTACAGGCCGCCGTGCCCGGCGAGCAGCGGCGAGGTCGCCGCCCACAGTCCGGTGGCGGCGCCCTGCGACGGCGACTTGAACCCGGCGCCGATCACCGTGCCCCGCTCGTCCACCCAGCCGCGCTCGACCTGCTCCCGGAGCGTCATCTCCCGCTGCAGCCCGGTGATGATCCGGCCCGGGTGCAGCGTGAACGCCCGGACGCCGTCGGCCCGCGCGAGGGCGTCGAGGTGCACCGCGAACAGCGAGTTGGCGGTCTTGGCCTGGCCGTACGCCAGCCACTTGTCGTAGCCGGCGCCGAAGTGCGGGTCCTGCCAACGGAATTCGGTCAACGCGTGGCCCGCCGAACTGTTGACCACGACCCGCGCGCCGTCCGGCGCGGCGGCGAGCAGCGGGTAGAGCGCGCAGGCCAGCGCGAAGTGCCCGAAGTGGTTCACCGCCAACTGGCTCTCCCACCCCGGCCCGACCCGCCGCCCGGGCGTCGCCATCACCCCGGCCACGGCCATCAACAGGTCGATCCTCGGCAGCAGTTCGGCGATCCGCGCGGCCGCGGCGCGCACACTCCCGAGATCGGCGAGATCCATCGGGACCACCTCGCACCCGGCCGGCGCCGACTCGGGCCGCCGGGCCGGAACGACCACCCGCGCCCCGGCGGCGACCAGCGCCCGTACGGTCTCCCGGCCGAGCCCGGAGGTGCCGCCGGTCACCACGGCGTGCGTGCCGGACAGGTCGAGGCCGGCCAGCACGTCCTGCGCGGAACTGGCGGCGGAAAACGGAGAGTTGACAGGCTGCTGCGGGGATCGGTTCATGCCGAGGACGCTACGAGCTGGAGCGAGGTCCAGATCAAGTCCCGTTCCGGGGCCAGCCGTTCCCGCCGCCCGTCGGCCGAAACCCGTCCGACGTGCGCCGACGCGGCAGGGCCTAGGCTCTCCGCCATGGCGGACACCCTCGCGGAGCGGCTCGGCATCGGCGAGGTGGCCGAGCGGACCGGGCTCAGCATCGACACGCTGCGGTTCTACGAGCGCGAACGCCTGCTGGTCGGGCCGGTCGGGCGCAGCGCGGGCGGGCGGCGGCGGTACAGCGCGTTCGACGTCGAGTGGCTGCTGATCTGCGTGAAGCTCCGGGAGTCCGGGATGCCGCTGGCCGAGCTGCGGCGGTTCGCCGAACTGGTGCGCTCCGGCCCCGGCAACGAGGCGGAGCGGCTCGCCCTCCTCGACGCGCACCGGCAACGCGTGGACGCCCGGATCCGGGAACTGGAGGAGTGCCGGGCCGTCATCACCTGGAAGGTCGGGGTCTACGCCGAGCACCTCGCACGCGGAGACGCCGGCGGCCTCTGGGACCCGACCCCCTGACCGCCCCGGCCGCTGCCGCCGCGCGCCGCCCGGCAGGCGGACCGTCGACTCCTACGGCCGGTACGGCTCGTGACGCCGTCGGGGACGGGGACGGGGACGGGGACGGGGCCGCGGCCGCCCGACCGGTCGCGGCCAGGGCGGTGGGCGGTCAGGCCGTGCCGCGTGCGTCGTCGCCGGTCGTCGGCCGGGACGCGTCCGCGTCCGCGTCGGGGATGTCGGCCTCGATGCGTTCCTTGCGGACCTCGCCGGTGACCGTCCGCTGTTCGACGTGCTCCTCGGTCACCAGCCGGACCCGCTCCACCGGCACGGCCTCGGTGCGCACGATCGGGCGCTCGGCGTGCAGGACGACGTCGTACTCGGCCTCCGCGATGGGCTCGCCGGACATCGCCGAGGTCCGGTTCGCCTCGGTGATCGGCTCGCGTTCGACGCGGACCTCCTCGTGCCGGATCGGCACGGTCTGCTGCTCCTCCTCCGTGACGACGTACTTCCGCAGCCGGGCGTGCCCGGTCTCGTAGCGTTCGACGCCGACGCGCATCCGCTCCTCGGAGCGGGTCATCACGTCGTCCCGCGCCTCCCGGTCGCCGGTGCGGTCGGTCATGCGGTCGGTCGTCCGCTCGGTCGTCCGCTCGCCCGCGCGGGCGCTCGCCGGGCCGCCGGTGTCCGGGATGCCGGTGGCCGCGGCGCCGGTCGTGCTCTCCCCGGAGGTGGCGGTGATCCGGGCGCCGGACATGTCGGCGGGCGACTCGCGTCCGGTCGCCGACGCGGCCCGCTCGGCCCGGCCGGCACTCTCCGCGCTGCCGCTGTCGCTGCCGCTGTCGCTGCCGCTGTCGCGGTCACGGTCGCGGTGCGCCCAGCCGCCCTCGCCGGGCTCGTTGGCGGTCCTCCACGCGTCGTCCCAGGAAATGCCGTAGTGGGTGTACAGCCGGCGTTCCTCCTGCTCGGAGAGGTGTCCGCCGCGGTCCACCATCACGTGCGGGGCCTCCTTGACCTTGTCCTTGGCGAACGGGACCTGGAGGTGGTCGCCGACCATGTGGGCGTCCCTGACCGGTACGAAGGACTGCCCGCCTCCGAGCCGTCCCGTCTTCACGCTGACCCACTCCGGTCGGCCGGTCTCGTCGTTGAGGAAGAGGTGGTCCGCGGTGCCGATCCGGTTGCCCTCGGCGTCGTGCACGGGGTGGTGCAGCATGGAGCGGATCTGTTGTTCGGTGATCATGGATTCACGCCTCCTTCACATTCCAGCGTCAGGGTGGAGGGGCGACCCGCGCGAGTCCAAACGGGCAGCAGGCCCGCCCGGGCCCGGATATCTGCCGAACGGCAGATGGCAGGCGGCGGCGGATCGGCGAGGCTCGGCCGTGTGACCGACCGAGCCGACCGGAGGAACCGGTGAAACGATCCCCGAGCCCGAAGAAGACCGCCCTGCTTGCCCTCGCGGTGGCCGCGCTGCTGCCGCTGACGGGGTGCGCCGACGCCTCCGGGGCCAAACCGGAGGAGCAGACCTTCGCGTTCTCCGGGACCACGCTGGACGTCAAGGCGCACGGGAACCCGACCGACCTGATCCCCGCCGACCGGACCGACGTCAAGGTCACCCGGTGGTTCGACACCGGCGCGCAGGTCGGCAGCAAGAAGCTCAGCTGGACGCTGGACGACGGCGTCCTCGACCTGCACGCCGGATGCACCGGGCTGGCCGACTGCGAGGCCAGGTTCCGCGTCGAAGTGCCCCGCAACGTCGCCGTCACCCGCGACGGCCGGGCCACCGACCTCAAGGGCTGACCGCCCCGCGACCACGGAGAACCACCACCATGACCGACCTGACCATCGAACTCGACGGCATCGGCAAGGAGTACCGCGGCGGCAAACGCGCCCTGGACGGCCTCACGCTGAGCCTCCGCCCCGGACTGACCGGCCTGCTCGGACCCAACGGCGCCGGCAAGTCCTCGCTGATGCGGATCCTCGCCACCGTCACCCGCCCCACCCGCGGCAGCTACCGCTACCGGGGCGGCGACGCGCTCGCCAAGCCCGACCGGGTGCGGCACGATCTCGGCTACCTGCCACAGGACTTCGGCGTCTACCCGAACCTGACCTCCCGCGAGTTCCTCGGCTACCTGGCCGCGGCGAAGGGCCTCTCGGCCCGCTCCGCCCGGGCCCGGATCGACCAGCTGATCGAACTGGTCAACCTCACCGAGGCCGTCCGCCGCCCGCTGCGCGGCTACTCCGGCGGCATGCTCCGCCGGGTCGGCATCGCCCAGGCCCTGCTCGCCGACCCCCGGGTGCTGGTGGTCGACGAGCCGACCGCCGGACTCGACCCCGAGGAACGGGTGCGGCTGCGCAACCTGCTCGGCGAACTCGCCGTCGACCGGATCGTGCTGCTCTCCACCCACATCGTCTCCGACGTCGAAGCGACCGCCGCCGACCTCGCCGTGCTCGCCCACGGCCGGCTGCTGCGGCGCGGCACCCCCGACCAGCTGCTGCGCGAACTCCACGGCCGGGTCTGGGAGTTGACCGTCGCGCCGGCCGAGGTGCCGGGCCTTCAGGCCCGCCACCGGGTCGGCCGCACCGTGCGCACCGCCGACGGCGTCCGCCTGCGGGTGCTGGCCGCACACCCGCCCGCCCACGGCGCCGTGCCCGTGCCGCCGGACCTGGAGGACGTCTACCTGGCCGCCGTGCACGGCGCGCCCGCCCCGCAGGAGGCGCTGCGATGAGCGGCCTCGTCCGGCTCGCCGCCGGGGACTTCCGCGACCGCGTGCGACGGCCCGTGTACGCGGTGACGCTGCTGGCCGCCGTCGCGCTCGGCTGGCTCGCCGTGCCCGACGCCGGCAGCCGCTGGGTGATCATCGACGTCGGCGGCCACCGGGGCTTCTACAACAGCGCCTGGGTCGGCACCGCGACCGCCCTGGCCGGAGCGCTGTGGCTCACCGTCGGCGGGTTCTGGGTGGTGCGCGGCGGCATCGCCCGGGACGCCGCCGGCCGGGTCGGCGAGATCCTCGCCGCCACCCCGCTGCGCACCGGCAGCTACCTGGCCGTGAAGTTCCTCGCCAACCTGCTGGTGCTGGGCTCGATGCTCGGCGTGCTGGCCGGCACCGCGCTGGCGCTGCAACTCGTCCGCGGCGAGGACCGCGCCGTCGATCCGCTGGCCCTGTTCGGACCGTTCGCCGTGATCGCGCTGCCGCTGGTCGCGCTGACCGCCGCGGCCGCCGTGCTGTTCGAGACGGTGCCGCCGCTGCGGGGCGGCTTCGGCAACGTGGTGTGGTTCGTGGTGTCGCTGGCGCTCGCGATCGGCGGCCAGTCGCCGGACGCCCCGCTCGGCGGGATCGGCGTGCAGCAGGCCACCAGCTCCATGGCCGACGCCCTGCGCAGCCGTCAACTCCAGCTCGGCGACGGCCGGTTCAGCCTGGGGCTGACCCAGGTCACGGAGCCGCTGCACACCTTCGGCTGGGACGGCGCGCAGTACTCCGGCGGCTTCCTGGCGAGCCGAGTGGCCGTCGTGCTGTGCGCGGGCGCGCTGGCCGTGCTGCCCGCGCTGTGGTTCGGCCGCTTCGACCCGGCCCGCAACCCCGGCCGCACCGCCGCGACTGCCGGGACCGCCGAGGCCTCCGCCGTCTCCGCCGTCGAACCGGCCGCCGAGGCCTCCGCCGTCGAACTGCCGTCGCAGCGTGCCTCGTTCGGGGCGCTGCCGGGCACCGCGCCGGTCCGGGCGGGGGCGTTCGGGCGGCTGCTCGCCGGGCAGGCCCGGATCCTGGTGCAGGGCGTGCCGTGGACCTGGTGGGCCGTCACCGCCGCACTGGGCGTGGCCGCGCTCGCCGTGCCGCTGCCGATGGCCATCGGGCTGCTGCTGCCCGCGGTGTGGCTGTGGCCGGTGCTGATCTGGTCCCGGCTGGGCTCCCAGCAGGTCGAGAACGGCGTGGAGGAACTGCTCGCCGCGCACCCCTCGCCGCGCCTGCGGCTGCTGGCCGAATGGGTGTCGGGCGTGCTGCTGGCGGCGGTCACCGGCCTCGGCCCGCTGCTGCGGATGCTCGCCGGGGGCGACGCCGTCGGGGCCGCGCACTGGCTCGCCGGGGCGCTGTTCGTCCCCGCGCTGGCGCTCGGGCTGGGCGCCGTCGTGCGCAGCCACCGCCCGTTCCAGGCGCTGTACCTGCCGCTGTGGTACCTGCTGGTCAACCAGGTCGGGCCGGTCGACTTCATGGGCGCCGTCCGCACCGACGGCCACCTGGACGGGCCGAACCCGCTGCTGGTCGCCGCCCTCGCGGCGGCCCTGCTCGGCGCGGCGTTCGCGGCCGGCGCGGCCCGGCGCGACGTCAAGCGCTAGCGCCGCCGGGCCCGCTGCTGGACGTCAGGTGCGCGTACACGACGGTGTTGGAGTCGTAGCCGTTCTTCCGGTCGAAGTGGCCGCCGCAGGTGATCACCCGCAGTTCGGCGCGGCCGGTCGTGCCGTACACCTCGTCGGACGGGAACGACGACTTCGGGTAGGAGCGCACCGCGTCGACGGTGAAGGTGGCGACCCGCCGGTCCGCCCGGGTGACGGCGATGGCCAGGCCCGGACGCAGCAGCCCGAGCCGGTACAGCACGCCGGGCCCGCGCCGGTCGTCCGCGTGCCCGACCACCACGGCGGTGCCGTCGGCGCCGGGCGCGGCCCCGCCGCGGTACCAGCCGACCAGGTTCGCCCGTTCGGTGGGCGGGGTCTCCAGCTCGCCGCGGGTGTCCAGGCCCAGGTCGGTGAAGGTGGCGTCCACGGCGATCGACGGGATGCGCAGCCGCTGCGGCGCGGACGGGTCCAGCGCGGGGGAGTCGGGGGCGAGTGCGGCGAGGCGCGGCGGCCCGGCCGGGGCCGCCGCGGGCGGCGGCGGGTGCTCGGAGGACAGGCCGTCGCGCACCAGCATGCCGCCGAAGAGCAGCGCCACGGCCGTGGGGGGGGGGGGGGGGCCGGGGGGGGGGGGGGGGCGGCGCGGGGGGGGGGGGGGCCGGGGGGGGGGGGGGCCGGGGGGGGGGGGGGGGCGCGCGGCCGCCCCCCCCCGGCCCCCGGACGCGCCCGCCCCGGGCCGGGCCGCCGCCCGTCAACGGGTCGGCGCCACGGGTCCGCCGGCGGCGGGGGGCCCGCCGGGGTGCGGTCAACGGCGGGCGCGGCGCAGCCGGCGGGCCACCAGCCATCCGCCCCCGGCGAGCAGCGCGCCGCCGACGGCGATCTCCGCCGGGTTCGGCCCGCGCGAGGCGCCGCCGGCACCGGCCGCGACCCCGCCCTTGGGCATGTGGCCCTGGTGCTCGGGGGAGCCGCTCTGCTGCCCGGACTGCGCGCCGTTCTGGTGCGAGGGCGGCGGCGCGGTCGGCCGGGCGGACTCGGCGGCGGCGCCGCAGTCGAGGGTGAAGACCTTCTGCCGGGCCTCGCCGGTCTGCCCGACGAAGTTCCAGGTCAGCTTGTAACTTCCGTTCGCCAGCGAGAGGTTGGTGGTGTGACCGGTGCCGCCGGCCAGCACGATGCTGCCCGACAGGGTCCTGGTGCCGGCCGGCTGCAGGTCGATCTCCCAGGACACCAGCTGGACGGTGTCGAAGCTGAAGGCGTCCAGGTAGAACTTGCAGACCTTCGACTCGTCCCGAGGGTCGTTGAACGGCACACCGGTACTGTGGATCTTCACGTCGCCGTTGTCGCCGGGGGCGGCGGACGCGGGCGGGGCGGACGCGACGAGCGGCAGCGCGACGGCGCCGGCGACGGCGCCGACACGCAGGGCAAGCAGGCGTCGCCCGGCCAGGGTTGAGGCCATGGGGAACTCCGGAGGGGTGGACGGGAGCTGCCGGCACCGCGCCGACACCCCACGAGGGTCACCGGGCCCCCGCCGACCGCCGTCCCAACACTCCGCACCGGTACGACGTTTCGCACCAACGGTCGAGCCGCCCCCACTCCGACGGCCCGTCAGGCCCCCAGGTGGCGCAGCACGGCCAGCACCCGGCGGTGTCCGTCGGTGTCGGCGGGCAGGTCGAGCTTCGCGAAGATGTTGCCGATGTGCTTGTTGACCGCGGCGTCGCTGATGAACAGCTCGGCGGCCAGATTGGCGTTGGAACGGCCCTGCGCCATCAGGCCGAGCACCTCCCGCTCGCGGGCGCTCAGCCGCTCCAACGGGTCGTGCCGCAGCCGCACCAGCTGCTGGACGACCTCCGGGTCGACCACGGTGCCGCCCGCCGCGACCCGCTCCAGCGCGGCCATGAAGTCGGCGACCGCGCCGACCCGTTCCTTCAGCAGGTAGCCGACGGCGCGCCCCCGGTCGGAGTCGAGCAGCCGCATCGCGTACGACTGCTCCACGTACTGGCTGAGCACCACCACCGGCAGCCCCGGGTGCTCGCGGCGCAGTTCGACGGCCGCGCGCAGACCGTCGTCGGCGTCGGCCGGCGGCATCCGGACGTCGGTGACGACCAGCTCCGGCGGCTCGGCGCGGACGGCCGCCAGCAGGGCCGTGGCGTCGCCGACGGCGGCCGTGACGTGGTGGCCGAACCGCTGCAGCAGCCCGACCAGGCCCTCGCGCAGCAGTGCGGCGTCCTCGGCGACGATCACTCGAAGCGGCACGGAACCTCCACGTGGAGCAGGGTCGGGCCGCCGGGCGGGCTGGAGACCCGCAGCCGGCCGTCGACGGCCGCCAGTCGGTCGGCCAGGCCCGTCAGGCCGGTGCCCAGGGCCGGGTCGGCGCCGCCGCGCCCGTCGTCGGTGACCTCAAGGACCAGCAGGTCGGCGCGGTGGCGGCCGTGCACGGCGGCGGTCCGGGCGCCGCTGTGCCGGGCGATGTTGGTCAGCGCCTCGCTCAGCAGGTAGTACAGGTGCAGCTCCAGCCGGCGGGGCAGCCGGGCCGGCAGGTCGAGGTCCACGGTGATCGGCAGCGGGAAGCGGCCGGCCTGCTCGCGGACGGCCGCGGCCAGGCCGTGGTCGGCCAGCACCGGCGGGTTGAGGCCGCGGACCAGACCCCGCAATTCCCGGTGCGCAGAGCCGAGTTGCTGCTGTGCGCGGGCGAGATCGGGGCGCAGCGGGGAGTCGGCGGGCAGGTCGAGCTCCAGCAGGCCGAGGGTCATGCCGAGCGAGATCAGGTGCTGCTGGGCGCCGTCGTGCAGGTCGCGTTCGATCCGTACCCGCTCGGCGTCGAAGGCGTCGACCAGCCGGGACCGGGACGCCCGCACCTCGCGCAGCGCCGCGCCCAGCTCCTGGTCGCGCGGGGCCAGCAGCACCCGCACCAGGGCCGCCCGGGCGCCCGCCCAGGCCGTCACCGTGTACGGGGAGGCGAGCAGCACCAGCGCGCCGAACACCGTCCACGGCCAGGTGGAGCCGTCCGTCGAGGCGAAGCACAGCGCGGGAAACCCGAACGAGAACGCCAGCACCAGCAGGTCCAGCCACCACAGGGCGGCCGCCGAGAGCAGCGCGAACCCCAGCTCGCGCCACGTCGCCTGCTCGGTCAGCCGGGTCGCCGCCCACGCCCGCAGGCCCGGGCCGTCCGGCGCGCGGTGCGGGCTCGGCGCCGGATCGAGATCGACCAGCCGCAGCCGCCGCCGCTCCACCGCCGCCACCGCCGTCGCCGACAGCACCACCCCGAGCAGCGGCGCCACCCCGACCAGCACCACCAGCAGCACCGCGCCCGCCACCAGCCCCGCCGCCAGCACCGCGACGGCGGCCGCGCCGACCGGCACCCCGCTCAGCAGGTACGCCAACGAACGCCAGGGCCACCCCGAGGCGAGGAAGGCCATCGGGCGCCGGGCCATCGCCTGCCAAGCCGTTCGAGGACGCACCCGAGCGACAATAGTGCCCGTCCGTGCCGCGCGAAGTAGTGCCCGCACTACCTTCGAGGTGGTGCACGGGTCAGTGCCCCGAGGCCCGCTCGGCCGGTGGGATGGGCGTTATGACCGATCATCAGCCTGCTGCGGTGAGACTCCGCTCGGTGTCCAAGGTGCACGGCGCCGGGGAACGCGCCGTCACCGCCCTGGACGACGTCACCGTCGACTTCCCGCCCGGCACCCTCACCGCGATCATGGGCCCCTCCGGGTCCGGCAAATCCACCCTCCTGCACTGCGCGGCCGGCCTGGACCGGCCCACCTCCGGCCGGGTCGAACTCGCCGGCCACGACCTCGGACCGCTGAACGAGCGACGGCGCACCGAACTGCGGCGCGACCACGTCGGCTTCGTGTTCCAGGCGTTCAACCTGGTCGAGTCGCTGACCGCCGCGCAGAACGTCGAACTGCCCGCCCGGTTCGCCCGCCGCCGACTGCCCGCCGCGCACGTCGCGGACGCCCTGGCCGCCGTCGGCCTCGCCGACCGCGCCCACCACCGCCCCGGCCGGCTCTCCGGCGGCCAGCAGCAACGCGTCGCCCTCGCCCGCGCCCTGGCCACCCGCCCCGCCGTCCTCTTCGCCGACGAACCCACCGGCGCCCTCGACACCACCGCCGGCCGCCACGTCCTGCGCCTGCTGCGCACCCTGGTCGACGACCACGGACAGACCACCGTCATGGTCACCCACGACCCGTCCGCCGCCGCGATCGCCGACACCGTCCTCCTCCTCCAGGACGGCCGCCTCGCCGACATCCTCACCCTCACCCCCGGCCACCCCGCAAACGCCGCGACCGTCGCGGCCCGGACGGCCCGGACGGCGCGAACGGAGGCGGCGTGATGCGAAGCTGCGCCGAACTGCACTGCTGGTGCTCCGAGTTGCCGCCGGGCGCGCTCGCGGCGCGGGACGCGGCCGGCAGCCGACCGGCCCCCGGGCGCCGCGTCGTTCGACCGGAGGTGGCGTGATGCTGGTGCTCGCCGAACTGCGGGCCCGTTGGGCCGGGTTCCTTGCGGCGTTCCTCGCCGTTGTCGTCGGGACCGCGCTGATCACCGCCGTTCTCGCCGTGCGGGACGCCGCCGCGCCCGCCGTGCAGCCACGGCTGGCGGCCGCGGGGGCGTTGGTGCTGCCGCCGCGGGCGGTCGATCTCGACGGGAGCCCCGCCGACCGGGTGCCGTGGAGTGAAGGGGAAGCGGTCGAGCTGATGTCCGCGCTGCGGGCGGCGGCCGTGCCCGGGGAGGCCGTGGCCGACCGGGCGTTCTACGCCCAGGCGTTCCGGGACGGGCGTCCCGTGGACGACGAGAACGCCGCCGAGGCCGGGCACGGCTGGTCGGGGACGGCTCTCGGCGGCTACCGGCTGCGGGACGGGCGCGCGCCCGCCGGGCCCGGCGAGGTCGCCGTCGCCGCGGCGCTCGGGGTGCCCGTCGGCGGCCGGCTCACTGTCAATCTGACGGCCGGGCGGGCCGAGTTCACCGTCAGCGGGACCGTCGACGGGCCCGGCTACTGGTTCGACGACCGCACCGCCGCCGTCCGCGCCCCCGGCGTCCGGGCGATCGGACTGGTCGGGCCCGCCGGCGTCGCGGACGCCGGGGTCGCGGACGCCGCCCGCCGGGCCGTCGGCGGCCGGGCCGAGGTGGTCACCGGTGCCGGCCGGGCCGAGATCCAGCCGCGCCCCCTGGCGCACCGCCGGTTCCTCGCGACCCAACTGCTCGCCGCCGTCGGCCTGTTGGCCCTGTTCACCACCGCCTTCGTGGTGGCCGCGACGCTCGCCCTGCACACCGCGCTGCGCCGCCGCGACCTCGGCCTGCTGCGGCTGATCGGCGCCGACCCGCGGCGGATCCGCCGGATGCTGCTGGGCGAGGCCGCCGCCGTCGGCCTGCTCGGCTCCGCCGCCGGCGGCGCGCTCGGCCTCGCCGTGGCACCGCTGCTCGCCCGGCTGCTGCTGCGGCTGGACGCCGCACCGCCCGACCTCGCGGTCCGGTTCGGCGCCGGGCCGCCGCTGCTCGCCGCAGCCGTCGGGGTCGGGGTGAGCGCGCTCGCCGCCCGGACGTCCGGCCGCTCCGCCGCCCGGGTCGCCCCGATGGACGCGCTGCTGGAGAGCCGCGACGCAGACCGCCGGACCGGCCGGCTCCGGCTCGGCTGCGGACTGGCCGCACTCGCCGCCGGCGCGGCCTGCGCCGTGGCCACCGCCACCGCGACCGCCGAGGACCGGGTCACCGCCTCGATCACCGCCACCGCCGTCCTGATCACCGCCGCCGCCCTGCTCGCGCCCGTCCTGATCGGCGCGCTCGCCCGGGCCGCCACCGGGCCGCTGCTGCGGCTGCGCCCCGCCTGGCCGCTGCTGCTGCGCGGCGAACTGACCGCCTCGGCCCGCCGCACCGCCGCCGTCGCCGCACCCGTGATCGCCGCCGTCGGCTTCGCCGTCCTGATCGGCGGCACGGCAGAGACCATGCGGGCGGCCTACCCGGCAGGCCAGGCACAGCAGTTGGCCGGCCAGCGGATCGTCACCGACGACGGCACCCCCGGCACCACCGACGAGGCCGCCGCCGCCAACCCGGTCGGCCGGGCCGCGCTGCCGGTGCGGGCGTTCGTCCGCGCCGCCGACGGGGCCACCACCGCCATCGACGTCCTCGGCTCCCGCGACCCCGCCCTGGACCGTCCCGGGCAGGCCGTCCTCGGGCGCACCCTGGCCCAGCGCCTCGGCGTCCGGGCCGGACAGGACTACGGCGTACGGCTCGCCGACGGCGCGACCGTACCGGTGCGGATCGCCGACGTGCTGCCCGACGACCCGGCCCGGGGCGCGTTCGTGATGTCCCGCGCAGAGGTGCGGGCGCACGACCCGGCGGCCCTCGGCGACGACATCTTCGTCCCCGCCGACGCCCGGGCCACCGCCGTCCCCGGCACCGCCGTGCACGACGCGGAGCGCTACGCCCTGGACGACTACGCGACCGACGCCCGGCTGACGGACGCCCTCGCGGCGCTGCTGATCGCCGTCGCCACCGGGTACGGCGCCCTCGCCGCCGCCAACGGCGCGGCCGCCGCCGCGCACGCCCGCCGCCGCGACCACGCCGTCCTCGCCACCGTCGGCGGCACCCGGCGGCAACTGCTCGCGCTGGCCGCCCGGGAGACCGCCGTGACGGTCGGCCTCGGCGCCGCGCTCGGCCTCCTGGCGGCCCTGCCGCCGCTCGCGGCCACCGCGTCCGGCCTGTCCCAGGCGGCCGGCACGCAGGTCGGACCGCACCTGCACCTGCCCACCCTGGCGGTGGCCGTGCTCGGGTCGCTGCTGACGGCGGTCGCGGCGGGTGTGCTCACCACCTGGCGCGGGCTCGGGAACTGAGGCGGGCGGCGGCGTCGGGTCAGGCCGGCCGGCGGTCGTGCGGCCGGCGGCGTGGGCGGCGCAGCCGCTCGCCGCGGGCGAGGCGGCGGAGGCCGGCGAAGCGGGAGAAGCGTTCGCGGTTGGCGACGGAGGCGCGGTCGAGTTCCTCCATCAGGCGGCGGGAGCGGTGTTCGAGGTCCAGCTCGTCGAGGATCCGGTCCACCTCGGCGAGCAGGGCGCCGTGCAACTGCCAGGCCCGCGGGTCCTGTCGGACGCGGTGCAGGAGCAGCTGGGCGACGTTGTCCCGGCACGTCCAGGCGGCGGCGAGCTCGGACGTCAACCGCTGCTCGGCCTCCTCCGCGTTGCGGCTGACCTGGGTGGTGACCAGCACCGCGAAGCTCACCAGCGCGCCGCCGATGTGCGCGAACAGCTCCTCCAGCGCCACCGCGACCTCCGTCGGGAACAGCCGCTCGTCGGCGGCCCGGCGCTTGGCCAGGTCGGTCAGCGAACGGGCGATCACCCGGATCACCACCACGCAGATCTCCAGCGTGTCCAGGCCGGTGCGCAGCACCAGCCGCGACAGCAGGCCCTCGCTGATCCGCGGGTTCAGCCGCAGACTGTCCTCGGCCTGCCGCAGCGCGCCGTCCACCTCCGCGATCGCCTGGTCCAGCCGGCGGGCCTCGTGCAGCCGCTCCGCCGCCCGCTCCACCGGCACCGCGTGCCCCAGCTGCTCCGCGAGGTCCAGCAGCAGGTGCCGGGCCCGCCGGGCCAGGTCCTCGATCTTCTCGCCGGCGGTGTCCACCCACACCGGCGGCGCGAACACCAGATTGAACAGCAGGCCGACCACCGCGCCGATCAGGGTCTCCAGCACCCGGTCCCACGCCTGCGTAGTGACCTGCGAGACGCCCAGGATCAGCATCGCGCTGATCGCGACCTCCTGGACGAACTCGTCCACCCGCACGAACCGGCCCACCGTCAACGACGCCAGGATGATCAGGCCCAGGCTCCACCACGACAGCCCCACCACCGTCGAGAACCCGATCGCGATCAGCACCCCGACCACCACCGAATTGACCCGCCGCACACTGGTCTTCAACGTCGAATAGACCGTCACCTGGACCACCAGCAGCGCCGTCAGCGGCGCCGTCAACGGCACCGGCTCCCGGCTCAGCCAGGTCGCCACCACGTACGCCAACGTCGCCGCTATCGTGGCCCGCACCGTCTGCACGACGAACGGATCCCTGGCACCGCGACGCACCACCGCCGCCACCGACTCCGGAACAACACGCATGCCGCCCTTCTATCCCCCCGGCGCGACTCCACACGCGCTGACACTCCACCAGAGTGTGAGCGGCGGTCACAGGATGAACGCCTGTCTGGTTGCGGCCCGGGCGGCTGCCGAGGATGGCCGTATCGGACCTCCCGTGCCCCCCTTGCGCGCGGCCGACGGCGTCCCCGGTCCGAGGACGCGCCGCGCGCCGCCCGACAAGGTGGTGGTCGCCGTGAGCGACGTGTCCGACTCTCCCCCGATCGTCGCCGACGTACCGGAGCAGGAGGTGTTCCGGCGGTGGCGGTACGCCGGGGTGTTCGCCCTGCTGTTCCTGTTCGGGACGGAGACCTTCCTGGTCTCGCCGCTGCTGCCGACCATCGCCGACTCGATCCACGTCAGCGAGGCCGCCGCGGCGTCCACCGTCACCGCGTACGTCCTGGTGTACGCGATCTGCGCGCCCTTCCTCGGCCTGCTCAGCGACCGGTTCGGACGACGCCGCACGCTGCTCGCCGGCACCGTGCTGTTCGTCCTCTCCAACGCCGCCGCCGCGCTCTCCACCGACCTCACCCTGCTGGTCCTCTCGCGCGCCCTCGCCGGACTCGCCGCCGCGGCCGCCGGCCCCGCGATCTGGGCCCACATCGCCGAAACCGCCCCCGACGCGGTGCGCGGCCGGGCCCTCGGACTCGGCATGGCCCTGTTCTCCACCGGCCAGGTCATCGGCGTCCCGCTCGGCGGACTGCTGGCCGGCGCGGCGGGCTGGCGGGCGGCGTTCTGGGCCCTGACGGTCGGCACGGCCGCCGCCGTGCCGGTGCTGCTGCGGCAGGTCGCGCCGCGGCCCGCCGCTCCCGCAGGCGCAGGCGCAGGCGCAGGCGCAGGCGGGGGCGCGGGCGGGGGTTCGGCGCTGGCGGTGCTGGCGGCCTGGCGGGACCCCGCGCTGCGGCGTGCGCTGCTGGTCAACACCGCCTTCAACGCGGCCAACCTGGGCGCGTACACCTTCCTCGGCGCGGTGCTCGGCGAACGCTTCGACCTCTCCGTGCAGGCGCTCGGCCTGATCGGCGTGCTGGTGGGCGCGGGCAGCGTGGCGGGCTCGCTGCTCGGCGGACGCCTCGGCGACCAGGCCCGCGCGGCGGGCCGCCGGCTGCCGCTGCTCCCGGTGTGGTCGGTGCTGCTGGCCGCCGGGATCGCGCTCGCGGTCGCCGGGCCCGGGATCGTTCTCGCCCTGCTCGGCGTCCTGCTCTGGTTCACCGCCTCCGGCGCCTTCGTCACCGACCAGCAGACCCTCGCCGGCACCGTCGCCCCCGCCCACCGCGCCACCTCCAGCGCCTGGCTCACCTCCACCATGTACGCGGGCACGGGCGTCGGAGCCTGGGCGGTGGGAGCGTTCGGGGACGTCGCGCACGGGACGCTGATCGTGGGCGTGGTGCTCGCCCTCGTCGCCGCCGCCGGCAGTGTGCAGCGGCGCGGGGCACTGCGCGGGACGGAGGGCGCCCGACCGTAGGAACGCTACGCGAGGCAGTGACTCGCCCGTGGACGCGACCTGACCGTGAGGCCGGGGCCTGTCGCGCCGCTCGTCGCGGCCGCCAGCTCCGTCATCCGGGCCAGGTCCGTCCCCGTGTTCGGGGTGAAGAGCAGCACCAGCGCCGACGGATCGTCCACCGGGTGGAACGAACTGAGCGTCAGGCGCACCGGGCCGATCGCCGGGGGTTCGGCGACGACCTCGCGGGCGGTGAGTTCGGCGACGGTGTGGCAGCCCCACCAGTGGCGGAGGTCGGGGGCGTCGGCCTCCAAGCGGCGGTACAGCTCGCCGGTGCGGGCGTCCGCCCGGGCGGGGCCGGCCTGGGCGCGGAAGTGCTGGAAGACGTTCATGGCGAGCGGCTCCCAGTCGTGCAGGACGCTGCGCAGCCGGCGGTCGACGGCCATCAGCCACATCAGGTTGCGCCGGTCGGCGGGGACGGCCTCGGGGGAGCCCCAGAGCGCCGTCCACGCCGCGTTCCAGGCGAGCAGGTCGAAGTGCCGGTCGAGCAGCACGGCGGGGCTGGCGGGCCAGGAGTCGAGGACCGGCCGGACCGCGTCGGCCAGCCGCTGCCCGGCGGTGCGGGAGACGGGGACGGGCTCGTGGTAGCCGGCCAGCCGCATCGCGTGCCGCAGGCCCGCCGCGTCCAGGCGCAGGGCGCGCGCCACCGCCTCCAGGACCTGCCGGGAGGCGGTGACGCGGCCCTGTTCGAGCCAGGTGTACCAGGCGAGGCCGACGCCGGAGAGCGAGGCGACCTCCTCGCGGCGCAGCCCGGGGGTGCGCCGCCGCGCGGTGGCGGTGAGTCCGACGTCGGCGGGCTGGAGGCGTTCGCGGTGGGCGCGCAGGAAGGCGCCGAGCTCCTGACTGACGGCGGGGGTGGACACGGCTGGCTCCTCAGGTGCGGCGGCTGCGGGGTCGTCCCACCCTAGGCGCGGGCGGGGCGGTTTCCGGTTCCTGCAACAAACTCCTCATGTGCCGTCAACTCCCAGAGCCGAACCGGCATGTGGCTGACGTGTCCGCGTTCGTTCTGGCGCCGCCAGGCCGCCGCGCCGACGGCCCGGTAGAAGTCGGCGCGCCGCGGGCCGGGCAGCACCTGCGCGTAGTAGTCGCCGAAGGTCGCGGCGTGGAAGTGCTCGTACTGCTCGGCCGAGCCGACGGTCACCACCGCGTCGCGCTCCGCGTGGCCGGCGACCCGCAGGTGCGGGGCGAGGACGGCGAGCAGGTCGTCGACGGTGCGGGTGCGGGTGGCGATCGGCAGGACGCCGTGCGCGGCGAGCAGCGCGGCGACCGAGGCGGCCGGGGTG
This sequence comes from Kitasatospora sp. NPDC059795, assembly GCF_042732175.1. Classification (NCBI taxonomy): domain Bacteria; kingdom Bacillati; phylum Actinomycetota; class Actinomycetes; order Kitasatosporales; family Streptomycetaceae; genus Kitasatospora; species Kitasatospora sp. NPDC059795. Next base: position 362,587 of record NZ_JBHWID010000006.1, read on the forward strand.
CCGAGGGCGGTGAGCGCCTCGCGGACCAACTCGTCCTCGCCGCCGAGGCCCTGGGCGTCCCGGGCGGGGTGGTAGGTGGTGAGCAGGAAGCGGCCGCCGGGGGCGAGGTGGTCGGCGACCCAGGCGAAGATCCGGTCCTCGTCCGGGTACAGCCAGTGCAGCACCGAGGTCTGGGTGATCACCTGGGCGCGGTACGGGAGTTGCTCGGGCGCGGTGAGGTCGGCGGCGTGCAGCACGGCGCGGTCGCCGTGCGGGGCGAGCCGGCGGGCGGCCTCGGCGAGGCGGTGCTCGGAGCGTTCCAGGCCGACGGCCAGGCGCAGCGAGGGGAAGCGGCCGAGCGCGGTGTCGAGCAGCTGGCCGATGCCGCTGCCGAGGTCGATCAGCGTCTCGGGGCTTCCGGTGACGCGGTCCAACACCCAGTCACGGTCGTGGACTTGGCGCAGTCGGCTGGCGTCGGCGTAGCCGGCGAGGGTGCGGGCCTGGATCTCGACGGCGGACGGGCTCACGCGCGGGCCTCCTGGTCAGTGGCGGGGTCGAGCAGGGCGAGCAGTCGGGCCCTGGTCGCGGACTGGTCGTAGCGGTGGAAGACGGTGATGCGGTTGCGGGCGAGGTCGCCGCGGTGGACGTACTCGTACAGGTCCTGGCGCTGGCCGAAGCCGTCCCCGGTGAGCTCCCAAGCCAGCCGGAACAGCCGGGACTTGAGCTCGACGCCGGTCTCCCGTCCGCGCATGTAACGGTCCAGGTGCGGGCGCAGCCGGGGGTTGGCGAGGTCGCCGGGGGAGGGCTGCATGAGCAGGCCGGACGCGCCGATCTTCCGGACGATCTCGACGGCGTGGCCGGCGACCTCGGCGGACCACACCCGGGAGGCGAAGGTGTCGCCGGGGGCGAACAGGCCCGCGTCGGTGCGGGCGCCGCGGTTCTCCGCCGCGTCGAGGAAGTACTCGGTGAGTTCGGCGTACCCGGCCAGCCGGCCCAAGTCCTCCTGGATGTTGCGGAACTGGGCGACACCGATGGACTCGGCGAGCAGCGTCGCGGTGGCCAGCAGGGTGCGCAGGCGCTCCCGGTAGCGGATGTGGCCGACGTACGCGCTCCAGGCGTTGATCCGGGCCAGGCCTTGGCGGGCGAGGTCGGCGTCGCGCAGCAGGAACACCCGCTCCCAGGGGACCAGGACGTCGTCGAAGAACAGCATCGCGTCCTGCTCGTCGTAGCGGGCGCCGAGCGGATGGCCGTGGCCCCACGGGGCGGCGCCGAGCGGTTCGCGGGCCAGCGTGATCAGGCCCGGGGTGTTCAACGGCAGCGCGAACCACACCACGAACTGCTCGGCCCGGCCCTGGGCGAACGACGCCGACAGGTACACCAGCACCTCGTGCGCGAGCGGCGCGAGGGTGGTGAGCTGCTTCGCGCCGCGCACCACGATGCCGTGCTCGTTCTCCGACAGCACCCGCAGCGCCAGGTCGGGATCGTCCAGCGGATTCGCCGAGCGGTCGATCTGCGGGTCGCCCAGGGCGTGCGACAGCACCAGGTCGTTCTGCGCGCAATGCCGGTACCAGGCCTCGGCGTTGGCCCCGAAACGGGGGTCGGCGGAGGCCAGCCGGTGACGGAAGTCGTGCACGCCGACGGCGATCGAGGCCATGAACGCCGGGGAACGGCCCTGCTGGCCGAGCGCCTCGGCGTGCCAGAACTCGGCGCTGCGCCGTTGGACGCGCAACTCCTCCAGACTGGTGGGCGGTTGGTAGGCGCGGGCCAGCCGCAGGCCGGTGTCCGGGTCCTTGAAGGTGAGCAACTCGCGGTGCTCGGGCCGGTGTTGGAGGTCGAGCAGGCGGCCGAGCTCCTCGGCGGCGGGCCGGAACGCCGGGTGGTCGGCCGGGTTGGCGACGCGCTGCCCGTCGAGGTACAGCTCGCGGCCGTCGTCGAGTTCGGCCAGGTAGCGGGCGCCGGTGAGCAGGCCGCGCGGCTCCGGTGACAGCAGGGTCATGCGCCGACTCCTCGAGTGGGAAGGGGATTTGGGATCTCCGGGCCGAGCTGCCGGTAGCGGGCCGCGTGGTACAGCAGCGGCCGGCCCGGGCCCTCGCCGATCGCGACGGCCTCGCCGACCAGCAACAGGTGGTCGCCGACCGGGAGTTCGGCGTACAGCCGGGCGTCGAACCAGGCCGGTGCGCCGGCCAGGACGGGCGCGCCGGTCGGGGCGTCCTGCCACGGCCGGTCCGCGAAGCCGCCGACCGCCAGGCCCGCGCCCGGGGTGGCGAACCGCCGTGCCAGGGCGGCCTGTTGCTCGCCCAGTACGGAGACCGCGAAGCGTCCGGCCGCGCGCACCGCGTCCGTCAGCGGGCTGCGGTGCGAGACGGCGACGCCGATCAGCAGCGGGTCGAGCGACAGGGTGCTGAACGAGGAGACGGTCTTCGCGTACTCGACGCCCGACCAACGGGCGGCGAGCACGGCGACACCGGTCGGCCAGTGCCGGGCCGCCGAGCGGAACGCGCTCGCGGTGAGCGCCTGGTGGGCCGGCGCGCTCACCGCAGACCCACCCGGTAGGCGCGCAGCCACTCGTCGACCTGCACCAGGTGGTCCAGGCCGCCGACCGGGTTCGGCGCGGTGCGCGGACTGGGCAGCGGGCGGCCCTCGGCGAGATGGCGGCGCACCAGGCCCCGGTCCACCAGGTCGAAGACGGGCGCGGCCGGGTCGGCCAGCAGCTCGTGGGCGCGGGCCGTCAGCACCTCGGTGTAGCGCACCGCCGGCGTCGACGGGTAGCCGGACTTCGGGCGGTCCGCGACCTGCGGCGGCAGCAGGTCGCGCACCGCGTCCCGCAGCAGCCCCTTGGCGCGTCCGCCGGGGGACTTCAGTTCCCACGGCACGTTCCACAGGTACTCCACCAGCCGGCGGTCGCAGAACGGCACCCGCACCTCCAGGCCGACCGACATCGACACCCGGTCCACCCGGTCCAGCAGCGGCGGCAGCCAGCGGGTCAGCGCCAGGTGGAAGGTCTCCCGGACCTTCGCCGCCGCCGGGTCCTCCCCGTCCAGCCGGGGCACCGAGGCCAGGCTGCTGCGGTACGCGGCCTCGGTGTACTCGACCGGCCGGACCTCGGCGCGCACCTCCGGGTGCAGCAGGGCCGCCGGGGTGGTGCGGCCGTGCAGCCACGGGAAGGTGCCGGAGGCGAGCGCCGGGGCGTCGTGGAAGTACGGGTAGCCGCCGAAGACCTCGTCCGCGGCCTCGCCGGACAGCGCGACCGTGGAGCGGCGGCGCACCTCGCGGAACAGCAGGTGCAGCGAGGCGTCCATCTCGCCCCAGCCGGGCCGGTCGCGGGCCCGCAGCACCGCGTCGCGGGCGTCCAGCAGGTCGTCGTCGGGGATCAGCACGCTGGTGTGCACGGTGCCGATGTGCTCGGCGGCGGCCCGCACGAACGGGGCGTCCTGGCCGGTGCGCCAGGCGTCGGGCGCGCGGTCGGCGCTGCCGGGGAAGTCCACCGAGAAGCTGGTGATCTTGCCCTGGCCGGCCCGCTCGCGGGCCTGCGCGGCCAGCGCGGTGATCGCCGAGGAGTCGACGCCGCCGGACAGCAGCGTGCACAGCGGCACGTCGCTGACCAACTGGCCCTCCACCGCGTCCGCGAGCAGCGCCCGCACGGTGGCCCGGGTGGTCGCCGCGTCGTCCGGGTGCGGGGCCGACTCCAGCTGCCAGTACGGGAGTTCGCGCACCGCGTGCCGGGTCGCCAGCACCAGGTGGCCCGGGCGGACCTCGTGCAGGCCCCGGAACAGTCCGTGCCCGGCGCTCGGCGCGGCCGGCAGCGCGAACAGCTCCGCGATGCCCGCCGCGTCCAACTCGGGCCGCAGCAACGGGTTCGCGAGCACCGCCTTCGGCTCGGAGCCGAACAGCACGCCGTTCGCGTGCCGGTGCCAGTACAGCGGCTTGATGCCCAAGTGGTCGCGCACCAGCAGGAGTTCCTCGCTCCGCGGGTCCCACAGTGCGTACCCGAAGATCCCGTTGAACCGGGCCGGCGCCCGATGCCCCCAGTGCAGGTGCGCGCGGAGCACCACCTCGGTGTCCGAGCGGGTCCGGAACACGTGCCCGTGCGACTCCAACTCGGCCCGCAGCTCACGGTAGTTGTACAGCTCGCCGTTGTACGCCAGCACCGCCCGGACCGGCTCGCCGTCGGTGAACGGCTGCAGGCCGCCGTCCAGGTCGATCACCGCCAACCGGGTGTGGCCCAGCGCCGCGTGCCGCGACAGCCACACCCCGTCCGCGTCCGGCCCCCGGCAGGTCAGCGTCTGCGTCATCCGGCGGACCGTCTCCGCGCGCAACCGCAGATCGTCCGCCCAGTCCAGCCAGCCCGTCACTCCGCACATCAGGACGCCCCCGTCGTGGTCTCGTCGTTCCCCTGCTCCTCGACGCCGGCCTCCCAGCGGCAGCCGTGGCCGGTCGGCCCCGAGCGCAGGCGGTGCGCCGGGCGGAAGCCCTTGGCGCGGATGTTCGCGGACAGCGCGTGCGTGCAGTACGTGCACGGGGAGGCCAGGGTGAGCGTCACCCCGCTGCGGCGGGCCTGCTCGCGGTAGTCCCAGATCGCGCAGTGCGTGATGGTCAGCGCCGCGTGCCGCGGCCCCGGCGGCGTGGCATCGTCGAACTCGTAGTCGGAGCCGTACAGTTCGGCCTGCCGGGCGATCCGGCGGATCGGGTCCGCGGCGCCCCGGCCGTGGTCCGGCTCGACCGTGCGGTGCACCTCGGCGTTGGACGCCGCCCACGCCGCGAGCACCTGCTCGCCGTAGTGCCGCACCAGGAAACGCTCCATCAGCGCCTGGCCGCGGAAGAACAGCCGCTGCCACTGCGCGGACGGCGCGGAGCCGTCCGGCAGGTCGGCGAAGATCTCGCCCTGCAACGCGAACCACTCCGCGAGCTGCGGCTGATCGCCGAGACTCACCAGGTACCTGGTCAGCCCCGCCTCCGCCTCGTGCAGCCGCTGCCGCCAGAGCGCGGAGCGCTCGGCGTCCGGCATCGACCGGAACGGCGAGCGGTCCGCGCCCTCGGCGCCCTCCGCGCCCTCCGCCCTTGCCCCGTTGTTGTCCGCCGGCAGGAGTGCGACCCTGTCCGGCCCGGTCCTGCCCTCGGGTACGACGCCCATCGGTGTTCTCCCTCCGACCCGCGCGACTGTGTCCTGCCAGCCACGCTAGGCAGCGCCGCCCGGGCCCCAGAAGCCCCGAACGGATCCCCCGAGGGCGACCTTCGTCGCCCTCGGGGTCGGGGGGATCCACGATCGGCAGCGGATCCGCGGGTGCTGCGGGCGCGGGCGTCGGTGGGGGCGGCTCGGGCGAAACGGTGATCGCCGCCGGGGGCGCGACAGCCCGCGCGGCGGAGGTCAGCCCGGCAGCAGCGGAACGATCCGGGCCGCGGCGGCGTACGGCACCGCGCCGCGCGGGCGGTGCGCGCGGTCGCGGTACTTCGTCAGCAACTTCCTTACCGCGTCCTGCAATTCGGCGGCCTCGGCGGGCGTCAGGTGCAGTACGGCGGTGAACGGATCGTCGGGCTCGTCGGCCTGGTTGGGCTCGGCGGGGTCGCGGACGGGGTGCGGTGCGGGCGTGGCGTCGGTCTCCCAGCGCAACCGCCACGGGCGGGCGCGGCCGCCCTGCGGGACTTCCTCGACCAGCCCGTAGCGGGCCAACTGCCTTAGGTGGAACGAGCAGAGTCCCGAACTGAGCCCGAGCCGTGCGGCGGCGTCGGTCGACGTCACGGTGCCGGCCTCGGCCAACAGGTCGAGCAGGGCGATCCGGACGGGGTGGTCGGGCAGCGGCCGGAGGACGCCCGGCGGCAGGGTGCGGTCGGTCGCGCGAATCTCATCAGTCACTTTGCAAAGCGTGCTACTTTGCAAAGCGAATGACAACCCGTCAGGCCGAGAGTCGAACAGAGGTGCCCCCGCGTGACCCACCCCCCGCAGGACCGTCGGGTCCGCGTCCAGGGCGAACCCGTCGACGCCTACCCGGCGCTCGCCCCCGAGACCGTGCGCGGCGCGGTCCGCCGAATCACCGTGGTCGGCGAGCCCGTCCTGCACCGCCGCTGCCGGCCCGTCACCGAGTTCGGCACTCCCGAACTCGCCCGCCTCGTCGACGACATGTTCGCCACCAACCACATCGCCGACGGCGCCGGCCTGGCCGCGAACCAGGTCGACGTCGACCTCCAGCTCTTCGTCTGGGACATCACCGACGACTGGGGCGTGCGCCACGTCGGCCACCTCGCCAACCCCGTCCTCGAAGACCTCCCCGCCGCCCACCGTCGCCTGCTCGAAGAACCCGAAGGCTGCCTCTCCGTTCCCGGCCCCCACCGCGAACTCGCCCGCCCCGACCATGCCGTCGTCCACGGCTTCGACCTGCACGGTCGCCCCCTCACCATCGAGGGCCACGGCTACTTCGCCCGCTGCCTCCAACACGAGACCGACCACCTCCACGGCCGCCTCTACCTCGACCGCCTCCCCGCCCGCGCCCGCAAGTCCGCCCTCCGCGAGATGGCCGACCGCCAGGCCGACGTCCTCGCCCGCCGCGCAGCCAAGGCAGCCCGCCTCGGCAAGTAGCTGCCCCACCCGCGCCCCGAGGCGCTGGCTCACCCCCCTGACCACCGGTCGAACCGCCCCGCCCGGCGGCCGGGCCGTTCAGTCCGCGCCGATGACGCTGTCGCGGACCGCCCGCCAGCGCAGCGAGTCCCGAATGCCGTCGGCGAGCGTGAACCGGGCTGTCCAGCCGAGGAGTTCGCGCGCTCGACTGCTGCGTGTGTAGGCACCGGCAGCGTCACCCGGCCGGGGGCCGGTCTCCACGACGGGCACCGTCTCACCGGTGACCTGCTCGTACGCGGCGACGAGTTCCCGAACGGTGGTGCCCGTTCCGGTGCCGAGGTTGACGACCTGGTACGGGTGCTCGGCGGTCACGGTGTCGAAGCGGTCGAGGGCGGCGCAGTGGGCCTCGGCGAGATCGCGGACGTGGACGTAGTCCCGGATGCCGGAGCCATCCCGGGTGGGCCAGTCGGTGCCGGTGATAGGGAACTTTTCGCCTGCGGCCTGAACGTCAATCAACTTGCCCAGTGCGTGGGTGGGCTTGCGGGTCTGCAGGCCGGTGCGGAGTTCGGGATCGGCGCCGATCGGGTTGAAGTAGCGCAGGGAGACGACGCGGACGGGCCCGGCGTCGGCGATGTCGGCAAGGAAGGTCTCGACCACCTGCTTGGTGCGGGCGTACGGGCTGAGCGTCTCCAGCGGCGAATCCTCGTAGACGGCCCAGTCGTTGGCCGGATCGGCCTGGTAGAGGGAGGCGGAGGACGAGAACAGCAGGCGCCGACAGCCATTGCGAGTGAGGTGCTCGGCGAAAGCGATGGTCTTGGCGACGTTCTCCCGGTAGTAGCCGAGCGGGTCGGCGACGGAATCGGGAACGACGATCAGTGCGGCACAGTGGACGGCGGCCCGGATGTCGGGGTGCTCGGTGAAGATCCGATCGAGAAGGCCGCCGTCGGCGATGTCGCCCTCGTAGAAGGGATGATCGGTGGTGAACTCCCGGCGGCCGGTCACGAGGTTGTCGAGGACGACCGGCGTGTGCCCGCGGTCGGCGAGAGCGTTGGCGATGGTGGAGCCGATGAACCCGGCACCGCCGGCGATCAGGAACTTCACGGATCCTCGCTGAGATTCGGGGCCGGTGGCCGTGGCCGGAGGTGCATCGACTGTAACCGAAGTCCGGTGGGAGTACGGAACATGACGAGGTGTCGGATCTACCGCTCGGTGGCGCAGCGGAATCCGGTGGCGAAGTTGGTGTAGCCGGGGTCGGCGGCGATGCGTTCGGCGCAGCGGGTCTGCCAGCGGTAGTGCATCCAACTGCCGCCGCGCAGGACGACGTAGCGGCCGACGATGTGCGAGTAGACGGTGCCGTAGTCACGAGTCGGGTCGTAGGGGTGGTAGACGGTGGAGGTCCATTCCTGGACGTTCCCGGCGAGGTCGTGGACGTAGAACGGGGATGCCCCGTGGGGACGTCCACCGATCGGTGTGGTGGCCGGGAGGGCGTGCGCGACGCGTTGAGAGTTCCACCAGGCGCGCCAGGCGTGTTCGTCATGCAGGGGTGTGGACGTCGTGTCGGCGGTCGAGGCCGCGTCCGGGTTCCAGGTGTTGCCCCAGGGCCAAGTACGGGTGCTGTCCGGCCCGCGGGCGGCGTACTCCCACTCGGTCTCGGTGGGCAGGCGAAGGCCGGCCCACGTGGCATAGGCGGTGGCATCGCCCAGGGTGAGGTGGACGGTGGGGTGGTCGTCGAGGGCGGGTGGGCCGTCGGGGCCTGTCGGTCGGCGCCAGTGGGCGCCGGCAGTCTCCTCCCAGAACTCGGAGCCGTAGACGAGGCTGCGGCCACGCTGCTCGGACAGGGTGCGGTACCCGGTGGCATCGGCGAATCGGCGGTACTGCGCATTCGTGACGGGGTGGCGGTCGATGCGGAACGCGGCGACGGGGAGCGGCTGCGAGGGGGACTCGTCCTCGAACCATCGGCGAGGGTAGTGCTGGGCTGCGGCAATCTCGTCCAGCGCCGCTTCTCCGGTGCCGCGCAGCAGGATGCCGGCAGGCACGTCGACCAGGTCGTGGTCTGCGGGCGCGTTCACCCCGCTGCCATGGCGGCGAAGTAGGCGTCGAGAGCGATCGGCAACGGCCGCAACTCGATGCCCGCAGCGGTGGCGGAACCGGTGGCCAGGAGCCGAGGCGTGCCGAGGTCGGTGGGCTCGATGTTCCAGATGCGGCCGGTGCGTGCGGCGACGGCCCGAGCGAGTTCGTACGGCGTGGTGGGCCGAGGGTTGACGAGGTGGTAGGTGCCGGTGTGCAACTCGGAGGCGAGACGATGAATGGCGGTGGCGACGTCCTGGGTGTGTGCGGCGTTCGTGGCGGTACGGGTCATGCGGAGGGTAGCGCCGTCCGGGGTGGCCAGGATCCGGCCGATCAGTCCGCCCGGCGTGCCGTCGGCGTGATTGCCGAACAGGCATGCGGTGCGAACGAGCAGCAGCCGGTCGGCGGCAACGGCAGCGGAGTCGGCGGCGGCTTTCGACTGCCCGAGGACGCCATCGGTGTTGTCGGGGTACTCGTCCTCGGCGCGCGGGTGCTCGGCAGGGGCGAAGACGATGTTGCCCGAGATCTGGACGAGCAGGGCTCGGTACCTGTTGGCCGCCTGGGCGCAGTTGCGAGCACCGGCGATGTTGACGGCCCTGGCACGGACGGGATCGACCTCACAGGCGCGTGTGTGCGGGATCGCGGCGGCGTTGATCAGCACCTGCGGGCGATGGGCGGCGGTCGCGGCGGCGACCTGCTCGAAGTCGGTGACGTCGCAGTCGTGGTGAGCGAGGCCGACGAGGTCGGTGTCGGGCGAGGCCGTGGCGCTCAAGGCGGTGCCGAGAAGGCCGACTGCGCCGAGCACGAGGATGCGCACGAGTGTCTCCGTTCGGTGAGGCGGGCGGTGGGCGGGGCGTGGGGTCAACCACCCGCGAGGGCGGGCAGGACGGTCAGCACGACTGCGTCGTCGATCGGGGCTCCGGGGGCGGCTCTCTCGTCGCCGATGTAGATGGCGAGCCAGCCGCCGATCCGGCCATCGGTGGTGAAGACCCGGCGGTGAAGCGCCGGGTAGCGAGAAGTGAGTTCGGCGAGGGCCTGCCGGACGGTCGTGCCGGAGACGGTCACGCAATGGACGCCCTCGGTGGCCGTCGTCCAGGAGTCGGGCATCTGCAGGAGCGCCACTGCCTCACACTCCGGTTCCGGTGCGGTCGTTGTGGAAACGCAGAACGTGCAGCAGGCCCTCGCGGAGGTCGACGACGGGCCTGAAGCCGAGCAGTGTGCGGGCGCGGGAGATGTCGGGTCGGCGGTGCCAGGTGTCGGTGAACGGCGCGCAGTACTCGTAGGCTCCGGGAAGGATTGCGGGCCGGCTGGTCACGAAACCGTTTTCGACGGACAAGTCTGCGATGATTTGGGCGAGTTCGGCCACCGAGATGCAGGCGTCCGGGTTGCCGAGGTTGACGGCCAGGTGCCCGTGCTCGGGCAGCATCGCGGAGTGGTTCAGGGCCAGGCGCATGCCCTCGACGAGGTCGCTGATGTAGCAGAACGCGCGGCGCTGGGACCCGTCACCGCTCAGTCGCATCGGGCGTCCGGCGAACACCGCCTCGGTGAACTGGGCGATCACCCTGCGTCCGCGGGGGTGGTCGAGGCCGGGGCCGTAGGCGTTGAAGATCCGCACGGCCACGGTGCGCGCCGGGCTCTCGGCGATCACGCTCTCCGCCACGGCCTTGACTTTGCTGTACGTCCAACGACCCACGCCAGGGGCCTCGTAGACGGTCAGGTCGTCCTCCGCCATTGTCTTGCCCTCGTACAGCGCGGAGTGCATGCCGTAGATGTCGGAGGTGCTGGCGAACAGCAGGGTGTGCTCAGGGGTGAGCAGCTGGGCGAGGGCGGCGGTCTGGGCGAGGGCGGCGACCTGACGCAGTGGAGCCTTGAGCGCCTGGTCGACACCGACCGTGGGCCAGGCGAGATGCGCCACTACGGGGTGCTCCCGCACCGTCCTGGCCATCAGTTCGGTGTCGGCCGTGCTGGCGACGACCACCCGAGGGCCGCGGCCGGCGAGCTCGGTCAGCCCGTGAAGGGCGTTCGGGTTGTCCGCGGTGTCAAGCACCGTCACGGGGTGGCCCAGGTCGGCCAGGCGCAGTGCGAGGTGGCGACCGATGAAGCCGGCGCCGCCGGTGACGAGGACGGGGGTGCTGCCGGGCAAGTTCTCGGCGGGAAGTGGACAGGTCGTCATGGGTTCCTCCGTTGCGGGGCCGGGGGTGCAGGAGGCCTTTCGGGCGTGGCGCGGCCGTGGTGGGCTTGAGCAGCAGGAAGACCTCGACCACTGAAAGTGCGAATGGTGTCACACTCGGTTAGTCCTAGTCCTAATATCCACGTGCCGTGAGGATTCGTCAATAGAGCTAGGACTAAACTTGCTTGGGGGCGACGCCGACGACACTACCGATTGAGGATGCGCTGATGGAGCACACGCCAGACCCCGCATATCAGCGGCTTGCCAACGACCTTCGGGCCGCGTTGGCCGATGGCACCTACCCGCCCGGATCAACTCTTCCGCGGATCACCGATCTCGCGGATCGGTACTCGATCTCCAAGCAGACCGCTCGTGAGGCGATCGCCGTCCTGGAGTCGGAGGGGCTGGTGGAGGTTGTCCGGCGGCGTGGCACGGTGGTGCGCGAACAGCCCGGGCGGAGGGTCATCACTCGCTCGCGGCAGGTGCATCGCGACGAGATCGGCTACTACTTCGACCCCGCCGCGCAGCCCTGGGTGGCCGTCAGGAAGCCCACCGTGGGGTGGGGGCCGGCGCCTCGTGAGATCGCGGCACTGCTGGGTGTCGCCCCCGGTGGCACTGTGCTGATCCGGGATCGGCTGATGGGTCACCCGGGGACGCTCGCTCCGCAGCAGGCGGCCACCAGTTACCTGCCCGAGGCGATCGCGCGTGGCACCCGTCTGGCCGAGGGGGACACCGGTCCGGGAGGGATCTACGACCGGCTCGAACGGGACCTCGGGCACGGGCCGCTCACCTGGCACGAGACGATCGGGGCTCGGATGCCCACCCCGACCGAGACCGCGGACCTGCAACTGCCGAGGGGCACGCCGGTGCTTCGGGTGCTGCGTACTGCCACGGCGCCGGACGGCACCGTGGTCGAGGTCAACGACACCCGGATGTCGGCGAGCGCATACGAGATCGGCTATCCCCTCACCCGCGACGCCACGGCCGCGTGGCGACCGGGGGGGCGTCGCGAGTAGCGGACGGGCAGGACGCCGGCGGTGGTCATGGGGTGGTCCGGGGTGGGTGATGGTGGGTGGGGCGGTGGTGGGTGGTGAGGAGGGTGAGGAGGTGGGTGAGGTCGTGTTGTTGGGTGGGGGTGAGGGGGGTGAGGAGTTCGGTCTCGGCTTCGGTGACGAGGGCGTCGAGACGGGCGAGGCGGTGGTGGCCGGCGGGGGTGAGGGTGATGGTGTTGCGGCGGCGGTCGGCGGGGTCGGGGGTGCGGTGGATGCAGTCGGTGGCGGCGAGTTCGTTGAGGACGGCGACCATGTCGCTGCGGTAGATGCCGGTGCGGCGGCTGAGCTCGGCCTGGCTGGTGGGGCCGGTCTCGGCGAGGGCGACCAGGACCGCGAAGTACCACTTGCGGGCGCCTTCGGCGGCGAGGCGGTCGCCGACGATTCGGTCGGCGACGGTGGCGGCCTGGGCGAGGAGGCGGCTGGGGACGGTGCGCAGGCGGGCCGGGGTGGGGTCCGGGGAGGACTGGCTCACGGGGGTCCTTGAGTCGTTGCGTTAGTGCCACTAACAGTCTAGCTTTGTTAGTGGCACTAACGTTTCGTGCGTGGAACCCACTGGAGTGAAGACCGTGATCGAGCCGTTCCGCATCGACATCCCGCAGGCCGACCTCGACGACCTCGCCGACCGTCTCGCCCGCACCCGCTGGCCCAACGAAGTCGCCGACGCCGGCTGGGACTACGGCTTCCCGCTGGCCCGGCTGAAGGAGCTCGCCGAACACTGGCGGACCGGCTACGACTGGCGCCGCCACGAGGCCGCGCTCAACCGGCTCCCGCACTTCACCACCGAGATCGACGGCCAGAACGTCCACTTCGTCCACGTCCGGTCCCCGAAGCCGGACGCGCTCGCACTGGTCCTCACCCACGGCTGGCCCGGCTCGTTCCTGGAGTTCCTCGACGTCGTCGAGCCGCTGTCGCGCGACTTCCACCTGGTGATCCCGTCCATCCCCGGCTACGGCTTCTCCGGCCCGACGCACGAACGCGGTTGGGACACCGGGCGGATCGCGCGGGCCTGGGCCGAGCTGATGCGCCGCCTCGGCTACGAGCGGTACGGCGCGCAGGGCGGCGACTTCGGTGCGGGCATCTCGCTGGCGCTCGGCGCCGTCGCCCCGGAACGGGTGGTCGGCGTGCACGTCAACTACCTTCCGACGCCGCCGGATCCGGACGCCGGGATCGAACTGTCGGAGGCGGACGAGGCCCGGCTCGACCAGGTCCGGCAGCTGATGGCGAACCGCCCGCCCTACCAGGCGCTCCAGGCCCTCACCCCGCAGACCGTCGGCTACCCGCTGACCGACTCCCCGGTCGGTCAACTGGCCTGGATCGCCGAGCGTTTCGCGCACTGGACCGACCCGCGCGCGCCGATCGACGACGACCGGATGCTCACCGACGTCGCGCTGTACTGGCTCACCGCCACCGCCGCCTCCTCCGCCCGCCTGCACCACGACACCCCGCGCGGCGCGGTGCCCTGCCCGGTGCCGGTCGGCGTCGCGGTGTTCGCCCACGACATCACCCGGTCGGTGCGGCCGCTGGCCGAACGGCGCTACGACATCAGGCACTGGTCGGAGTTCGAACGCGGCGGCCACTTCGCTGCGATGGAGGTCCCCGAGGCGTTCGCCGAGGACGTCCGGACGTTCTTCCTGGGCGTTGGCCGACGGGCAGGTCAGGGGTAGCTCAGGGTTCGGATCAGGGGCTGTCCGGAGGTGCGGCGGGTGGGTGGGGGCCTAGCGTCTGGGCGGTGAACAGTGACGGTGTGGCGGGGCGGCACGTGGTGCGGCTGGCGGGGGTGCGGCGGGCGTACCGGCGGGGCGCGGGGGAGGTGCGGGCGCTCGACGGGGTCGATGCGGCGTTCGCGGCGGGGAGTCTCACGGCGGTGATGGGGCCGTCCGGTTCGGGGAAGTCGACGCTGCTGCTGTGTGCGGCCGGGCTGGAGCCGGTGGACGCGGGGGAGGTGCTGCTGGACGGCGCGCCCGTGCACCGGATGTCGGAGCGGGCGCTGACCGAACTGCGGCGGGATCAACTCGGTTTCGTGTTCCAGTCGTTCAACCTGGTTCCGGTTCTGACGGCCCGTCAGAACGTGGAGCTGCCGCTGCGGTTGGCGGGGCGGCCGATCGATCCGGTGGAGATCGACCGGAGGTTGGCGGAGGTCGGTCTGGGAGAGCGTGGCCATCACCGGCCCGCCGAGCTGTCCGGCGGTCAGCAGCAACGGGTGGCGATCGCACGGGCGTTGGCCGCCGGACCGAAGGTGATCTTCGCGGACGAGCCGACCGGCGCCCTGGACTCGCGTTCGGCCCGCGCCGTGCTGGCGCTGCTGCGGGAGGTGGTGGAGCGCCACGGTCGGACGGTGGTGATGGTGACGCACGACCCCGTCGCGGCCGCGTACGCCCACCGGGTGCTGTTCCTCGCGGACGGGCGGGTGGTCGGCGAGCTGCACAAGCCGACGGCCGAGGCGGTGGCGCTGCGGATGGCCGCGTTGGAGCCGAACGAGCCTGGAGAGCAGGCATGTTGAGGCTGGCGGCGGCCACGCTGCGGCAGCGGTGGACGAGCTTCCTCGGCGCGTTCGTCGCGCTCGCGCTCGGCACGACGATGATCGGCACCATGGCGCTCGTGCTGACCGCCACCTTCGGCACCCCGCACCCCGGCCCGCAGCGGTTCCGCGAGGCCGGGGCGGTGGTCGCGCCGGTCGGGTTCGCGGGGCACCCGATGAAGGCGCCGGCGGTGCTGGACGGCGAGCTGGTCGGGCAGTTGCTCGCGGCGGGCGCCGTCGCCGACCGCAGCTTCCCGCTGCACCTCGACGACGGCGAGGTCACCGGCCACCCCTGGTCCTCGGCCGCGTTCGCCGGCTACCGGCTGCGCGCCGGGCGCGCGCCGCAAGCTCCCGGGGAGACGGTGCTGACGGGGGCGGACCCGCAGCTGATCGGACGACAGGCGGGCCGCTACCGGGTGGTCGGCGTGGTGGAGGGACGCTGGTTCGAGCGGGCCGCGTTCTTCACCGACGCCGAGGCGCAGCGCCTGTCGCCGGGGGTCAATACGCTGGTCTCCGACCTCCCGGCGGAGCGGCTGAACGCGCTGGTCGCCGGCCGGGCCGTCGTGCTGACCGGCCAGGACCGGACCAGGATCGACCCCGACGACACCGGCGGCGCACAGGCCCTGGCCAACGCCCAGGCGATGGCCGGCAGCACCACCGGACTCGCCGCCTGCGTCGCCGTGTTCGTCGTCGTCGCGACCTTCGCGTTCGCCACCGAACAGCGCCGCCGTGAAATCGCCCTGCTGCGCCTGGTCGGCGCCGCGCCCCGGCAGGTGCGGCGGCTGGTCCTCGGCGAGGCCGCACTGATCGGCACGGCCGCCGCGCTGCTCGGCTGCGCGCTCGCGCCGGTCGCGGTCGGGCCGTTGCGGAGCTGGATGGTGCGGCACGACGTCGCCCCGTCCTGGTTCGAGGTGCCGCTGCGCCCGCTGCCGCTGCTGGTGGCGTTCGCGCTGGGAGTGGTCGCCGCGCTGGCGGGTTCGGCGGCGACGCTGGTGCGGGTGTCGGTGATCCGCCCGGCGGAGGCGCTGCGGGAGAGTGCGG
Organism: Kitasatospora sp. NPDC059795; assembly: GCF_042732175.1. Taxonomy (NCBI): domain Bacteria; kingdom Bacillati; phylum Actinomycetota; class Actinomycetes; order Kitasatosporales; family Streptomycetaceae; genus Kitasatospora; species Kitasatospora sp. NPDC059795. Next base: position 377,964 of record NZ_JBHWID010000006.1, read on the forward strand.
TGGAGCGGCCGGGGCGGGTGCCGGTGCGGCTGCTGCTGGGCGGCCTGCTGCTGGTCGGCGCGGTCGTCGCGGGGGCGGTGATCGCGAGCGGGGAGCCGTACTTGGCGGCGAACGTCCGCAAGTACCAGGCCGTGCCGGTGCTGTACGTCGGCGCGTTCGCGCTGCTCGCCCCGGTGCTGCTGCCGCCGCTGGTACGGGCGTTGACGTGGCCGCTGCGGCGCTCCGCGAAGGCCGGTCCGATGCTGGTCCGCGAGAACGTGCTCACCGAACGGCGGCGCACCGCCGCGACCGTGGCCCCGATCGTCGTCGCGGTCGGCCTGGTCGGCACCCTGCTGACCGTGCAGCATTCCGCGGACGCCGCGCTGCTGGCCCGCCAGCGGCAGGAGGTGCATGCGACGGACCTGGTGCGGGCGCCGGGCGGCGGGGTGGCCGAGAGGCTGGCCGGCCTGCCGAACGTCCGTGTCACGCCGGTGACTTCGATGAACGTGAAGATCGGGACGGCGGAGGGGGAGCAGCTCGACTCGCTGCGGGTGCAGGCGGTGCCGGCGGCGGCGTTCGGGCGGACGTTCACGCCGGTGGTGCGGGCGGGGTCGGTGGACGCGCTGCCGGCGGACTTCCTGGTCATCGACGAACACGCCGCCGAATCGGACGGGTTGGCGGTGGGGGATCGGCTGGTCGCCCTGCTGCCGACGGGAGTCCGGGCGCCGGTGGTGGTCGCGGCGGTGGTGGCGCGGGGCCTCGGCGGTGACGACGCGTATCTGTCGGCGTCGGTCGCCGGGGCGGCGCAGCCCACCACGCTGTACCTGGACGGGGCGTCGGGGCGGCTGAGCGACGGGCAACTCGATGCGGTGCGGGACGCGTTGGCGGAGACGGGTGCGCAACTGACCACTCAGGAGGCGGTGTTGGCGCAGGAGCGGGCGAAGGCCGCTCAACAGGCCGACAACGCGGCCGTGGTGGTGCTCGGCATCGCCCTCGCCTACGCGCTGATCTCGGTCGCCGGGACGCTGGCGATGGCGGTCGCGGGGCGCCGGCGGGAGTTCGCGCTGCTGGGGCTCGCGGGCGCGGTGCGGCGGCAGATCGTGACGGTCGTGGCGGCGGAGGCGGCGATCGCCGCACTGGCTGGCACGTTGCTCGCCGGGGCGGCCGCCGTACTGACGGCGCTCACCCAACACGCCGCCCTGGCGCACCTGTTGACCGGCCCGCCGCTCGCCGTCGCCTGGCCCCAGCTGACGGCCACCGCCGCCCTGTGTGCGGCCGTCACCCTCGCCACCGCCGCGCTGTGCACGGCCCGGGCGGTCCGACCGGCGGCCACCCGGGCGCAGTAGCAGGGGAGTCGGGAGACCCGGAACGGCGCGGACCCGGACGGAGCAGGAGCAGCGGGCGGCGACGGGCCGAGGTGGGTCGCTATGCGGCGCCCAGGAAGCCGGGGTTGGGGAGGCCGGCCTGTTGGGCGAAGTCGGCGGCGAGGCCAAGGAGTTCGCGCAGCGGGACGGGCTTGCGGCTGGTGGCGGCGAGATCCTGGTGGGCCTGCTCCGACCACAGGAAGGGGTAGACCGAGATGCCCTCGTCGGGTGCGAGAGCCGCCGTCTCCTCGCGCCAGCCCGGCCATCGCAGGCTGTCGTAGAAGGTCGCCGGCTCCCCGGACAGCAGCCAGGCGATCCAGCTGGAGTGGCCGATGTCCAGGGCCTCCCACTCCAGCGAGTCCGGGGCGAAGTACGTGACGTGGCCGGGCATGCCGGGGCGGCCCTCGGCGGCCGGGTCGTGGCCGTTCAGGGCGAAGACGCCGCCGAGGACGTCGTGCGCGAGGACCAGGCCGGCCCCCGGGTGCCAGGCGGGATCGGGGACGGCCGGGAAGCGGTTGACCCGGCCGAGGCCGCTGCCGTGCACCCGGAGCCAGCCGCCGTCCAGCAGCAGGCCGCCGGTGTGCAGGGTCAGCGCGCCGAGCGTGGAGCGCGCGGTGACCTGGAGCTGGAGCAGACCGCGCCGGCCCTCCTGCTCGTCGGCCGGCAGTACCCGGACGGAGGGCGCGGTCGCGAGGGCGGCCCGGAGTTCGGGCCAGGCGGGGTCGTCCACGGTGATCAGTTCGTCGATGTCGCGCATCCGGGGATGATCGCAGACGGGCCGGATCGCAGACGCGCCGGACAGCGGGCGGCCGGCGGGGGATTCGCCGGGCCCGGGCGGCCGGCGCCGGCCGCGCGACTCAGCCCGTCGGCCGGTCGGCCCGTCGGCCCGTCAGCCCGTCAGCCCGTGCCGGACGGCGTAGAGCGCGGCGCGGAGGCGGTCGGGTTGGCCGGTCTTGCGCATGGCGTGGGTGAGGTGCTTCTTGACGGTGGCTTCGGCGAGGGTGAGGCGGCGGGCGATCTCGGCGTTGCTGTGGCCGAGGGCGAGTTGGGTGAGGACCTGGCGTTCGCGGTCGGTGAGTCCGGTCTGGTCGAGCGGGCGTTCGGCGGGGACGGGGTGCGGGCGCAGGGGGGTGGGGGCGGGGAGGAAGAGGGTCGCGCCGGCGGCGGCGAGGTGGACGGCGTCGAGGATGCGTTCCGGCGGGAGGTCGAGCGGGAAGCAGCCGCTGCCGCCGGCCATCAGGATGCGGCTGGCCTCGGTGGTGGTGGCGGCGCGGCGCAGCAGCAGGACGCGGGCGCCGGGCGCGGCGTCGGGCCGGCGCAGGGCGGCGACGGCGGCGAGGTCGGCGTCCAGGTCGGGGCCCCGTCCGAGCAGGACGAGGTCGGGCCGGGCCCGGCGGACGGCGGGGACGGCGTGCGCGACGTCGGTCGCGGAGCCGACCACCGCGAGGTCCGGGTCGGGCGCGAGGACGCTGCGCAGCCCGGCGCTGACCACCGGGTGGCGTTCGACCAGGAAGATCCGGGTCGCGGTGGGTCGGTGGGTGCCGGCGGTCGGGCACTGCGGGTGGCCGCAGATGCAGGCCGGTGCGGTGTCGGCGAGGAGTTGATGGCCCGCCAGCAGGTCGAGCGGGTTGTCGATCTCGGTGTGCAGGGCTTCCAGTGGCCGGGGGCCACGGCGGGTGGGCGTCAGCGCGGGCACGGGACCTCCCGGCGGGAGGGCGTGACGGGGTGCGGGTGGTGCATGGCGGACTGGTCCCCTCGGAGGCGGCGGGCCGGGACGTGGGGATCGGCGGCGGCCCGGAGGGCTTCGCGGATCCCGACGGTGGACGGGCGGCCGCCGGGGCCGGTCAGGCCTGGGGGCGGCGCACCGTGCCGGGGCGACACGTCTCGTCGAAGCACCTGCGGTGCCACGAGCCGCCGATCCCCCAGAGGGTGAAGTCGGTCCACCGATAAGCCATGGCGGAAATCGTATGGACGCCACTGAGGGCCGGTCAAGGACGGTCCGCCGCCCGGGACTCGCCCGCACCGCTGTACCTCGCACCGCTGTACCTCGCACCGCTGTACCTCGCACCGCTGTACCTCGCACCGCTGTACCTCGCACCGCTGTACCCCGTACCGCCGCTCCTATGACCACCGGTACCAGCATGAACGCCTGGCTGGCTGCCCGCGCGCACCGTCCGCAAACCTGGGGCCTGTCTTCGAACCCCCGACCGCCCCACGACTCACCGGGGGCACGCCGCGGAGCTGCGGCGCGGGTTCGACGACAGGCCCTGGGCCTGAACAACCCGACGGGCCGCGCCGGCCGCCGATGCGCTGCCGCCCCCGTCGCCGAACCGGAGGACCCCGCCGCCCATGCTCCCCGCCACCGTCACCGTCACCGCCGCAACCCCGTGACCGGGTTCCTGCTGCGCCGCCTGCTGCTCGCGGTACCCACCCTGCTGGGGGTGAGCGCCGTCGTGTTCGCCACCGTCGCGCTCGTCCCCGGCGACCCCGTCACCGCGTTCCTCGGCCCCGGTGCCCCCGCCGAGGCCCGGCAGGCCCTGGCGGAACGGATCGGCCTCGACCGGCCGCTGCCCGTCCGCTACCTGGACTGGCTCGGCCACGCCCTCACCGGCGACCTCGGCACCTCGACGGCCACCCAACGCCCCGTCACCGCCCAGCTGTTGCCCGCCCTCGGCGAGACCCTCACGCTCACCGCCGCCGCGTTCGCACTCGTGCTGGCCGGCGGCGTCCTGCTCGGCACCCTCGGTGCGCTGCGCCCGCGCGGCCTGTGGGGACGGCTGTGCAGCGGCGCGTCCACGCTCGCCGTCTCCGCGCCCCAGTACTCGGTGGCGCTGCTGCTGATCGCCGTGTTCGCCGTCCACTGGCGACTCCTCCCGGCCGGCGGCACCCACGACGTGTTCGGCGGCGGCGGGCCCGGCGACCTGCTGCGCCACCTGCTGCTGCCCGCGACCGCCGCCGCCCTCGTCCCGCTCGGCCTCACCGCGCGCGTCCACCGCGCCGCACTGTCCGCCGTTCTAGACGGCGACCTCGCCGACGGCCTGCGCGCCCGCGGCCTGGGCCGGGCCGCCGTGCTGCGGCACTGCGCGCACAACGCCTCGCCCGCGCTGCTGACCATCGGCGGCCTGCAACTGGCCTACCTGCTGGAGGGAGTGGTCTTCGTGGAGACCCTGTTCGCCTGGCCCGGCCTCGGCCGCCTGCTCTACGACGCGCTCACCGCCCGCGACCTGCCGATGATCCAGGGCGGCGTGCTGATCGTCGGCACCGCGTTCGTCGGCATCAACCTGCTGGTGGACGCCGCGCACGCCGCGATCGACCCCCGGGTGCGGGGCTGACATGACGACAAATCGACGCGCCCTGACGATCGTCGGCGCACTGCTGCCCGTCGCGCTGGCCGTCGCCGCACCCCTGCTCGCCCCCGCCGACCCCGACGCCGGACACCTCGCCGACCGGCTGCTCGACCCCGGCAGCCCGGGCCACCCGCTCGGCACCGACAGCCAGGGACGCGACCTGCTCAGCCGGCTCCTGTGGGCGGCCCGCCCGTCCCTCACCGCCGGCCTGCTGCCCGTCGCCGTGGCCGCCCTGGCCGGCGCGCTGCTCGGCATCGCGGCCGGGCTCGGCGGACGGGCCACCGAACAGGCACTGCTGCGCACGCTCGACGTGCTGTACGCGTTCCCCGGCGTGCTGCTCGCGATCGCGATCGCGTCGCTGCTCACACCGGGCCTCGGAACGACCGTGCTGGCCCTGTCGGTGGTGCTCACGCCCGCCGTCGCCCGGGTCGCGTTCACGGAGACGCGACGCATCCGGACGGCGGAGTACCTGGAGGCGGCGCGAGTCAGCGGGGCGACCCGGCCGGCGCTCGTGCTGCGGCAGGTCGTGCCGGTGATCGCGCCCGTGGTCCTGACGTACGCCACCTCGCTGGTCGGCCTCGCGATCGTCTACGCCGCCGGCCTCTCCTTCCTCGGCCTCGGCGTCGCCCCGCCCACCCCCGAGTGGGGCGCGATGCTCGACGAACTCCGCCCGGCGATCTTCACCCACCCCTGGCTCGCGGCGATGCCCGCGCTGGTGATCCTCGCGGTCTCGGTGCTCTACAACGCCCTCGGCGGGCGCGAAACGCAGGCGGGCGCGACACCACGGGCGCGGAAGGCGGAGGCGTGAACGTGTTGGCCATCGAGGAGTTGACGGTCGACCACCCCGGCGGCGTCCGGGCCGTGGACGGCGTGAGCCTCACGCTCGGGGCGGGGGAGGCGCTGGTGCTGCTCGGCGAGTCCGGGAGCGGGAAGACCACGCTGGCGCGGACGGTGCTCGGGCTGCCCGGGCGGGGAGCGGTCGTACGGGGATCGGTGCGGCTCGGCGGGAGGGAGCTGCTGGGGCTGCCCGAGCGGGAGCTGTCGCGGATCAGGGGACGGCGGATCGGCTACGTCCCGCAGGACCCGTCCGCGACGCTCGACCCGCTGCGCCGGATCGGCCCCCAACTCGCCGAGGTGCTGCGCCGCCACGGCCTCGCCGACCGCCGCAGGGACGCCCGCGCGGGCGCGCTGCCGGTGCTCGCCGCCGCCGGGCTGCCCGACCCGGAACGCGCCGCCGCCGCATACCCGCACGAACTCTCCGGCGGGCTGCGGCAGCGCGCCGCGATCGCCCTCGCGGTGGCGTGCGGGCCCGAGCTGCTGATCGCCGACGAGCCCACCACCGCCCTGGACGCCCTGCTCCGCGCCCACATCCTCGACCTGTTCACCACGCTGCGCACCGAGCAGGGCCTCGCCCTGCTGCTGGTCACCCACGACCTGTCCGCCGCCGCCCGGATCGGCGGCACCCTCGCCGTGCTCGACCACGGCCGGCTGACCGCCACCGGCCCCGCCGAGACCCTCCTCGTCCCCACCACCCTCGCGGGAGCCCGCCGATGACCGCCCCCACCGCCCTGCTGAGACTCGACGACGTCTCCAAGAGCTGGTCCGGCCGCCCGGCCGTGCGCGGGGTGAGCCTGGAGGTGCGGGCGGGGGAGGCCGTCGCGCTGGTGGGGGAGTCGGGGTCGGGGAAGTCGACGGTGGCGCGGCTCGCGCTGGGGCTGCTGCGGCCGGACGGCGGGGCGGTCGCGTTCGAGGGACGCGACCCGGCGCGGCTGCGGGCCCGGGCGGACCGTGCGGTGCGGGGCCGGCTGCAGTTCGTGCCGCAGCATCCGCGCGGCTCGCTGAATCCGGCGCTGCGGGCCGGCGAAGCGGTCGGGTTCGCGCTGCGGGCGCACGGCGTGCCCAGGCGTCAACGGGCCGAGCGGATCGGCGAGTTGTTCCGTCAGGTGGGACTCGCACCGGAACTGGCCCGCCGGCTGCCGCGCGAACTCTCCGGCGGACAGCTGCAACGCGTCGCGGTGGCACGGGCGTTGGCGACCGGACCGGCCCTGGTGGTGTGCGACGAGCCGACCTCCGCGCTCGACCCCGACACCCAGCGGCGACTGCTCGACCTGCTCACCGAACTGCGCGAACGCACCGGCACCGCCTACCTGTTCGTCTCGCACGACCTGGCCGCCGTCGCCCGCTTCGCCCACCGCACCCTGGTGCTCCGGGCCGGCCGAGTGGTCGAGCAGGGGGACACCCGGGCGCTCTGGGACGAGCCCCAACACCCTTACACCCAAGCCCTGTTGGCCGCCTCCGGCCCGCACGTCGCACTGCGCGACCCGAGCGAACCACAGGACCAGCAGGACCAGCAGGACCCGTACGTCCGTACCACCGAACCGAGCGAAGGACCGTCATGAGCAAGCACGTCCGCACCCGTACCAGAGCCGCCGCGCTGGCCGCCGTCGTCCTGCTGACGACCGCCGGCTGCACCACCGCGACCGCCGGCGGGGGAGACGGAACCGGCGGCGGCACGCTGGTGATCGGGGCGACCGGGAAGCTGCCCAACCTGGACACCGTGATCGGCGGCGCCGGGTTCGAGGGCAAGCGCCTGCTGAGCTTCCAGATCTATGAAGGGCTCACCCGCTACGACCTGCTGGAGCACACCGACCGGCCGCCGCAGGTGACGGGCGCGCTCGCCGAGTCCTGGCAGGTCGCGCCGGACCGGCTGACCTGGACCTTCACCCTCCGCAAGGGCGTCTCCTTCCAGGACGGCACGCCGTTCGACGCCGACGCGGTGCTGTTCAACCTGCACCGCTACCTGGACAAGTCCAGCCCCGAGTACACCGATGCGCTCGGCGCGGCGGCCAAGGAGTACGCGGGCGACATCGCGTCCTACCGCAAGACCGACGACACCCACATCGAACTCGTCACCACCGCGCCCAACGGGCACTTCCCCGAAGACCTCGCGCACGTGCTGATCGCCAGCCCCACCGCGGTCCGCAAGAGCGGGACCGCCGACTTCGCCCAACACCCGGTCGGCACCGGCCCGTTCGGGTTCGTCTCGCAGACCGAGGGCCAGCAGGTCGAACTCGCCGCCAACCGCGCCTACTGGCGCGGCGCGCCCAAGCTCGACCGCCTGATCGTCAAGGCGCTGCCCGACGCCGCGGCCCGCACGGCCGCGCTGCGCTCCGGCGGCGTCAACTGGATCGAGTACCCGAACCCCGACGACCTGGACAGCCTGAAGGCCTCCGGCGCGCAGATCCTCACCAACAGCTACGACCACCTCTGGTACTGGATCCTCGACACCACGAAGGGCCCGTGGGCGGACGTGCGGGTCCGGCAGGCCGCCAACTACGCCATCGACCGGCAGGCCGTCGCGGACCAACTGCTGCACGGCACCGCCGACCCGGCCTACCAGGCCGCGCCGCGCGCCACCGCCGCCTACGACCCGGCCGGCGACCGCTACTCCCACGACCCCGCCAAGGCAAAGAAGTTGCTCGCCGACGCCGGCTACCCGAACGGGTTCAGCACCTCCGTGACAGTGCCCACCGGCGGCTCCGGCAACCTGCTGCCCGTCCCGATCACCGAGGCGCTGCAACGCGACCTCGCCGCCGTCGGCATCAAGGTGGAGATCCGCACCACCGACTGGACCACCCTGATCGGCGCCGAGGCCAAGGGGAAGGTCGCGCTCGACTCCGACGCCATCGCCCAGTCCACCACGCTGTTCCAGTCCGAGGCCCTGCTGCCGCTGTTCGTCGGCTCCAACAGCCCCTTCTGGACCGGGCATTACGCCAACCCGGCGGTCGACGGCCTGATCTCCGCCGCCGCCGCGGAACCCGAGCAGGGCGCCCGGCAGGCCGACTACCGCACCGCGCTGCGACAGGTCACCGAGGACGCGCCGTGGCTGTTCGTGGTCAACGACCGCAACCCGCGCGCCCTCGCGCCCACCGTCCACGGACTCGTCCAGCCGCAGTCCTGGTTCCTCGACCTCACCACCGTCCGCGTCGGCAACTGACGCACCTGACGTACCTGACGCACCGTCAGATGCGTGAGCAGAAAGGCTCTTTCCCATGGCGCTTCAGCAGCCACCGCCCGCCTGGGGCATCACCCTGCCGCTGCCGGGTCTCACCATCGACCGCCACCGCTTCCTGGTCGAGCGGCTGCCGGAACTCGGCTACGGCGACGTGTGGAGCGCGGAGGGCGGCGGCACCGACGCGTTCACCCCGCTCGCCGCCACCGCCGCCTGGTCGCCGCACCTGCGGATCGCCACCGGCATCGTCCCCGTCCACACCCGGGGGCCCGCCGTACTCGCCCAGACCGCCGCGACGCTCGCCCAACTCGCCCCAGGGCGCGTGCTGTTGGGCATCGGGGCGTCCGTGCCCGCGCACGTCACCGACATCAACGGCATCCCGTTCGACGAGCCGTTCAAGCGCACCCGCGACGTGCTGCGCTTCCTCACCGCCGCGCTGCGCGGAGAGCACGTGGCGGGCGACTTCGACACCTTCTCCATCACCGGCTACCGCCTGCCGCACCCGCCCGCCGAACCGGTCAAGGTCATCCTCGGCGCGCTGCGGCCCGGCATGCTGCGGCTCGGCTTCACCGAAGGCGACGGCGCCATCACCAACCTGCTCGCCGCCCACGACCTGCCGAAGGTGCTCGACGCCGTCGGGCCGCAGCCGCCCGGCAAGGAGCTCGTCGTCAAGGTGTTCGTCTGCCCCACCGAGGACGCCGCGTACGCGCACCGCGCCAGCCGGCCGTTCCTCGCCTGGATCCTCAACCGCGAGCCCTACCGCAAGTTCCACGAGTGGCTCGGCAACGGCGAGTTGCTCGCCGAGACCCACAAGCGGTGGGCCGACGGCGACCACGAGGGCGCGCAGCGCGCCCTGCCCGACGAGGTCGTCGACGCGCTGTTCGTCAGCGGCTCGCCCGAGGAGTGCCGCGAACAGATCCTGCGCTACCAGCAGCCCGGCGTCACCGCCATCCAGCTGTACGTCTCACTGCCGCCCGAGGTGTTCGCCAGCCGCACCCGGCTGCTCGACACCCTCGCCCGGCTCGGGCCCGCCGCCCGGTGAGCAACTGTCTTGCGGCGGACCGCAGTTCGGCGGCCCGCCCGCCACCGTGACCAGGAGACCCCTGATGGAACTCGAACTGCGCGGCGGCGTCCGCGCCGCCCCCGTCCTCGGCGACACCCCCGCCGAACGGCAGGCCCTGCGCTGGGCACCCGACCCGCGCGAACGCACCGCCGATCCCGTCCATATCGCCGATTCCGCGAGGGAGTTGGAGGAGGACGGGCTCGACAGTGCACTCGTCGTCCAGTCCTCCTCCTGGCCGGACCCCTGGCTGGTGGCCGGCTGGGCGCTCGCCGCCACCAGCCGGCTGCGGATCGCCGCCGCGCACCGCATCGGCACCAACTCGCCGTCCGTGGCGGGCCGTTCGCTCGCCACGCTGGACCGGCTCTCCGGCGGGCGGATCAGCGCGCATGTGATCATCGGCTCCAGCGACGCGGACGTCGCCCGGGACGGCGACACCCTCGCCAAGGCCGAACGCTACCGGCGGGCCGAGGAGTACCTCGCGGTCCTCACCCGGTACCTCGCCACCGGGACCGACCTCGACCACCACGGCGAGTACTACACCCTGCGCGCCGCCAGATCCGGCCTGCGGCCCGCGCCCGGCAGCGAGTTGATCTCCTTCGGGGGGTCCTCGCCGCAGGGCGTCGAACTCGCCGCGAGGTACGCACAGGTGTACGCCGTGCCCCCGCGACCGCTCCCCGACACCCGGCTGCGGATCGCCGAAGCCCGCGCCGCCGCCGCCCGCCACGGGCGCAGCCTGCGCATCTGGCGGCACGTCACGGTCGTGCTCGCCGGGACGGACACGGACGCGCAGGTGAAGCTGCGTCGGCTGCGACGGGACGCGATACGGCTGGCCACCGGGCCCGACGCCGACCGGCACCTGGACGCCGTCGCCCTCGACCGCGACCGCGAGCGCGGCATCACCGGCCCCGACCAGATCGCCGCCTACGTCCGCCGCAACCTCGCCAACGCGTACACCGGCTCGCCCGCGACCGTCGCCGCCCGCATCCACCTGCTCCGCACCGCGGGCGTCGACATCGTCCAGCTCGACCTGGCGACGGAGACGGACGAGGACCGCGACCTGCGACGCCAGCTGGTCGCCCACCTGCGCAACGCGACGCCACTGCGGTGGGCCTGGTGAGACTGCCCTGCGGGCGGCGCACAGAGGGCGGATGGGGGGAAGGACGCCGCGTACGGCAGGCTGGGGGAGTGCCCTGCGGGCGGCTTCGGCGTCCTGCGCAGGGAGTTGGGCGGTCGTCCCGCGGGCGGCGGCTTCAGGGCGTTGTCCGGGGGAGTGCCCCGCGGTGGCTGGGTGGGGTGGCTTGCGGGTGGCTTCGGTGGGCCGGGGGTCAGGTGGTGGGGAGGGTGCAGGTGATGTGTTTGCCGAGGGGGGTGGGGGTGACTGTCCAGCCGGGGGCCAGGGCGTCGAGGATCCAGAGGCCGCGGCCGGTGGCGGCGCGGGGGTTGTTGGGGGGTTCGGTGGAGCGGGTGGGGAGGGTGGTGGGTTCGGGGTCGTGGACCTGGACGACGACCTGGTGTCGGGTGGTGGTCAGCAGGACGACCACCGGCGCGTGGGGGCCGCACAGGCGTACCGCGTTGCCGACGAGCTCGCTCGCCACCAGCCGGGCGGCGTCGGCGACGTCCTCGGGGGCCCCGGCGGAGGTGACGGCCTTGTAGACGAACGCCCGCATGGCGACCAGGTGTTCGGCACTGGCGTACATGTGCAGGACGAAGCCGTCGGGTCGCGGCGAGAAGTAGAACCCGCGCGCGGCTGTCTCGGGTGGTGCGGGGGCAAGGACTTCGGGCATGGTGGCTCCCGGGCGGCAGAGCAAGCCGCCGGCCGCAGGGGTGGGGCTCGCACAAGGCGGGCAGAGAAAGGTGCCACGAGACGCGACCGGGCGGTCACGTCGTGCTACCGCGAGTCAGCATGCCGCCCAGGTCCTTGCTCGGGCAATATGCCCAAGCGGATTTCCCCCGATCAGGTTGCTGCGTGGTAGAGGCGCGGTGTTGACTGACGCCCATGGCAAAGCGGAACCCGGCCCCGAAGTCTGTATATCGACGTCAGCTCGCGTCCAGACTGAAGGAGTTGAGGGACAGCCGGGAGCTGACGCTGACCCAGGTGGCCGAGGTGGTGGAGGTCAACCAGAGTTCGCTGAGCCGGATCGAGACCGGCGACCGGGGCACCACCCCGCTGCTCGTGAAGGCGCTGCTGGACTGCTACCAGGTCACCGACCCGGCGGAGCGGGCCGACATCCTCGACCTGGTCCGGGCGGACCAGGCGCAGCGCCAGCAGTGGTGGAAGAAGTACTCGGTGGTCATCAACGCGACCCCGTACGGCGGTTATCTGACGCTGGAGTCGAGTGCGACCAGTCTGCGGTCGTACGAACCGCAGCTGATGCCGGGGCTGTTGCAGACCGAGGACTACGCGCGGCGGGTGATCACCGAGATGCGGGTGGATCTGACGGCCAAACAGGTCGACGCGCTGGTGACGGTGCGGATGGAGCGGCAGGCGAAGGTGCTGGGCCGGGCGGACGCCCCGAAGCTGTGGGCGGTGATCGACGAGGCCGCGATACGGCGGATCGGCAGCAACCAAACTGTTCTGAAAGGGCAGTTAAAGCACTTGCTGGAGGTCTCGCCGCGTCCGGGCCTCACTCTTCAATTGCTGCCGTTCTCCACCGGATTCCATCCCGGACTGTACGGATCGTTCGTGCTCATGGGCTTTCCGGATGCAAATCCGGACGTCGTGTGGGTGGAGAATGGCCCCAACTCGGTGTACTTCGAGGGATCCGAGGATGTGGAGCGCTACACCGAGGTCTTCGACCACCTGCGGGCCCGTGCCCTCGGCCCACCCGAGACCCGCAGCCAGATCAGCAAGATCATCAAGGAGCTGTGAAAGTGAGCACCACCAAGCCCGTCCCCGCCGAACTCGATTTCTCGGCTGTCGTTTGGGAGAAGTCCCCGTTCAGCGGGGGCCACGACAACTGCGTCGAGTTCGGGGTGGTCGGCGCGTTCATCGCCGTCCGTGACTCCAAGCGGCCGGAGCAGACGCCGCTCGTCTACACCCGCGACGAGATCCGGGCCATGGTTCAGGGCGCGAAGGCAGGCGCCTTCGACCACCTGGTCTGACCGCTGTAGCACTGCCCGAAGCCAACGGCCCCGCCGGCCGCACCACACCCAGGTGCGCCCGGCGGGGCTGTTTTGACGGATCGTCAGGTCACTCGTAGTGGTGAAGTTTCCGCCCGGGCCGCGGTGGGCGGTTCGGTGGAGCGGGCCGGCCACCAGAGGCGGGGGCCGGTGTCGAGGGCGAGGGCCGTGACGAGGACGGAGCGGACCAGGAGGGTGTCGAGGAGGACGCCGAAGGCGACGGTGAAGCCGAGTTCGGCGGCGAAGACGAGCGGGAGCGAGGCCATCGCGGCGAAGGTGCCGACCAGGACCAGGCCGGCGGAGGTGATGACGCCGCCGGTGGCGGTGAGCGCGGTGCGGGCCGCGCGGCGGGTGTCGAGGGTGCGGGCGTCCTCGCGGACCCGGGTGACCAGGAAGATGTTGTAGTCGACGCCGAGCGCGACCAGGAAGACGAACACCAGCAGCGGGAACGAGGCGTCCGTCCCGGCGAAGTGGAACAGGTGGCGGAAGACCAGGGCGGAGACCCCGAGCGCCGCGCCGAAGGACAGCACCACGGTGCCGATCAGCAGCAGCGGGGCGACCGTCGAGCGGAGCAGCACGGCGAGGATCAGCAGCACCGTCAGCAGCACCAGCGGGATGATCACCGCGTCGTCGCGGGAGGCCGCGTCGCGGGTGTCGAGGGCGATCGCGGTGGTCCCGCCGACCAGCGCGTCCGCGCCCGGCACGGCATGTACGGCGGTGCGGGCGAGCGAGACGGTGCGCATCGCGTCCCGGCTGCTCGGATCGGCGGAGAGCTCGGCCGTGAAGAGGATCTGATCATCCGTCAAGAGTGGTTCGCCGAGCGCGAGTACGCCCGGGACGGAGGCGAGGGCCGCGCGGACCGGCCCGGCGGCGTCGGCCCGGGCCACCACGTACAGCGGGTCGCCCGCGCCGGCCGGGAAGTGGGCGGCCTGGATCTGCTTGCCGACGACCGTCTGCGGGTGCCCGGTGAACTGCTCGGTGTCGGCGAGGCCGTCCGCGCGCAGCGAGAGGCAGCCGAGGGCGAGCGCGCCGAGGGCGAGCGCGGTGCCGATCCAGACGGTGCGCGGGCGACGGGCGATCGCGTCGCCGAGGCGGGTCCAGATCTGGCCGCCGTCCGGCGCGGCCACGCCGTACTCGGGGCGGCGCGGCCAGAACGCGCGGCGGCCGCAGACCACCAGCAGGGCGGGCATCAGCGTGAGCATCGCCAGCCAGCCCACCAGGACGCCGATCGCGCAGGCCGGGCCCATGCCGCGGGTGGAGTTGAGCTCGGCCAGGGTCAGCAGCAGCAGCCCGGCCGCGACGGTCGCCGCCGAGGCGGTGATCGCCGGGGCGCAGCGGCGCAGCGCCCGCGCCATCGCCTCGTGCGGGTCCTGACGGGTCGCCAACTCCTCCCGGTAGCGGGCGATCAGCAGCAGCGCGTAGTCGGTGGCCGCGCCGAACACCAGCACCACCAGGATGAACCCGGTCTGCTTGTTGACGACCAGCCCCGCGTACCGGGCCAGCAGGAACACCGCCGCCTCCGCGACCGCCAGCGCCCCGCCGACGGTGACCAGCGACAGCAGCGGCAACCACGGACTGCGGTAGGTGAGCAGCAGGATCAGCACCACCACGACCGCGGTGATCGTGGTCAGGCTGCCGCCCGCGCCGAACGCCTTGATCGAGTCGGACGCGTACCCGGCGGGCCCGGTGACGTGGAACCCGAGGCCGTCCGCGTGCGCCGCGCCGTCCGCGTGCGCCCCGCCGTCCGCGTGCGCCGCGCCGATCGCGGTCAACGCGTCCACGCTGCGCCCGAGGCCCTCCCAGCCGTCCTTGCCCTTGCGGAGCTGGACGACGGTCTGAAGCGCCTTCCCGTCCGGCGACGCCACCGGCCCCCGCACGGCGCCGATCACCGCCTCGACGGAGCCGAACGCCGCCGCATCGGCCCGGGCTTTCGTCAGATCGGCCGACGTGATGCCGGTCGGACGGTCGTACAGGACGATCGCCGGGACGGTGTCCGCCGCCCCGAACGCGGCGGCCCGCTCCACCACGGCGGTGGACTCCGCCCCACCCGGCAGCCACGCCGCGTTGTCGTTCTGCTCCACCTCGCCCAACCGCCCCGCCAGCAGCAGTGCGGGGACCAGCAGCAGCGCCCACAGCGCCAGCACCGCCCAGCTGCCGCGCCGGCCGGCGGGCACCGTCGACCAGGAAGCCCACCCGTTCACGCCAGACCCCCGAGCTTGTCCGGGTTCGACACCGCGTAGATGCCGCAGATCCGGTCGCCGTCCGGCACCAGGTCCAGCACCAGCACCGCGAACGCCCGGCCGAACGCCGAAAGCACCACCGCCGGCGCGCCGTTGACGCTCCGCCACTCGACGTCCAGCCCGCGACCGGTCTTCGGCGCCAGACCCGCCAGCAGTCGCGCCACCTTGCTCCGGCCGGTGAGCGGACGCAGCCCCCCGGGCGCCTTCCCGCCGCCGTCGCCCCACAGCGTCACCTCCGGCGACAGCAGCTCCAGCAGCGCCGCCAGATCACCGCCGAGCGCCGCCGCCAGGAAACGCTCCGTCACCTGCCGCCGCACCGCCGGCTCCGGCTCGTACCGGGGCCGCCTCGCCCGCACGTGCTCCCGCGCCCGCTTCGTCAACTGCCGTACCGCCGCAGGGCTCCGGCCCAGAATCCCGGCGATCTCCGCGCCGCTGTACCCGAACACCTCGTGCAGCACGAACGCGCTGCGCTCCAACGGCGACAGCGTCTCCAGCACCACCAGCAGCGCCAGCGACACCGACTCGGCGCGCTCCACCTGCGCCTGCCCGTCCCCGACCGCCGCCGGCTCCGCCAACGGACCCACCAGCGGCTCCGGCAGCCACGGCCCCACGTACGTCTCGCGCCGCCGGCTCACCGCCGCCTGCTGCGCCAGCGCCCGGTTCACCGCCACCCGCACCAGGTACGCCTTCGGGTGCTCCACCGGCCCCGCCGCCGCATCCGCGCGCCGCGCCGCCCAGGCCAGCCAGGTGTCCTGCAGCACGTCCTCGGTGTCGGCGACGCTGCCCAGCAGGTTGTAGACCAGCGAGAACAGCAGCTCCCGGTGGTCTGCGTACTCCCGCGTGGCGGTCTCCCGCGCGGCGTCGTGCTCGGCGGCGGTCTGCTCCCCGGTCATCCTGGGTGTCCTCTCTGGCGGTCGTGTCGGAGGTGAGAGCAGTTCCGGGCCGGGAAAGTGACACGGCGGCGGGCGCTGTGAGCCGGCTCACAGCGCGAGATGGGCCAGCAGCAGGTCGGCGAGCAGCGCGGGCGTGCACCCGCCGTCCAGGAACACGGTCTCCGGCGGCATCTCGGCCTCCGCCGCCCGGCACTCGGCGATCCGCGACCGGCACCAGGCCCGCACCTTCTCGTCCCGCGCCGGATCGTCCGGCGTGAAGCTCCGCCCGTCGATCCGGGCCGTCAGCACCTCCTCGGGCACCCGCAGGAAGAAGTGCCGCGCCGGGACGCCCGCCGCCGCCAGCCCGCCGAACACCTCCGCCAGGTACGCCGGCCGCACCAGCGTCATCGGCACCAGCACCGGACGCCCGTACTCGGCCACCAACCCCGTTGCCAGCGACACCACTTGACGCCGCCACAACGGCAGGTCCTGGAAGTCCCCGGACGGCGCCGGCACCACCTGCCGCAGCAGGAACCCGACCTCCTCCGGATCGAACACCAGCGCCTCGGGCAGCCGCCCGCGCACCTCCTCGACCAGTGTCGTCTTCCCGCTGCCGAACGCGCCGTTCACCCAGACGATCATGCCGCTCCTCCGCTCCGCACCGTCCCCGCCCCCCGTCACCACGCTCCCGACCACCCGCCGGGTTCCGGCCCCGAACCGGACGTACCCGCACCTCCAGTAGGCTGACCGCCGCCGGAGATGTACGGGGGCGGGGCGCCAGCGGTCGCAGCTGGGCCGGACGCGCCGCCCGCCGTGGAGGGGGCCGGCGCACGGGGACGGACACGAAGGACAAGCGCGAACAGTGAACGGCGCAGCGATCAACGGCGGCGAGCAGGACCACGGACAGCACGCCTGGCGGTACGTCCTCGACGAGGGCTTCGACCCGGCCGGACGGTCCCCCGTCCACGCGGTGCAGGGCAGTTGGCCGCCCGGCCCCGACGCCGCCTACCGGCCGCACCCGCGCCACCGCCGCCCGCTCACCGACCCCGTCCCGGCCGACGCGCCGCCGCCCGGCCTGCCCCCGCTCGGGGCCGGCCGCCGGCCCGCCGGGCGCGCCCTGCTCGCCTGGCTGGAGGACACCCGCGGGCCGCGCCTGTGCCGCGTCGCCGGCTCCTCCGGCAGCGGCCGCACCCACCTGCTGACCTGGCTGGCCGCCGCCTGCCCGCCCGACCACCCCCGGCCCGGACGCCGCGTCCACGCCCTGCTGGACGTCGAGGGCCTCACCGTCCGCTCCGCCACCGCCCGGCTCGCCGACCTGCTCGGCCTCACCGCCGGCCACCCCGCCGACCTGCTCGAAGCCCTCCAGGACGGCACCCCGCGCACCGTCGTCGTCACCGACCTCGACCGGGCCGGCGGCCCCGGGCTGCCCGGCATGCCCGAACGGGTGGCCGCCGACCTGCTCGCCCCGCTGCTGTCGATCCCCTGGCTGCTGCTGGTCGTCGAAGCCGCCCACGGCCCCGCCGCCGACCTGCTCACCGCCGCCGCGCCCGGCGGCGCCGTCCTCGACCTCGACCAGCCGCAGTGGACCGACCCCGCCCAGTACGCCGCCTGGTGCGGCCGCCTGACCGGCCACCCGGTCGACCCCGCCGCCACCCACCCCAGCCCCGGCCTCGCCCAACTCGCCGCCCGCACCCCCGACGCCGTCCTCGACCCGGCCCGGACGCCCGCCGAACGCGCCACCGCCCTCGCCGACACCTGGTGGGCCGCCCTCCCCGACGCCGAACGCGGCGCGCTCACCGCGCTGTCCACCGCCGACGGGCCGATCAGCACCGACCTGTGGGCCACCCTGCCCGGCGCGGGCGGCGAACTGACCGTCAAGTCCGCCGCCGACCTGCTCCCCCCGCCGCCCATGGCCGACCGCTGGCGGCTGCGCCCCGACGAGGTCGCCGACCGGGTCGCCGCCGACCGGCCGCCCGTCGACCACGGCAGCATGATGTGGGAGGTCGCCGGCGGCATCCCCGTCCGCGACGACGGCGGACCCGACCTCGCGGGCAGCGAGCCCGAACGCCTCGCCCTGCTGCTGCGGCACGCCTCCGCCGCCGACCCCGCCTCGCCGATGCTGGACGAGCTCGACCTGCTGCTGCACGCCGAACCCGCCACCGTCACCGCCGCGTTCCAGCGCGCCGAGGACGCCGGCGCACCCGCCACCGCCCTCGCCGAGGCCTGGCGGCTCGCCGCACCCGACCGCGACGCCCTCGCCCGCCCCGCCGACCGCGCCGCCGTCCTGCACGCCTGGCTCACCGGCCGCGACGACGAATCCGCCGCGCACTGCGCCTCCCTCGCCGCCGCCCGCTGGCGCACCGTGTGGAACCGGCCCTCCGCCGGCCCGTGCATGGTCGCGCTCGGCATCGGGCCGCGCGCCGGGTCACTGCTGCTGTCCGACGGCTCGGCGCTGCACCTCGCCGATCCCGACTCCGGTGAACTCGCCCCCGTCTCGGCCCCGTTGACCTCGGCTCACCCGCGAGCCCTGACCTGCACGCCGTTCGGCGGGGCACTGCTGCTCGACGCCTCCGGCGCGCTCGCCCCGATCACCCTGGACGGCGCGGTCGGCGCACCCCCCGGCGCCCTCGACACCCTCGGCCCCTGCACCGCCGTCGCCGGCCACCACGACGCCCTGGTCCTCGGCCACCCCGACGGCCTCACCAGCCATGCCACCCTCTCCACCGGCATCACCCACCGCCCCGGGACGCCCCTGCACGACGGCCCCGTCACCGCGCTCGGCGTCACCGACGCGGACGGCGGCACCCTCGTCGTCAGCGGCGGCGAGGACGGCCGGGTCTGGACCTGGATGCCCGGCCGCCCCCCGCTGCCCGCCCCCGTCGACCGGCGCCCCCACCCCGTCACCGCCACCGCCCTCGGCGCCACCCCCGCAGGCCTGCTCCTCGCCGCCGCCTGGTCCGACGGCCTGCTCCGCCTCCGCCGCTGGGGCGAACGCCACCGCGGCGCCGACATCCGCCTCGGCGCCCCCATCCACTCCCTCGCCATCACCCCCGACGGCCTGATCGTCGCCGCCCTCCCCGAAGCCGTCCTCGCCCTCACCCTGGTCGGCTAACCTGCGGACCCGTGATTCTCGAACGATTTTGCGGTGAGTTTCGCTGGTTGAGCTCGGTCGTGCTGCGGACCGACCTGGTGCCGGGCGAAGCGGTGATCCGGATCGAGTCGGCGAGCGCGGCGGTGACCTTGCGGCTGGTGGGGATCGTCCACATCCGGGCCGAACTCTTCGACCCGGAATTCGCGCTCGTGGACGAGGTGGTCGTCCGGGAGCTGCCCCGGTGGGGCCCGTGGCCCGCCGAGGCCCGCCATCTGCTGGACCACCACAACAACCGCTGCGCGCTGCACTGGCTGACCGTCGTCGGCCCGAACGAGGTGGAGGTCCTCGCCGAGGACCTGAGCATTGATTGGACGTCAAATGTGCTTGCGGACAAGGAGGTTGATCGGATAGGAAGCTTGGATGCTTCGTGGCGAGAAGGTCGGGCTGAGGGCCCAGAGCGATGACGATCTGCCGGTGATCCAGCGTGAGCTGTCGAACGACGTGGAGGGGGTGTCGCGGGCCGAGGGCAGAGCCTGGCGGCCGGTGGCGGTGGGGAGCAAGGCGCGGCAGGCGCAGGAGGACGACCCGAAGAACGTGCAGTTCTCGGTGGTGGAGCTGGAGCACGGCGAGCTGATCGGCGTGGCCAGCGTGTGGGGCATCGACACGCACAACCGGTCGGCGCACCTGGGGCTGGGCCTGCTGCCGGCCGCGCGGGGGAAGGGCTACGGCGCGGACGTGGTCGGGGCGCTGTGCCAGTACGGGTTCGTGGTGCGGGGGCTGCAGCGGTTGCAGGTGGACACGCTGGCGGACAACCACGCGATGATCCGGGCCGCCGAACGGAACGGGTTCGTGGTCGAGGGGACGCTGCGGTCCGCGGCGTGGGTGATGGGCACGTTCATCGATGCGGCGCTGCTCGGCCTGCTGGCGCACGAGTGGACGCCGGCCCCGAAGGTCTGAGTCCGGGCCCCGGCCCGAGGCCGGGATGTGTGTGTTTCATCCGTTGATGTGATCACCCTTTGGTCATGCGTTCCGGGTCGGCTCCGGGTGTCGGCCGCATCCTCTGGGTTGGTGTACGTACGGTTCATCAGGTCGGCCACCGCTGAAACAGGGTCGGGTGGAGGGCTGTGTTGAAAGAGGCCGGGAACGCAGCGATCTTCAACCAAACACAGGGAGCCCCACCATGTCCGGCTGCGGGGGGACCGAGTTTGATCACCGGAAGGACCTTCGGCGTCAACGGATCCGCCTGTCCTTCCCCTCGGCGGATGAGGCCCTACACACATCAAGTCCGACAGGAAATGAGGAACCGATGACTGACTACCGTGGCGGGGTCGATCAGGTGGAGAAGGAGTGCGCCGCCCTCGCTGGCCTGCCCGCAAACCAGCGACTCACCGAACTCGAACACCTCTGCCGACGGACGGAGAAGATCCTCGGCCTCGCCGTCCTGGACACCGCGAGCGAGGTCTACGAGCAGGGCGACGACGCCGCGCTGCGCCGCTCCCCGTACGCCTACGGCTACCTGCGCCGCACTCTCGGCTTCGGGACCGAACACCGAACGGACGGCTGACCGTTGTACACCTACCTGTGCCGGACCCGCTGGGGCGACATGGACGCCTTCGGGCACATCAACAACCTGAAGGTGCTGCAGTACGTGCAGGAGGCCGTCTACTGCCTGCTGTACGACGAGAGCGAGGGTCAGGAACTGTTCGAGGACGGTTTCATGATCGCCCGTCATGAGATCGACTACCGCACGCCGCTCTACCACTGTCCCGCCCCGCTCCCCGTTCAGATCTGGGTGGAACGTCTCGGCAAGGCGTCCATCAGCACCGCCTGCGAGGCGCGCCGCGACGGCGAGCTGGTCTTCGAGGCCCGGACGGTCACCGTGCCGACCGATGCCGGGACCGGCCGCAGCCGACCCCTTCGCGACGCGGAACGCCGACACCTGAACCGCTACCGGGTCCGCCCCATCGGCCCGCTCGCGACCGTCGCGCCCGTCGGCCGGGTCCCCGTCCCCACCACCGCCCGCCTCCGGGTCCCCGCGCTGGGCGGACGGGCTTCCTGACCAACCCCCGAGGAAGAAATGGGAGAACCCTTTCTGCTTCCTCGGGGCATGGCGCAGCGGGCCGGCCCCGGCCCCGGGCAGCACGCCCGACCGGAGCCGGCCCGGCCTCAGCGGGGCGTCGGACGGGTGTCGGCCGGGTGCCGGACGGGCGGTCCGGCCTCGGCGGCCGTCCCCACCGGCGTGCCGCGGCCGCCCGGCGGCGAGCTGCCCGGAGGGGGTGGCGGAGGGGGTGGCGGCGCGGCCCGGGAGAGGGGTGGCGACGCCAGGAGCGGGTAGAGCGAGGGATCGTTCATGGCACCATTGACCGCTCGACGGGCCCGCCCCACCGGGCGAACCGCCCGGCCGCTCACCCCGCCGGCCCCGCCCCACCGGGCGAACCGTCCGGCCGCTCACCCCGCCGGCCCCAACCCGCCGACCCCACAGCGGCCGACCCGGCCGGTCTCGGAGCTGCCCGCCGCTATCCGCCCAGGCGGGCGAACCGGCCCTCCAGCCGGGACAGTTGCAGCGAGGTCGCCGGCGAGCGCAGCGCGTCCTGCCGCTCGCGGAAACTCGTGTAGGCCCGCCGTGCCTGGTGGATGTTCCCGGCGTCCAGCTCCAGGTGGGCCAACTGGAGCAGCGACACCCCGATCGTGCGGTGCTCGCCCGCCGGCCGGGCCCGCAGCGAGGCCCGCAGGTAGGACAGCGACAACTCGGTGGCCCGCAACGAGCGGTGGACCTGCGCGGCCTGGTACAGCAGTGCCGGCTCCGGGTACCGGTGCGGGCCGCCCTCCGCCGCCGACCGGGACGCCCACTGCTGGGCCGCCTCCAGGTGCCGCAGCGCCTCGTCGGACTGCCGCAGCCGGGCCGCCGCCACCGCCTGCTGCGCCAGCACGAACGCCCGCACCCCCGGCGCCGCGTCCGACGGCAGGTGCGCGGCGGCCGCGTCCGCCAGCCGGGACGCGTACGCCTGGTGCCCCAGCGCCCCCGCCTGGGTGCTCTGGTCGCGCAGCGCCATCGCCTGCGCCTGCCCGTCCTGCGCCTCCGCCGCCAGCCGGTACGCGAACCGGTAGTGCCGCTGCGCCTCGCCGTGCCGGTTGTCGTCGGTGTACGTGCGGCCCACCAGGCGCACCAACTGGGATGCGGCGACGAGGAGTTCGCGGTGCCGGAGGTCGCCGGAGGGGGAGGTCAGCCAGGGCAGCACGTGGTCGCGCAGGTAGCCGAGCAGCGGGCTGCGGGCGATCGCGCCGCCGTACCCGTCGTAGTGCCGCGACCCGAACGCCGTCATCTCCCGCACCGCCTCGATCTGCCGCGCCCCCACCCGCTCGGGCCCGGAGCGGCGCAGCACCGGCGCGAACCGGGTGGGCGGGACGGTGGGCGCCGGGGAGGCCGGGGAGGCCGGAGGAGAGGCGGACGGGGAGGCGGGTGGGGAGGTGCGGGGGGCGGGCAGCAGGCGGATGCGGAACAGCGGAGGCTGAAACGTTTCGTCCGGGGAGTCGCCGGAATGCGGCCGGGCGTGCAGCCGGCGCAGCGCCGCCAGCGCGTCCGCCGGCTCCGGGTCGGCCTCCTCGCCGGTGGCGGTCTCGGCGGGCGGCAGGCCGAGTTCGGCGCGCGAGACCGGGCGGCCCAGGCGCCGGGCGAACGCCTCCTCCAGCAGCTGCGGGCCCGGGTGCCGGGGCAGGGTGCCCGACAGCCAGTGCGCGACGGTGGTCCGGTCGTAGCCGACGCTGAACCCGCTCTCCCGGGCCACCTTCTGCAGGGCCGCCGCCAGGGCGGGGCCGTTCCATCCGGCCTCCGACATGCAGGCGCGCAGCGCGAGATTCGGTCCACGGACGTGCGGCATCGACAACTCCTCGGGCAGACCGCCGAGAGGCCGGCCCTCGGTTCGACGGGCGGCATCGGCGGTGAGTACCGGTAACGCGCCCTGTTCAACGCGCGGGAGCGGAAATCGGTGCGGCGCGGCCGGGGCGGGACGCGCTGCTCACTCCGGGTGCGGCAGGTCGCGGCGGGCCGGGCGGTCGTCCAGCAGGTGGCGCAGCAGCGCACCGGTGTCCAGGTGCCGGTGCTCGGTGCCCGGCGGCACCACCCGGTGGGTCAGCCGCAGGAAGTCGCGGACGGGCGCGCGCGGGGTGTGCAGGACGGCGGTGTGGCCGGGCGTGGTGAGGGCGATGGCCAGCAGCTCCGGGTCGGTGGCGGAGCGGCGGACCGTCACGTCGCCGATCCCGGCCGAGCCCTCCAGTCCCTGAGCGAGCAGCTCGCGGCCGAACAGCCAGGTGATCGGCTCGTCCAGGTCGACGTGGCAGTCCAGATGCACCGCGTACGGGTCGGCCCGGTGGTACCGCAGCCGTGCCGGTACCGCGACCTCCAGGCCCGGGCACGGGGACACGGTGACGTCCAGCAGCAGGACGCAGTCCGGGTCGTCCGCGTGCCGGCGCCACATGCCGGGCGTGTTCTGACGAGTCACCGGGTCTCCTTCGGGGGAACGGTCTCGGTCCGGGATGAGGATGAGGGTGAGGGGGCAGTGCGGTCAGTGCGGTCGGCGAAGCGGGGCGGGGCGGTCAGGCGGGCCCACTCCCGGTCGCGGAGGCCTGGCACGGTACGGCCGGACCGGTGCCAGAGGGTCACCAGCCCGGCGTAGATGGGCGCGTGCTGAATCGTTTCGTCGCGGACGCCCGTCGGGGCCCAGGGGTCGGCATTCATGTCCGGGGATAACGACCGAACCCGGGGGCGGTCACGGCACTCGTCGCCCCGGCGCGACACGGGGGCGCGGATCAGCCACCGCGCGCCGGTTGGTTCGTCCCGCGCCAGGCAGGCAGAAGTGCGCCGCCCGGGTCGCGGAACGCGCCGGTCCGGCGCGCGGCGGGCAGCGGGCAGTGGGTGGCGGGCGGTGGGACGGAGAGCGGTGGGCGGCGGGCGGTCAGGCGGAGGCGTACGTCGCGGCGACGGCGCGGGCGTGGTCGAAGGCGCGTACGGGGTGCGGGGTGGCGGTCCACGGGTGGGCGCCGCACCAGGGGCCGAGCTCGCGGAACTGCTCCAGGGCCAGGTCGGGCTGCTGGGAGACCAGCGCGAAGTGCGCCAGCAGGTGCCGCAGCAGCGGGAGTTGGTCGTTCGGCGGCGGGACGGCGGCCAGCGCGGACGCCACCATGGGCAGCAGTTCGCGCAGCCGGCGCGCGTCGGGCAGGCCGAGCGGGCCGTGCCGCTGCTCCAGTTCGGCCAGCGCCTGGAGGTACAGCCCGGGCAGCACCGAGCCGGGCGGCGCGGTGCGGACCGCCCGTTCGGCGAAGCGCAGCATCAGCGCGTCGCTGCCGTGCCACCTGGCGCACCAGTACCGCATCGCCTGCCAGTGACCGGCCACGTGGTGCGGCGCGCGGGCCGTCAACTCCTCCCACAGCGGCCGGAACTGCCGGCGGGTGAGCGGGACGCCGCGGGCCGTGGTGACCAGCACCACCCACGGCCCGGGGTCGCGAGGGTCCAGTTCGGCGGCCCGGCGGGCGGTCGTGTTCGCTTCGGCCAGCAGCGCCTTGAAGGCGGCCGCCCGCTCGGCCGGGGCCACCTGCGGGTCGGCGCCGTCGCGGGCCTCCCAGGCCCGCTGCGCCAGCAGCCGGGCGTGCACGGTGGCGGCGGCGCACGCCTCGGCGCCGGACTCCTGCCAGGCGGTGAGCCAGGCGTCGCGCGCGGCGGCCACCTGGGTCAGGAAGTCCAGCCGCGACCAGCGTTCGTCCCAGTCGTCCCCGGCCGCCGTCACGTACGCGGCGGCGGCCCGCCAGCCGCCGGCCAGGCAGGAGTCGGCGAGCGCCTCCAGTTCCTTGCGCCGCAGCAGCGGCAGCGGCGGCCCCGCGCGCCCCGGGTCCAGCTCCGCGCTCGGCGTCAGCCCGTACCGGGCCGGGTCGAACCCGGCGGGGGTGGCGGCCACCGGCGGCGGCACCGCGGCCGGTGCGGTGCCGCTGTTCCACCGCCGGCGGGTCAGCAGCGAGAGCAGCACGGCGATACCGAACACCAGGGCGGGGGTCATGGTCAGAATGATCTCCCACCGCAGGGGGCCGCGACCACGCGCCTCCGGGCCCGGTACGGTCGGGCGTTCCGGGCCCGGTACGGTCGGGCGTTCCGGGGCCCGGGGTGGCCGGGCGTTCCGGGGGCGGGTCGAGCCGGGTGGGGGCGGGCGGCTACCGTGGAGTGCCGCGCGCGGCTGGTGCACGTCCGAACTGCCCGTCGCCGCAAGGACAGTGAGTGACGACAGCGAAGAGAGCGAGCCCTCCGATGCCCCTTGCGGCCCCCGATGTCGCGCGGCTGTTCACGCCGGGCAGCCGGCACGACTGCGGGGACGGGCGCACGGCCACCGTGTTCGCGCTGCCCGAAGCGGAACTGGCGCTTCCCACCGGGCGGTTGGTGGCGTGCGACCCGGTGGCCGGACTCGCCGACGAGAACGAGCCGTTCCTCGCCGCGGCGCCCCCGGGCCGCTACCCGGTGGTGCTCGCCGTGGCCGAGGTGGGCAACGCGTACGGCCCCGGCTCCTCCGACACCCGGATCGCCGCCGCGATGCTGCGGATCGCCGACCGGCCCGCGGTGCGCTGGCAACTGGCGCTGAGCGAGGGCCAGGACCACGGCCGGCTCGGCGCGGGCGACTTCTTCGGCTACGGCGTGGACGCGGGCACCGGCTGCTTCCTGGACGCCTCCGCCGTCGGCCCGATCGGCGAACTGGTCGAACGCGACGCCGACCCGGTCATCGACGCCGTCCACGACGCCCGCCACCGCCCGGCCACCGTCACCGACCCCGCCAGCGGCCACAGCATGGTGGCCTTCACCACCGGCTGGGGCGACGGCCACTACCCGACCTGGGTCGGGCACGCCGCCGACGGCCGGGTGGTGGGCTTCGTCAGCGAGTTCTTCGTCGTCCGGCAGCCCGGGCGGGGCCCCGCCGAGGGGTGACGCGGCTGTCAGCGCCGGGCGGTGAACCCGGCGCGGACGGCCTCGACCACCGCGGGCGGCGCGGTCTTCGGGGACCCTGCGGTGTAGGGCGGCTGCGGGTCGTACTCGGTCAGCAGCTGGATGCCCTGGGCGGTCTCGGGGTCGCAGATCCGGCCGACCAGGTGCAGTCCCAGGTCGATGCCGGACGAGACGCCCGCCGCGGTCGCGTACTTGCCGTCGAACACCACCCGCTCGTCCACCGGCTCGGCCCCGAACGAGGCCAGCGCCTGCGGCACGAACCAGTGGGTGGTGGCGCGGCGGCCGGTGAGCAGCCCCGCCGCCGCCAGCAGCACCGAACCGGTGCAGACCGAGGTGGTCCAGGTGGTGGTGGCGTCGATCGCGCGCAGCCAGTCGAGCACCTCGGGGTTCCCCTGCTGCGCCACCGAGCCCGGGCCGCCCGGGACGAGCAGCAGATCGGCGGAGTCGACCTCGTCGAGGGCGGCGTCGGCGGTGAGCGCGAGGCTGCCCATGTCGGCCCGGACCGGCCCGCGCCGGGCGGCGGTGAACACCACCTCGGCGCCCGGCATCCGGCCCAGGATCTCGTACGGGCCGACGGCGTCCAGCGAGGTGAAACGGTCGTAGAGCAGGATGGCGATCTTCATCGGGGTGCCTCTCCGGCGGTTCGTCACGATCGGTCGGGGCTTGCTGCGGTCAGGGCTTGCTGAGGTGGGGGCTTGCTGCGGTCAGGGCCTGGTGCGGGCGGGGTTCGCTGAGGTCAGGGCCTGCTGCGGAAACGTCGTCGGTAGTCGATCGGGCTGACGGCCAGCGTGCGGGCGAAGGCGCGACGCATCGCCTCCGGGGTGCCGTAGCCGCTGCGGCGGGCGACCTGCTCGATGCCCTCGTCGCCGTCCTCCAGCCGGCGGCGGGCCGCCTCCAGCCGCACGCCGTCCACGTAGCGGCCGGGGGTGGTGCCGGTCTCGGCGGCGAACGCCCGGGTGAACTGGCGCGGCGACAGCGAGGCCCGGCGGGCCAGCGCCTCGACGGACAGGTCGTCGTCCGGGTGCTCGGTGATCCAGCGCTGCACGTCGCGCAGCGGTCTGCGGACGGCGAGTTGGGCGGACAGCTGGGTGGAGAACTGGGCCTGGCCGCCCGGGCGGCGCAGGAACATCACCAGGTGCCGGGCGATGCCGAGGGCGAGCTCCCGGCCGTGGTCCTCCTCGACCAGGGCGAGCGCCAGGTCGATGCCGGCCGTCACCCCGGCGGAGGTGATCACCCGCCCGTCGCGGACGTGGATCGGGTCGGGATCGACGGTGACGTCCGGGTACCGGTGGGCCAGCGCCTCGCACATCGACCAGTGCGTGGTGGCCCGCCGCCCGGCCAGCAGACCCGCCTCGGCGAGCAGGAACGCGCCCGTGCAGACCGACGTCACGCGTTCGGCGCCCTTCGCCAACTCGCTGATCCGGGCGACGAGTTCGGGATCGGGCTGCCGGGTGCCCGGGCCGCCGGGGACGATCAGGGTGTGCGGCGGTCCGGCGTCCGCGAGGTCCTCGTCCGGCAGCAGGCCCAGCCCGCTGCCGGTCCGCACCGGGAGCCCGCCCGGCGAGGCGGTGCGGATCCGGTAGCGGGCCGAGGCCGCGAGCACCTCCAGCGGGCCGGTGACGTCCAGGCTCTGCACCCCGTCGAAGAGCACGATGAGCACGCTGTGATCGGCCATGCGACCAGCCTCGCAGCGGCCCACGACGGCAGCAATGACGGATGCCCCACCTTTTCCGCCATCGCGGGCCCGGCGGACGCGCGGCGGGCCGTCAGGCGGGGTCGCGGCAGAGGCAGAACGGGTGGCCGGCCGGGTCGAACAGGACCCGGACGTGGGGCTGCGGCTGGTGCTCGGCGAGCGTCGCACCGAGGGCGAGGGCCGCGGCGGCGTCGAGATCGCCGAGCTGGAAGTCGAGGTGCATCATCGGGCGCTGCCGCCCCTCGACCGGGGGTCAGACCGGGCGACGGTAGCCGTCGGCCTGCTGGAACACCAGGAACGGGCCCTGCGGGGACGCGGCGACGACGGCGGTGCCCCACCACATGCCGGCCGTACGGGATTTCGTGGCGCGAGTGTCCCGCACAGCGCCGACAGGCGGCCGAGGGCTCAGTGGCGGTCGCGGCCGTTCTCGTCGGCGTGGGCGTGGGCGTGGGCGGTTTCGCGGTCGCGGCCGTGGGCGGCGAGGGCGTGGAAGGCGGCCTTGGGTTCCCACGGCAGGCCGGGGTGAGTGGCGGAGGGGCGGCCGGGCGGGAGCAGGCGGACGATGCCGAAGGACGCGCGGTCGAAGTCCCGGTCCGGGTCGTCGGAGCCGGGCAGGTGGTAGTGGGCGAAGGTCTGCACGAACGCGGCGTCCAGGCCGGAGTCCTCGAAGACCGCGAGCAGGTCGAGCAGGTAGGCGGCCTGCTCCTGCTCGTCGCGGACGAGCGGCTCGGCGAAGCGGAGGGCGTGGCCGTGCTCGTCGAAAACCACGGCGCGGTCGCCGCGGGCACCGAGTGCGGCGGCGCCGGTGAAGCTCCCGCAGCCGAACTCGGTGACGGCGGCGGGCCGGCCCAGTCCGGTGAGGGCGCGCAGGCCCGGGGCGAGCTGCTCGGCGTTGGTGGCGTCGCGGTAGCCCGCGTCGGTGGCGACCACGTCGAACGCGGTCCAGTCGATGCCCTCGAACGGCAGCGAGGCGTAGCCGATCCGCCCGCCGAAGAGCGGCCTGACCGCAGCCAGGACGCGGGCCAGGAAGGCGTTCAGGGTGCGGTGCAGTTCGGGCAGCAGGGCGCGGAAACGGTCCTGGTCGGCGAGGACGGCGGCGCGGGCGAGAAAGTCGTCGCCGGGCAGGAAGCCGTCCGTGAACAGCGAGATCTCGGAGCCGGTGAGCAGCACCACCTCGGCGCCGGCGGCCCGCAGCTTCTCGGCGCGGCCGGCGCAGTCGACCAGCAGGTCGAACAGCTGCGGCTGGGTGAGCCCGTTGGTGAACGGCGAGAACCAGACCTCCAGGCCGGCGTCGGCGGCGAACCGGGCGGCGACCTCCAGCCGGTCCGGCTCGGCGCCGGTGATGCGCACCGCGTCGCAGTGCAGTTCCTGACGGATCACCAGCATCTCGCGGCGGACCGTCTCGGGGTCGAAGGGTTCCCGGGTGGTGACGCGGGCGGTGCTGCGGAAACCGGTGTCGTAGGTGATGCCGAAAACGCGCACGGCGAAGCCGTCCTCTCCTCGCGAAGTAGGGTACTGGTCGTACCTTACGTCTGATGGGGTACGGCCGGTACCTTCTTTCGGCCGGGACGTACCATTCGCACGGAGACGGGCCGACCGGTGGACCGGCAAGCCGGCAGACGATCAGCGGGAGGTGGGCAGGTGGCAGCGACCAGACGGCGCGGCGCCGAACTCGAGGACGCGATCCTCGCCGCGGCCGGCGAACTCCTCCTCGAACAGGGCGTCGCCGGACTCACCATGGACGAGGTCGCCCGCCGCGCCGGCACCAACAAGAACGCCCTGTACCGGCGTTGGCCCCACCGCACCGCCCTCGGCATCGCCGCCTACCGCCGACTCGCCGCCGCCGAGACCCGGCCGCCCGACACCGGCAGCCTCCGCGAAGACGCCCTCGACCTGCTGCGCCGCGCCAACCGCACCTGGTCCTCCCCGTACGGCGAGATCCTCCGCGGACTCCTCACGGCGGCCGGCGGCGCCCCCGAACTCCTCGCCGAACTCCGCGACCCCGACCGCCCCGACCCCCTCGACGAAGCCTGGCTCACCGTCCTCACCCGCGCCACCGCCCGAGGCGAGGCCCCCACCGCCGCCCTCCACCCCCGCGTCGCCGCCACCCCCATGGCCCTCCTCCGCACCGAATACCTCCTCCGCGGCACCCCGGCCGTCCCCGACCAGATCCTGGTGGAAATCGTCGACGAGGTCTTCCTCCCCCTGGTCCGCGGCCGCACCTGACGCCCTGACAGCCGGAGTGCCGGTCGGGTGGGGAAACCGTTGACGGGCAGTCGTGGCCTGGGTGGCCGCGACTGCCCGTCATTGGGTGGGGGATCTGGGGTCAGAACTGGGTGGCGACGGTCACGTCGGTGAAGTCGGTGGCGGCGTAGAGGCTCAGGTAGCGGTAGCCGGCCGTGGCGTTGGTGACGGTGATGGACTGGGCGGTGGAGTTGGGGGTGGTGGAGGAGGCGGTGAAGGCGCTGGGGGAGGCCCAGGTGGCGTCGTTGTAGTACAGGTACGCGGTGCCGGTGCCGCCGGTGGTGGTGATCTTCAGGGTGCTGGTGCCGGCGGGCAGGTAGACGTACAGGTAGTCGACGTTGCCGGCGGCGCGGGTGCGGCCGGTGCGCTGGCAGTTCTGGCCCATCGCGTCGGCGCGCTGCTCGGTACAGGTCGGCAGGGTGGTGCCGCCGCCGTTGCCGCCGGTCTTGACGGTGACGCCGGCCGGGGTCGCGGTGGAGCGGCCGGTGGAGTCGGTGACGGTCAGGGCGACGGTGTAGGTGCCGGCCGCGGCGTAGGTGTGCGACGGGTTGCGCTCGTCGGAGGAGCTGCCGTCACCGAAGGTCCAGTGCCAGGAGACGATCTTCGCGGGCGAGTTGGTGACCACGGAGCGGTCCGTGAGGCTCACCGTCGCGCCGTTCACCGACTGGTCGAAGAGCGCGGTCGGGCCGGTGGCGAAGCACGCGCCGGCGGCGCACTGGTTCAGCCAGGCGTCGAAGTCGGCGTCGTAGGAGGTGCCGAGGCCGTTGTAGACCGCGTACCCGCCCTGGTAGTCACCGGTGCGGAAGTGGCCGAGCATGTTGTAGACGTCCGCCGGGTGCTTCTCCATCATGTAGCGCACGGCGAGGTAACCCCACGGGTAGACCCGGGTGGAGTCGGAGTTGTTGTACGTGTTCTGGAAGATCGTGCTGAGCTTGTAGGTGTGCTTGGCGGCCTCGGTCATCGCCTGGGTGTCGGTCACACCCCGGTAGCCGTACGACTCGTACTCGGCGAGGCCTTCGATCCACCAGATGTCCGGGACGGACGTCTCGGTCTTGAAGTTGCCCTTCATGTCGTAGATGTTGTCGAGGTAGTGCGTGTACTCGTGGTTGAGGTTCCACACGTTGCCCGGGAAGTCGTCGTTCCACGACTTCTGGTACATGATCGCCACCGGCTTGTTGGCCGGGTCGGTGGGATCCATGAGGGTGACGCCGCCGTTGTCGGTGGCGTTGTTCCAGATCGCCCACGAGTAGGTCTGGTAGTCGGCCGCGCTGGCGAACACCGGCAGGTCCAGGGTGGAGCCGTACTGGCCCGGGATCGGGCCGTTGTCCTTGACCAGGTTGTGGAAGTACGCGTCCTCGCCGCGCAGGCTCTCGCACACCGGCTGCAGCTGGGCGACCGTCAGCGCCTGGGCGCGCAGCGTCTTGTTGTCGCAGACCAGGACGTTCGGCAGCACCGCGTCGATCAGCTTGTTCGGCAGGTCGCAGATGCCGAACGTCGCACACTGGGCGCGGTTGAACTCGTTGGACTGGAACGCCGCGTGCACGTACAGCGGGCCGCCCGGGCCGGCGATCGGCGTCGAGTCGAGGATCTGCTTGATCAGCGGCCGGGTCGCGGCCTCGACGGTGGGGCTGTCGCCGGACATCCGGGCCAGGTCGTTGCCCGCGTTGACGTCCAGGAAGGAGTTGCCGGTGCCCAGCAGGTCCTTGTGGTTCAGGGTGAAGTTGCCGAGCGTGGTGATCAGGCTGGTGTCGGCGTTCAGCGCGTTGACGAAGTCCGGGTTCCAGTTGGCGCGCCACAGCGGGGCGAACAGCACCGCGTTGACCGCGTTCACCATCTTCGGGTACGCGTTGTAGCTGTTGTTGTAGCCGTTCAGCACCTGCTTGTACGTGTTCAGGTAACTGGCCTGGATGTTGGCGCTGTCGGTGAGCACCAGGACGTCGTACAGCACGATGCCGTTGGCGTCCGAGACGTCCGTCCAGTGCTGCCCGGCGAAGAACGTGTCCAGGCCGGCCTTGGTGGCGGCGGTCAGCGTCGAGTCGTAGCTGCCGACCGCGTCCGCGTTGTACGACTGGACGTAGTAGCCGGCCCGCAGGAACTGCACCAGTTGCAGGATGTTGGCGTTGTTGGTGCCGTCGTACGTCGCGGCCAGGGACTTGAAGGCGGCGGCGACGGTCAGCATGTTCGCCTGCTTGAAGATCGCGCCGGCGTCGGTGCCCGTCACGTTGTACAGCGTGCCGATGCAGGCCGTGGTCGAACCCTTGACGTACGCCACCAGGTCCGCGCCGGAGCGGCTGCCGAAGTCGGCCGGGGTGCAGGTCTGCGCGGCCAGCGAGCCGGCGAGCGCCTTCGGGCCGGCCTGCTGCTTCGCGGCCGGACGGGGCGTGGTCTGGACGGTGGTGCCGGCCGGCTGACCCATCACCACCTGGCCGAGCAGGGCCGGCGGCAGCGGGGCGGAGACCGGAGCGTGGGACTCCGGGGCGGCCGCGACGATCGGGCCGAGCGGCTTGGGGACGGCGCCGCCGGGAGCGTTGCGGTCGGCGGCGGCGGACGCGGCCGGCTGGGCGGACACGGCCTTCGGCTGTGCGGGGGTGGCCGCGAAGGCGGGGGCGGGCAGCAGGGTGGCTGCCGTCGCACAGCCGGCCAACAGGCCGGCCGCCAGCGCGGGGAGGGATATGCGCACGCGCACTGCTTCTCCTGTGGGGGAGTGCTGGGGGAGGGGGGAAACACGGTGGGGCGCATGAATCGTGGCATCGGAGCGAGGGTCAGAACAATGTCACAGGTCATATGACATTGCACTGGGGCGGCATAACACCGGCGGGGAGTTCTTGGCGTCCGGGGATGCCGTCAGGCCCGCGGGGGACGGAACGTCCGGCCCGCCCAGGCGTGCAAGTGCGGTGCCCCGGCGGCGAGTTCACGGTAGGCGGCGGTGGCGGCGCCGAACAGGGTGTCCGCGAGCGCCGGACCGAGAGTGGCCCGGCGCCACAGCATCACGTACCGCAGCCAGAGCGGTGCGCCGAGCAGCGGCTTGATCACCGTTCCCGGGTTGGGCGGCGTGCTGGCCGGGACGAGCGCCGCACCCAGACCGGCCGCGACCAGATCGAGCACCTCCTTCCTGCCGTACGGGAGTTGATGCGCGGTGGTCGGGGCGAAACCCGCCGACGCGCAGGCCGCCCGCAGGGCGGTGCGGTCGGCGGTCGGCAGCAGCCAGGTCTCGGCGGCCAGATCGGCGAGCGCGGGCTCGGCGTGGTGGCGGAGCGGGTGGGTGGCCGACAGTGCGACGAACACCGGCTCGGTGGCGAGGGCGCGCGCGGCGAGCGTGGGCGTCGGGCGCAGACCGGAGTCGGGATGGTCGAGGGTCAGCGCCAGATCGAACGGCTCGTCCGGGGCGGAGGGGAGGGCGAAACGCAGCTCCGGGTGGAGCTGGCGGGCGCGGGCCAGCGTGCCCGGCAGCAGCGCCGAACAGTCGACGGCGACCCGCAGCTCGCGGTGCGGGCGCCCGCCGCCGACCGCGACGGTGTGGCCCAGCCGATCCACCCGGGACAGCACCTCGCGGGCGGCGGCGAGGACCTCCGCCCCGAACGTCGTCGGCACGACACCGGTCGCCGTCCGATCGAACACGACGGCGCCCAGATGTCGCTCGATCCGCCGCAACTGAGTACTGGTGGCCGGCTGCGACGCGCCGATGGCCACCGCCGCCCGCCCCACACTCCCGGTGTCGGCGATCGCGCACAGCACCCGCAAGTGCCGCAACTCCAACTCCACGGGTCGGCCCTCCCTTGCCTGCGGCGGGCAGTGTAATTTCACACGCAACATGTCAGATGGTGCCGATCACCTTCTCTGCTGGTCGATGCCACGTCAAGTGCGGAGGTGCCGGGGCGGGCGGTGCAGGGTCGCCGCGGGGCTCCCCGTGGGGGCCGGTGCGGGGCTCGCTGTGCGGGCGGTGCGGGGCTCGCTGCGCGGGCGGTCAGGCGGTGGTGAAGGAGATCCAGGAGTCCGGGGCGAGTTCGGGGCGGCCGGGGACCGGGCGGAGCTCCTCGGTCCAGGCAGTGCCGGCGAGGTGGGCGGCGGCGGTGCGCCAGAAGCGGGCGGCGGGAGCGTTGGCGTCCTGGAAGGCGATCTGCCAGCGGCCCGGGTGAAGGGCGACGATCTGCCGGACGGCGTGCAGGCCGAGGCCGGAACGTCGTGCGCCGCGGACGACGAAGAAACTGTTGAGCCCGCGGACGGGGCCGGTCAGGCCGCGGACGAAGGCGAAGCCGACGGGGGCGTCGGCGTCGGCAGTCAGCAGGTAGGGGGCCCAGTCGGGATCGGAGAAGGCCGACTGGAGCCAGCCGTCGTGGAAGGAGCCGTCCGGGTTGGGCAGGTGGCCGCGGAACTCCGACAGGTCGTGGCTGAACATCAGCCAGAGCCGCTCCACGGTGGGGCGGTCGGCGGCGTCGGCACGGCGGACGGTGAGGGCGGGGAGAGGAGTCATGTCGATTCTCTAGCAGACGCCGCGGGCCGTCCGCCGCTCAATTGCCAACGGGTGGGGCTGGTACCACTCCGTCCCCATCAGCAGCTCGCGGACGGCGGGCGGGGCCGCGGCGAGGCGGCCGGGGAGGGCGCCGCGGACGACCTCGGAGCGGTGGGCGAAGACGGCGGCGAGTTTGCGGGGGAGCCACGGCGTGACGTCCAGGGACTCGACCGTGGCGTCGGGGACACTGTGCCCGGTGCGGCCGGGACGCAGCAGCAGATGGCCCAACTCCGCTGCGGCGCTGTGCGGGTGGGTGGCCAGCAGGAGACGGCGGACCGGCCAGGGGTCGCCGAGTTCGGGGTACAGGCCGGGCAGGGATGCGGCGTGGACGGCGAGCACCGTCAGGCGGTGGGTGTGCCGATGGTCGGGGTGGCCCGTCAGGCCGCCGTACGCGTCGTGCGTGACGACCCACTCGGGTCGGAACTCCCTTAGGTGGCAGACCAGTTGGGTCACGGACTCCTCCAAAGGGCAGTCCAGCAGCCGGGCCCGCCCCGGCGCGGAGTCGGGGACCTTGGCGTCCGCCCAGCCGAGCAGACGTGGCCGGCCCGCCCCCAACTCGCCGAGCGCCCGCGTGAGTTCGGGAATCCGATGAGTCCCCTCCGCCCAGGTGGCCGTCACCACGGCCGTCCGGGCCCCGGACTCGGCGTGCCGGGCGAGCAGGCCGCCGGCGGAGAGGGATTCGTCGTCCGGATGTGCGAACACGCCGAGCACGCTGGGGAGTTCCATGCCGTACCGCCTTCGTCCTGCGGGATGTCCGTTCGTCCGCAGGGTGTCCGGTTCGTCCCCGAGTGAAACCGCACCGGAGGGGGAGTCGGGCCGCGCGCTGGTTAGGCTGGCCGTCATCAGGGGGCGGGCGGGGTGCCGATGGAGGGGATTCAGGTTTTCTCGCGTACTACGGATTCCGGTGGGGCGGAGCAGAGCCGGGCTGTGCACGGTCCGGACACGGCGGTCCGGCTCGATGCGGTGAGCAAGGTGTACGGGCGGGGGACGGGGGTCGTGCACGCCCTGCGTGAGGTGTCGATGGAGTTCCCGCGCGGCGGGTTCACGGCGGTCATGGGGCCGTCCGGCTCCGGGAAGAGCACCTTCCTGCACTGCGCCGCCGGACTCGACCGGCCGACCTCCGGGCAGGTCCGGCTGGCCGGACAGGACCTGGCGGGGCTGACCGCGAAGCAGCTGACGGTGCTGCGCCGGGAACGGGTCGGCTTCGTCTTCCAGGCCTTCAACCTGCTGCCGTCGCTGACGGCGGAACAGAACATCACCCTGCCGCTGCGACTGGCCCGCCGCCGCGCGGACCGGGCGTGGCTGGCGGAGATCGTCGAACGGACCGGGCTGGCCGAGCGGGTGCGGCACCTGCCCGCCCAGCTGTCCGGCGGCCAGCAGCAGCGGGTGGCGATCGCCCGGGCCCTGGTGACCCGCCCCGACGTGGTCTTCGCGGACGAGCCCACCGGCGCACTGGACAGCGGCACCGGGACCGAGGTGCTGCGGCTGCTGCGCCAGGTGGTGGACGACCTGGGCGAGACCGTGATCATGGTGACGCACGACCCGGTGGCGGCGTCCCGAGCGGACCGGGTGCACTTCCTCGCGGACGGCTCCTTCGTCGAGACCCTGGAGCGGCCGACGCCCGAACGGGTCGCCGAACGGATGACCCTGCTCGGAAAGCGGTGACGGGATGCTGACGCTTGCTTGGCAGACCGTGCGCGCCCGGAAGGCGGGCTTCGCGGGCGCGTTCGTCGCCCTCGCCTCCGCCCTGACCCTGACGGTCGGCTGCGGCGTCCTGCTGGAGTCCGCACTGCGGGTGGGCCCGCTCACCGAACGCTACGCGGCGGCCCCGCTGGTGATCAGCGGGACCACCCGCATCCCCGACGCCGGACGGCTGATCGACCCGCTCGCCGAGCTGCCGGGAGTCCGGTCCGTCCGACCGGAGGTCTCCTTCCCGGCGGCGGTGATCACCGCCTCGGGCGAGGTCCTGGCGGGCCCTCGGGGCGGCCCCTCGCTCGGCCACTCCTGGACCAGTGCGGACCTCGGGCCGTACCGGCTGTCCGCCGGCCGCGAGCCGACCGGGCCGGACGAGGTGGTGCTGGACACCGCCACCGCCGCCCGGGCCGGGGTCACCACCGGCGGCAGCGTCCGGCTGGCCACCACCGAGGCCCCGCACAGCTACACCGTGGTCGGACTGGCCGAACCGCCTCGCACGCCGGCCCGCCAGAGCACCCTGTTCTTCCACCCCGAGCGGGCGCAGCGGCTGGCCGGCACCACCACCGGCGCGGACGTGATCGGCATCCAGGTCGAGGACGGCACGGACCTGCCGGCGCTGGCCGACCGGGCCAAGGACCTGCTGGGCGGGTCGCGGGCCGACGACAGCGAACCCTCCGGGGCCGTGGTCCACACCGGCGACGCCCGGGCCGAGGTGGAGTTCTTCGGCTTCCACGGACCGGCGGACGGCCTCTCCTCGCTCGCCGGGACGATGGGCGTGCTGTCGCTGCTGGTCGCGGCCTTCGCGGTGGCGGGGACGCTCGCGCTCTCCGTCCAGCAGCGGCTGCGCGAGACGGCCCTGCTCCGGGCGGTCGGCGCCACCCCCGGACAGGTGCGGCGGATGATCGCCGCGGAGACGCTGGTGCTGACCGCCGCGGCGGCGGTCGTCGGCGTCCCGCTCGGGATCGGCCTCGCCGCCGTGCTGCGCACGGAACTGGTCGACCGCGGCGTGGTCGGCCCGGGCGTGCCGCTGCACGTCGGCCCGACCGCCCCGCTGATCGTCCTCGGCGTCGTGGCCGTGACCGCGCAGCTGGCCGTTCGGGCCGCCGCGCGCCGGGCCGCCGCGGTCGACCCCACCCGGGCGCTGCGCGACGCCGCCGTGCCCCCGTCCCGGCCGGGCCTGGTCCGGATCGCCCTCGGCCTGGCGACGCTCGGCGTGTGCGGTGCGGTGCTGACCGGCTCGGCGGGGAGCCGGGGCGGGGCGGGCACGGCGGAGGGCATGGTGCTGGCGCTGCTGCTCGGCGTCGCGCTGCTCGGGCCGCTGATCGGTCGGCTCGCCGGTGCGGCGATCGGCGGGCCGGTGGGCCGGGTCTTCCCGGTCGCGGGCTTCCTCGCCTCCGCCGCGCTGCGGTCCCAGTACCGGCGCTTCGCCGGCGCCGTCACCCCGCTGGTGCTGGCGGTGGCGTTCACCGGCACGGTGCTGTTCGTCCCGGTGGTCAAGGCGCAGGCCCAGCTGGCCGAGGACGGCCGGCGGCTGCTGGCCGACCAGGTGGTCCAGGCGGACGGCATCGGCCTGCCGCCGGAATTCGTCGGCGCGGTACGGCAGTTGCCGGGCGTCGCGGCGGTCGGCGCGATGGTGCCCAGCGGGGTGGTGGTGCATGGCCGCACCGGAAGCCCCGGCGCCTGGGCGGACGCCCGGATCGTCGACCCGCAGGACCTGGAGCAGCTGGTCGACCCGGGGGTGACGGCGGGCTCGTTGCGCGAGCTGCGCGGCGAGTCCATCGCCCTGGGACGGCGCGCGTTCGAGAGGCTCGACGCGCACCTCGGCGGCACCGTCCGGGTCGAGTGGCAGGACGGCACCAGCAGCAGGGCCACGGTCGCCGCCGTCTACGACCGTGACGTCCGGTTCGCGGACGCCCTGCTGCCCGCGGAGTTCGCCGCCGCCCACACGCGGGACCCGCTCGCGCCGACCGTGCTGGTCCGCTCCCAGCCCGGCGCCGACCCCGGGCAGCTGGGCGAGGGGCTTCGGCGCCTGCGCGCCGACTATCCGATGGCGCGGTCCACCGACCGGGCCGCCTACGACGCGGAGCGCCGGCGGCAGCAGGAGTCGGCCACCGCGGTCGGCCGGCTGCTGCTCGGGGTGATCGGCCTGTTCGCCGCCATCGCGGTGGTCAACACGCTGGTGATGAGCACCACCGAGCGGCTGCGCGAGTTCGCGCTGCTGCGGCTGGTGGGTGCGACGGACCGTCAGGTGCTGCGGATGATGGCATGGGAGGGCGGGATCACGGTCGTCGTGGCGCTCGTCCTCGGTGCTGCGGTCGCGGCTGCGGTCCTGGTCCCGGTCAGTCTCTCGCTCACGGGCGCCGCCGCGCTGTCGCTGCCCGCGGGTCCGGTGGCCGCGGTGCTCGGCGGGGCCGCCGTGCTGGGCGTCGGCACCGTGCTGCTCACCAGTCGGCTGGCGCTGCGCAGGGATCCGGTCGAGGCGCTGGGCGCGCGCGACCAGTAGCCGGACCCGCGCCCGGAGGGAACGGGAGCCGACCGGTCGGCAGGTGGAGCGGCGTCAAGAGCTCGGCACGGAGGAGCGGAACGGATCGTTCTGGGCGATTCTCGGACTGTTCTGGGCGATTCCGAGCGTTCGAGGGCGGAGATCCTCGGCGGACCTCCCGGCCGGGTCCGGGTGCACTGCCGGCCGCTGCCCGGCCCGCGCCGCGCGGGCCGGGCCCATGGAGGTCGCCGCCGTGCGGCGACGTCCCCGTCAGGGGTGTTGCGGGCAGCGGCAGAGCAGGTCGTGGGCGGTGGCGCTCGTCGTCGCCAGGTCGTCGGCGACGGTGTGCGGCGACTCGCCGGCCAGCACGCGGCGGCGCAGTTCGCGCAGCGCGGCGCGGTGGGTGGCGGCGAGCGCGGCGGCCAGGAACGGCGTGGCGGGGGACGGCGGCAGCGCGGCGGCGAGAGCAGCCTCGGCGTGCTCGGCCATCTCGCGTTCGCGGGCACGCAGCGCGGGGCTGGCCTCGACGGCGCGGAAGAACGCGGCGGTGCCGGGGTGCAGGCGGAGCGCGGGACCGGCGGAGCCCGCCAGCGTGGCGCGCAGGTCGTCGCGGAGGGCCGCCACGGGGCAGGCGCCGGGCGGGCGTTCGAGGACCACGGTGGCCAGGTGCGCCTCGACCTCGGCCTGCCGGTCGAAGAACAGGTCCTCCTTGGTGGCGAAGTAGTTGAAGACCGTATTGGTGGAGACGTTCGCGTGCCGGGCGACCTCCGCGACGGTGACCTGGTCGAAGCCGCGGTCGAGAAACAGCGGCAGCGCGGCGTCCGCGATGGCGGTCCGGGTCTGCTGCTTCTTGGTCTCACGAAGGCCCATGCCGCCCATGCTAGGCCGGACAGGCCCCGGTCCCGGCCGCCCCAATGGTAGAGTCACTGAAAAATTGGTGGCACACCAAAAATACCGCCCGAGGGGGCCCCATGAGCGACGCGCGGCGGCAGTTCAGGTTCGGCATCTACCCGGGGGCGCTGCTCGGCGGCGAGCAGGGGATCGTCCACCCCGTCAGCCCCGACGACCCCCGGCGGGTGGCGGAGGCACTGGACGACCTGCAGGGCGCGGAGCCGGAGTTCCTGGTCCGCGTCTACCGGTCCTTCGCGTCCACCGTCACCGCGCCGGGGCAGACCCCGGACGGCTGGGAGGCGTACCTCGGGCGGCCGGGGCGGAAGGTCGACCTGGTGCTGCAGTTCCGCGAGCCGACCGGCAGTCGCGACGGCTGGGAGCGGTACGTGCGCGGGCAGGTGCGCGCTCTCGGGGCGCGGCTCGGCTCGGTGCAGATCTGCGAGGAGCCCAACGCGGACCTGCCGGTGCTGGACGGCAGCATCCCGGGCGTGCGGGAGGCCCTGGTGGCGGGCGTGGTCGCCGCCAAGGAGGAGGTGCGCACGCTCGGCCTGTCCGCCGAGGTCGGCTTCAACGCGGTGCCGTCCTTCGGCCCGGCCGCACCGTTCTGGGACGCGCTCGGCGCACTCGCCGACGCCCGCTTCCTGGACGCCCTCGACTACGTCGGCCTGGACTTCTTCCCGGACGTGTTCACCCCCGTCCCGGCGGAGCGGCTGGCGGACGGCGTGGCCTGGGTGCTGCACGGCTTCCGGCACACCGACCTGCCCAAGGCCGGCATCCCGGCGACGGTGCCGATCCGGATCTGCGAGAACGGCTGGCCGACCGGGCCCGGACGGTCGGAGCAGGCCCAGGCCCGGACGCTGGAGACGGTGGTCCGGACGGTCGCCGGGCAGGCGGCGGCGCTGAACCTCGACGGGTACACCCTGTTCGCACTGCGCGACGCCGACAGTCGCGGCGACACCCTGTTCCACGGCTTCGGCCTGCTGCGCGACGACCACACCCGCAAGGCCGCGTTCGAGACCTACCGCCGGCTGATCGCCGAACTCGGACCGGCGACCCGCGGCGGGAGCGGCTCCTGACCGGTCGGTAGATGAGTCGGCATCAAGACCTGGGCCGCCGACCGATATCGGCGATTTCCGGACGGTTCGGGACGATTCCGGCCGTTCATGTTCAGTTTCCGTGAAGTTGTGACGGAGTCACTGCACAGTGTGCTGAGGGGAACGCTAGACTCCGAAACGGCTCGGCCGGCGGCCTGACGGATGGTCCGCGAGCCGCTCCGGTGTCGGTCAGGTCCTCAGGGCCGGTGCGGGGGCAGGCAGTTCGCGCGATCCAGTATCGGCGGGCAGTGAACAGCCGCCGAGCAGCGTTGAGTTGATCCTCGGGCGGCTCATCGCGCCTGGCCGGTAGGGACGTTGGGGAACTGCCGCGGTGCCGTGCGGGCACCGAGCCGCCATGGCGGCTTTGGGGCTGTTATGGGGGTGATACTAAGATCCCTCCGTCAGAGTCCTCATCAGATTCGACCAGTTCTGAACGACTGGCGTCGCCCCCAAGGAGAATGTCCTGCGCACGCGCGCGCCTCGGCGGATCACCAAGGGCCGGCTGTCGCTCCGAGCGACCCTGCTCGTGCTGGCCATCGTCCCTGCGGTGGCGCTGGCCGCCCTGTGGGCGGTCACCAGCGGACAGCTTTTGTACTCCTTCCAGCGACTGGCCGCCCAAGGCATGCTCGCGGAACAGGCCGGACAGCCGTCCAACATCGTGTACTACAACCTGCAGGAGGAACGGCGCCTGAGCGCCGAATCCCTCGCCGGGCACGCCGGAGTCAGCGACGCGCTGCGCAGCCAGCGCGCCAAGACCGACGAGGCCGTCGCCACCTTCCAGAAGCTGTCCGGCGTCGAGGCCGGCAGCGCGCCGCAGGAAGTCCGCGATGCCGTCCGCGACGCCCGGGCGGCGATCAACCAGCTGCCCGCGCAGCGCGCCCTGGTGGACAGCGGCAGCGACCAGCAGCAGGCCACGGTGTACACCTACTACACCGACCTGATCGCGGTGGACCTGCGGCTGTTCGGCGCCCTCAGCCACGTCGACGACGGCCGGATCACCACCGTCTCCGCGCCGCTCGTCGACCTGTTCTGGGCCAAGGAGATGATCTCCCGCTCCGACGCGCTGCTCGCCCGCGGCTGGCCGACCGGCTCGCTGAGCGTCGAGGACTACCAGCAGGTCCGGCAGGCCATTTCCGAACAGGTCTTCCAGTTCGACACCAAGGTCGCACCCAGCCTGGACGCCAAGCAGAGCGCGATGTGGCAGCACATCGTCGACAGCCCGTCCTGGCAGGCCAAGGGCCGCGCCGAGCAGGACCTGCTGAAGCCCGCCGCGCCCGACCGCAACGGCCGGATCGCCCTCGCCACCGACAAGGACGCCTGGCGCCAGTCGATGGACGCCGTCAACCCGCAGCTCATCGACCTGATGGAGTTCCGCACCGCGGACATCGTGTCGAAGGCCAAGCGCATCACCATCGACCTCGCCGTCCGCCTGGGCCTCACCACCCTCGCCGGCCTGATCGCCCTCGTCTCCGTCGGCCTCACCAGCTGGCGCCTCACCCGCACGCTGCGCCGCC
Source organism: Kitasatospora sp. NPDC059795 (assembly GCF_042732175.1). Lineage (NCBI taxonomy): Bacteria > Bacillati > Actinomycetota > Actinomycetes > Kitasatosporales > Streptomycetaceae > Kitasatospora > Kitasatospora sp. NPDC059795. Next base: position 420,154 of record NZ_JBHWID010000006.1, read on the forward strand.
GCATCGGCGGCCTCCACCAGCAGGCCGAGGAACTGGAGAACTCGCTGCCCGAGGTGGTCGAGCGGCTCGGCAACGGCGAACAGATCGACGTCGAGGAGAAGGCCCGCGCCATCGAGGCCGACCCGTGGGCCCACACCGAGGACGAACTCGCCAAGCTCGGCGAGGCGTTCAACCTGGCCCGCACCAGCGCCCTGCAGGCCGCCGTCGCGCAGGCCGAGCAGCACCGGGCCTACGAGCGGCTGCTCCAGCGCATCGCCCGCCGCACCCAGCTGCTGATCGGTCAGCAGCTGAAGAAGCTCTCCGAGTTGGAGCGCAAGCACGAGGACCCGGAGATCCTGGAAGGCCTGTTCGACCTCGACCACCTCACCGCGCGCCTGCGCCGCTACGAGGAGAACCTGGTCATCCTGGCCGGCGGCGCCCCGCACCGCCGCTGGCGCAAGCCCGTCCCGCTGCTGGACGTGATGCGCGCCGCCCAGGGCGAGGTCCAGGACTACCGACGGGTCGTCATCGACCTCGACGGCAGCCCCTGGCTGTCCGAGCGCGCCGTCGGCCCGGTTGCCCACGTGCTCGCCGAGCTGATCGAGAACGCCCTCATGTTCTCCCGCCCGCCGAACCCGGTCGAGGTCCGGGCCGGCCGGGTCAGCCGCGGCATCGCCGTCGAGATCGAGGACCGCGGCCTCGGCATGGACGACGAACAGATCGACGAAGCCAACGCGCTGATGACCCGTCCGCCCAAGGCCGACGTGCTGGCCCGCGGCGACGACATCCGCCTCGGCTTCTACGTGGTCGCCCGGCTCGCCGACCAGATCGGCCTGCGGATCGAGTTCCGCCAGTCCGCGTTCGGCGGCACCCGCGTCGTCGTGCTCGTCCCCGACGAGCTGATCGTCCCCGACCCGACGGCCCGCCCGGTCCTGGTCGCCGCGCCGCCCACCGGCGGTCTGCCCACCCGCTCCCGCGGCCAGGCGCTGGCCGGCGTCACCGGCCTCGCCGGGACGCCCGAACGGGACAACGCGCTGCTCGAACTGCACGCCGCTCCCGAGGAACTGCCGTACCCGCCCGTCCAGGACCCGTACGGCGTCGTCGACCCGTACCCGCAGCCGCAGCAGGAGCCGTTCGGCCAGTCCGTCGAGCAGCACGGCACGCCCGGCCACGAGCCGCAGGCGTTCCCCGCCGCGCTGCCGCCCGCCGAGTACGACACCGTGCTGCCGCCCGCCGAGCACCATGCCGCGCCGTACGGCGGCCCGACCGGCGCGGTCGCCCCGTACGGGCTGCCGAACGCCGGGCTGCCCGCGCCCTACCGGCCCGAGCCGGCGGCGTACGAGCCGACGGCCGGCGACAACCGGCCCGGCCGGCCCGCCCCGTTCGAGCCCGCCCCGTTCGAGCCCGCGCAGGCCACCCCGTTCCCCGCCCCCGGGACGTACCCGGCCCCCGCCCCGACGGTGCCCGCCCAGTACGTGCCGCTGACCCCGGCCCTGCCGGGCGCCGAACCGCCGCTGCCGCGCCGCATCCGCCAGGCCAGCCTGGTCGACGAGCTGCGGATCGACCCGGCCACCGCGCCGGCCGCCCCCGCCCCGCCGCGCTGGGACGAGAACCCGCTGTTCCGGCCGGCCCCCCGACGGGCCGGAGCGGCGGTCGGCGCGTTCCAGCGGCGGTCCAGAGAGGCGCGGGCCGGAGCCGACCGGCCGACCGCGGACACCACACCGCAGTCCGGCGAACGGCCCGAGCCCGGCGACACCTGGAACACCCACACCATCCCGACGAGAGAAGACCGGTCATGACGCGCACAATCGGCACCCACCAGGACCTCGACTGGCTGCTGGACGGCCTGGTGGACCAGGTGGCCGGGACGAGACTCGCCGTCCTGCTCTCCGACGACGGCCTCGTGGTCAGCCACTCCCGCTCCATCGACCGCTCCGACGCCGAACGCCTCGCCGCCGTCGCCACCGGCCAGCAGAGCCTGGCCCGCGGCGTCGGCCAACTGTTCGCCGGCGGCCCCGTGCACCAGGTCATCGTCGAACTCGCCGACCTGTGGCTGTTCGTCATCTCCGCCGGCCAGGGCACCCACCTCGCCGTCGTCGCCTCCCAGGACGTCGACGCCGAGGTCATGTCGCTGGCCATGCACAACCTGGTCCAGCAGGTCGGCCAGAAGCTCTCCACCCCGCAGCGCGGCGACTTCGACGCGTTCGCCGCCCGGGGCGGGCAGCGCGGGTGAGCCCGTACTGGGAGGAGGACGAGGAGGCCGACGACGGCGCGGACAGCATGGTCCGCCCGTACACCATCACCGCCGGCCGCACCGCGCCCGAACGTGACGACTTCACCCTCATCACCCTGCTGACCACCGTGTCCGAGCCGGTCGACGCCTACGGCGCGCCGGCCCGGCCGGGCCGGCTGCAGCCCGAGCACCGCATGATCCTCGGCCGGTGCCGCACCCCCGCCGCCGTCGCCGAGGTCGCCGCCGACCTCGACCTGCCGGTGTCCGTGACCAAGATCCTGCTCGGCGACCTCGTCGAACAGGGCCTCCTGACCGCCCGCGCCCCCCTCTCGGTGGCCCGGGCCTCGGGCGGCGCCGACCGCGGCCTGCTGGCCGCTGTACGTGAGGGACTGAGGAGGCTCTGAGATGACGACCACCCAGGCGGGCGCCGCCGCGGTCAAGATCCTGATCGCCGGCGGCTTCGGCGTCGGCAAGACCACCCTGGTCGGCGCCGTCAGCGAAGTCGCCCCGCTGCGCACCGAGGAGTACCTCACCACCGCCAGCGTCGGCGTGGACGACCTCTCCGGCGTCGACCAGAAGACCACCACCACCGTCGCCCTGGACTTCGGCCGCATCACCGTCAGCCCCGAGCTGGTGGTGTACCTGTTCGGCACGCCCGGCCAGGAACGCTTCTGGTTCATGTGGAACGACCTGGTCAACGGCGCGCTCGGCGGCGTGGTGATCGCCGACACCCGCCGACTGGAGAGCAGCTTCGCGTCGATCGACTTCTTCGAGAGCCGGAACATCCCGTTCGTCGTCGCGATCAACTGCTTCCACGGCGTCAACACCCGCAGCGACGACGAGATCCGGGCCGCGCTCGACCTCGACCCGCACGTGCCGATGCTGGTCGGCGACGTCCGCGACCGGACCTTCGGCCGGGACGTGCTGCTCGCCCTGGTCGACCACCTGATGGCGCTGCCGGTCGGCTGACCCCCTCCGAACTCCCCCCGAAACCACCGGAGAAGACCCATGGCAACACCCCTGCGCGTCCTCGTCCACGGCGGCGGCATAGGCGGCCTCGGCCTCGCCGTCGCACTGGCCCGCCGCGGCCACACCGTCGAGATCGCCGAACTCCGCGAGCAGTTCGACGCCCTCGGCGTCGGCATCATCCAGCCCTCCAACGCCCTGCACGTGATGCGCGAACTCGGCATCCTCGACGCGTGCCTGGCGGTCGGCTACGAGTGGGAGGTGCTGACCATCTGCGACACCGCCGGCAACCCGCTGGCGAAGATCCCGCAGCCGCGGATGGACGACGCCCCCGCCAACAACGGCATCCCGCGCCCCGCGCTCGCCCAGGTCCTCGGCCGGGCCGCCACCGAGGCCGGCGCGACCGTCCGCTTCGGCACCACCATCGCCGACCTCACCGACGACGGCGAGGGCGTGGACGTCACCCTCTCCGACGGCACCACCGGCCGCTACGACCTGGTCGTCGGCTTCGACGGCATCGGCTCCCCGCTGCGCACCCGCCTGTACGGCGACCGCTTCAGCCCCGAGTACACGGGCTTCGCCAACTGGCGCGTCACCCTGCCCCGGCAGGACGAGGTCCAGGGCGTCGTGATGAGCACCGGCAACGTGGCCGCGAAGGCGCTGCTCACCCCGATCACCCCGGAGCTGATGTACCTGGGCTCCGTCGTCGCCGAGGACGAGGACTTCCGCCCCGACCCGGAGCGCGCCCACGAGCAGCTCAAGGAGCGCCTGGCCGGCTTCACCGGCCCGGTCGCCGAGGCCCTCGCCGCCGTCACCGACCCGTCCGCCGTGGTCTACTCGCGGATCTCCCAGGTCACCGTCGACGCGCCCTGGCACGTCGGCCGGGTGGTGCTGGCCGGCGACGCCGCGCACGCCTCCACCCCGCACCTGGCGCAGGGCGCCGCGATGGCCGTCGAGGACGCCCTGGTGCTCGCCCAGGAACTCGACGCCGCCGACACGGTGCCCGCCGCCCTCCAGTCCTGGGAGGAGCGCCGCCGCCCGCGCGCCATGTTCGTCCAGGCGCTGTCCCGGGCCGTGCTCAAGCAGGAGACCGGCACGCCCACCACGCCTGAGGAGGACGAACTCCTCAAGATCGGCATCCCCGGCGCGGCGCACGTGCTGGTGAAGCCGTACTGACACGCCCGCCCAACAGCGAAGGGCGGCCCGGCAGTCGACGCTGCCGGGCCGCCCCCGGGCGTTCAGCGGCCCTTGACGCAGGTGACCCAGCGGTTCGCGGCCAGCGCGTCGTCCGGCTCCGGGCGCGGCGCCCGCGGCAGGCCCGCCCCGTGGTCGAACGGCGTGCGGACGGACACCGACCAGCCGAGCGAGCCCAGGCGCGCCGCGGTGTCCGGGCGCCGCCCGGCCGCGAACAGCGCCAGCAGGTCCACGCCGATCCGGTTCCGGGCCTCCGAGTACACCGGACTGGCCCGCACCGTCGCCGCCTCCAGGCCGAGCTTGACCTCGTACGCCAGCGTCGAACCCGGCGCGCTGAGCGTGTCCAACGCCTCCACCACCTGCTGCTCGGCCTCCGCCGGCAGGTAAAGGAACAGGCCCTCCGCGAGCCACGCGACCGGCAGCCGCGGATCGAGCCCCGCCTCTGTCAACGCCTCCGGCCACGGCTCGCGCAGATCCACCGGCACCGTGCGACGGCAGGCCGACGGGACGGCCGTCAGCTCGTCCAGCACTCGCTGCTTGAACGCCAGCACCTCCGGCCGGTCCAGCTCCCACACCGTGGTGCCGGGCGGCCACGGCAGGCGGTACGCCCGCGAGTCCAGCCCCGCGCCGAGCAGCACCACCTGGCGCACCCCGGCCCGGACGGCCGTCAGCAGGTGCGCGTCCAACACCCGGGTGCGCAGCGCGAAGTAGCTCGCCAGCCGGCCCCACAGCGGGTCGCCCGGGGCGACCTCGTCCGGGTGCAGCGGCCAGTCGGTGCAGCCCGGGTCGGCGCGGACGAAGTGCTCGGCGAAGCGGTCGACGGCCAGCGCGTCGGGCCGGCGGGCCTCCAACGCGCGGGCGTGCGCGACCAGCAGGGCGGTGCGGCCGACGCCGGCGGTGACGCCCGGGTCGTCCAGGACGGTGGCGGTCATCGTCACGACTGGCCCGCCCCGGCGCTCGCGTCGGCCGACTCCGGAAAATCCGACGACCCCGGCATCGTGGCGTCCTCGGGCAGCTCGGGCAGGGTGAAGGGCTGCCCGTCGTCGAGGTCGGTGATCCGGGCGCCGTACACCCGCGCCATGAAGCGCAGGACGTCCTGGTCGGTGAGGTGCAGTGCGGCCGTGCAGTCGCGGAGCACCGTGAGGTGGAAGCCGCGCTGGAAGGCGGTGCGGGCGGTGGAGTCCACGCACACGTCCGCGAACAGGCCGGTCAGCACCAGGTGCTGGATGCCGCGGGCGTGCAGGTGCGGCTCGAACGCCGGGTCGAGGAAGGCGTCGAAGCAGGCCTGCTTGGTGAACACCGCCTCGCCGGGCCGCGGCACGGCGGCGTGGAACTCGGCGCCCCAGCTGCCCTCCAGGCACTTGGGGCGCTTGCCGAGCGCCGCGTCGCGCCGCCGCCAGGCCGGCCCCTGGAGGGCGACGTCCCCGAGGAAGCGGACGAACAGTACCTCGACGCCGAGCGCGCGGGCCCGGTCGACGGCGGTGGCGGTACGGGCGGCGACGCGGGCCAGCCGGGCCGGATCGCCGGGGAAGCGGGCGGCGGCGACCGGGCCCGCGCAGAAGTCGTTCTGCAGGTCGACGACCACCAGGGCCGTGCCGGTGGGGATGTTCATCGTCGGCGTTGCTGTCATCGAGGTGATCGGGGTTGTGGTCGGGGTTGTGGTCGGGGTGGCGTCGGGGCTCATCGGGCGCCCGCCCGGTCGGTGCCCGAGGCGGCGGTGATGCGGCTCGCACCCGACCTGGCGGCGGGCACGAAGGGCTTTAACGCGACGCTGAGCTCCTTGAGCACCGCGTCCACCGTCTCGGTGGTGCCGGCGGTGCCGCCGAGGTCGGGCGTGCAGACCCCGCGGGCCTGCGCGGCGGCCAGCGCCGTCTCCACGGCGGCCTCCGCGCCGGGGCAGTTCGCGTGGCGTTCGGCGATCCGGGCGGCGGCCCGGATCGTGGCGACCGGGTTGACCGTGTCGAGGCCGGCCAGGTCGTCGGCGGAGCCGTGCACCGTCTGGTACTCGGTGAGCCCGTGCAGTTCCGGATGGAGGTGCACGTTCTCGGTGCAACGATTCTCCTGCCGCTCCGAGCCGTACCGGTCGAGCAGCACCACGTGCATGATGTCGGCCCACTCGTTGCCCGCGACCAGCACGGTGCGGTCCTCGGGGCCGTGGGTGATCAGGTTGCGGTTGACGGTGTCGGGCTGGAACAGCGCGATCTCGATGCCGAGTTCGGCGGACAGCTCGGCCCGCCAGTCGTCCAGCGCGCCGTCCAGCAGGTGGAACTTGTACGCCATCTGCACCCGGGCGGGGCCCTCCGGCCACAGGTCGCGGGCCCGGCGGAGCGCGTAGCGCACCACCTGCCCGGTGACCTCGCGGCTGAACTCCATGGTCCGCACCACCGTGCCGGGGGTGTGGTGGTTGTCGCCGGTGTAGAAGCCCTGCGCCTGGTCGCGGACCAGCAGCAGCCGGGCGCCGTTCGCGGACAGCGGTTCGACCTTGACGGCGGCCAGCCGCCGGCGCACCAAGTACAGCGACTGGGCGTTGATCGCGGTGCGGAACACCGCCCGGACGCCGGCCGCCGCCTGCTCGCGGCAGAACCGCTCGTAGTGCTCGGCGTCGAGCGCGGTCAGGCGGGCGATCTCGGCGGTGTCGGCGCACTCGGTGCGCAGCGAGACGTACGAGTGGTAGAGCCGAGGTGACCGCACCAACTCGGCCTCCACACCGTGCAGTCGGGTGATCCGGCGGAGCACCCGCTCGAAGACGGGGGCGAGGTCCGGTCCGGTGCCGCGGCCTACGGCCAGGGCAATGAGCGGTGCGGTCAAAACGGGCTCCTTCACAACGGGTGGAGAGGTCAGACCGGGTTCGCGACCAGGCGGTCGCCGGCGATGCCGACCTTCTCGGGCGAGTAGTAGTCGCGAATGCCCTGGGCCCATACCTCGACCGTGATCCGATCGGTGGCGTCCGGGGCGAAGGCGTCGAACAGGGCCTCGATATTGGGCTTCTCGAAGCCGATGGCGGTCATCAGGGCAGGGAAGCGCGGCCGTTCGATCAGGCCGTCGCCGTCCGGATCGCCGAGCTTGGCCAACGCGTCGGCGAACACGGCGGCGGTGGCGCCGAACAGCTCCGGGTTGAGGACGAAGCCGCGGAACTCGGTGGGGGTGACCAGCCCGTCACCGTTGACGTCCAGCGTCTTGGCCATCACCTCCCAGTAGTTGTCGATGCTGTCGGCCAGCGCCTGCCGGTCGGCCTCCGCAGAGTCCTCCGCGACCTCCAGGACGCGCTCGCTCATCAGAGCGAAGTCCTCGGCGTCGAGCACCCCGTTGCCGTTGGCGTCGAACAGGGTGAACACCAGCGCGGCCCGCTGGTAGGCCAGGTGTGGCATGGACGGCCGTCCCTTCCTCGCGGCGGCCCGGCCTCGGACGGCCGGACCTGCACCCCGGTCACGGGCGGCCGCCCGGCCGGGGCTCCCACTCTCCTCCATCCGCAAACACCAAGTGGCCGAAAATGACGAGACATCACCCCGTGGGGTGACGAATTCGACGTGGGTGACCTTGGTCACGCGCCGTGAAGGCCGAAATTGAGCTGATGCGGCGTCAGATTCGGTACCGAGCTGCACCGGAGCGGTCGAGGAGTGCCGGAGGTGTGGCCGCGATCACGTCCGGGCGGCCTCCCGGCGGGGTACCACCGCTGGTCAGCGGGGGGACCACCCCGCCGCCGAGGGTGCCGCCGAAGCTAGCATGGGGGCGCCTAGCTCGGCCTACCCTCGAAAGTTGAATTGTGACTGTCAACGACGACGTGTTCACGGACTGGAAGAACCGCGAGGAGCTCGCGGAGTCGATGATCCCGATCATCGGGAGGCTGCACCGCGAGCGGGACGTGACCGTCCTGCTGCACAGCCGTTCCCTGGTGAACAAGTCGGTGGTCAGCATCCTGAAGACCCACCGCTTCGCCCGCCAGATAGCCGGCGAGGAGCTCTCGATCACCGAGACCTTCCCGTTCCTGCAGGCGCTCGCCGCCCTCGACCTCGGCCCGTCCCAGATCGACCTGGGCCTGCTCGCCGCCGCCTACCGCGCCGACGACCGCGGCCTGAGCGTCGCCGACTTCACCGCCGAGGCGGTCGTCGGTGCCACCGGCGACAACAAGCTGGAGCGCCAGGCCCCCCGCGACGTGGTCCTGTACGGCTTCGGCCGCATCGGCCGCCTGCTGGCCCGCCTGCTGGTCGAGAAGACCGGCGGCCTGCGCCTGCGCGCCATCGTGGTCCGCAGCGGCGGCCCCGACGACCTGGTCAAGCGCGCCTCGCTGCTGCGGCGCGACTCCATCCACGGCCAGTTCCAGGGCACCATCACCGTCGACGAGGACACCAACACGATCGTTGCCAACGGCAACGCGATCCAGGTGATCTACTCGAACGACCCCAGCGAGGTGGACTACACCGCGCACGGGATCGACAACGCGATCCTGATCGACAACACCGGCCGCTGGCGCGACCGCGAGGGCCTGTCCAAGCACCTGCGCCCCGGCATCGCCAAGGTCGTGCTGACCGCCCCCGGCAAGGGCGACGTCCCGAACATCGTGCACGGCGTCAACCACGACACCATCAAGCCCGACGAGCAGATCATCTCCTGCGCGTCCTGCACCACCAACGCGATCGTCCCGCCGCTGAAGGCGATGGAGGACGAGTACGGCGTGCTGCGCGGCCACGTGGAGACCGTCCACTCGTTCACCAACGACCAGAACCTGCTGGACAACTACCACAAGGCCGACCGTCGCGGCCGTTCCGCGCCGCTCAACATGGTCATCACCGAGACCGGCGCCGCCTCCGCCGTCGCGAAGGCCCTGCCCGACCTCAAGGCGAAGATCACCGGCAGCTCGATCCGCGTCCCCGTGCCGGACGTCTCGATCGCCATCCTCAACCTGCAGCTGGCCCGCGAGACGACCCGCGAGGACGTCCTCGACCACCTGCGCGAGGTGTCGCTGACCTCCCCGCTGAAGCGACAGATCGACTTCATCGACTCGCCCGACGCGGTCTCCAGCGACTTCATCGGCTCCCGCCACGCCTCCATCGTGGACGCGGGCGCGACCAAGGTCGAGGGCGACAACGCGATCCTCTACCTGTGGTACGACAACGAGTTCGGCTACTCCTGCCAGGTCGTCCGGGTCGTCCAGCACGTCTCCGGCGTCGAGTACCCGACCTTCCCGCGGCCGGCTGCGTAACGCTCGCCCGGTTTGCTTGCGGACCCCGTCCGGCCCCTGTGGCCGGACGGGGTCCGTTTTTTTGGTCCGGGCGGGGTTCGTATTCTCAACTCGGGTTCGCGGCACGCTTCTTGGCGTAGGCGCGGGCGGCGCGGACCCGGTCGCCGCAGCGGGTCGAGCACCAGTGCCGGGCGGCGTGGGTGCGGACGAAGAACCGGGTGCACGGGGCGCCGCCGCAGGCCGCGAGCCGCCCGGCGTCCGGGCCGGTGAGCAACTCGGCGGCGTCGGCGGCGAGTTGGGCCATCGCCCGGTCGGCGATCCGGTCCGCCGGGTGGGGGAGGGCGCGGTGCAGGCCGCGCTCGGCGTCCCAGTGCAGGAGGGGCGCGGACGGGGTGGCGGTGAGGGCGGCGTTGACGGCGGCGAGCGCCTCGGGCGGGGCGGGCGCGTCGGTCGTCCTCGCCCCGATCAACTCCCGTACCGCGCCCCTCAGTCGGTGCAGGCGGTCGGTGCAGGGGCGGTACAGCCGGCCGCCGACCGGGGCGAGGTCGTGGCCGAGCAGCCAGGCGGTTGCCTCCTCCGGCGTGCCGAGCAGGTCGAGCGGGCCGGTGGGCAGGCTGAGCAGCGAGTTGGCGAAGTCGAGTGCCGGATGCTGCTCGGCGCCCGGGGCGGGGGTGTGGGGGGCGGTGGTGCGCTGGCTCATGGTCCTCATGCTAAAGGGCGGCGTTGCGCGTGAGGAGAGCTGTCTCCCTGTCGCCTCTCCCTCGACTGTCTCCGAGTCGACAGATCCCCTCTCCCGCCCTCCTTCTCTCACGGGAAAGCTTGCGATTTTCCGTGATGGGCCGTTAGATTCATCTCACGGTAAAACTTCTACTCTCCCGTGAGGTTGTTCTGTCATGACTGCTGCCGTTCCTGCCGTTCCTGCCGTCCCGGCCGTTCAGGTCTTCGGAGGCCCCACCGCGCTGATCGAGTACGCCGGCCTGCGCCTGCTCACCGACCCCACCTTCGACGCTCCCGGCGAGTACCCGCTCCCGCGCGGCGGCGCCCTGGTCAAGACCCACCCCGGCAGCGCCGACCCGGCCGCCCTCGGCCCGATCGACGCCGTCCTGCTCTCCCACGACGAGCACCCCGACAACCTCGACCGCAGCGGCCGCACGTTCCTCGCCGACGTCCCGCTCACCCTCACCACCCGCGGCGGCGCGGAACGCCTGGGCGGCACCGCGAAGGGCCTCGCCCCTTGGCAGAGCGTCGAGTTGACCGGCCCCTCCGGCGACCAGGTCACCATCACCGCCGTCCCCGCCCAGCACGGCCCCGACGGCTGCGAGCCCGTCACCGGCGAGGTCATCGGCTTCGTCCTGACCGCCCCCGGCCTGCCCGTCGTCTACGTCTCCGGCGACAACGCGTCCCTCGACGTCGTCTCCGGGATCGCCGAACGCTTCGCCCCCGTCGACACCGCCGTCCTCTTCGCCGGCGCGGCCCGCACCGGCCTGTTCGACAACGACCTCCTCACCCTCGACAGCGCCCGCGCCGCCGAAGCCACCCGCATCCTCGGCGCCCGCCGCGTCGTCCCCGTCCACTTCGACAGCTGGGCCCACTTCACCGAGGGCCGCGACGCCCTCCTCACCGCGTTCGCGGCCGCCGGCCTGTCGGACGTCCTCGAACTGGCCTGACGCGGTTCTGCCCCGCCCGGCCGGCGAGGTGACGCGAGGTCACGGCTGCCCGCCGAGGCCCAGCTTCTTCACGCCGGACGGGGAGAAGATCATGTGCGAGGCCCAGCCGTGGTGCACGACCGCGATCTGGGACGGCACGGGCGTCACCGGACGGGAGGCGATTCCCCGCGACCAATTGCTCAGCAGGCCCTCGGTGGTGTCGACCGCGGCGACCACCATCGTCACCCCAACCCGTCGCCCCACGACAGGAGGCACTGACCGGATCGCGGGTCAGTCCGACTTCAGGCGGTCCATGAGACCGGCTACGCCGTCGACCCGGCGGTAGGGCTTGAAGGCCGGCGCGAGCTCGCGTACCAGGGTGACGCAGCGTTCGGCGCCGATCCGGGTGGCCAGGTCGAGTGACCGGTTCGCGACGGTGACGGCCTGTTCGACCTCACGGGCCTGCAGGAGGCTGCGGGCTTCGTAGGTCAGGAAGATTCCTCGGGTCTTGTCGCGGGAGCGGGGGAGCAGGCTCATGCCCTCGTCGATCCGGGCGTGTGCCTCGTCGGTGCGGCCCAGGTCGAGCATGCACTGGCCGGAGTCGACGGCCAGGTCCGCGGTGCTCATCCACTGACACCAGGCCGGGGCCGGGTCCGGGCTGTCGGTCAGCAGGGCGGTCTCGGCGGCGGCCAGGTCGCGGTGGCAGTCGGCGGCGGCTCCGAGGGCGGCGTGCGCGCGGGCGCGGCGGAGGTGGAGCAAGGAACGGGCGGTGGGGTGGCGGGTGTGGACGAGGGCCTGGCTGAGCGGTTCGACGGCGGCGTCCGGCTGGGCGAGCCAGATCGACTGGTAGGCGAAGTCGGAGAGGACGCCGGCGCCGAGGTCGCGGTCGCGGGCGGCGTGCGCGTTGGTGAGGGCCGCGTTCCAGAGCTTGCCCGCCGCGTAGTGTCGCCCTTGGTCGAAGCGGTGCCAGCCGCAGGTGCCGGCCAGGGACGCGGCCAGCAGGTGGAGCCGCCGGCCGACGGATTCGGAGTATCGGCCCTGTTCCAGCAGGTCGGTGACGGTCTCCAGTTGGGCGTCCATCAACTTCGCGGTGTGTTGCCGCTGTTCGGTGGGCAGGGCGACGAGCTTGGCGCTGGTGTCCTCCATCCAGTCGACCAGTTCGCCGTCGACGCGTCTGCCGTGCATGGCAGCGGTGAGCCGGTCGGGTTCGAGGGCGGCCCACTGGGCCGAGAGCCCGGCCAGTGCGAGCGCGCTGAAGGTCATGAAGGTGCGGCGGCGATGGTCCATTGCGGCTCTCAGTGCGTCTCGAAGTGCGTGGACGGTGAACGCCGATCCGAGCGGCACCGGCTGGTCCTGGCCGGGCAGCCAGTGGGGCCACTCGAAGGCTTCCAGGTCGCCGGTCGGGACGTCGAAGGCTTCGGCGATCAGGAGTTGGGATTCGATGCTGGGCGTCTTGCGCCCGTTCTCCCACTTGCTGACGGCGGCCTTGTCGGTGCCGGAGCGCAGGCCCTCGGGCCTGTTCCTGGCGGCGTGGTGGATGCGGGCCGCGAGGTCGGTCTGGGACCAGCCGCGAAGCGCGCGGGCGTATGCGAGGGGGTGTCGGATCTGGTCGTCCACGGGCCAATCCCATCATCGACAGTGACCGTGAGCGTACTGCGCGTAGGGGTGGGACTACCCCGGGACCACGCAAAACGTCTGGTTGGTGACCGTGAGTTGGGCTCTACTCGTCGTGCACCGACAAGTCCTTCACGAAAGCGGAAGGAGCCCGCGCAAGGAACGACGCGGAGCGAAACCTTGCCGTCCGTGAACGGAACACCACGTGTGTACCGGCCCGCCGTTCGAGTGCGGGCAACGGGAGGGAACCGATGGAGAGCACACTGACCGCGCTGGCCGGGCAGATCGCCCAGCTGGCGTCCGTGGACACCGCCCAGTTGGAGCGGATGCGCCACGAAGCCCTGACCGCCCAGGCCCCCTGGAAGGCGGAGTACGGCGCCTACCAGTCCGGGGGCTGGTGGACCACCTCGCTGATGAACGCCTCCGGCGACGCCGCCGACGTCCTGATCAGCGACTGCGCCGCCCGTCCGACCGAGTTGCTGCAGCGGATGCCCGCCACCGCCGCGTACCTCGCCGATCTCGGGCTGAACTACATGTGGGTGCGGCTCGCCCGGCTGGAGGGCAACGCCTTCCTCTGGGAGCACCGCGACTACGACGAACTCGACCAGGTCGAGCGGCACCGCCTGCACATCCCGTTGCACACCAACAGCTCCGCCTTCCTGGTGACCGGCGGCACCAAGGTGCACCTGGTCGGCGGCCGGATCTGGCGGCTCACCCCGACCTACCCGCACGGGGTGTGCAACCTGCTCGGCCCGGACCGGATCCACCTGATCGCCGACGTCTACGCGGACGACACCTACCAGCAGTTGGCCCGGCGGCCCTCGCTCCACCCCGCGGCCGTCGAAGCGTTGCCCACTGCCAGCCGGACGGCCTTGGCCGAATGCCTGGAGACCGCCCGCACCATGACCACGCTGGGCTACACCGAGGCGGCCGAGCGCATGCTGCTGCGGCTCTTCTACACGTACGCCCTGCCCGAGGGCACGGCCTACGACCTGATTGCCGAACTGCACACCTCTCTCGGCGACTTGGAGGCCGCCGTCCGCTGGACGGTGGCCAAGACCCGCCTCCTCGCCCTGTCCGCCTGACCGCTGCCGGCGACACCGAAGCTCCGGAAGGAGAAGCACATGCCCACCCTGCAACTGGCAGAGATCACCCGGGCCAACCGGCCCGCGCAGCTGCCGCTGCTGTCGAAGCTCTCCGACATCCTGGCGGCCTCCCCGGCCGTCACCCACCTGATGGTGCGCGGCTCCCTGGCGCAGGGCACCGCCGACCGGCTCTCCGACGTCGACTTCGTGGTCGGCGTCAGGGACGGCCAACTCCCCTCCTTCGTCGGGACGCTGGACGTCCTGATGTCCGTCGAGGCGGGCGCCCTGCTGCCGGGCTGGCGCGACACGATCGTCGCCGACCTCGGCGGGGTGGGGACGGTCTTCCTCGTCCCGGACGAGGGCCGGCTCCACCAGATCGACCTGTATCTCGTGCCCGCCTCCCGCGTCCCGCGCCTGCGGGAGACGGTCTGCACGGCCGTCATCCTCGACCGCGAACCCGAGCCGGCCCCCGCGCCGGACATCGCCGTGGCCGAGAGCTACGTGCACTCGTTTCTCGCCCGGCCCCGTACGTGCAGTGAGCTGTTGATCGAGCATCTGGTCCTGGCCGTGCTCCTGCACAAGCGGATCAAGCGCGGCCAGCGGTTCGTCGCGTACGCCGAGTGGTACCGGCTGCACACCGCGACGAAGGACCTGATCAAGGCCGCCCTCGCACCGGCGTCCAGGTTCTGGGGCTGGTACCAGCTGCGCGAGGAGATCGCCGCGACCCCGATCGGCCGGGCCTGCCTCGCCGATCTGGACGCGGCGATCAGCGGCCCGGCGATCCCGCTGGCGGCCGACGTCGACGCGGCGGTCGAGCGCGTGCTGGGGCTGGTGGAGCGTGCCTGCCCGCAGGCCCTCGACGGTCTGTACGACGCCATCGCCGCGTACCGGACCTACCAGGAGCTGGCGTGAACGCACTGCACCTCGCGGGCCCGGCCGCCGTCCGGGCCCGCGAGGGTCTGACCGCCGTGTTCTTCGGCGGCGTCGTTCCCGCCTCGGCCGAGGAGGAGTTCCTGGCCGAGGAGATCGGCCGCTCGCTCGGCGGCGCCGGGTACCAGCTGCTGCACGGCGGCTACAACGGCCTGATGGAGGCCGCCGCCCGCGGGGCCGCTTCGCAGGGCACCGCCGTCACCGCGGTCACCCTGATCGGCAAGCACGACGAGTGGGGCGCGTTCAACCCGCACGCCACCATGTCCGTCCACCTGCCCGACCTCGGTGCCCGGCTCAACCACTACCTGGAGAGCGCCGACCTGGTCGTTGCGATGGGCGGCGGTGTCGGCACCCTGCACGAGCTGACCGCCGCGCTGTACTACGCCACCACCGTCCGCCCGGTGCCGGTCTGCCTCGCCGGGCCGACAGCCCTTCGCCTCCTCACCTTCCTGCGGGAAGAGAAGTGGCTCTTCGAGACGGCCACCCGGCCGCTCGGATTCCTGCACACCGCCGAGGCGGCCGAGGACTTCCAGACCCTGCTCGGCGCGTTCGACACCAGCCCGATCGGAGGAGCATGACCATCCGTCACACCGAGGCCGGCCTCGCGGCCCGGCTCGCCGACACCGCCTGCGTGAGCGCCCCCTTCAAGCTCTCCGACGGCACCCACCTGAGCACCTACTTCGACGAGTTCCGCCTCGCCTCCGACCCGGCGCTGCTACGCGACACCGCCAGGGCGCTGGCGCACCTCGTACCCGCCGACGCCCAGGCCCTGGCCGGCATCGAACTGGGCGGCGTCCCGCTGGTCGTCGCCCTGTCGGCCGCCACCGGCCTGCCCGCCGTCTTCCTGCGCCGCCTGCCGAAGCTGTACGGCTCCCATCGGCAGATCGAGGGCACCGACATCACCGGCCTGCGCACCGTTCTGGTCGACGACGTCGTCCGCTCCGGCAGCCAACTCCTCACCATGGCACGGACGCTGCGGATGGCCGGGAGCCCGGTCACCGATGCGATGTGCATCCTGGAACGCCCGCTCGGCGGTCGACAGACGCTGGCCGAACACCGGGTCACCCTTCACTCCCTGCTCGCGGAGGCAGACCTACCGGTGCGGCAGGCCGGTGATGCCGCGTGAGGCACGCCGTTCTCTTCGACCTCGACGGCGTGCTGCTGGACAGCCGCAATGCCTACCTCGCCACGCTGGCCGGATACGCGATGGCGGCGCTCGGCCGGCGGGTCACCATCACCGACCTCCCCACCGGCGCGCACCTCACCCCGCGCGACCAGGCATTGGCGGCCCTCGGTCTCGACGGGCCGATCCACGAGGAGGCCTGGGACTCGGCCACCGCCACGGCCGGCCTGCGCGCCAAGCCCTTCCCGTTCACTGTCGGGACACTCACCGAGCTGCGCGCATTCGGCGTGGCCACCGGACTCGTCACCCTGCGCAGCCGCCGCAGGGTCGACTGGCTGCTCCCGCCGGCCAGGGCAGGTGCCGACGTGCTGATCCACCAGCCCGGCGGACTTGCCTCCGCGCTGATCCTCCTGACGGGCGACCGGCAGCCGAACGAATACGCCAAGCGATCTTGACGCCGGACCCGCTACTGTTGGTGACGCAGTCGCAGCGGACCGTTGCGTCCGGTCGCGGCTGCGCCACCTCAGAGCGATGGTCTGGAGTCATGGTCTACACCGTGGGGGCGCGAGCTATCTGCGCCGAGCTGGAGAACTGAGAACCACTCAGTCCTCGTTCTCGGCCCGGCTCGGCGTGTGAACACCCCCCACCTCTCCCACGACTTCCCGTGAGGGCCATACCGCCATGCGCTCGACGCAAATCCGCTCCACCTTCCTGGACTTCTTCACCTCCCGCGGCCACCGCCAGGTCCCGTCCAGCCCGCTGATCCCCTCCGACCCGACGCTGCTGCTGGCCAACGCCGGCATGAACCAGTTCAAGCCCTACTTCCTGGGCGAGGTCACCCCGGAGTACCCGCGCGCCACCACCATCCAGAAGTGCGCGCGCACCTCCGACATCGACAACGTCGGCCGCACCAACCGGCACGCCACGTTCTTCGAGATGATGGGCAACTTCTCCTTCGGCGACTACTTCAAGGCCGACGCCATCGCCTTCGCCTGGGAACTCCTCACCCAGGGATACAACTTGGAGAAGGACCGGCTCTGGATCACCGTCTACGAGGACGACGACGAGGCCGAACAGCTCTGGCGCAGGATCGGCGTCCCCGCCGACCGCATCCAGCGCCTGGGCATGGAGGACAACTACTGGTCGATGGGCGTCCCCGGACCGTGCGGGCCCTGCTCCGAGGTCAACTACGACCGCGGACCGGCCTTCGGCCGTGAGGGCGGCCCCGCCGTCGACGGCGAGCGCTACATGGAGATCTGGAACCTGGTCTTCATGCAGTACCAGCGCGGTGAGGGCGACAAGAAGGGCGGCTTCCCGATCCTCGGCGAACTCGCCCAGCAGAGCATCGACACCGGCCTCGGCCTCGACCGCCTCGCCGCGATCCTC
The DNA here is from genome assembly GCF_042732175.1 of Kitasatospora sp. NPDC059795. Taxonomy (NCBI): domain Bacteria; kingdom Bacillati; phylum Actinomycetota; class Actinomycetes; order Kitasatosporales; family Streptomycetaceae; genus Kitasatospora; species Kitasatospora sp. NPDC059795. Next base: position 437,489 of record NZ_JBHWID010000006.1, read on the forward strand.
CAGGGCGTCGAGAACGTCTGCACAACCGACCTGCTCCTGTCCACCCTCGCCACCGTCCAGGAGCTCGCCGGCCGCGACTACCCCGGCACCGGCGAGCAGAAGGTCTCCTTCCAGGTCGTTACCGAGCACGCCCGCTCGATCGCCTTCCTGATCGCCGACGGCGTGCTGCCGGCCAAGGACGGTCGCGGCTACGTCCTGCGCCGCCTGATGCGCCGGGCGATCCGCCACGCCCGCCTGCTCGGCATCGACGGTTCGGTCCTGCCCGCCACCACCGCGAGTGTCATCGGCAACCTCGGCGACGTCTGGCCCGAACTGCGCGCCCAGTCCGCGCTGATCGAGCAGGTCGTCGCCGCCGAGGAGGAGTCCTTCACCCGCACCCTCACCCAGGGCACCCGGCTGCTGGACTCCGCCATCACCCGCACCCGTAGCGCGGGGTCCTCGTCCCTTGCCGGGGAGACCGCGTTCGAGCTGCACGACACGTACGGCTTTCCCGTCGAGCTGACCATCGAGGCCGCCCGCGACGCCGGCCTCACCATCGACGAGGACCGCTTCGCCACCCTGCTCACCGAGCAACAGCAGCGCGCCAAGAGCGGCGGTAAGGCGCGGACCGCCGAGGTCCTGCGCCGCCAGGACACCTACCGCGAACTGTCCGCCCGCCACGGCCGCACCGACTTCGTCGGCTACGACCGGCTGACCGCCGAGGCCACCGTCCTCGGCGTGATCGCCGACGGCACCCTCGCGTCCGGCACCGACCAGGGCCGGACGGTCGAGGTGGTGCTCGACCGCAGCCCCTTCTACGCGGAGTCCGGCGGCCAGGTCGGCGACACCGGCACCGTCCGCACCGCCGACGGCGCCGTGCTGCAGGTCCTGGACACCAAGCTCGGCCTGGAGGGCTTCCACGTCCACACCGTGCGCGTCCTCGGCGGCGAACTCCGCAGCGGCCAGGCCGTCGAGGCCCTCGTCGACGGCCCGCGCCGGGACGCCGTGGCCCGCTCCCACTCCGCCACCCACGTCCTGCACGCGATGCTCCGCCGTACCCTCGGCGACCACGCCCGCCAGCACGGCTCCCTCGTCGACGCCGGCCGCCTTCGGTTCGACTTCGCGCACTTCTCCGCCCTCGACCCCACCCAACTCGCCGCCGTCGAAGCCCTCGTGAATGACCACCTCATGGACGACCCCGAAGTCCGCATCTGGCACGCCACCCGCTCGGAGGCCGAAGCGGCCGGTGCGACCGCCCTGTTCGGCGAGAAGTACGGCGATCACGTTCGCATCGTCGACATCGGCGACTTCTCCCGCGAACTGTGCGGCGGCACCCACGTCGGCCACGGCTCCAACGCCGGCCCAGTCCGCATCCTCGGCGAAGCCTCCATCGGTTCCAACCTCCGCCGCATCGAAGCCCTCACCGGCCGCGGCGCCCTCACCTACTACGACACCGAACGCGGCCTCCTCGAAGAACTCGCCACCCTCCTCGGCACCCGGCCCAAGGACGCCCCCGACGCCCTCCGCAAGCGCCTCGATGCCCTCGCCACCGCGCAGCAGGAACTCGGCCGCCTCCGCGACGCCGAACTCCGCACCCATGCCGGGCAGCTCGCCGCCTCCGCCCGTGTCGTCGCCGACGGTCGGATCATCACCGAGAGGGTTTCCGACCTTGGGCCTGGGGAGCTCCGCACCCTGGTGGCCAGCACTGCCGCCCTCCTCGACAAGGCCCGGGCGGTCGTTGTCGTCGGCAGCGAACACAACGGAAAGGCCCTGCTCGCCGCCGCAGTCACCCGCAACCTCCACGACGCCGGTATCCACGCCAGCCAGATCCTGGTCTCGGCCGCCCGCGCGGTCGGCGGCGGGGCCGGCGGCAAGGGCGCTGTCGCCGACGCGGGCGGACGTCGCGTCGAGGCACTCGACGAGGCCCTCGCGGTTGCGGCCCGAGACGGCGCTCGGATCCTCGGCCAGTAACTCTGTGCCCTCACTGACTGTTGGCGGCCCGTCCTGGAGGGGCCGTCAACAACCACTCTCACCGCATCCTCTCAGCCCCCGCCAAGTCCTTGTGGAGAACCACGCTCTCGTAGTTGGTCACATCCCACCGCCACTTCCCGACCGGCCGGTAGCCCCGTCGGCGGTACCAGCCGAGCAGCTCAGCCGCCTCGGCTGACGTGTCGATGACTGCTGCGGTCGCTCCGAGAGCGGTGATCCGGTCCTCCGCCAGGGTCAGCAGCCGTTGCCCGAGGCCAGTCCTGCGGTGCGCGGGATCCACTGCCAGCTGCCAGAACGAGCCCGCTCCCGCAGGGGCCGGATACCCCTTCGGTGCCTGGTACGGGACCGCCAGTGTCACGGTTCCCGCCAGTGCTGTCCCGCGCAGGGCCAGCCAGCACTCGCCGCGTCCCGATCGGATCGCTGTGTCCTTCGCCGACTGGTAAGAGGCAAAGAAGACGCGTCCTGCAACAGCGTGATCGGAGTACGCGCGATGCAGTAGACGAGTCAGTTCGTACACCGAGTCGCCCTCATCGAACCGCCGGAACCGGACCGGCACACCGGAGCCGGTCGGGACTGAGCGACCACCGCATGAGATCACGCCAACAAGTCTCTCTCGGGAGTCGTAGGAGGGCCTTTTCGTGAAGCCGATGGCCGCCCCTATCGACACCGGCCAGATCGTTAACCAGGGACACGCCCTGCACCTCTTCCGGGGGCTGGCGGCCACCGACGGCGAGCCGGATGACCCTGTGGGAGGAACGCGGCTTCGGCCAGGCTGGCCTCTCCACCATCCGCGGCCCGATCTGGCGGATCACCCCGCCGCCTGGACCGACAGCCGCCTGCCGCTTGCTGTCACCGGCCGCAAGGACTCGCCGACCGTGCAGCCCACCGTCCTCATCGAGGAGATAGATCCCTGCCACCTCGCTGCGGTCATGCGCACTGGCTGCCGGCTCCGCCGCTTCACCCTCACCGGCGTCGAGATCGAACACACATCACCCAGGCCGACGCGTGCGCCGCCCACGGCTTCCCCGGGGCCATCTACTGAACTTGAACTCGTGATGTCGGTCGACTCGTGGTGGCGGCGTCAGGGTCCGAGACGTCGGCTGTTACCGGCTCGGGTTCAGGACGACGGCT
>NZ_JBHWID010000007.1:0-59355 GCF_042732175.1 Kitasatospora sp. NPDC059795
CGCGCCTTCGAACACGAACTCGCCGAGTGGGGCGTCCACCTGCTCCGCCCGGCCCGCAAGGGCGAACCCGAGCGGGCCGGAGCCAGGCTGTTCAAGCCACTACGACAGGTCATCGAGTCCGTCAACCACACGTTCAAGGCCCAGCTCGACCTCGAACGCCACCAGGGCCGCACACCGGCCGGGGTGATGGTCCGCGTCCTGCAACGCATCCTCGCGCTGACCTCGGCGATCTGGCACAACGACCGGACCGGTCAGCCAGTCATGCGCTCGCTGACCGCCTACGACCACTAACCCTTCGCATCATTCATCTAGAGGGGAAGATCGGCCATGGCACCTTCAAGATCGACACTTCGACCGCCTTCGTCTTCGTGGTCGTCCCGCCCGCGCCCAAGCTGGTGAGCAAGCAGACCGGTGAGGTCGCCATCGACCGCACGACCGGGGTCTGGATGCTGACCGTCGACCTGACTATCGCGGATGAGGGCCAGGCGAACCTCTACACCGTCACGGTGCCGGAGACGGGCGTCTCGGAGGGGCTGGGTATCGGGATGCTGGTCGCGCTGACCGGACTCCGGGCCGGTCCTGCGAGAACGAGTTCAACGGCCAGAAGCGGCACGGGATTTCCTTCCGTGCGGCGGCCATCATGTCCCTCGTTCCGGCCCCCGTGAACGGCTGACGGCGGTGTCGGATCTGCTGATGCTGGCCGAGGTCGGAGCTCCGGCCGCCGCTCTGGTCGGTGGTGCGGCGTACGCCCGGATCAAGGTCCCGGCGGCGTACTGGACGACGGTCGGACTTCCGGCTGCTGCGGCTCGGTTCGCCGAGACCTACGGCAGCACCATGGATGTCTGCGGCCTGACGGTGGAGCCCTCCCGGCTCCGGGTCCTCCTCCTGCGGGCCACCACGCGCCGGGAGATCCGGCCGGTGCCGCCGAAGATCCGCAGGGTCCGGCCGACCATAACCGGCCTGCGGGTCCGCCTCCGGCTGGCCCCGGGGCAGGAGCCCGCCGACGCGGTAGCCTCGGCCGAACGCCTGCGGCACGCCTGGGAAGTCCACGCCGTCAACGTGGTCGTGCTCACGCCGGGCTTGGTCGAGTTGCGGATGACCGGCTACGACGTGCTCCGCAAGGTGCGGATGCCGCGCCGACTGCCGGCCAGTGAGCTGCCGGTGCCGGTGGCGCTACGGGGAGACGGGACGGCTTTCGTCCGGGACTACCGAGCGGTGCCCCACTGCCTCACCCTCGGTGCGACGCTCTCCGGCAAGTCGGTGTACCTGCGCAACCTGATCGCCCAACTCGCCTGGGCAAGGGTGCCACCCTGCTCCGCGCCCAGCTCACCGGCCGGGTGGTCCACCGTGTGAATGACAAGCCGACCGCCGAGATGGGCCTCGGCGACATCTCGCCGGAAGCCTCGTTCGCCGCGACCCAGATCGCCCCGGAGGCTCCCGGTGTCGCGGTCGCGGGCGACTCGTCCGGCGGCTGGTCCCGGATTCGATCCCCGTACCTGCCCCTCGCGGATGCGGCCCGCATCTGCCGGGAGAACGCTCAGCTCACCCCGGACCTGCCCACCCTCGCCGCGTTCCGCCCCGCCCGGCTGGTGGTGCCCGCCCCGGGCCTCGGCCCCTCGCTGACGAAGCCGCGGCTGCTGGCCAACTGACCGACCCCGCATCCGCCGGCGCGACCGCATCGCGCCACATCCCTACCCCGTCGCGCCCTCGACCAGGGCGCCGCTCACGGAAGGAGGTCCACCGATGCGCCCGCCCCGACCGGACGCCGTCCTCGTCCAAGCCGCCATCGCCGGGGCCCCTCCTTCGCCCACCTGCACGATCTGGCCGAAGCCGCAGGGCAGTTGGGCTGGAAGGCATGGGCCTACCCGATCTCGGTCGACCTGCTGCTGGCCGCCGCCTGGCACCGCATGCGGACCCTGCGCATCCGGGACCACTGCCCCGCGCGACCTGGACCTGGTTCCTGATCGCACTGGTGGCCTCGCTCGGCGTCAACGTCGCCACCGCCGGACTGCTCGATCCGGGCAACGTCCCGGCCTGGCTCCGCATCCTCGTCGCCGGTTGGCCAGCCCTGGCTTTCTTCGGCGGCACCCTGCTCGCCCACTTCCGGCCGGCACCTCAAGAGGCTCTCGCCGAGCCCGATCCAGCCTGGGAGGTCGATGCCGGTGAAGCTCAACTCCCGCTCTATGAAGCCGAGTCGGACCAGATCGTGGAGCGCCACCAGGACCCGGAAGCCGTTCCGCCCCTGCGCCGGTGCCCGCCCTGCCGGCCGCCGCTCCGGCACCGATCGCCGTCCTGGCCGCGCTGATGGACCACGCCCGCAAGGTCGTTGACGACCACCGGGCCCGCACCGGCACGGCGATGGACACCGACACCCTGCGGGTCCGCCTCGGCGTCCCAGACCAGCTCGCTGATGCCATCGCTGCCCAACTCACCTGACGGAGGTACCCCCATGGCCCGGCCCATCCGCCCGCGCAACGTGATCCGCATCGGCCCCGTGCGGGTCGCCACCCACTACGACGGCCGGGGTCGCGAGAAGCACACCGCCGTCTGCACCGCCCCGCGCTGCGGCTTCTCCGCCGACTACGACTCCCGCGCCGCCGCCGAGATCGCCACCCGCACCCACCGCTGCTCCATCCGCTGACAGGAGACCCGCCATGAACGTCACCCTACCCCTGGTCTTCGTCCTCGGCGCCGCCACCTGGGCCGCGGTGAAGATGCTCGGCCTGCGCCTGGGGTCGTCGTCCTGATCCCCCTCTTCGGCTTCTACGTCGCCGGCACCTTCGTCGCCCCGCTCATCGACCAGACCACTCGTACCGGCGTCAGCGCCGTCTCGCCCGAGTAGAACCGGAGGTACCGCGATGCCCGCCACTCTGCTCCTCCCGGAGACGCTCGGCCTCGACCCGGACGGCGCGCTCCTGGTCGCCGAGATCGAGGCGTACCTCGCCCCCTGCCGCAGACCACCCGCGCGGTGGTGCCGTTGATCTGCAAGTACGGCAGCACGGTGCAGGCCTGGAACGCGGGCTTCCCGGTGCCCCGGCTCACCCAGCTGGACCGGATCGCCCACCGCCCGGCCCGCCCGGTCCCGGTCACCATCGCCGACCACCTGCGGCTGACCTCCCGCTACATCCAGCACGCCGGGTGGCTGCAAGGCGCCCTGTGGGACGACGCCGGCCGCGTCTGCCTCCTCGGTGCCCAGGCCACCGTCCTCGCCCACGGCTGCCCCCCCCCACGACCGTCGGCCGCGCCCGCAATCAGGTGATGCAGCTCCTGCACGCCACCGGACGGCCCGTCAGCTCCCCGGGCGTCTTCAACGACGCCCCGACGACCCGTCAGGGCGACGTGCACCACCGGCTCGACCAGACCGCCGCCCGCGCCCTCGCACTCGCACTCGGCATCTGACCTCTTCCCGTCCGGCCCCGGGGCGGCCAAAGCCGCCAAGCATCCCACCACCCCCGGCCCCGCACCCCGGAAGAACAGTCCGCCATGGACCCCGCCCCGTACGTGGCCGCCGCCGGTGTCCCGCTCCTGGGCTGGAGCGCCCACGGCACCTGGCTCGCCCGCCGCCTGGCCACCGCCCGCCGCGCCCCGCTGACCGGCCTGCTCACCCGCGACGGCTTCACCGCCCGCGCCGAGCGGATGATCCGCGCCAACCCCGGCCGCACCACCGTCCTGCTGATCGACCTGGACGACTTCAAGCACGTCAACGACACCCACGGCCACGCCGCCGGTGACGCCGTCCTGGTCGCCATCGCCGAACGCCTCACCTCCTGGTGCGGATCGGCCGACCTGGCCGCACGGCTCGGCGGCGACGAGTTCACCGCGATCGTCCTGGACGCCGAGCACCGCCTCGCCGACCTGCACACCGCCCTGCACGAACCCGTGCGACACCTACCACCTGATCACCGGCGGCAAGGGCACCCCGGAGACCGTCGACACCCACTCGAGGGTGTTCGCCACCTTCACCGCCCCCAGCTTCGGCCCGGTCCACAACCGGCCCTCCTCCGGCCGCTGCCGCTGCGGCGTCGCCCACCCCACCAACGCCCCTGCGTTGGGTTCCCCGCTCGACCCCGAGCGCTACGACTACGAAGCTGCGGTGCTCTGGAACGGCCACGCCGGCAAGTTCGGGGCCCGCTTCACGATCCTGCTGCGCCGTGCTGTCGCCAGGCGGGCCGGTCTGACGCAGCGTGAGTTCCGCGAGCACGCCCGGATCTCGTTCGGGAAGGTCGCCGAGTACCAGAAGCGCAGCGCGATCCACTTCCACGCCGCCATCCGCCTCGACGGCCCCGAAGGCGGGTCCCAGCTCCCGCCGGCCTGGGCCACCGCCGAACTTCTCGGCGACGCGATCCGCGACGCCACCCGCCGCACCGACATCCCCGGCCCGCACCTCGACGGCCGCGACCACCGCTTCGCCTTCGGCCGCCAGCTCGACATCCGTGCCCTCCGCAGCGCCGACTTCACCAACGCCGCCCAGCTCACCGACCGGGCCGTGGCCGTCTACATCGCCAAGTACGCCACAAAGGGCGCCGAGACTGCCACCGGCACCCTCGACCGGCCGCTCAAGCTCCTCGCCGAGATCGCCACCCTCGACGTTCCTGAGCACGCCCGCCACCTCATCCGCACCGCCTGGATCCTCGGCGCCCGACCCGAACTCGCCGAACTCCGCCTCCGCGTCTGGGCCCACATGCTCGGCTTCCGCGGCCACTTCCAGGCGTGAGCTGTTGCGGCTCCCCGCCGTGCTCGATGAGATCGGCATGTCCCGAGCGGCCTTCTACCGGATGCAGGCCCAAGGCCGGGGCCCTCGGGTGATGAAGCTGCCGAACGGTCAGGTCCGGGTCGACCGGGCCGACCTGAACGCGTGGCTCGCCGCGTGCGAGGTCGCCGCCTGATGCCGACTTCCTTCAAGGTCGCGTTCTGGGACCACCGCCACCGGCCCGACCGCCGCAAGCCCTGGATGGTCCGGTGGACGGTGAACGGCCGGGAGTTCTCGGAGTCCTACCTCACAAAGACCCAGGCGGACGGCCGGAAGGCCGAACTGCTCGTCGCGGCGGCTTCTCACCAGCCGTTCGACACGGAGACCGGCCTCCCGCTCGCGGAGCTCCACCAGCGCCAGGAGGAGCAGAACTCCGTCACTTGGTACCAGCACGGCCGGATTTACGTCGAGGCCCGATGGGACGGCGCCCCGGCCAAGACCCGGACGACCTGGGCGGACGCCCTGGCGAGCGTCACGTTCGAGCTGGTCAAGAGCAAGACCGGCATGCCGGACAAGCTGCTCGTGCGCCGCGCGCTGTACGCCTGGGCCTTCAACGTGAACCGCTGGACCGACGAACCGCCGACGGACGTCGCCAAGGCCCTGACCTGGGTGGCGCGCAACTCGGTGGACGTGTCCGAGTTGGCGGACCCGAAGATGGTCCGCCGTCTGCTCGCCGCCCTCTCGGTGAAGCTCGACGGCACCAAGGCCGCCGCCTCGACCACGCTCCGGAAGCGCCGAATCCTGAACCACGTCCTGGGCCGCGCCGTCGAGGACGGCCTGCTGACCGCCAACCCGCTGCAGTCGGTGCAGTGGCAGCCGCCCCGGACCGACGAGGAGGTCGACCCGGAGTACGTCATGAGCCCCGAGCAGGCCGCCGCGATGCTGGAAGCGGTCGGCCGGCAGGGGCGGCGCGGGCCGCGGCTGGTGGCGTTCTTCGCGTGCATGTACTACGCGGGCATGCGCCCCGGCGAGGTGGTCCACCTGCGCAAGGATCGGTGCGTCTTGCCGGCCGAGGGCTGGGGGAAGCTGAACCTCAACGGCAACAGCCCACGCGTCGGATCGTCCTGGACCGACACCGGTGCCTCCCACGACCCCCGCGGCCTGAAGCACCGGCCGGAGAAGGCCACGCGGCCGGTGCCGATCCCGCCCGAGCTGGTGGCGCTGCTGCGGCAGCACATCGAGGAGTACGGCATCGCGCCCGACGGGCGCCTGTTCCGGACCTTCCGGAACGGCATGGTGCAGGAGAGCGGGTACGGCGTCGTCTGGGCCGCCGCCCGGGCCCAGGTGTTCAGCGAGGAGGAGCAGGCCACACCGCTCGCCAAGCGCCCGTACGACGCCCGGCACGCCGGCATCTCACTCTGGCTGGCCTCCGGCGTGCCGGTGGCCGAGTGCGCGCGGCGGGCGGGGCACAGCATCGCCGTCCTGCTGCGGGTGTACGCGAAGTGCATCCACGGTGACGAGGATCACGCCAACCGACTCATCACCGAAAGGCTCCAGCGGCGGCCCTCCCCGTAGGGCCGAGAATCTGGTCCGCGCCTGGTCCGTAACTACTGGTCAGGACTGGGATTCGGGCGACACAAGGTGAGACAAACCACCCAAAACGACCATCCGGGCGCGGCCGGTGTTCGAATACAACGAAACAGCCCCCGATCTACGTTTCCGCAGATCAGGGGCTGTTTCACTATCCAGTGGCTGGTGCAGGGTTCGAACCTGCGTAGCTTGCGCGACAGATTTACAGTCTGCTCCCTTTGGCCGCTCGGGCAACCAGCCAGGGATGGTGTCTCGTGGGGTGGTGCCCCGTTCGACGTCGTAAACGATACCCGATGTTGGGGGGTGGTCTGCCACTCGTTTCATCACGTGATGATCAAGGTCGGGGCGCGAGCTGTTGCGGGCGGGCGTGCGGGGGGCTGGATAGGCTGGGGCGTCGCCCGCCGGAGGCGGGTGGCGCAGACCGTGCAGCCAGTAGTTCAAGGAGACCAACACCCATGGCCGACTCCAGTTTCGACATCGTCTCGAAGGTCGAGTGGCAGGAGGTCGACAACGCGATCAACCAGACCTCCCGCGAGATCGCCACCCGCTTCGACTTCAAGAACGTGGGCGCCGAGATCAAGCGGACCGGCGAGAAGATCGAGATGAAGGCCAACGGCGAGGAGCGCGTCCGGGCGATCCTGGACGTGCTGCAGACCAAGTTCGTGAAGCGCGGGCTGTCGCTGAAGGCGCTGGACGCGGCGGAGCCGCACCTGTCCGGCAAGGAGTACAAGATCTTCGCCGACATCAAGGAGGGCATCACCACCGAGGATGCCAAGAAGGTGGCGAAGATCATCCGCGACGAGGGCCCCAAGGGCGTCAAGGCCCAGGTCCAGGGCGACGAGCTGCGGGTCACCTCGAAGTCCCGCGACGACCTGCAGGCGGTCCAGAACCTGCTGAAGGGCAAGGACCTGGAGTTCGCCCTGCAGTTCGTCAACTACCGCTGACGCAACGGCAGTAGCACCACCGGCCGGGCCGGCACGGGAGGGCGCACCGGAGAGCCGGTGCGCCCTCCCGGCGTTCGCGGGCCCATCTGCCGTGCCAGGGTGGGGAGATGACACACGGCCTGCCCCTTCCCGACGGGTGGCTCGCGCCGGCCGCTCTGGCGCCGTTCGACGGGAGCGAGGTGTTCCGGGGCGGCGACGCCGGTTCGGTGCTGGACTTCTGGCGGTACGCGATGCCCGACCTGCGGACCAACACCACCCGCGGGCTGCTCGCGGAGTTCCTGGTGCACCGGGCGGTCGGCGCGACCACCCGGAACCAGGAGTGGGAGAGCTTCGACGTGCTGGCCCCGGACGGGCTCCGGATCGAGGTCAAGACCAGCGCCTACCTGCAGGTCTGGGGCCAGCGGGCGCTGTCGCGGATTCAGTTCTCCCGGCTGCGCGGACGCGTCTGGACCCCCGAGGGCGGCACCGCCGCGGAGCCCTCGTACAACGCCGACGTCTACGTGTTCGCCCTGCACACGGCCCTCAGCCACGCCGACTACGACCCGCTGGACGTCGCACAGTGGAGCTTCTACGTGACCTCCCGCGCGGACGTCGCGGACGGGCGGGACAGCGCCGGCCTCGCCACCGTGCGGCGGCTGTGCGGCGACCCGGTCGGGTACCGGGAGCTCGCCGGGCGGATCTCCGCGGTCTGATCCGGCGCGGAGATCCGCAGTCCGACCGGGCCGGGCACCGTGCCGGCGGAACGCCAGCGGAATGCCAGCGGTCCGGCAGCGGGGTGCGGAAACGTCCGGGGTGCCGGGCGGGACGCTGCGACCGAGGGGCGCGGGCGGCCGGCCGGCCGTTGGAGGGAGGGCGTTTCGGATGGCTCGTCGTGGACGTGTCGCGTGGCGGTTGGGGGCGGGAGTCGCCGTGGCCGCGCTGCTGGGGGCGACGGCTCCGGCCGGGGCGGTGGCGCAGACCGTGGCCCGGTTGGCGTGGACGGCGTGCGCGGAGGGCTTCCAGTGCGCGAGCGTCCGGGTGCCGGTGGACTACAGCGAGCCGCGCGGGGCCGGGCTCGATCTGGCGGTCGTCCGGCATCCGGCGGGTGATCCGGCGCACCGGATCGGGTCGCTGTTCTACAACCCGGGCGGTCCGGCCGTGCCGGGGACGGCGGCGCTGCCGCTGATGCTCGACCGGTTCCCGCAGGAGGTCCGGGACCGCTTCGACATCGTGAGCTTCGATCCGCGCGGCACCGGTGGCAGCGCTGCCGTCCAGTGCTTCGACGACCCGGCGGACGAGCAGGCCCTGCTGGCGGGCACCCCGGCCGGCTTCCCGGCGGGCGCGGCGCAGCAGCAGTCCTGGACGGACGCGTACCGCCGGCTGGGCCGGCAGTGCGCGACCCGGCCGCTGATGGCGCACCTGTCCACCGCGAACGTGGCCCGGGACCTGGACCTGCTCCGGCAGGCCGTCGGCGACCGGGACCTCACCTACCTGGGCACCTCGTACGGCAGCTACCTCGGCGCGACCTACGCCAACCTGTTCCCGGGCCGGGTACGGGCCATGGTGCTGGACAGCGCCCCGGACCCGGCGGCCTGGTCGACCGGGCGGGACGCGGACGCCGGCCTCGGGCCGCTGCTGCGCAACCGCAGCGACGTCGCCGCCGGGCGGGTGCTGGACGCCTTCCTCGACGCCTGCGGCCAGGCCGGCCCCGCCGGGTGCGCGTTCTCCGCCGGGATGCCCGCAGCCACCCGGGCCCGGTACGACGAACTGCTGTCCCGACTGCGGGACCGGCCGGTGGTGCTCGGCGGCACCGCGTTCACGGAGGGCGCGACGGTGGAGGCGACGATCGTCTCGCTCTACGCCCCGGCACCCGTCCCCGGCGTCCCCGGCACCGGTTGGGCGCAACTCGGCGCGCTGTTGCAGTCCCTGTGGACGGCGGGCGGCGCACCCGACGCACCCCTGCCGCCGGTCGCCCACCCGTCGCCGGACCAGGCGCTGGCGGTGGTGTGCTCGGACAGCGCCCCGCCACCGGCCGACGCGCGGGCCGCGTCGGCACTCGCCCGGGCCCGCTCGGGCGCGGTCGGCCCCTGGTTCGCCTGGGCCGACGAGCGCTGCGCCGACTGGCCGGCCCGCGACGGCGACCGGTACGACGGGCCGTGGAACCGGCGGACCGCCCGGCCGATCCTGGTGGTCGCCAACACCGGCGACCCCGCGATGCCGTACGAGGGTTCGCAGGCGATGGCCCGCTCCCTGGGCCGGGCCGGGCTGCTGACGGTCGACGGCTTCGGCCACACCGTCCTGGCCAACCCGAGCGACTGCGCGGCCCGTTACGAGGCCCGCTACCTGCTGAACGGCGCCCTGCCCCGCCCGGGCACGGTCTGCATGCCGAACCAGCGGCCGTTCGAACGGAGCTGACGGTCGGCGGAACGGGTAGGGCCGAGGAACAGCGGACGACATCCCGCGATCGTTCAAGTCGCCACCCAAAGCGAGGCCCGCGCGGCGGCTGCGCACTCCGGACGGAGGTCGGCCCCGGAGTCCCCGGCGTCCCGTCAGTCCACCTCCAGGGCGAAGCCCTCCGGGTCGGTCAGTGCCAGCCCGGAATCCCACGCGGCCCGGAACGCGGCGTCCCCGAGGGCGGCGGCGCAGGTGTGCAGGGTGGTGCGGAGCTCCGGGTCGCCGACGTCGTGGCCGCCGCGCAGGGCGTAGGCGGCGGCCAGCGCGGTGGTGGCGCGGGCGGGGTCGTCGAGGGCGAGGCGGTGTTCGGCCCAGGCCTCCAGGACGTCGGCGCGGACCGGGCGGTCCTGGCTGGTGGCGGCCAACTGGAGGGCGCTGCGGTGCAGTTCGGCGGCGGCGGCCCGGTCGTCGAGCTGCCGGTGGGTGCGGGCGAGGCCGGTGTGCGTCAGGGCGAGCAGGTGGAGGCGGGTGGCGGCGGTGGGGCCGGCCGCGGGGAGTTGTTCGAGGCGGTGCAGGGTGTGCCGATGGGCGGCCAGCGCGGCGGTCGGGTCGCCGGTGCGGCGGGCGAGTTCGGCGAGTGCGTAGTGGGCGGCGGCCTGCAGGTGCGGGTCGTGGGCACGTTCTGCGGCGGTGCGGGCGCGTTCGAGGTCGGCCCGGGCGGCGGCGAAGTCGCCGTTCCGGGCGTGGAGGCGCCCGGACAGCAGCAGCGCCACGGGTGCCTCGCCGGTCCCGCCCGTCCCGGTGTCGAGGAGGGCAGCCTCGTCGAGCGCGGCGAGCGCCTCCTCGGCCGCGCCGGTGACGGACAGCAGCGCGGCGAGCGTGACCAGGGCGAGGGCCAGCCCCCAGCGGTCGCCCAGGGCGCGGAAGCCGTCCACCGCGGTGCGCACGGACGCTTCGGCGGGGGCGACCCGCCCCGCGCTCAACTCGACCCGCCCGAGCACGAGTTGAGCGGCCGACCGGACCCACGGGTCGGTGTGCTCGCAGTACTGTCGCGCGGTCACGTCCGGCGGTCCGCCGGCGACCAGCAGCAGGGCGGCGGCGAGGGCGACCGGGTGGTCGGCGTCCCGGGCGGTGGCGAGGGCCGGGCCGAGCGCCTCGGGCGGCAGGGCGGGGCCCGCGTCGCGGAGCGGGGCAGTGAGCAGGTCGAGGATCACGCACCGGGCGTGTTCCTGTTCGAGGCCGGGCGGCGGCGGGGTGGTGCCGTGCGCGGCGAGGGCGGCGGCGGCCTGTTCGCCGGCCTCGTGGGCGCGGCCGCGCATCAGCCAGGGCCAGGTGCGGGCGGCGGCCAGCCGCAGGGCATGGTCGGGCGGCCCGGCGGTGACGGCGCGGTGGAGTGCGGCGTCGAGGTTGTCCTGTTCGGCGTCGAGGCGGGCGAGTTCGGCGGTCTGCCGGTCGGTCCGCAGCAGGGGTTCGGCGTGTTCGGCGAGGTCGAGGAAGCAGCGCAGGTGGGCGGCGGCGGTGCGGTCGTGCTCACCGGCCTCGGCGAGCCGTTCGGCGGCGTGCGCGCGGACGGTCTCCAGCAGCCGGTAGCGGACCGGGCCCGTCCCCCAACCGCCCACCACCAGCAGGGACTTGTCGGCGAGCCCGGACAGCAGGTCCTCGACGGCGGCGGGGTCGGGGGCCGGTCCGGTGGGCCAGTGGGCGGCGCAGACGGTGTGCGTGTCGCCGAGGGTGGCGCCGCCGGCGAAGACGGAGAGCCGGCGCAGCAGGACGCGTTCGTCCCGGTCGAGCAGGTCCCAGCTCCAGTCGATGACGGCGCGCAGCGTGCGGTGCCGGTCGGGTGCGGTGCGCGGGCCCCGGTCGAGCAGGCGGAGGCGGTCGTGCAGGCGGGCGGCGATCCGGTCGGGGGTGAGGGTGCGCAGCCGGGCGGCGGCGAGTTCGAGGGCGAGCGGGAGGCCGTCGAGTGCGCGGCAGATCCGGACGACGGGTTCGGCGGTGTCGTCGTTCAGCGTGAAGTCGGGGCGGGCGGCGGCGGCCCGTTCGACGAAGAGGGCGACGGCGGAGTGCGCGAGGGCCTGCTGCGGGGTGCTGCCGGGTTCGGGGACGGCGAGCGGCCGGACCGGCCAGAGCGTCTCGCCGGGGACGCCGAGCGGTTCGCGGCTGGTGGCGAGCACGGTGAGTCGGGGGGCGGCGGCGAGCAGGCGGTGGGCGAGCCGGGCGGCGTCCGCGATCAGGTGTTCGCAGTTGTCGAGGACGAGCAGGACGTCGCGGCCCTCCAGCGCACGGACGATGCGCCCGGTGGTGTCGCCGGGCGGTTCGCCGGTGGGCAGGCCGCCGGTGAGCGCCCCGGTGTCGGCCGAGCGGCACAGTGCGCTCAGCACCGCCCGGGCCGGGCCGTCGGGGCCGTCGGCGCCCGCGAGTTCGACGAGTCGGACGTCCGTGCCGGCGGGGGCGGGGTCGGCGGCGGCCAGGGCGAGGCGGGTCTTGCCGACGCCGCCGGGCCCGGTGAGCGTCACCAGCCGGGAGCGGCGCAGGCGGTCCCGGACGGCCGTCAGGTCGGCGTCGCGGCCGATCAGCCCGGAGAGCGGGGCGGGCAGCGCGGCGCGCTCGACCGGGGCGGAGACCGGCACGGCGACCGGCGCGGCGAGCGGCACGGCGGCCGGCACGGCGAGCGGCGCAGCGGCCGGGGCGGACGTGCCGCCCAGGACGTGCAGGTGGGCGTCGCGCAGTTCGACGGAGGGGTCGGCGCCGAGCTGCTCGGCCAGCGCCTGCCGGGTGCGGTCGAACACCTCCAGCGCGGCGGCGCTCTGGCCGTTGGCGTGCAGGGCGCGGATCAGGCGGGCGGCGGTCCGTTCGCGCAGGGGGTGGTCGACGCGGAGTCCGGTGAGCTCGGCGACCAGGCGGGGCGGCGCGTCCGGATGGCCGAGGGCGAGCAGCGCGTCGGCGCGGTCCTCGACGGCGGCGAGGCGCAGTTCGGTGAGTCGGGCGGCGGGGGCGGCGGCGAACTCGGCGGTTGCGGCGTCGGCGAACGGTGCTCCGCGCCAGAGGTTCAGGGCCGCGTCCAACTCGGCTGCGGCGCGGGCGTGTTCGCCGGCCGCGAGGGCGGCCCGTCCGGTGGCGGCGCGCTGTTCGAACTCCCAGGCGTCGACGTGCCGGCGGGGCAGGTCGAGCAGGTAGCCGGCGGGGTGCGAGCCGATCGCGGTGCGGTCCTCGCCGAGTGTGCGGCGCAGCCGGGACACCAGCGACTGCACGGCGCCGACGGGCTCGTCGGGCGGGGAGTCGCCCCAGAGGTCGTCGACCAGCCGTTCGCGGGTGACCACCCGTCCCGGGTCGAGGGCGAGCCGGATCAGCAGCAGCCGCAGCCGGGCGCCGCCGGGCCCGTCGGCCGGGCCGTGGTCGTGCACCAGTTGCAGCGCCCCCAGAACGTTGATCCGCACCGTGTCCGCCCCCGTTCGCCCGCCCGACGGTGATCATTCTCGCGCGTCCGGCGGGGGCATCCGCGGCCGGTCCCGGTCAGGCCTCCGGCGGGGCGGTGCGGTGGGCGTCCAGCGCGGCGGTGACGTCGGGCAGGGCCGTGGCGGGGATGTCGAGGGCGTGCAGGATCCGGGCGAGCGGCGCGCCGTCGGCGGGGGTGAGCGGGCCGAGGGTGATGTGGCCGTCGTACCAGAGGGCGGCGCGCCGGCCGGTGGGGTGTTCGGCGTCGATCTCGGCGAAGGCGATCGGTGCGGCCTTGGACCAGCCGGCGATCCGCCGGGCGAATCCGGAGGGAAATCGTTTGAAGTCGTAGTCGGGCGCGTTGGACGGCTGTTGCAGCGCGTCGTGGAGTGCGTCCGTCATTGGGACCATTGCCAGCCCGTGGGGCAGGCGGGTGATCCGCGCGATCGGAAGTTCGGCCGCCACGACGGTGATCAGCTCATCGGTGGCGATCAGGGCGTTCAGTTCGTATGGCACCACCCCATTCTCCGTCCCAAATGTCATCAGGTCTGGAAAACAATCGAACTGGCTATCCATCCGATATACCGGGCATGAACGTATCAAGTGCGCGCGCCCGCCGGCGCGGTGCGGCAGAGTGGTCCGGGTGACCCGCACTCCCCGGCCCCGCCCGACCCCCGAACAGCTCGCCGCCGCCCAGGACACCACCATCCCGGACGTGTCCGGGCCGGGCCTCACGGTGCTGTTCTGCGGCATCAACCCCGGCCTGTGGTCGGGTGCCACCGGCCACCACTTCGCCCGCCCGGGCAACCGCTTCTGGCCGGCCCTGCACCGATCCGGCTTCACGCCACGGCAGTTGGGGCCCGAGGAGCAGGACGAGCTGCTCGCGCTGGGGCTGGGCATCACCAACGTGGTCGCCCGGACCACCGCGAAGGCCGCCGAACTGACCGCCGAGGAGTACCGGGCCGGCGGCGAGGCACTGGCCGCCCGGGTGCGGCGGCTGCGGCCGCGCGCCCTCGCGGTGCTCGGCATCGGCGCGTACCGGGCCGCGTTCGGCCGCCCGAAGGCGGCGGTCGGCCGGCAGCCGGAGGGCATCGGCGACACCGAGGTCTGGCTGCTGCCGAACCCGAGCGGGCTGAACGCGCACTACACGCTGGACGGGATCGCCGCCGAGTTCCGCACCCTGCGCGAGCACCTGGCGGCGTCAGCCGTCGAGTAGCGCCCGCTCGAAGCGGTCGCGCTCGCGCAGCACGTACGCGGCGTCCGACAGGTACATCAGGTGGTGCCCGTCGGCCAGGTGCGAGGCGAACGCGGCGTTGCCGGCGGCGGCTTCGGCCCGCATGTGGTCGACCAGCGCGTGCAGCCGGGCCGCGATCGCGTCCACCAGCCCGGCCCGCCCGGCCGCGTCGAGCCCGTACGCGTCGCAGAACTCCCGTGCGCGGGCCGCCTGTTCGTCCGGGGCGCCGAAGCCGTCGGCGTTCCCGGGGGCGGTGGTGGGCGTCCAGCGGTAGACCGCGTACGCGACGTCCCACAGCCGGGGGCCGGGGTGGGCGGTGTCGAAGTCGATGACGCCGACCACCTGTTCGCCGTCCAGCACGCAGTTGTGCGGGGCGTAGTCGCCGTGGCAGACCACCTCGACGGGTTCGCGGACGGGCAGCATCCAGCCCTCGGCCGTGTATCCGGCGGTGGCGTCGTGCAGCGCCCGCAGCACCCGGGCCGCGCTCAGCAGCGCGGTGCGGGAGGCGGCGGCGGGGGTGGCCGGGTAGTCGGAGACCTCGCCGGGCAGGAAGTCGAGGATCTCCCGCCCGTCCGCCGTCAGGCCGTGGAACGCCGGCGCGGCGGTGAACCCGTTCGCCCGCAGGTGCCCGAGCAGCCCGTGGACGGCCGGGGACCAGGGCCCGGTCGGCCGCAGCACGCGGTCACCGACCCGCTCCACCCGGTTGACTCCGCCGACCAGGATCTCGCGCTCCGCCATGCACCCGCTCCTCCGCCGCCACAGCCTTCCGGGACCGGACGGTTCTACCCCGGCCCCGGGCGGCTGCCAACCGCTTTTCCGATCAGCGGGCGCCGAAGCCCTCGTCGGAGCTGACCACCTCGCGGCCGAGCGGGGTGAGCGAGATCGGCACCATCTTCAGGTTCGCCCAGCCGAACGGGATGCCGATGATCGACAGGAACAGCGGGATGGACGTGACGATGTGAGCGATCGCCAGCCACCACCCGGCGAACACCAGCCAGATCACGTTCCCCACGCAGGACGGTGCCCCGGCGTCCGCCCGCACCACGGTGGTCCGGCCGAACGGCCACAGCATGAACCCGGCCAGCCGGAACGACGCGATGCCGAACGGGATCGTCACGATCAGCACGAAGCAGATGATCCCGGCGAGGGCGTACCCGATCGCCATCCACAGGCCGCAGAACAGCAGCCAGATGACGTTGAGCAGGAAGTTGATCAGCTTCATGCCTCCAGCGTCCCACGGTGGGCCCGCACCGGTCGACCCCTCGCGACGCCGCATCACGCAGTTGATTCGATCAGGCTCTGATAACAAGTGTTCAAATATCGTCGCGATTCACTCCATCAGGGAATGGCGCGCCCCGATTCCGACAGTGAATGATTTCGTCTCGCCCGAGCCGCGCAATTTCGCGCGGGATTGCGCAGGGCCACCCACCGGAGCCCCTCCGGACACTCGGAGGGGCTCCGTCGGCGCGGCCCCATCAACAGGAGGTGCCTGGTATGAGCGAGTACACCAACGGCATGGCGGCGGACCTGATCGAGGCGAAGACGCCCTGGGTGAAGGCCCGGCGCAGCTCGAACGTCGGCCAGTGCGTGGAGATGCGCAAGATGGACGACGGCCGGGTCGCCGTCCGGCACAGCCTGGACCCGTCGGGGCCGGCGCTGATCTTCAGCATCCAGGAGATCGCCGCATACCTCGACGGAGCACGTAACGGCGAATTCGATCACATGGCCATCTAATCGCACTAGCTGACGACTTTCCATTTCATGGGCTTGTCGCCACGTCCCCCTTGGATCAGCTATTCTCTCCTTCCCAAAAAGGTTGGAATAATTGGCTCAGGGGGGATTTCATGTCCGCAACCGGACGTGATGGGGACAGCGGGAACATCGTTCCGTTCCGGCGACCGCAGCCCGAAGTGACCGAGGGCGATTCCTGGCCGCTGCCGGCCCTGCTGCTCGGCGCGCGGCTGAAGACGCTCCGCGGCCGTCGGCCGCAGAACTCGCTGGCCAAGAAGACCGGCTACTCCCCCACGCTCTACTCCCGGATCGAGGCGGGCGCGGTCCGGATCGACAAGCCCGAGGCGATCGCGCTGATCCTCAAGGAGCTGGGGGTGCCGGCCGGGCCGGAGTTCGACCAGCTGATGAGCCTGGCGCGGGACGCCTCCGTCCCCGGCTGGGCGTCCTCGTTCCGCACCGCCTACCGGGACGCGGTGCCCGAGTCGATGGTGCGGCTGAGCGAGCTGGAGAGCCGGGCCACCAGCCTGTACTCGGTGGAGACCGCTTTCGTCCCGGGCCTGCTGCAGAGCGACGCCTACCGCACGGCGGTCACCGAGTGGACCCTGCTGCCCAGCCAGCGGAATCTGGCGTCGCGGGTGGTCGAACTCCGTACCGCGCGGACCCGCCGGTTCTTCGCCGCCGAGCCGCCGCGCTCGGTGTTCTTCCTCCGTGAGAGCGTGCTGCGTCAGGTGATCGGCTCGCGCGAGCTGATGGTGGAGCAACTGGAGCTGCTGCTCACCTACGTCGAGACGCCCCGGATCGGCGTGCGCATCATCCCGATGGATCTGCCGCTCGCCCTGCAGGTGTCCTCGGTGACGCGGATGGACTTCGAGGACCAACTCTTCGCGGTGCCGTCGGTGATCTACAACGAGTGGGCCGGACGCGGCGACTACTACCGGGGCCCGCTGGACGGCGAAGCCTCCTCCAGCGAGTTCAAGGACCTCCACTCCGTGACCGACACGGCCGCCCGCCTGGCACCGGGCCGCGAGGACAGCCGTCGCCTCATCGTCGAGGCCCTGAAGGCCCACCGCTCACACCTGTAGCCCGCCCGCTCACTCCACGGTGGCCAGCCCGCCGAACTCGACCCAGTCGTCGTCGGCCCGGCGGATCTGCGGCACGTCCTCGGCCATCCACCGCGCGACGTCCAGCAGCCCCGGCTCCTGGACGGTCAGCCGGTCGACGTCGAAGAAGCGCCGGACCTCCTCCTCCGTCCGCACCCGCCCCCACCGCCCCCCGGTCCGCTCGGCCATCAGGCCGGTCACCTGCCGGCGGATCCGGGCGTTCCCGCTGACCAGCTGGCAGGCCACCACCACGCTGCCCGCAGCCAGTTGACGCACCGTGCGCTCGATGACCGCGCGCGGGTCCTTGCTGTCCGGAAGGCAGTGCAGGACGGAGACGAACAGCGCGGCGACCGGCAGCGAGAAGTCGATCCGGCCCTGCACGCCCGCCCGGATGTCCTCGGTCTCCACCAGGTCGGCGGGCAGGATCGTCACGTTCGGGTTCTCGTCCAGCAGGGCGCGCCCGTAGGACAGCACCATCGGGTCGTTGTCGATGTAGACGACCTTGCAGTCCCCGTGCACGGCCTGGGCGACCTGGTGCACGTTCCGCCGGGTCGGCAGGCCCGAGCCGTGGTCGAGGAACTGCCGGATGCCGTACCGGGTGGCGATGTGCCCGACCGCCCGGACCAGGAACGCCCGGTTGCTCCGGGCCAGTTCGCGGGCGCTCGGCACGATCCGCAGCAGCTCCTCGCCGGCCAGCCGGTCGGAGTCGTAGTTGTTCCGGCCGCCGAGCAGCCAGTCGTGCATCCGCGCCGTGCTGGGCCGGTCCGGGTCGAACTGCGGAAACGCTCCTGCGCTCTCGGTCACGCCACTGACCCCCATGCTCGAACTCCGCACCGCCGCAGCAATTCTGATGGAACGTCACATCTTTGGCGGCGCGCGGCATGCGAAAGTACTCGCAAGGGTGAAACAACCCTTGCGAGTATGGCGAAGCATGGCGAATGCAGCCCCGTCATGCGCTACGGGGCCGCGCGCCATGCGCCCGGTTCAGGCCTCGGCACCCTCCGTCCCGCCATCGGCCAGCAGTCTCCTCGCCGCCATCAACTGGACGTGCAGCTGCGGCTCGTGGAGCCCCATCAGCCCGGCCGCCTCGCGCGGCGCCATGCCGAGCCGCTGGTGCAGCAGCGCGGCGTCGGCGACCCGGTCTGGCAGCGCCCGGTGCAGCCGGTCCAGCCGGAGGTCGCCGGTCTGCCGGCCGGCGAGCGTGACGCTGTCGCACAGCACCCGCCAGGTGAACGCGGCCGGGTCGTCGTGCAGCGCCTGCGTCCAGCTCAACTCGGCGCGGCGCAGCACCTGTTCGACCACCCGACAGGCCAGCACGCCGTCGCCGAGCCGGGCCCGGGCGTACGCCTGGTAGCTGTGGCGGTGGAGTTGGACGAACGCGGCGTAGCCGGAGTCGGCTGTCGCCGGTGTACGCGAACGGGACACCCGGGGCTCCTTCGACGTCGGCCCAGTGCGGGCGCGGGCGCGGCGGGGTGGGGTGGATCAAGCCGTGGCTCAAGCCGTGGCTCAAGCGGCGGATCGAGCAGGGAGTCGAGCAGTGGATCGAGCGGGTGGCGCGCGCCGGAACGCGCGCCACCGGCACCGGGTCAGCGCAGGTCGACCCAGGACCACTCGACGTAGGCGTCCCGGCAGAGCCGCAGCAGGCCGAGCACCAGCGCGGCGCGCTCCCACTCGATCGGGCCTGCGGCGGAGACCGCCCAGACCAGCACCGGGACCACCAACAGGGCCCGCGACCGGGCCGCACCACGGACGGCGCGAAGTCTGCGCAATCCCACGCCCGGGCCGTCGGCCCTGCTAGCGTGGGCAACTTCGGGAAGCGTCGAGCGTTCCCGGGAGGGTCGGTCATTCACAGGTGTGCTACCTCCTCTGATCGGCCCGCACCGCCTCGTCCGGTGTGCCAGCACCGGGCGGGGCAGCCCCGCTCCCGGGGGTGGCCTTGCAGCAGAATCTACCGGCCGCGAGCGGCCGATCTGCCGTCAATCGAGCTGCGCAATCCCCCCGGTTGAGCGTTCGACGATCACCGCCCCGAAACGGTCGAACTGCGCTCGAATTCGGTCGATCCGCCCCTCTGCCGGGCAGGCCAGGCAGGCCGGGCAGGCCGAAGGCCCGCCCCGGACGGGGCGGGCCTCTCGAACGCGTTCAGGCGAGGAGCTTGTCCTTGGCGCGCTGGTACTCCTCGTCGGTGAGCGCGCCGCTGTTGCGGAGTTCGGCCAGCCTGGCGAGGTCGTCCACGTGCCCGGTGGCGGCCGGCGGCTTGTCGCCGCCCTCGCCGGGCGCGGTGCCGGCGGCCTTGCGGATGTAGGCCTGGAAGGCGGCGTCGGCCTGTCTGGCCTGGTCGACGTCGCGTTCGTGCATGGAGCCGCCTCGGACGATCAGATAGACCAGGACGCCGATGAAGGGCAGCAGGATCACCAGGACCGTCCAGCCCGCCTTGGCGCCGCCGCCCATGTCCTGGCTCCGGAAGATGTCCGTGATGATCTTGAACAGCAGGAAGAACCAGAGGATCCAGAGGAACAGCTCCAGCATCGTCCAGAAGATGTTGAGCAACGGATAGTCCATGACGCTCCGATCCCGCGCACAGTCAGCCGGAACGCCCCCGCGCCTCGTGCGACACAGGGACGAAACGATTCGTATCACCGCGAAACGGGCATCGCATGTCGGGCGTCAGGGGACCCGGTCCGGGTTGTTCTGCAGCCGGTCGAACTCGGCGATGTCGGGGTGGTGCAGGTCGAACGCCGGGGATTCGGAGCGCACCCGCGGCAGGGTGACGAAGTTGTGGCGGGGCGGCGGGCAGGAGGTCGCCCACTCCAGCGAGCGGCCGTAGCCCCACGGGTCGTCGACGGTCACCCGCGGCGCGTGGCCGGCGGTCTTCCACACGTTGTAGAGGAACGGCAGGGTGGACAGGCCCAGCACGAACGAGCCGACGGTGGAGACGGTGTTCAGCGTGGTGAACCCGTCCGAGGCCAGGTAGTCGGCGTACCGACGCGGCATGCCCTCGGCGCCGAGCCAGTGCTGGACCAGGAAGGTGGTGTGGAAGCCGACGAACAGCGTCCAGAAGTGGATCCTCCCGAGCCGTTCGTCCAGCATCCGGCCAGTCATCTTCGGCCACCAGAAGTAGAAGCCCGCGAACATCGCGAACACCACCGTGCCGAACACCACGTAGTGGAAGTGCGCCACCACGAAGTAGCTGTCGGAGACGTGGAAGTCGATCGGCGGGGACGCCAGCAGCACGCCCGTCAGGCCGCCGAACAGGAAGGTCACCAGGAAGCCGACCGACCAGAGCATCGGCGTCTCGAAGGACAGCGAGCCGCGCCACATGGTGCCGATCCAGTTGAAGAACTTCACCCCGGTCGGGACGGCGATCAGCAGCGTCATGAAGGAGAAGAACGGCAGCAGCACCTGCCCGGTCACGAACATGTGGTGCGCCCAGACGGTGATCGACAGGCCGGCGATGGCGATGGTGGCGGCGATCAGGCCGGAGTAGCCGAACATCGGCTTGCGGCTGAACACCGGGATGATCTCCGAGACGATGCCGAAGAACGGCAGCGCGATGATGTACACCTCGGGGTGGCCGAAGAACCAGAACAGGTGCTGCCAGAGGATCGCCCCGCCGTTCATCGGGTCGAAGACGTGCGCGCCGAACTTGCGGTCGGCCTCCAGGCAGAGCAGCGCGGCGGCCAGCACCGGGAAGGCCATCAGGACCAGCACGGCGGTCAGCAGCACGTTCCAGACCAGGATCGGCATCCGGAACATGGTCATTCCCGGGGCCCGCAGGCAGATGATCGTGGCGACGAAGTTGACCGAGCCGAGGATGGTGCCGAAGCCGGAGAACGCCAGACCCATGATCCACATGTCGGCGCCGATGCCCGGCGAGTGCACGGCGTCGTTCAGCGGCGCGTAGGCGAACCACCCGAAGTCCGCCGCCCCCTGCGGGGTGACGAACCCGGCGACCACGATCAGCGAGCCGAACAGGTAGAGCCAGTACGCGAAGGCGTTCAGCCGGGGGAAGGCCACGTCGGGCGCGCCGATCTGCAGCGGCATGAACCAGTTCGCGAAGCCCGCGAACAGCGGGGTGGCGAACATCAGCAGCATGATCGTGCCGTGGATGGTGAACAGCTGGTTGAACTGCTCGTTGGAGAGGAACTGCGTCCCCGGGCGGGCCAGTTCGGCCCGCATCAGCAGCGCCATCACCCCGCCGACCAGGAAGAACGCGAACGAGGTGACCAGGTACAGGGTGCCGATCTGCTTGTGGTCGGTGGTGGTCAGCCACGTCACCAGCACGCGGCCCCGGCGGGGGCGGTTGGCGCGGCCGAAGCGGCGTCGCGGTGCCGGGGGGGCGGTTGGACCGGTCAGGCCCAGTTCGGCATCGCTCGGCAGTATCGTCACCGCACCGCACCTCCGGCCTCGGGTCTGGCAGTGCGTCCAGCACTACCAGCGGGACCGGAGGCCCGGGCGGACGCTCGCCGGGCCCTCCCCCGAAGGGCTCAGCGGCCGGCCGAAGGGCTCATCGGCCGGCCGGAGGGCTCAGCGGCCCGCCATCCGCTCCAGGCGGTCGATCCGCTCGCGCATCGGCGGGTGGGTGGAGAACAGCTTCGCGCCGACCTCGCCGGGCCGGAACGGGTTGGCGATCATCATGTGGCTGGCGGTCTGCAGCTGCGGCTCGGGCGGCAGTGGGAGGCGCTGGGTGCCGGCGTCCAGCTTGCGCAGGGCGCTGGCCAGGGCCAGCGGGTCACCGGTGATCCGGGCCCCGTCGGCGTCCGCCTGGTACTCGCGGGAGCGGCTGACGGCCAGTTGGATCAGGCTCGCCGCGATCGGCCCCAGGATCATGATCAGCAGCATGCCGAACAGGCCCGGGCCCTCGTCGTCGTCGGAGCGGCCGAACGGGATCAGCCAGGCGAAGTTCACCAGGAACATCACCACCGAGGCCAGCGCGCCGGCCACCGAGGAAATCAGGATGTCCCGGTTGTAGACGTGGCTGAGCTCGTGGCCGAGCACCCCGCGCAGCTCCCGCTCGTCCAGCAGCTGCAGGATGCCGTCGGTGCAGCAGACCGCGGCGTTGCGCGGGTTGCGGCCGGTGGCGAAAGCATTCGGCGCGGGGGTGGGCGAGATGTACAACCGGGGCATCGGCTGTCGGGCGGCGGTGGAGAGCTCGCGGACGATGCGGTACAGCTGCGGTGCCTCGATCTCGCTGACCGGGCGGGCCCGCATCGCGCGCAGCGCCAACTTGTCGCTGTTCCAGTACGCGTAGGCGTTGGTGCCGAGCGCGATCAGCAGCGCCACCAGCAGACCGGTACGGCCGAAGAAGCTGCCGATCACCAGGATCAGCGCGGACAGACCGCCGAGCAGAACGGCCGTCCGCAATCCGTTGTGGTGGCGGTGCACTGCGGGCCCTCCTGTGGTGCCGGGGAGGCCGGTGGAGCAGCCTCCTTCTGCCGGGATCAACGCGCCGAGCTGGCCCGATCGTTCCCTCCGGCATTCGACCACAGGTCAGAACAGGCTGCCCGACACCACCTGCAGCACCAGTTGCGGAGCCACCGACAGCACCACCGCGCCGCTCGCCGCAAGGCCGAGCGCGGCGGTCAGCGAGGCCGGAACGCGCGGCACGGCGACGTCCGCGGAGGTGGACGGCGCGAACAGCAGGGCGGTCCACTTCAGGTAGTAGGCGAGCGCGATCACCACGTTCACCGCCATCACCACGGCCAGCCAGCCCAGGCCGGCGTCGACGGCCGCCCGGAACACCACGACCTTGCCGAACAGCCCGACCACGCCCGGCGGCAGGCCGGCCAGGCAGAGCAGGAAGAACGCCAGCGCGAACGCCGCCCAGCGGTTGCGCGAGGCCAGCCCGCGGAACGACTCCAGCCGGCCCGTGCCGCCGACCAGCGCGACCACGCCGAACGCGCCCAGGTTCACCAGGCCGTAGATCAGCGCGTACGCCACCGTCGCACCCAGCGGGTCGGCGGAGTCGGCGTACCCGGCGGCGGCCAGCGGCACCAGCAGGTAGCCGGCCTGGCCGACCGAGGACCAGGCGAGCAGTCGCACCGCGCCGTACGGGGTGTCGGCGCGCTGGCGCAGCGCCGCCGCGTTGCCGACCGTCATGGTCAGCGCGGCCAGCACCGCCAGCACCAGGCCCCAGGTGTGGCCGTACGGGCGGAAGGCGACGGTGGTGACCAGCGCCAGGCCGGACAGGCCCGCGGCCTTGCCGACCACCGACAGGTAGCCCGCCACCGGCAGCGGCGCGCCGACGTAGGTGTCGGGCACCCAGAAGTGGAAGGGGACGGCAGCGGTCTTGAACGCGAAGCCGACCAGGGTGAGCACCGCGCCGGCCTCGGCCAGCGGCTTCAGCTGCGCGGGGGCCTGCGCGAGGCCGTCGGCGATGCCCTGGAGCTGGATCGTTCCGGCGGCGGCGTAGACGAAGCTGACGCCGAGTAGCATCACGGCGGTCGCGGTGACGGAGGAGAGGAAGAACTTCAGCGCGCTCTCCGCGCCCCGACCGTCCCGGCGCAGCGCGACCAGGGCGAACGCGGGCAGGGTGGCGACCTCCAGGGCGATCACCAGGGTGGCGAGGTCGCGGGCGGCGGGCAGCAGCGCGGCGCCGCAGGCGGAGGAGAGCAGCAGGAACCAGTACTCGCCGCCGGGCAACTTCTCTTCGTCGACGGTGTGCAGCGAGAGCAGGGCGGTGAGCAGCGCGCCGCCGAGCGCCAGCAGCTGGAAGGCGAGCGCGAAGTGGTCGGCGGTGTAGGAGCAGCCGCCGCTCTTGAAGCAGAACGTGGAACGGGTGTCGCCGAGCACCAGCGGCAGCAGCATGGCGAGCGCGGCGAGCAGGCCCGCGGCACTCAGCCACCCGAGCAGGCGCTTGCGGGCCTCGGGCAGGAACAGGTCGGCGACCAGCACGGCGAGGGCGGCGAGCGCGGCGATCAGCGGCGGGGCGACGGCCACCCAGTCGACGGACTGGATCAGGCCGCCCGGGTCGGCGACGGCGAGCGGAGTCATGAGGGGCTGCCCCAGGTCGTGAGTGGTGGTCATCAGCCGCTCCCGAGGAGGTGCTTGACGGCCGGGTCGGAGAGGCCGAGCAGCAGCGCCGGCCACAGGCCGGCCACCAGGGTGAGCGCGGCGAGCGGCGTCCAGCTGGCGGCCTCGTAGCTCTGGAGGTCGGGCAGGTCGGCGACCGGGGCGGGCTGCTTCGGGTCGCCCATGCAGACCCGCCGGACGACGACCAGCAGGTAGGCGGCGGTCAGCAGGGTGCCGAGGCCGGCCAGCACCATGTAGGTGACGAACGCGGGCCGGGACAGGCCGTCGGCCGGGTCGAACGCGCCGTACATGGCGAGCAGCTCGCCCCAGAATCCGGCCAGGCCGGGCAGGCCGAGGCTGGCGACGGCGGCGAACGCGAGCAGCGCGCCGATCCGCGGGGCGCGGCCGTACAGGGCGGCGCCGGTGGCCCCGGCGAGGGTGTCCAGGTCGGCGGTGCCGTAGCGGTCCTTGACGGCGCCGACCACGAAGAACAGCAGGCCGGTGATCAGGCCGTGCGCGATGTTGGCGAACAGCGCGCCGTTCAGGCCGGTCGGGGTGAGCGAGGCGATGCCGAGCAGCACGAAGCCCATGTGGCCGACCGAGGAGTACGCGATCAGCCGCTTCAGGTCGCCCTTGGCGCCCGTCCGGGCGAGGGCGAGGCAGGCCAGCGAGCCGTAGACGATGCCGACGGCGGCGAACGCGCCCAGGTAGGGCGCGTAGGTGGCGGTGCCGTCGGGGACGATCGGCAGCAGCACCCGGACCAGGCCGTAGGTGCCCATCTTGAGCATCACGCCGGCCAGCAGCACCGATCCGACGGTCGGCGCGGCGGTGTGCGCGTCGGGCAGCCAGGAGTGCAGCGGCCAGGCGGGGGCCTTGACGGCCAGGCCGACCAGGATGGCCAGCGCGGCGATCAGCTGGGTGGTGTGCGAGAGCCCGGAGCCGTGCGCGTCGGCGAGCTTCACCATGTCGAAGGTGCCGGCCTTGACGCCGATCAGCAGGAAGCCGAGCAGCATCACGGCGGAGCCGAGCAGGGTGTACAGGATGAACCGGTTGGCCGCGGCGACCTTCTGCCCGCTGCCCCAGCGGGAGATCAGGAAGTACATCGGGATCAGCACGATCTCGAAGGCCAGGAAGAACAGCACCAGGTCGAGCACCGCGAAGGTGGCCAGCATGCCGGTCTCCAGCAGGAGCAGCAGGCCGGTGAAGGCCCGGCCGCCGGGGCCCGCCGGGAGCTTCTTCGACGAGTACACGGCGCACAGGAAGGTGAGCAGCGCGGTGAGCACCAGCAGCGGCAGCGAGATGCCGTCCACGCCGAGGTGCAGGCGCACGTCCAGCGCGGGGATCCAGGACACGTCGGTGACGGCCTGCATCCGGCTCGGCGCGCCGTGGTCGAACCCGGCGGCGAGGGCGATCGCCAGCAGCAGGGTGCCGCCGGTGACGGTGGTGCCCAGGCGCAGCGCCCGCCGGTCGCCGATCGGGGCGAGCATCAGGGCGGCGCCGAGCAGCGGCAGGGCCAGGAGGGCGATGAGGACCGCGTTCATCGGTGGCTCCTAGGAAATGCCGGAACGGGGAAGAGCTGGGGGTGGGTCACGAGCCCACCGCCACCAGGACGACGAGCAGGACGGCTCCGGCGAGCAGCGCGCTCAGGTAGCCCTGGGCGTTGCCGGTCTGCGCGAAGCGGACGGCGCGGCCGAGCCAGCCGGGTGCGGCGCCGGCGCCGCGGACGTAGGTCTCCACGACGGCGCGGTCCAGGAACCGGACCAGCCCGGCGGCGGCCTCGGTGGGCCGGACGAACAGCGTGCTGTACAGCCGGTCGACGCCGAAGCCGTGCTGGGCGGGCCGGTACAGCGGGCCGAGCAGCAGCCGGGCGGGGTCGGCGGCGGGCTGCCCGGCTGCGGCCCGGGCGTTGACGGTGCGCCAGGCGGCGTACCCGATCAGCAGGCCGGCGACGGCGACGCCGGTGCCGATCACGCCGGTGGCGACGGACACCCGCAGCGACTCGCCGTCGAGCAGCGCGGGCAGCCAGTCGGTGCGCAGTCCGGCCACGCCGAAGGCCAGCGCGGGGACGGCCAGCACCCACAGGATCAGGCGCATCGCGGCCGGTTCGGCGTGCGCCGGGTCGGCCTCGTCGAGCTCTGGGGAGTACGGGGCGCCGGGCTGCGGGGCGAGGTCCTCGCCGTTGCGGGACCGGCCGTAGAAGACGGACAGCCACAGCCGGGCGGCGTAGGCGGCGGTGAGCAGCGCGGTGAGCAGGCCGGCCACCAGCACCGTCCAGCCGACGGCCTGCGGCACGGCGGAGGCCGGGCCGAGGGCGCCGGTCAGGGCCTCGCCGTGGGCGGCGTGCTCGGCGGCGCCGAGCACGGACTCCTTGGAGAAGAAGCCGGAGAACGGGAAGACGCCGGCCAGCGCGAGCAGGCCGATGGTCATCGTCCACCAGGCGTCGGGGATGCGGTGGCGCAGGCCGTCCATCCGGGCCATCGCGCTGATCGAGTTGGTGTGCGCGGCGTGGATGACGACGCCGGCGCCGAGGAACAGCAGGGCCTTGAACGCACCGTGCGAGACCAGGTGGAACACCGCGGCCTGCCGGTCGCCGGCGGCCAGCGCGCCGGCCATGTAGCCGAGCTGGCCGACTGTCGAGTAGGCGAGGACGCGTTTCAGGTCGTCCTGGGCGAGCGCGCACAGCGCGGAGCCGATCATGGTGACGGCGGCCATCACGGCCAGCACCACCAGCGCGGCGGAGGACTGCAGGAACACCGGCAGCAGCCGGGCGACCAGGTAGATGCCGGCCGCGACCATGGTCGCGGCGTGGATCAGCGCGGACACCGGCGTCGGGCCGGCCATCGCGTCCGGCAGCCAGGTGTGCAGCGGGAACTGGGCGCTCTTGCCGGCCACGCCGGCGAGCAGCAGCAGGGCGATCAGCGTGGGGTGGTGGAGGTCGCCCGCGGCGGCGACCCGCAGCACCTCGCCGATCCGGAACGTCCCGGCGTCCGCGCCGAGCAGGAACAGGCCGAACAGGAACGGCACGTCGCCGAGCTTGGTGACCAGGAACGCCTTCAGCGAGGCGGCCCGGGCGTCGGCGGTCTCCCAGTGGTGGCCGATCAGGAAGTACGAGCAGATGCCCATCACTTCCCAGCCGACCAGCAGCACGATCAGGTCGCCGGAGTAGACGACCAGGAACATCGCGGCGGTGAACAGCGAGACCAGCGCCGCGTACGACGGGTAGCGCGGGTCGTCCTTCAGGTACGCGGTGGAGTAGATCTGCACGCAGGTGGCGACCAGGCCGACCAGCACCGAGATCAGCGAGGTGAAGCCGTCCAGGTGCAGGGCGAGCGAGATCTCCGGGCCGCCGGTGGGGGCGAGCCGGGTGGCGGCGTCCAGGGTGGTGCCGGTGCCCAGCTGGAGGGCCGTCACCAGGGCGAGGACGGCGGACACCGCGACCGGCAGCACCGCGAGCGGGCGGGCCAGCGCGGGGTACCGGCGTCCGGTGGCCAGCCCGGCGGCGGCGCCGAGCGCGGGCAGGACGGGGACGAGGATCGGCAGCGCGAGGTTCATGCGGCGGCCTGCTCCTTCTCCTCGGCCGCATCGGCCGGGTCGTCCGCCTCGTGCCGGTCGCCGAGCGCGGTGACCCGGTCGACGGCGGCGGTGCGGCGGGTGCGGTACACCAGCAGCACGATGGCCAGGCCGAGGCCGATCTCGGCGGCGGCGACGGTGATGGTGAACAGGGTGAGCGCCTGGCCGGCGTGCAGGGTGTCGCGCAGCCAGACGTCGAAGGCGACCAGGTTGAGGTTGACGGCGTTGAGCATCAGCTCGACCGACATCAGCACCAGGATCACGTTGCGCCGGGCGAGCACGCCGTACACGCCGACGCTGAACAGCAGCACGGCGAGGACCGCGGGGTAGGCGAGGTGCACGCTCAGCGCTCCTTCGTCTTCGTCAGGGCGGTGCGCAGGTTCCCGGGCCGCGGCTTCTTCCCGTCGCCCTTGGCGCGGGACAGCACGATCGCGCCGATCAGCGCGGCCAGCAGCAGCACCGACAGCGCCTCGAACGGCAGCACCCAGTGCGAGAACAGGAACTCGCCGGTCAGCCGGGTGGTGCCGACCGGGCCGGACAGGTCGATCCAGGACGAGCGGAACGCGTCCACCACCAGCGTCACCAGGGTCGCGGCGGAGGCCACGCCGACGGCCAGCGCCGCCGGGCGGTTGCCGGAGTCGGCGTCCGGGGAGCGGCCGATCGGGGCGCGGGTCAGCATCAGGCCGAACAGCACCAGCACGACCACCGAGCCCAGGTACACCAGCACCTGCACCCAGGCCACGAACTCGGCCGTCAGCAGCAGGAACTCGACCGCCAGCCCGCCCAGCGCGACCACCAGCCACAGCGCGGCGTGCATCAGCTGCCGGGTGGTCACCGAGACGACGGCCGCGCCGAGCACCAGCACACCGACCAGCAGGAAGACGATCTCCTGCCCGGTCGGCGAGAGGTACGAGCGCGCGGCGGGCTCCAGCGAGCCCGCCGCGGCCAGCAGGGTGCTCAACTCTGCTCACCCTCCTCGGCGGCGGCAGCGGCCGCGGCGGCGGCCAGCTTGTCGGCGGCCTTGCGGGCCATGGCGATCTCCTTGGGCTCCTCCGCCGCGGCGTCGTGCGCGGGCGGCGGCGGGACGGTCCACATCCACTCGCGCAACCGGTCGCGCTCGTGGGTGAGCTCGCGGATGTCGGTCTCCGCGTACTCGAACTCCGGCGACCAGAACAGCGCGTCGAACGGGCACACCTCGATGCAGATCCCGCAGTACATGCAGAGCGAGAAGTCGATGGCGAAGCGGTCCAGCACGTTGCGGGTGCGGGCGCGGGCGTTCGGGTCGGCGGCGGGCAGCGTCTCCTTGTGGGAGTCGATGTAGATGCACCAGTCCGGGCACTCGCGGGCGCACAGCATGCAGACCGTGCAGTTCTCCTCCAGCAGCGCGATGACGCCGCGCGAACGCGGCGGCAGGTCGGGCTGCACGTCCGGGTACTGCGCGGTGACGGTCTTCCGCGTCATCGTCCGCATGGTGACGGCCAGGCCCTTGGCCAGGCCGGATCCGGGAAACTTCATCAGGAGATCGCCACCTTGACGATGCCGGTGAGGGCGAGCTGGGCCAGGGCGAGCGGGATCAGCACCGTCCACGCGAAACGCATCAGCTGGTCCTCGCGCAGCCGCGGGAAGGTGACCCGCAGCCAGAGCACCACGAACGCCAGCGCGAACGTCTTCACCAGCGTCCACAGCCAGCCCAGGCTGTCGGAGAACGGGCCGTGCCAGCCGCCCAGGAACAGCACCGTGGTCAGCCCGCAGAGCACCACGATGCCCGCGTACTCGGCCAACAGGAACAGCGCGAACCGCAGACCGGTGTACTCGGTGTACGCGCCGAAGATGATCTCCGAGTCGGCGACCGGCATGTCGAACGGCGGCCGCTGGAGCTCCGCCAGACCCGCCGTGAAGAAGACGAACCCGCCGATCAGCTGCCACGGCACCCACCACCAGTGGAACGCGTCCACCACCCCCGGCAGCGAGACGGTGCCCGCGGCCATCGCCACCGACGCCGCCGCGAGCAGCATCGGCAGCTCGTACGACATCAGCTGCGCGGCCGTGCGCAGCGCGCCCAGCAGCGAGAACTTGTTCGCCGACGCCCAACCGGCCATCAGCGAACCCAGCACGCCGATGCCCATCACCGCCAGCACGAAGAAGATGCCCGCGTCCACCGCCTGCCCGACCAGCCCGTTCGGACCGACCGGGATCACCAGCAGCACCAACAGGTACGGCAGCAGCGCGACCGCCGGCGCCAACCGGAAGATCCGCCGATCCGCCCCCGCCGGGACGATGTCCTCCTTCTGCGCGAACTTCACCCCGTCGGCGACCAACTGCGCCCACCCGTGGAACCCACCCGCGTACATCGGGCCGAGCCGCCCCTGCATGTGCGCCATCACCTTGTGCTCGGCCTGACCGACCACCAACGGCAACACCAGGAACACCACCAGCGTGCCGACACAACGCAACAGCGTGTCGAGAAGGTTCACGCGCTGTCTCCGTTCTGCTCGGACTGCTGATCGCTGTCGGACTCTCCCCGCCGCACAGCCCCACCCTCACCGGGCTCCCCCTGCACAACCCCAGGTTCCACAACCCCGGTTTTCCCCCCGCCCCCGGCCTCCGCAGCCTCGGGCTTCAGGGGCTCGGGCTTCACAGGCTCGGGCTTCACGGGCTCGGCCTCCGCAGCCTCGGGCTTCAGGGGCTCGGGCTTCACGGGCTCGGGCTTCACGGGCTCAGGCTCGCGCCGCTCGGCCTCGACCGGCCCACCGGCAGGCTTCGCCACCCCGGCCCGCATGCCCTCAGACTCTCCCGCCTCGGACACCGCAGGCCCGGACGGAACGGGCTCGGCCTGCGCGCCGGCAGGCTCCGCCGCCATAGGCACCGCACCCGCGAGCGCGGGCCCTGTCGCCTCGGACTCCGCAGGTTCAGGCTGCGCGGCACCGGCCTGCGTACCCTCGGACTTCTCCACCCCGGGCACCGCAGGCTCTGCCTTCGCCACCTCGGACTCCACAGCCGCAGGCCTCGCGGGCTCGGGCTGCGCGGCCTTCGACTCCACGGCGTCAGCCGCCACAGGCGCGACCTTCGCCGGCTCACCGTTCGTGGCCTCCGACTCCACAGCCCCGGACTTCTCTGCCTCGGGCCCCGCAGGTTCTGCCTTCGCAGCCGCAGGCCTCACCGACCCCGGCTGCGCTGCCTCGGGCTGCCTCTCCGCGGACTTCTCGTGGGCCGGGACGGGGGCGTGCCACGGGGCGTCGGACGACTGGGTCCGGGCGGTGCGGCGCGGGGGTTCCGGTGTTTCGGGGGTGGCCTGGCTGACGGAGCCCTCGCCGACGCTGCGACTGCGGCGCGGGCGGTCGGCCCGGACCGGCGGCGCATCGGCGGCGGTGCCGGCGGCGGGGGCAGCCTGGCTCGCAGAGCCCTCGCCGACGCTGCGGGCGCGGCGCGGGCGGTCGACGCCGGCCGCCGCTCCGGCGCGGGCCGCGCGGGCGGGGCGTTCGGCGACCGGGGGGAGGGTGCCCTTGAGGGGGCCCCACTCGTTCGGGTCGGGGACGCCGGGGGGCAGCATCTTGCGTCGGGCCGGGCCGCCGCCGTGGTCGGACTCGCCGGGCTCCTTGGCACCGGGCCAGTCCTTGGCGACTCGCGCGGCGAGCACGAAGTCCTTGCGCAGCGGGTGGCCCTCGAAGCCGTCCGGCAGCAGCAGCGTGGCCGGGAAGGGGTGGCCGGGGAACTCGATGCCGAACATCTCGCGGGTCTCCCGCTCGTGCCAGGCGGCACCGGCGTACACCCCGACGGCGGTCGGCAGCACGGCCTTGTCGCGCGGCACCCGGGTGCGCAGCAGCAGTCGGCGCACCCGGCCGGGCTCGCCGACGGCGGCCAGGTGGGCGCAGACCGCGAAGCCCTCGGCGAGTTCGTCGACGGCGCTGAGCCAGTCGAGGAACGCGAGGCCGAGGCCGTCGCGGGCGGCGGTGAGCGCCTCGATCCAGTGCTCGGCGGGAACGGTGACGGTGAGCAGGTCGTAGGCCTCGACGGCGGTCGCCCACGGCCCGATCGCGGCGGCGGCCCGCTCGGCAGCAGACGGAACGGCGGACGGACCGGCGGGCGGAACGTCAGGGGTCTCGGTCACCGTTCGCCCTCCTCGGCAGCGGGGGCGGGGGCGGGGGCGGGCGCAGCCTGCAGCGGCCGGCGCAGCGCGGCGGCGGGTGCGGCGTAGCGCTGCGGCACGTCCTCGGCGGCGATCTTCTCCTGGAGCTTGAGGATGCCCTGGAGCAGCGCCTCGGGCCGGGGCGGGCAGCCGGGCACGTAGACGTCGACCGGAATGATCTGGTCGACGCCCTTGGTGACGGAGTAGGAGTCCCAGTAGGGGCCGCCGGAGTTGGCGCAGGCGCCGAAGGAGATGACGTACTTCGGTTCGGGCATCTGCTCGTACAGGCGCTTGACGGCGGGGGCCATCTTGTCGGTGACGGTGCCCGAGACGATCATCAGGTCGGCCTGGCGGGGGCCGGGCGCGAACGGGATGACACCCATCCGGATGAAGTCGTGCTTGGCCATGGACGCGGCGATGAACTCGATCGCGCAGCAGGCGAGTCCGAAGTTGAAGCACCAGAGGCTGTAGCGGCGGCCCCAGTTGAGCACCACCTTGACCGGGTCCGGGGCGAGCCGGGCCAGCGGGCCGAGGCGGCGCTGCTCGACGGCGGCGCCGGGGTTGGCCGGGTCGGGGATGCCGAGCGGGACCGGGCCCTGACCGGGCGTCCCGTGGGAGTGCGTCACGTCCATTCCAGAACGCCCTTCTTCCAGGCGTAGAGCAGTCCGACCGCGAGGAAGCCGATGAAGACGAACATCTCCACCAGCGTGGCCGCCCCGAAGCCGGCGGCGGCGAACACCGTGGCCCACGGGAACAGGTAGATCGCGTCGACCGCGAAGATCACGTAGAGGAAGGCGTAGACGTAGTAGCGGATCTGGGTGTGCGCCCAGCCCTCGCCGACCGGATCGACGCCGCACTCGTAGGCGAGCAGTTTCTCCGGGGTGTCGACCACCGGTCGCAGCAGGCGGTTGGCGGTGAAAGCCACCGTGACGAAGAGGACACCGATGACCGCCAGCAGACCGATCGCCGCGTAGGCGTCGAAGTAGCCGCTGCCGGCGGCGGGGTCGGCAGCGAGCGGCTGCCACTCCATGGGTTACGCCCTTCTTCTTTGCCCGTCCATAACCATCGCTATCGCGGGAGTCTATGTGCACCGCTCGTCTACTCCCCCATCTGCCCGTTCTGCAAGACGTCCGGTGGACACCCGTCGGAATGGCCTTCGCCGGCCCGCCGGGAGCGGGGTTCAGCACAGGGGGTGGGGATAACCCCCGGACGAAGACGGAGTGCAGCACCATGGCGGCCCGGTGTCCGCAACCGGGATGCTGGTGATCGTCAAAGAACCGGCGAACACCAGGAGAGGGCGCCGACATGGAGGACAAGGCGAAGCGCCCGTCGTTGTACGGGCCGCAGCTGTGGCAACAGGTCCAGCACGAGCTGCTGAACCTCCCGATCGGCATTGCCGCCTTCACGGTGATGGTGACGCTGCTGTCGACCGGCCTCGGCATGGCGGTGACGGTCGTCGGCCTGCCGCTGCTGGCCTTCGGGTTGACGTGCTGCCGCCTGTTCGGCCGGCTGGGCCGGGTCCGGGCCCGGGCCTCGCTGGGCAGCCGGATCGACGAACCGGAGCCGCTGGCGGCGACGCGTCCGGGCCCGGCGGGCTG
This sequence comes from Kitasatospora sp. NPDC059795, assembly GCF_042732175.1. Classification (NCBI taxonomy): domain Bacteria; kingdom Bacillati; phylum Actinomycetota; class Actinomycetes; order Kitasatosporales; family Streptomycetaceae; genus Kitasatospora; species Kitasatospora sp. NPDC059795. Next base: position 33,400 of record NZ_JBHWID010000007.1, read on the forward strand.
GGTCGTCGCCTCGCTGTCGGACGGGCTGAGCTGGCGTTCCGCGCTGTACTGCCTGCTGATGCTGCCCTGGGGCATCGTCAGTTTCACGCTGACGCTGGTGCTGCTGATCGTCGGCTGGCCGGTGCTGCCGTGGGCGATGCGGGCGCTGGCGGCGGTGTCCCGGCTGCTGGTGGAGGGGCTGCTGTCGCCGGGCGCGCTGCAGGAGCGGGTCCGCGAGCTGGAGGACGACCGGGGCACGGTGGTCGACCACGCCGCCGCCGATCTGCGCCGCATCGAGCGGGATCTGCACGACGGCGCGCAGGCCCGGCTGGTGGCGCTGGCGATGGATCTCGGTCTGGCCAAGGAGAAGCTGACGGAGGATCCCGTGGCCGCCCAGAAGATGGTCGACGCGGCGCACGGCGAGGTGAAGCTCGCCCTGCAGGAGCTGCGTGATCTCGCCCGGGGCATTCACCCGGCGGTGCTCACGGATCGCGGTCTGGATGCCGCGCTGTCCTCGGTGGCGGCCCGCTGCACGCTGCCCGGCGGTGTCAAGGTGCACGTCGAGATGGGCGAGGGCCGCCCGGATTCGGCGGTCGAGGGCATCGCCTACTTCACCGTCAGCGAGCTGCTGACCAACGCCTCCAAGCACTCCGGTGCCCGCTCCGCCTCGGTGGACGTCTGGCGGCAGGACGACCGGCTGATGCTCACGGTGCAGGACGACGGCCGTGGCGGCGCCGAGATACGCCCGGGCGGCGGGCTGGCCGGGCTGGCCGAGCGCGCCGAGTCGGTGGACGGCGTGTTCGTGGTGGACAGCCCGGCCGGCGGCCCGACCTCGGTGGCGGTCGAGCTCCCCTGGCGCACCCGGGCCGGCCGGGGCTGACGGCGGGCATGGACGGGCCCGGGGTGCCGCCCCTTGCGCGGTACGGCACTCCGGGCCCGAGTGGGCGGGGCTAAAGCGTCCCGAGGGTGACGTCCGCGGTCTGGTTCTGGGCGTCGCGCTGGTAGCCGACGGTCACCTTGTCGCCCGGGGAGAGCGAGGCGAGCGCGGTGGTCAGCGCGGAGGGGCTGGTGATCGCGGTGTCGTTGATCTTGGTGATCACGTCGCCCGCCTGCAGCCCTGCGGAGGCCGCCGGTCCGCCGGAGGCCACCGAGACGATCACCGCGCCGGCCGGCTGGAAGTTGGTGTCGAAGTAGGGGCGGACGGTCACCCCGAGCGCGGCCCGCCCGGAGTTGGTGACCTTGCCGCTGGTGATCAGCTGGTTGGCGATGCTGGTCACGGTGACAGCGGGGATGGCGAAGCCGATGCCGGGCGCGGCCGAGTTGCCCAGCTCGGGGTCGACGGCGGTCAGGGTGTTGATCCCGATCACCTGGCTGGAGAGGTTGACCAGTGCGCCACCGCTGTTACCGGGGTTGATCGCCGCAGAGGTCTGCACCATGTTGCCGATGGTGGCACCGGGCGAGCCCGAGGTCTGCGGCTCGGTGACGGTCCGCCCGACCGCCGAGACGATACCCTCGGTGACGCTGCTGGACAGGCCCAGCGGGCTGCCCATGGCCAGCGCGATCTGGCCGACCGCCACCTTCGAGCTGTCCGCGAAGGTGGCCGGCTTGAGGCCGTTGGGCAGACTGCTCAGCTTGATCACCGCGAGGTCGGACTGCGGGTCGCTGCCCACCAGGGTGGCGTCCAGCGGCTTGGTGCTGTTGGCCAGCGTCACGGTGAAGGTCTGCGCGGTGCCGATCACGTGCGCGTTGGTGACGATGTCGCCCTTGTCGTCGAAGACGATCCCGGAGCCGAGGCTGTCACCGGCGGTGATCTGCACCACCGAGGGCAGCACCTGGGAGATCACCTGCTGGTAGTTCTGCTCCAGCTGGTCGCTGGTGGAGGGCGCCGGCGCGCTGGTGGCGGCACCGGCCGCCGTGCTGGAACCGGAGTCCATGTCGTTGCTGGAGCAGCCGGTGACCAGCAGCGCGGCCGCGGCGAGCACCGCCGCGGGGCCGAGCCACAGCTTGGGCCCGGTAGGTCGGGGGCCCGCCGGCAGCGGGCGGGTCGGTTCCTTCTTCGGGCGCACGGCGGCCCCCTCCGGTCGCAGGACAGAACTTTGTCAGCATTTCAGCGAAATGTCCGATTGCCTGTGCAGACACACCCGCCGCCACCCGGAAAGCGGCCGTCTAGGATCGGCCCATGACCTGGTTGATCACGGGCGGGGCCGGCTACATCGGCGGTCATGTCGTCCGGGAGTTGGTCGCAGCCGGCGAGTCCGTGGTCGTCCTGGACGACCTGAGCTCCGGCGCGGCCTCCCACCTGCCCCCCGGCGTCCCCCTGGTGACGGGCTCCACGCTGGACCGCCCGCTGCTGGACGGCGTCCTCGCCGAGCACGGCGTCACCGGCGTCCTGCACCTGGCCGCCCGCAAGCAGGTCGGCGAGTCGGTCGCCCAGCCGCTGCGCTACTACCACGAGAACGTGGAGGGCCTGCGGGTCGTGCTGGCCGCCGCGGTGGACGCGGGGGTGCGCCGGGCGGTGCTGTCCTCGTCCGCCGCCGTCTACGGCATGCCGGACGTCGACCTGGTCACCGAGGCCACGCCGTGCCTGCCGATGAACCCGTACGGCGAGACCAAGCTGGCCGGCGAGTGGCTGCTGAACGCCTGCGCCGACGCCTACGGGCTGTCCGCGGTGTCGCTGCGCTACTTCAACGTGGCGGGCGCGGCCTCCCCCGAACTGTCCGACCCGGGCGCGGCCAACCTGGTGCCGCTGGCCTTCCAGCGCCTCACCGCCGGACTGCCCCCGCTGATCTTCGGCGACGACTACCCGACGCCGGACGGCACCTGCGTCCGCGACTACATCCACGTCTCGGACGTCGCCTCCGCGCACGTCGCCGCGGTCCGCCGGCTGAGCGCGGCCGCGCCCGACGAACCGGTCCGGCTGACCCTCAACATCGGCACCGGGCACGGCGTCTCCGTCCGCGAGATGCTCGCCGAGATCGCCGAGGTCACCGGCCTCGACCTCGCCCCCGAGGTGTCCGCCCGCCGCCCCGGCGACCCGGCCCGGGTGGTGGCCTCCGCCGACCTGATCCACCGCGAACTCGGTTGGACGGCCCGCCACGACGTCCGCGCCATGGTCTCCTCCGCCTGGGCCGGCTGGCAGCACCGCCACCCGTAGGCCCCGGACTCGGTCCGGGGCCCACGGGCTCCGGATCAGTTCGCCGGGTGGATCGGCGAGGTGGCCAGCGCGGTCAGCGTGGTGCCGTCGAAGCGGTAGCCGGTGGCGTTGCCCTGCGCGTCCACGGCCCACAGGTCGGCGAGGCCGTCGCCGTCCAGGTCGGTGCCCTGCAGGACCGGCTTGCTCGCCGCGTCCCAGCCGCCGGCGGCGACCAGCACCGGGGTGCCGATCGGGTCGCCGAGGAACGGCCCGGTCAGCGTCGAGGCGGCGTAGTAGTAGAGCGAGCCGTCCGCGTCGTTGCGGGCGAACAGGCCGGGCAGGCGCTCCGCGCCGAGCACCGCGGTGGTGATGGACCAGCCGTGCCAGTCACCGGTGCCGGCCGGGTTGACGTCGCTCAGCTCGACGGCCGACCCCAGCGACTGGAAGGCGCCGGGGAAGCTGGCGCTGCCCACAAGGATCAGCTTGCCGCCGGCCAGCACCAGCAGGCCGTCCGTGGTGCGGAAACCGGTCGGGTAACCGTTCCCGGCCGAGTACAGCTCACCGGCGTCGGCGACCCGCTCGACCCGCTTGGTGCCGTCGTCGAAGACGTGCTGCCCGATGTTGACCGACCTGTACGGGTCGAACCCGCCGGCCGCGTAGGGCAGCGCGGTACCGACACCCACGCTCGGCACGTAGGCGAGCACGCTGTCCGCCTGGGTGCCGTTGAACCGGCCGCCCACCGCCAGCGTGCCGTTCCAGTCGGCGGCGCCGCCCGGCGCGTTCCGCCCGGTGCCGGCCGCGCCGACCTGGACGGCGGGGGCGAGCACGCCGCCGCCCTGACCCTTGGCGAGCCACAGACCGTCGCCGAGGCCGAGCTGCCCGCCGACCAGCAACAGGTCGGGCCGCCCGTCGCCGTCGATGTCGCCGGCGACCCGCGGCGGCTGCGCCGCGTTCAGCCCGGCGGTGGCCTGCGGTCCGCGGTTCCCGCCCGGGGACAGCGGGACGACGGTCAGATTGCTGTACGCGCTGACGGGAGTGACGGTCAGGACGGCGTTGCCGGAAGCGTCGGCGGTGGCGGTCTTCGGGGCCTCTCCGCCGACCTGGTACTCGTAGGCGGCGGGCGGCTCCCCCGGCCCGGCGGTCACCGTGATCTGCACGGGCGTACCGATCACCAGCCCGCTGGGAACGGACACCGTCGGAGCGGCGGTGGGCACGGTCGGGTCGTAGCGGAAGTGGCAGGTGGTGGACCAGTCGCCGGGTTCCTGACCGCCCTGGGCGCGGGCCTTCCAGTCGAAGTCGGTGATCGTCCCGCCGGCTGCGGCCGTCAGGACGTCACGGGACAGCTGGTGGACCGCGGCGGTGCCGGGAGTGGCGGACAGGGTGACGTCGTCGACGGGCGCCCCGGTGCCGGAGCGCAGCAGCTGGAACTCCACCTTCCCGGAGTCGGAGGCGTTGGCGAACAGCGTGAGGTCGCCGAGGCCGAGCACGGTGCCGCCGGCGCAGTCGGTGCCGGGCACGGTGCGCAGGCCGGTCGGCGGGGCCGGCAGGTCGGTGGCGCCGGCCGTGGGCGCGACGGCCCCGGTGGCGGCGAGCACCACGCCGAGGGCGGCCGCGGCGACGGCCGAGCGGCGCCGGGCGAAAGCGATGGACATGTGGGTTCCCTCCCTCGAACGACCATCAATGTGATGATCATTTCGAGGGAGGGTATGCCCCGTCCGGTGCCCCCGGTCACCGACCTGGACAAAGAAGTTCTCACCCGAATGTCAGTGCGGGACGGCCGTGCCGTAGAAGGAGTCCAGCGCGTACACGCAGCGGTCCTTGGAGCCCACGAAGACCCGGCCGTCGACGGCGACCGGGGAGCCGGTCAGTTCGCCCTTGGTGCCGAGCTCCCAGCGCAGACGGCCGGTGGCGAGTTCCAGGGTGTGCAGCGAGTGGTCGCGGCTGCCGAGGTGCACCAGGCCGTCGGCGACCGCCGGGGAGCCGACCAGGTCGGCGCGGGCGGCGTAGCGCCAGCGCTCCAGGCCGGTGGCGCTGTCGAAGGCGAACAGGGTGTCGCCGGAGCCCAGCAGCACCGTCCCGTCGGCGACCACGGCGGGCTCGGCGCCCTGCCGGTTGGCGGTGGAGGCCCGCCACAGGCCGTGCCCGGTGGCGGCGTCCAGCGCGTACAGGGTGCCGAGGTAGTCGGCGACGTACACCGCCCGGTCGTCGACCGCGGGCGGGGTGAACAGCACGACGGGCGCGTCGAAGCGCCAGCGCTCGGCGCCGGTGGCGGCGTCCAGCGCGTGCACCCGCTGGCCGGAGGTCAGGTAGAGCACGCCGCCGCGTGCGACCGGCCGGGCCGGGACCTTGCCGGCCACCGGGAACGCCCAGCGCACCCCGCTGCCGCGCGGGTCCACGCAGTGCAGCCGGCCGGAGCCCTGGTAGTAGGCGGAGCCGGCGATCAGCGTGGGGCCGGACTGCGGGTTCTCGTACTCCTGCTGGGCGTCGTCGGCGCGCCACAGTTCGGCGCCGCTGGCGGCCGAGCGCAGCTGCACCCCGCCGCCGCGGATGCCGCAGCAGAGCACGCCGTCGGCGGCGTCCAGCGAGTACACCCAGCCGTCCAGCGAGGTGCGCCAGCGCTCGGTGCCGTCGGCGGAGTCGACGGTGTACAGGTGCGGCCCGTCGGCGGCGTGCACCCGGCCGCCGTCCACGGCCAGCGCCCAGGCGACGTCCCGGGTCTTCCAGCGGCGCTCGCCGGAGCCGATGTCGAGGGCGTGCACCTCGAAGCTGGAGACGAACAGCGTCCCGTCGGCGACCACCGGGGTGCCCCAGACGTCGTTGGACATCCGGAACCGCCAGGGCCGCCAGCGGGCGGCGGGCGGCCTCGGCGGGGCGGCCGGCGCGGAGGTGCGGCGCACCCAGTCGGTGCCGACCGGGGCGGCGGACGGGGCGACGGGCTCCACCCGGGGGCCGGGGCCTATCGGCACGTGCGCGCCGGCCAGCCGGATCTCGCCGTCGCCGCCGGGCGCGCCGGGCGCCTCCCGCCGGTGCGGCCGCACCCGCTCGGTGGCCACCTCGGCCTCGGACGGCACGCCGAGCGGCGCGGCCTGCGAGATCGGCGGGGCGACCGGCTGCGGCGGCACCACGGGCGCGGGCGGCTGGCTGACCGGGCGGCGGCTGCTGCGCTTGGCCTCGATCAGGTCGAGCGCGGCGGGCGGCAGCCAGTCCCCGGCCTCGCCGGAGGCGTCGGCCCGGGAGAACAGGTGCGGGGCCAGCTCGGCCTGGATCTGGGCGGGCGTCGGCCGGTGCTCGGGCGCGGGCCGCATGCAGGCCCGCACCAGGTCGACCAGCTCGGCGGGCAGCCCGGACAGGTCGGGCTGGTCACGGAGCAGCTGGAACACCGTCTCGACCGGGTTGGTGCCCCGGTACGGCGGGTGGCCGGTGGCGCAGAAGACCACCAGCGAGCCGAGCGAGAAGACGTCGCTGGCGCCGGTGACGCTGCGGCTGTCGCGGGCCTGCTCGGGCGACATGTAGGCGGGGGTGCCGACCGCGACGTTGGTCATGGTGAGCCGGGTGCTCGACACGCCGGCCGCGATGCCGAAGTCGATCACCCGCGGGCCGTCCTCGACCACCAGCACGTTGGACGGCTTGAGGTCGCGGTGCACCAGCCCGGCGGCGTGGATGGACTGCAGGGCCTCGGCGATGCCGGCGGTCAGCCAGCGCACCGCGTCGGCGGGCAGCGGCCCGCAGTCGGTGACCAGGTCCTCCAGCGAGGGCGCGGGCACGTAGGCGGTGGCCAGCCAGGGCACCGCGGCGTCGGCGTCGGCGTCCACCACGGCGGCCGTGTAGAAACCGCCGACGGTCTTGGCCGCGGCGATCTCGCGGGCGAAGCGGACCCGGAACAGGTTGTCCTCGGCCAGTTCGGTGCGGACGGTCTTGACGGCCACCCGGCGGCCCGAGGCCGACCGGGCCAGGTACACGAGGCCCATGCCGCCCGCGCCGAGCCGGGCAAGCACTTCGAAGGGCCCGATCCGCCTCGGATCGTGCGCCGTCAGCTGGTCCACTCCGCAGCCACCTCCCCTTCAGCCAACGCCCCCCGGCGGTGGCGCGCCCCCGATTCTCCAATGCCCGCCGTCCTGGAGCCAATCTCACCCGCCCGTGTCACCCGGCCCGGCCCGGCGGCCGGCGGGCCGACGGGGCCCGCCGAACCCTCTGCGGCTGACTTGTCGTCACGCTGTGGGGTCATCAGTGCACGGGGGGGCAACAACACACGCTGAAAAGTCGTTGATTCTCCGCACGGGCGGACTAATAGTCGCACTACCGAATCGCGCCAAGATCGTGCCACGGTAAGCTGACGGCATGACAGGACAAGTTCGCACCGTCGACGGTCGCGTCGCCGGGCGGCGCGGACAGGAGACGCGGCAGAAGCTGCTCGACTGCCTCCGCGAGATGCTCAGCACGTCGCCGTACCGGGACGTCAAGGTCATCGACGTCGCCCGTATGGCGGGTACCTCCCCCGCGACCTTCTACCAGTACTTCCCGGATGTCGAGGGCGCAGTCCTTGAGATCGCCGAGGAAATGGCCGAGGACAGCGGCGGGCTCAAAGAGCTCGTCGATGGAAAGTCCTGGGCGGGAAAGACCGGCCTTGCCACTTCTGAAGAACTGGTGGACGGATTCCTCGCCTTCTGGCGCAAGAATGACGCCATTCTCCGAGTGGTCACGCTCGGTGCCGCGGAAGGGGACAAGCGGTTCTTCAAGATCCGTATGAAGGTCCTCAACTCGGTGGCCTCTCCGCTCGCCGAGGCGGTTCGCAACACCCAGGGCAAGACCGACAAGACGGTCGACGGTTCGGCCGTCGCCGGCGCCCTGGTGACGTTGCTGGCCGCGTCCGCGGAGCACTCGAAGGCGTTCACCTCGTGGGGCGTGAAGGTCAAGGACCTCAAGCCCAGCCTGGCGCTCCAGGTGTACCTCGGAGTCACCGGAAAGAAGCCGCCGAAGTAACAGACCCAGTCCAGTGGCGCCCGGCCCCGGTTCCTGTCCGGGGTGCGTCGGACGCGGCCGTGTCCTCGGGGGAGGTTCGCCGACGTACCGCGGGGCGTCAACCGCACCAGACAACGAAGCGCAGGGGCGGTCGGGAGAAGTTCTCCCGGCCGCCCCTGCGCCGTGTCCGCAGGCCCCCGTCAGGGGCAGCGCACCACCTGGCCGGCCCAGGCCAGGCCGCCGCCGAAGCCGAACAGCAGCACCGGGTCGCCGCTGTGCAGCTCGCCGCGCTCGACCAGCTTGGACAGCGCGAGCGGGATGGAGGCGGCGGAGGTGTTGCCGGATTCGATCACGTCGCGGGCGATCACCGCGTCCTCGGCCAGGCCGAGCTTCCCGGCGATCGCGTCGATGATCCGCAGGTTGGCCTGGTGGGCGACGAAGCCGCGCAGCTCGGACGGGTCGAGGCCGGCCTTCTCGCAGGCCTGGCGGGCCAGCGGGGCGACCTGGGTGGTGGCCCAGCGGAAGACGGTCTGGCCCTGCTGGCTGATGATCGGCTGCCAGCCGCTGATCACCACCGCCTCGTTCTTCTCCGGGTCGGAGCCCCACACCACGGGGCCGATGCCGGCCCGGTCGTCGGGGACGGCCTCCAGGACGGCGGCGCCCGCGCCGTCCGCGAAGATCACGCAGGTGGTGCGGTCGGTCCAGTCCACGATGTCGGACATCCGCTCGGCGCCGATCACCAGCGCGCGGGTGGCGGCGCCGGCCCGGATCGCGTGGTCGGCGGTGGCCAGCGCGTACGAGAAGCCCGAGCAGACGGTGTTCAGGTCGTAGGCGGCGGGGGTGGGGATGCCGAGCCGGGCGGCGACCGCGGCGGCGGTGTTGGGGCTGCGTTCGAGGGCGGTGCAGGTGGCGACGGCGACCAGGTCGATCTGGTCGGGGGTCACTCCCGCGCGGGCCAGGGCCTTCTGGGCGGCGCTCGTGGCGAGGTCGACCAGGGTCTCGTCCTCGGCGATGTGCCGGGCCCGGATGCCGACCCGGCTGCGGATCCACTGGTCGTCGGTGTCGACCATCGCCGAGAGATCGTCGTTGGTGAGGATCTTCGGCGGCTGGTAGTGGCCCAGCGCCACAATGCGGGAGGCGGTCATACTGCCACTCAACCGGGTTACCGGCGAGTCGGGCGGTAACGCCCTGGTACAGGATCGGGTGCCGGAAGCTGTAGGGCCCTCACAACCGGAACCGGGTCACGCCGCGAGGGATTGGGCGTCTCCCATGACGATCATCGGGTGCAGGGCCGGGTCGAGGGTCTTGATCAGCTCGACCATGTGGTCCTCGGTCAGCGAGATGCAGCCGTGGGTGGGGCCGCCGTGGTCGAGGTGCAGCCAGATGCCGCCGCCCTTGGCCGCGCCCTCCGGGAAGCGGCCGTCGAGCGGGGAGGCGCCGACCACCCGGTTGTAGTTGATCGCGACCACGTAGTCGAAGGAGCCGGCCAGCGGTTCGTTGTTGAAGCCGCGGCCGCCCATCACGAACTTGGCGTTGTGGTCGTACGGCAGCTTGGAGCCGGGGTCGGCGTCGCGGCCACCGGCGTCGGTGAGCGAGAACATGCCGATCGGGCTGCGCAGGTCGCCGGAGTGGTGGTCGGTGGTCCAGCCCTTGTAGGCGTTGTGGGCGGGCCAGGACTGGCCGGCCTGCCAGCCGCCGTCGTCGCCGCGGGTCCACAGCGTGACGGTGTTGTCCGAGGAGTCCTTGTCCTTGCCGCTGGCGACCAGCACCTGGCGGGTCTCGGCGGGGATCTTCGCCGTCCAGGAGGCGCCGAGCCCCGGTATGGCCGTGATCCGGTCCCGGGCGGAGCGGTCGGCGGCCGGGGCGTCGGTGTGCGAGTCGGCGGCCTTGACGGGGGCGGCCTCGGGCCCGCGGTCCGGGGCGGCGCTGGCGGTCTCGCCCTGGAAGTCCCGGCCCGGGCCGATGGTGAACCAGCCGGCCGTCAGGGCCAGCAGGGTCGCGGTGCCGACGGTGAGCTTGGCGGCGCGGCGGGGCTTCGGCTTGCGACGGCGACGGGACGCGGCTCGGCCCTGGGGCTGCTCGTCCTCGCTCCAGGGGGCCGGCGCGGGGGCCGGGCGGCGGTGCGAGGCGGCGCGATGGGAACCGGACATGCCGTCGATCCTCCCAGACCCGGCGGACGCGGTGGAACCCGGGCCGTGTGATGAGCCTGTGAGCGTACGGGCCCGGAGATGCTACTTCGGTGGTGAGAGGCGCTCCGGGTGGTGCACAGCTACCCCGCACGCCCCCCGGGAAACAGCCGTGCGCCCGGCGGCCGAGAACCGGCCGCCGGGCGCAGAGGGGTTGAGCGGGAGTCAGAGGCGCATGGCCTGCGGGGTCTCCCGGCGCTGCAGGTCCGGGCCGTCGTACTCGCGGATGACCTCGTAGCGGGTGTTGCGCTCGACCGGGCGGAAGCCGGCGTCCCGGATCAGGCCGAGCAGGTCGTCGCGGCCCAGCTTGTTCGGGGTGCCGAAGTTGTCCGCGTCGTGGGTGATCTTGTACTCGACCACCGAGCCGTCCATGTCGTCCGCGCCGTGGCTGAGCGCCAGCTGCGCGGTGGTGACGCCGTGCATCACCCAGAACACCTTGACGTGCGGGACGTTGTCGAACAGCAGACGGGACACCGCGAAGGTCTTCAGCGCCTCGGCGCCGGTGGCCATCTCGGTGCGGTCCATCAGGCGGTTGCGGACCTTGCCGTCCTTGGAGTCGTGGAAGTCGTGCTGGTAGCGCAGCGGGATGAAGACCTGGAACCCGCCGGTCTCGTCCTGCAGTTCACGCAGCCGCAGCACGTGGTCGACCCGGTGGCGGGGCTCCTCGATGTGGCCGTACAGCATGGTGGCCGGGGTCTTGAGACCCTTCTCGTGCGCCAGGCGGTGAATGCGCGACCAGTCCTCCCAGTGGGTCTCGTGGTCGACGATGTGCTGGCGGACCTCCCAGTCGAAGATCTCCGCGCCGCCGCCGGTCAGCGACTCCAGGCCGGCCTCGATCAGCTCGTCCAGGATCTCGCTCGCCGTCAGACCGCTGATCCGCTCGAACCAGTGGATCTCGGTCGCGGTGAACGCCTTCAGCGAGACGTTCGGCAGCGCGGCCTTCAGCTCCTTCAGCGAGCGCGGGTAGTAGCGCCACGGAAGGGTGGGGTGCAGGCCGTTGACGATGTGCAGCTCGGTGAGGGACTCCGACTCCATCGCCTTGGCGAGCCGGACGGCCTCCTCGATGCGCATCGTGTACGCGTCCTTCTCGCCCGGCTTGCGCTGGAACGAGCAGTACGCGCAGGAGGCGCTGCACACATTGGTCATGTTGAGGTGGCGGTTGACGTTGAAGTGGACGACGTCGCCGTTCTTCTGCGTCCGCACGTGGTGCGCCAAGCCGCCCAGCCAGGCCAGGTCGTCGCTCTCGTAGAGCGCGACCCCGTCCTCGCGGGTCAGCCGCTCACCGGCGTAGACCTTCGCCTCCAGCTCGCGCTTGAGCCCTGCGTCCATGCGGCGCTCCGCCTCCTCGGTCCTTCGTTTCGTTGCCAGTCGAGACTACGCCTAGACCGCCAGCAGCTCGGCCAGCAGGGCGGGCTCCACGTTCCCGCCGCTGACCACGGCCGCGAAGACCCGGCCGCCGAGCTCCTCGGCGCGGTGGAAGTACGCGGCCGCGGCGACCGCGCCGGACGGCTCGGCGACCAGCCGGCCGCGGCGGGCCAGCAGCGCGACGGTGTCCCGGATCTCCTGCTCGGAGACGGTGACGATGTCGTCCACGTACGCGGTGAGGTGCTCGAACGGGAGGACGCCGACCGACGGGGTGCGCAGGCCGTCGGCGATCGTGCGGTAGGTGTCCGCGATCGGCCAGGCGGTGCGGACGCCCTTGCGCAGGCTCTCCTGCGCGTCCGCCGCGAACTCCGGCTCCACCCCGATCACCCGCACGCCCGGGCAGGTCAGCTTGAGCGCGGCGGCCGTCCCGCCGATCAGGCCGCCGCCGGAGACCGGCACCAGCACGGTGTCCAGGTCGTCCGGGGCGTCCTCGGCGATCTCCAGGCCGACCGTGCCCTGGCCCGCCACGATGTACGGGTCGTCGTACGGCGGCACCCACACGTAGCCGTGCTCGGCGACCAGCTGCGGCGGGAGCGTGTCACGCTGCTCGGCCGGGACGACCAGCACCTCGGCGCCGAACGAGCGGGTGTTCTCGATCTTCACGGCGGGCGAGGTGTCGGGCATCACGATGACCGCCTTGATGCCGAGCCGCTGCGCCGCGTACGCCACCGCCTGGGCGTGGTTGCCGCTGGACTGCGCCACCACGCCCCGGGCGCGCTCCTCCTCGGTGAGCGCGGCCAGCCGGTTGAACGCCCCGCGTATCTTGAACGCCCCGGTCGGCTGGAGGTTCTCCGGCTTCAGCCACAGCCGGCGCCCGTCCGGCTGCTCCGCCCACGGGCAGGGCATCAGCGGGGTGCGGACCGCCACGCCGGCGATCCGGCGCTGGGCGGCGCGCAGGTCTTCCAGGTCGACCAGGGACATGCGGGACCATCCTCGGGGTTGACGGTTCGTGAGGTGACGACCCTAGTCCGCTTACTCCGCGAGGTGCAGCGGCAATTCGCTGACCCGGTTCTCCCACTTGGTGGAGAGCACCACCGTGGTCCGGGTGCGGGCCACGCCCTTGGTGCCGGACAGCCGCTTGACCACCGACTCCAGGCCCTCCACGTCCGGGACCCGGACCTTCAGCATGTACGAGTCGTCGCCCGCGATGAACCAGCAGTCCTCCACCTCCGGGAGGTCCTTCAGCCGGTGCGAGACGTCGTCGTGGTCGGCGGCGTCGGTCAGTTGAAGACCGATCAGCGCCGTCACGCCGTAGCCGAGGGTCGCCGGGTTGACCGTCGCCCGGTACCCGGTGATCACGCCCGCCTGCTCAAGGCGGTTGATCCGGTCCGTCACGCTCGGCCCGGAGAGGCCCACCAGGCGGCCCAGCTCGGCGTACGAGGCACGGCCGTTCTCACGGAGTGCCTGAATGAGCTGCCTGTCCACAGAGTCCATTGCCTGCCGTGTCCTTCCGAACCTCTCCAGAACCAAGATCATTTTCTGGAATCCAAGGCGCCGAGCGCCGATCGACCGGGGTATCCCAGAGAACATACTCTCCCGTAGCGAGGCCGCTCACTCGCCCCGGCGCGGCCCCGTTTCCGGGGAGCTTCCAGGAGTGCTGCCCGACTCTCCGAGGCTGCCCGACCAACGGCGGTACAGCCGGTGCGCCACGCCCACCGCGTCCAGCACCCGGCCCGCGACGAAGTCCACCAGCTCCTGGGCCGTGGAGCCGCCCGCGTAGAAGCCCGGCGACGCCGGCAGCACCACCGCGCCCTGTGCGTCCAGCGACACCAGGTGCTGCAGGGTGGAGCCGGTCAGCGGGGTCTCGCGCAGGCAGAGCACCAGCGGGCGGCGCTCCTTGAGCGTCACCGCGGCGGTGCGCTGGAGCAGGTCCTTGGAGAGGCCCAGCGCGATGCCGGCGGCGGCGCCGGTGGTCGCCGGGACGACCAGCATGCCCTTCGCCGGGTACGAGCCGGAGGACGGGCCCGCCGCGAAGTCCCCTGCGGACCAGTGGCGGACGTCGTCGAGCTCCTTCTCGTCGCGGCCCAGCCACTGCGCGAGATCGGCCTTCCAGTGGGCGTCCCGGAAGGAGATGCCGGTCTCGTCGAGGATGGTCAGGCGGGCGGCCCGGCTCACGATCAGGTCGACGGGCTCGCCGGCGTCGAGCAGCGCGCGGATCACGGACGCGGCGTAGGGGGTGCCACTGGCGCCGGAGACGCCGACGACCCAGGGGCGACGGGTGGTGGTGCTCATGGGGCCATTGTCGCGGGTGCGGGCGCCCCCACGTACTCCTGTCGGTCTGCTGTCGATGCTCCCACTGGGTTCAGAATGTGTGCCATGGCAGCGGAGTTGGTGGATCTGACGCATCCCGTGGTGTCCGGGATGCCGGTGTACCCCGGGGATCCCGGGGTGGAGTTGCGGGCGGCGTTGACGGCGGAGGTGGAGGGGGTGAATGTGCTGGCGGTGCATCTGGGGTCGCAGACGGGGACGCATGTGGATGCGCCGTACCACCTGGACGTGCGGTGGCCGACGTTGGACGGGTTGCCGTTGGAGTTGTTCACGGGGCCCGCGGTGGTGGTGGATCTGCGGGGGCTGCCGGCCCGGGGCGAGGTGACGGCGGGGCACCTGGCGGAGGCGCTCGCGGCGTCGGGGCCGGGGACGGTGCTGCTGTTGGCGACGGGGTGGCCCAAGTACTGGGGCACGGACCGGTACTTCGCGCATCCGTACCTGTCGGAGGAGGCGGCGGCGGCCATCGTCGCGGCCGGCGTGCGCACCGTCGGAGTGGATGCGCTGTCGGTGGACCCGACGCCGGATCCGGGCCCGTCGGATCCCGAAGTGGCGAGCCTGATCGCCGAGTTGAAGGACGAGCACGATCCGGAGCCGGAGTTGCCGTTGCTGGCGGCACACCGGGTGCTGCTGGGGCCGGAGGGCGGTGGGGTGATCGCGGAGAACCTGACGGACCTGTCGTTGCTGCTGGAGGCGCAGGCGGCGGGGGTGCCGGTGGAGGTGTCGCTGTTCCCGATGCGGTTGACGGCGGCGGACGGGGCGCCGGTGCGGGCAGTGGCGCGGATCGGCTGAACGGGCCTTCCCCGCCCGGGACTTGGTCTAGACCATCGGGTCGGGGCGGCGCTAGGCTCGCGCCATGCCTCAGATCGTCGGTGTGGTCGAGCGCTTGTGGCGCTACCCCGTGAAGTCCACGGGCGGCGAGTTGCTCGACTCCGTCGAGGTGGACGACCGCGGCCTGGTCGGCGACCGGCTGTACGCGGTGCGCGACGGCGCCGGGAAGTTCGGGTCGGGGAAGAACACCCGCCGGTTCCGCCGGATGGACGGCCTGCTGCGGCTCAGCTCGCGGCTGGGCAGCCGGATCGACGGCCCGGAGCTGTTCGACCCGCTGGGGATGCCGGTGCCGGACCCGGACGCGTTCCTGCGCGCCTACCTGGAGCAGGAGGACGTCGGACTGGCCCGCGAGGACGCGGTGTCGCACTTCGACGAGCTGCCGGTGAGCGTGCTGACCACCGCGACCCTGGACTGGGTGGCCGAGGCGGTGCCGTCCGCGGTGGTGGACGAGCGCCGGTTCCGGCCGAACGTGCTGCTGCGGACCCCGCCCGGGACGCCGCCGTTCACCGAGGACAACTGGTACGGCCGGGAGGGCCGGGTGAAGGGCGGGGCACGGCTGGCGTTCGTCCGGGCCAGCGTGCGGTGCGTGATGGTCGGGGCGGCGCAGCCCGGGCTGCCGCACGCGCCGGAGATCCTGAAGACCGTCGCGCACGAGCGGGACGGCGAGCTCGGCGCGCTGGCCTCCGTCGCCCGGCCCGGTCGGCTGCGGGTCGGGGACGTGCTGACGCTGGCCTGAGCGGTCAGGCGGCGTGGCGCGGGATCAGGCAGAACGGGTGCCCGGCCGGGTCGACGAACACCGTCCAGCCCTGCTCCCGGTCCTTGACCTCGGCACCGAGTTCCACCACTCGCTGCTCCACTGCGGAGACGTCCTCGACCTCGATGTCCAGGTGCAGCTGCTGCGGGTGGCCCGGGTCGGGCCAGATCGGCGGGCGGTAGTCCTCGACGCGCTGGAAACCGAGCACCTGGCCGTTCGGCAGGTGGACGGTGGACCACTCCTCGTCGAGCGACCAGCGCGGGTCGGGCCGGTCGACCTCACCGCCGAGCAGAGCGGCGTAGAAGTGCGCCAGGCCCGCCGGGTAGTGGCAGTCCAGCACCACGCACTGCAGTGTGCCGATCATCGCGCTCCCTGTCCGAATCTCGTCGGGCCCCTCGTTCCAGCATGGCGCATCCCGCTGCCGGGCTGCAGCGGCGAGCGCGCACCCCTTACACCGTGAGACCCCGGGCGATCAGGTCGATCAGGGCGAAGGCGAAGAGCGAGATGCCGACGAAGCCGTTGGTGGAGAAGAACGCCCGGTTGAGGCGCGAGAGGTCGTGCGGCTTGACGATGGTGTGCTCGTAGACGAACGCGCCGGCGACGACGGCGAGGCCGCACCAGAAGAAGGCGCCGGCGTGGGTGAGGACGGCGTACCAGACGAGCAGGGCGGTGGTGAGGGCGTGGCAGACGCGGGCGCCGGTGATCGCGGCGGGGATGCCGAACTTCGCCGGTACGGAGCGGACGCCCATGCCGCGGTCGGCGGCGACGTCCTGGCAGGCGTAGATGAGGTCGAAGCCGCCGATCCAGATGCCGACGGCGAGGCCGAGGACGGCGGCCTCCCAGGACCAGGTGCCGGTGACGGCGAGCCAGGCGCCGACGGGGCCGATGGCCTGGGCGAGGCCGAGGATGGCCTGCGGGAAGTCGGTGAACCGCTTGCCGTAGGGGTAGACGACCATCGGGATCACGGCGACGGGGGCCAGCACCAGGCAGAGGGTGTTGAGCAGGGCCGCGGAGCCGAGGAAGACCGCGAGGGCGATGGCGGAGCCGATGTACGCGGTGCGGACCGAGACGGCGCCGGTGACGAGTTCGCGATTGGCGGTGCGCGGGTTCCGGGCGTCGATCTCGCGGTCGATGATCCGGTTGGCGGCCATCGCGAAGGTGCGCAGGCCGACCATGCAGACGGTGACCAGCAGCAGCTGGCCCCAGTGCACGGACCTGTCGGCGAGGAACATCGCGGTGAGGGCGGCGATGTAGGCGAACGGCAGGGCGAAGATCGAGTGCTCGATCATGACCAGGCGCAGGAAGGCCCGGGTCCTGCTCTGCGGAGCCTCGAAGGCGGCAGCGGTGGTGGTCACAGCCCGTATTCCTTCCAGCGACGGGTGACCCGGGCGGCGGTCGCCGGGTCGGAGGCGACCATCTCGGGCCAGCCGCCGTCGCGGGTGTAGCCCTCCTCGGGGAGTTTGCGGGTGGCGTCGATGCCGGCCTTGCCGCCCCAGAACTGCTGGTAGGAGGCGTGGTCGAGGTGGTCGACGGGGCCTTCGACGACGGACAGGTCGCGGCTGTAGTCGACGTTGCCGAGGGCCCGCCAGGCGACTTCCTGGTAGTCGTGGACGTCGCAGTCGGCGTCCACCACGATGATCAGCTTGGTCAGCGACATCATGTGGGCGCCCCAGATGGCGTGCATGACCTTCTGGGCGTGCTTGGGGTACTTCTTGTCGATCGAGACGATCACGCAGTTGTGAAAGCCGCCGGCCTCGGGCAGGTCGTAGTCGACGATGTCCGGGATGATCACCTTGAGCAGCGGCAGGAAGAAGCGCTCGGTGAACTTGCCGAGCGGCCCGTCCTCGGTGGGCGGCCGGCCGACCACGATGGACTGCAGCAGCGGGCGGCGGCGCATGGTGACGCAGTCGATGGTGAGGGCCGGGAACGGCTCCTGCGGCGTGTAGAAGCCGGTGTGGTCGCCGAACGGGCCCTCGGGGAGCATCTCGCCGGGCTCCAGCCAGCCTTCGAGGACGACCTCGGCGTCGGCGGGGACCTGCAGCGGGACGGTCTTGCAGTCGACCATGCGGACCCGCTCGCCGGCGACGAAGCCGGCGAACAGGTACTCGTCGATGTCGCCGGGCAGCGGTGCGGTGGCGGCGTAGGTGACGGCGGGCGGGCAGCCGAAGGCGATCGCGACGGGGAGCTTCTCGCCGCGCTTGGCGGCGACCGCGGCGTGGTTGCGGCTGTCCTTGTGGATCTGCCAGTGCATGCCGATGGTGCGCCTGTCGTGCCGCTGCAACCGGTACAGGCCGAGGTTGCGGATGCCCGAGTCCGGGTCCTTGGTGTGGGTCAGGCCGAGGTTGAAGAAGGAGCCGCCGTCCTGCGGCCAGGTGAAGAGGGCGGGCAGCTGCTCCAGGTCGACGTCCTCGCCGGTGAGCACGACCTCGTGCACCGGGGCGTCGCCGGACTTCACGTTCTTCGGCGGGACGTGCGCCATCGAGGCGAGCTTGCCGAAGGCCTCGCGGAAGCCGGTGAAGCCGTGCGGCAGCTCGGGCTTGAGCAGGCCGCCGATCTTCTCGGCGATGTCGTCGGGGGACTTCAGGCCGAGGGCCTTGGAGAGCCGGCGCTCGGTCCCGAAGACGTTCATGGCCAGCGGCATCGCCGAGCCCTTGACGTTCTCGAAGAGCAGCGCGGGGCCCTTGGCCTTCTGCACCCGGTCGACGATCTCGCCGACCTCCAGATAGGGGTCGACCTCCACCTTGATCCGCTTCAGGTCGCCCTCCCGTTCCAGGGCCCGGAGGAAGGAACGGAGATCGTCGTATGCCATACCTGTCAGTATCCGATACGGGCTAACCTGAGCCCGCCAAGGGTCCTGTTCGAACGTAGTTCGGAGTTCTGCGCTGTGCTTCTGCGAGTCGCCCCCACGGTCGTACTGCTGGCTCTGTGGGTGTGGGCGTTCATCGACTGCCTGACCACCCCGGAGGACGAGATCCGCCACCTGCCGAAGGTGGTGTGGGTGATCATCGTGCTGCTGTTTCCGCTGGTCGGGTCGATCGCCTGGCTGGTGGCCGGAAAGCGCCGGGCCCGCCGCCGCCAGGTGCCGTGGCCGTCCGGTCCGACGGCCGGGTACCCGGAGTACGAGCGGCCGCGGCCGCTCGCGCCGGACGACGACCCGGAGTTCCTGGCCTCGCTGAAGCGCGGCAATCAGCAGCACGAGGACATGCTCAAGCAGTGGGAGGCGGACCTGCGCCGCCGCGAGGAGGATCTGCGCCGGGGCGAGCGCCCGGAGGAGGATCCGAAGGGCTGATCCCGCCTTTTGGCGCATCCCTACCATCCGGACGTTCTCCGGTTCTGTTCCAGTCGGCCGCCGGCCTTCGCGCGCCCCTTCCGGAGGGCCGCGTTCCGGCGGCCTTCGCATGCCCCGAATCTTGCCGCT
Source organism: Kitasatospora sp. NPDC059795 (assembly GCF_042732175.1). Lineage (NCBI taxonomy): Bacteria > Bacillati > Actinomycetota > Actinomycetes > Kitasatosporales > Streptomycetaceae > Kitasatospora > Kitasatospora sp. NPDC059795. The sequence continues at coordinate 52,350 of NZ_JBHWID010000007.1, forward strand.
GACCTGCCAATTCACCTGCCGCGACGATCCCGGTGGGGGGTATCCCCGGGTACCCGTCGGAAGCGACCCGGCAGTAGCCCCGCGCGCCCCCTTCTGTGCGCCCTCTACAGCGATCGGGTCCCGACCTTGTACGGAATGGACGCCGAAACGCAGGCGCACTGGCTCGTACTGTCGTAGCAGAAGAGGTGTTCGCTGGCTCAGGTGACCTTGGAGAGGTTCGAGATGACGGTCCTGCACGACGCGCCGGTCGGCGGCGAGGCTCCGGCCGATGCCCGTAGCCGGGTCGCCGAACTTCACGAGCTGCGCGAGCAGGTCCGCCGGGGTCCGAGCGAGAAGGCCACCGAGGCCCAGCACGCCAAGGGCAAGCTGACCGCCCGCGAGCGGATCGACCTGCTGCTGGACGAGGGCTCCTTCCACGAGGTCGAGCCGCTGCGCCGGCACCGCGCCCAGGGCTTCGGCCTGGAGGCGAAGAAGCCCCACACCGACGGCGTGGTCGTCGGCTGGGGCACCGTCCACGGCCGCACCGTCTTCACCTACGCCCACGACTTCCGGATCTTCGGCGGCGCGCTGGGCGAGGCCCACGCGCAGAAGATCCACAAGATCATGGACATGGCCATCGCGGCCGGCGCCCCGCTGGTGTCGCTGAACGACGGCGCCGGCGCCCGCATCCAGGAGGGCGTCACCGCGCTGGCCGGCTACGGCGGCATCTTCCAGCGCAACACCCGCGCCTCGGGCGTCATCCCGCAGATCTCCGTGATGCTCGGCCCGTGCGCCGGTGGCGCGGCGTACTCGCCCGCGCTGACCGACTTCGTGTTCATGGTCCGCGAGACCTCGCAGATGTTCATCACCGGCCCCGACGTGGTGCAGGCCGTCACCGGCGAGAAGATCACCCAGAACGGCCTCGGCGGCGCCGACGTCCACTCCTCCGTCTCGGGCGTCTCGCACTTCGTCTACGACGACGAGCAGTCCTGCATCGAGGAGGTCCGCTACCTGCTGTCCCTCCTCCCGCAGAACAACCGCGAGATGCCGCCGGTGGTCGCCAACGACGACCCGGTCGAGCGCCGCAACGACTCGCTGCTCGACCTCGTCCCCGCCGACGGCAACCGCCCGTACGACATGCGCAAGGTCATCGAGGAGATCGTCGACCACGGCGAGTACCTGGAGGTCCACGAGCGCTGGGCCACCAACGTGATCTGCGCGCTGGCCCGGGTGGACGGCCACGTGGTCGGCATCATCGCCAACCAGCCGCAGTCGCTGGCCGGCGTGCTGGACATCAACGCCTCCGAGAAGTCCGCGCGCTTCGTGCAGATGTGCGACGCGTTCAACATCCCGCTGGTCACCATGCTGGACGTGCCGGGCTTCCTGCCCGGCGTGGACCAGGAGCACGACGGCATCATCCGCCACGGCGCGAAGCTGCTGTACGCGTACTGCAACGCCACCGTCCCGCGCATCCAGCTGATCCTGCGCAAGGCGTACGGCGGCGCGTACATCGTGATGGACTCCCGCTCCATCGGCGCGGACCTGTCCTTCGCCTGGCCGACCAACGAGATCGCCGTGATGGGCGCCGAGGGCGCCGCGAACGTGATCTTCCGCCGCGACATCAACGGGGCCGACGACCCCGAGGCGATGCGCGCGCAGAAGATCAAGGAGTACAAGAGCGAGCTGATGCACCCGTACTACGCGGCCGAGCGCGGCCTCGTGGACGACGTCATCGACCCGGCCGAGACCCGCGCCGTGCTGGCCTCCTCGCTGGCCATGCTGCGCACCAAGCACGCCGATCTGCCGAGCCGCAAGCACGGCAACCCGCCGATGTAACCGGTGCGACGCGCCCGCCGCCACCGTTCAGCTGCCAGCCTGGGGGAGAAACAGGAACCATGAACGAACCTCTCGTCCGTATCGTCCGCGGCTCGCTGTCCGCCGAGGAGCTCGCCGCCCTGACCGCCGTGCTCGCCGCCCGCGCCGCGCAGGCGGCGACGGTCGCCACCGCCAACCAGGCGGTCGAGCCGATCGCCACCTGGTCCCGGCTGGAGCGCCGCCCGGCGTACTTCTCCCCGGTCAGCTGGCAGCAGGCCGCGTAACGACACCAGGGGCTCCGGAGGCGATCGCCTCCGGAGCCCCTGGTGTTTTGGCTGCTGCTACGCCGCGACGAGCGCCGCAGGGCGGCCGGCGTGCATGGTGGTGAGGTTGGCCGCCAGTCGCAGCGGGTCCTGGGCCAGCCAGAGCCGCACGGCGGCCCCGAGCATGACGCAGGACGAGCCGAGGCGGACGCCCGTGGAGTGGGCGATCCGCGCGGCGGCGATGGTGAGCAGGTCGGCGAGCTCGGTGGGGAGCCACACCGTGAGCGCGCAGGGCGCCGGGGTGGCGAGTGCGGCGAGCAGCCGGTGGGCGTCCGCCGGGCAGTGCAGCGTGGGCAGAACGTCCAGCAGGCCGTCGGCGACGACCTCGGAGACATCGCTGTGGTGGCCCTGGGCGAGCCGTCGCAGCAGCGCACGTTCCGCTGCGGTGATTCGGACGGTCATGATGACCTCGTCGCACTCCATGGTGCGGCCCTCCTCGCGGCTTGTGGTTCTCGGGGGTGAGTCGGTCGACTCGGGGTTGACTTCGGTGTGGCGGGACGTCAGACGCCGGCGTAGGAGTGCTTGCCGGTGATGAAGATGTTGACGCCGTAGAAGTTGAACAGCCAGCAGGCGAAGGCGAGCAGGGCCAGGTAGGCGGCCTTGCGACCGCGCCAGCCGGCGGTGGCCCGGGCGTGCAGGTAGGCGGCGTAGGCGACCCAGGTGATGAACGACCAGGTCTCCTTCGGGTCCCACTCCCAGTACTTGCCCCAGGCGGCCTCGGCCCAGATCGCGCCCGCGATGATGGTGAACGTCCACAGCGGGAAGACCAGGGCGTTGATCCGGTAGGACAGCTTGTCCAGCGTGCTGGACGCGGGCAGGCGGTCCATCAGGTTGGACGCGCGGACGGTCAGGCCGGCCGCGATCCGGTGCTCGTAGCGGTCCTTGATCAGGTACGTGCCGGTGGCGACGAACGCCGCGAAGAACGCGCCGCCGCAGATCGTCGCGGTGGAGACGTGAATGCCCAGCCAGTACGAGTGCAGCGCCGGGACGAGCTGCTCGGAGTCGGTGTACAGCATGCTGACGGCGACGCCGAGGATCAGCAGGACGGCGATCACCACGGGCAGGCCGAGCCAGCGCACGTTCTTCTTGGTGGCGAGCAGGACGACGTACGAGCCGACCATCATCAGCGCGAAGGCGACGGAGAACTCGTACATGTTGCCCCACGGCCAGCGCATCACCGACAGGCCGCGGGTGAGCACGCTGCCGGCGTGCAGCAGCAGGCCGAGCACGGTCAGCGAGACCGCGATCCGGCCGGCCATGTCGGCCTTCTCGCTGGTGCCGGCCGGGCCGGGGCCGTCGGCCGGGGCGCCGTCGTCGCCGCGGCCGCTGGTCACCGTGGTGGCGCCGGCATCGGCCAGCGCGGTGCGGGTCAGCGTGGTGGTGCCGCCGCTCTGCGAGGCCACCGTGACGCTGACCTTGCGCACGCCCTTGGCCGCGTCCGCGGAGTCGCTGACCGCCTCCGCGAGGGTGGCCTGCTGCCGGGAGCGGACGGCGACGCCGCCCTTGGCACCGAACGTCCACTCGAACATCTGGGCGAACATGGCCAGGGTGTAGACGGTCATCGCCGAATAGATCAGATTGTTGGAGATATCGGCCAACTGGGTGTTGACCTGCGCGAGCAGCACCGTCTACTCCTTGGTTTCCGGGGCGGTGGGGGCGGCTGCGGCCGGGGAGTCGGCGGCTGCCGGTGCGTCTTCGGTGTCGGTCTCGGAGGGCTCGTCGACGGCCGGGGCGTCGTCCTGCAGCTCGACGGCGAGCTCGGCGAGCTCCTCGGCGGTGCGGGCGGACTCGCTGCGGCTCAGGCCGGCCACCTCGACCAGGGTGCGGCCGTCGGGACCGGCGACGGCCCGGACCCAGATCCGGCGGCGCTGGACGAACAGCGAGCCGATCAGGCCGAGGATCGCGGCGATCCCGCCGACCAGCGCGATCGAGTTGCCGGGGCGGTGCGAGATGCTGAACGTGGCCCACTGCTGGTAGCCGTCGAAGGAGAGGGTGCCGTAGCCGTCAGGCAGCTCCCAGGTCTGGCCGACGCCGAGGCGGGCCTTGGCGATCTTGTCGCCCTCCTTCAGCTGGGTCATCGCCTTGTCGTCCAGCTGGTACACGTTCTGCGGCAGGCCGCTGTCGGTGCGCAGGTCGCCGACGTAGGCGGTGAGCACCAGCTGCGGGTCGGCGGGGGCCGGGAACAGCGAGATCGGGCCGGTGCGGTCGAAGTTCGGCGCCGCGGTGGGCAGGAAGAAGCCCTGGAACGCCAGCTGCGTCTTGTTGCCGTTGGCGTCGGTGCCGTAGTCGTTGACCTTGATCACGCCGGGCGAGGTCATGTTGGCGTCGCGCGGCAGGAACGCCGTCGGACCGCGGTAGACCATCTCGCCCTTGGCGTTCTTGACCGTCACCACCGGGGCGTAGCCGTGGCCGATCAGGAAGACCTTGGAACCGTCGATCTCCAGCGGGTGGTTGACCTCGATGGTCGACTTCTTCAGCTTGGTCGCGTCGTCGCCGACCCAGTAGCGGACGTTCGCGGTGAACTGCCGGGCGGTGCCGGTCTGCGGGCCGTCCGCCTGGTACTTGGCGGTGAAGCCGTCCAGCTTGAAGCCGAAGGCGTCCAGGTCGTTCACGCCGTAGAACGGCGAGCCGGTGAAGTCGTCGATCTGGGTGGTGGTGTTGGAGTAGCCCTGGCCCTCCAGCACGAGCTTGTTGGCGGTGCCGGAGGCCAGGCCGGCCCAGGCGACGCCGATCAGCAGCGCGAACAGCGAGAAGTGGAAGAGCAGGTTGCCGACCTCACGCAGGTAGCCCTTCTCGGCGGCGACCGAGCCGCCGTTGGCGGCGACCCGGAAACGGCGCTTCTTCAGCAGCGCATGGGCGGCGGCGTTCACGGTGTCTGCGTCGGCATCGGTCTGCCAGGCCGCGTAGACCGGCATCCGGGTCAGGTTGCGCGGGGCCGCCGGGGGCTGCGCCCGCAGCACGCCGACGAACTGCCAGGTGCGCGGCACGATGCAGCCGGCCAGCGAAATGAACAGCAGGATGTAGATCGCGCCGAACCAGAACGAGCTGTAGACGTCGAACATCTGGAGCTTCTCGAACAGCGGGACGAGGCCCTTGTGGGACTCCTTCCACGCCGCGACCTTCATCGGGTTCTGGCCCTCCTGCGGGACCAGCGAGCCGGGGATGGCCGCCACCGACAGCAGGAAGAGCAGCAGCAGGGCGACCCGCATCGAGGTGAGCTGCCGCCAGAACCAGCGCAGCCAGCCGACGAAACCTATGCCGACCGGGACGTCGGCGTCCTCGGCGGGCGCGGTGCTGAGCCGTTCGACGTCGGCGGCGTCCGGGTCCGCGGCGTCGGCCGGCTGGGGGCTGGTCTTGGTGTCGCTCACGGGTCAGATTCCGATCGAGAAGTTCTGGGTGAGGTACTGGAGCTGGTTGACCAGTGCGTCCCACGCCCCCGTCACCAGGGCCAGGCCGACGGCGACGAGCATGCCGCCACCGACCCGCATCACCCACTGGTAGTGCCGCTTGACCCAGCCGAAGGCACCCAGCGCCTTGCGGAAGGCCAGCGCGGCCAGGACGAACGGTACGCCGAGGCCGAAGCAGTAGGCCGTCATCAGCAGTGCGCCGCGCCCGGCGCTGGCCTGGTTGAGGGCCAGCGACTGGATCGCCGCCAGGGTCGGGCCGATGCACGGCGTCCAGCCCACGCCGAACACCACGCCGAGCAGCGGGGCGCCGGCCAGGCCGATCGCCGGGCGGCGGTGGCTGCGTACCTCGCGCATGGTGAAGCCGGGCAGCAGGCCCATGAAGGCCAGGCCCATCAGCACGGTGAGCACGCCCATCACGATCGAGATGGGCCGCCGGTACTCCAGCAGGGTCTCTCCGAACGAGCCGAACAGGGCGCCGCCGGTGATGAAGACAGCGGCGAAGCCGAGCACGAACAGCCCGGAGCCGGCCAGCATCCGGCCGCGGCGGCCGCCGCGGGCGTCGGAGAGGTCGGCGGCGGAGAAGCCGGTGACGTAGCTGAGGTAGCCGGGGACCAGCGGCAGCACGCACGGCGAGAAGAAGGAGAGCAGGCCGGCCGCCAGCGCGATCGGCAGGGCGAGCATCAGCGCGCCGCTGCCCACGGTGTCGTTGTAGCCGACCCCGGCAGCCGCCAGGGCGGCGCTCACTTGGACTCCGCGAGGATCGGTTCGATCATCTTGTCGAGGTCCTCGGTGGACATCGCGCGCATGGCGCGGGCGGCCAGCTTGCCGTCCTTGTCGATCACGATGGTGGTCGGGATGGACTGCGGGTTGAGGCTGCCCTTGGGGAACTTGAGGATCTGGGTGCCGTCCGGGTCGTAGATGGACGGGTAGGTCACCCCGAAGTTCTTCTCGAACGCGATGGCGTTGGCGGGGTCGGTGTCCCGGGTGTTGATGCCGAGGAACTGCACCTGGTCCGCGTACTTCTGGGAGCTCTCCTGCAGGCCCTTGGCCTCGGCGCGGCAGGGACTGCACCAGGAGCCCCAGATGTTGAGGACGACCACCTTGCCGTGGTAGTCGGAGAGCTTGATGGCGCCGGCGCCGTCCAGCCCGGTGCCGGTGATGTCCGGGGCGGCCACCCGGTGGCCGGCGGCGGCGGTGTCGATGCCGCCCTTGCCGGTGATGAAGCCCACCGAGCCGTCGCCGCTGGAACCGGAGCTGGAGCACCCGGCGAGGGCCAGGGCGGTGGCCGCGCCGAGGGCGGCGGTGAGGCGGGTGCGGCGGGTGGGCGTCCAAGACATGTGAAAAGTTTCGCATGGCTCTTCGGCCCGTTTTCGGGGGGTGGGGGCGGGGGGGGGGGGCCCCCCCCCCCCCGCCGGAAGACCACGAGGTGTGATGGTTTATTGGGGGGTACGGCCGCCGGCGGGGTTTGGCCCGGGGGGGCCC
>NZ_JBHWID010000007.1:59365-71966 GCF_042732175.1 Kitasatospora sp. NPDC059795
CCGTTGGGGGGGGGGGGGGGGGGGGGGGGGGGGGGGGCCCAATCCCATGTTAAATGTTTCCCCGGCAACTCCGGCCTTTTTTGGGGGGGCCCGCCTTTGCCGGCCGCCCCCCCCACGACCTGCGGAAACTCCACTTATGATCGTCTTAATTCGGGCATTCCGTCGCTCGCCGTGTTTACCCCGCGGGGCACCGGTGTGAGCAACGTCCCGAAGCCGTACGGGTCAGGCCCCGAAGCTCTTCCCGACCGGCTTGTCGCCCTTCTTGCCCTTGCCCACCAGGTGGGCCGGCAGCAGGTCGCGGGCCGGCTCGCGGTAGCCGATCGAGACGATCCGGTCACCCTCGAAGGTGAAGCTGGTCAACGAGGCGAGCGAGCACTGCCGGCGGCGCGGGTCGTGCCACAGCCGGCGGCGCTCGGCGAACGAGCGCAGGATCCAGATCGGCAGCTGGTGGCTGACGCACACCGCCTCGTGCCCGCGCGCGGCGTCCCGGGCGCCGGCGATCGCGCCCATCATCCGCACCACCTGGTCGATGTACGGCTCGCCCCAGGACGGCTTGAACGGGTTGGTGAGGTAGCGCCAGTACGCCGGGTTGCGGAGCGAGCCGTCGCCGACGCCGAAGGTCTTGCCCTCGAAGATGTTCTCCGCCTCGATCAGCCGCGGGTCGGCCGCCACCTCCAGGCCGTGCGCCTTGGCGATCGGCTCGGCGGTCTCCTGGGCGCGCTCCAGCGGGGAGGCCACCACGTGCGTGATGTCGCGGTCCTTCAGGTGGTCGGCCACCCGCTCGGCCATCTGCCGCCCCAGCTCGGACAGGTGGTAGCCCGGCAGGCGGCCGTACAGCACGCCCTCCGGGTTGTGCACCTCGCCGTGCCGCATCACGTGGACGACCGTGATGTCCTTCTTGTTGTCCGTCACTTGGACTCCTCGGTGGCCTCGGCGGCGGCACGGGCGGCGGCGGGCAGGGCGGCGGCGATCCGCTCGATCGCGCGCGCGTCGTGCGCGGACGAGACGAACCAGGACTCGAACGCCGACGGCGGCAGGTAGACGCCCTGACTCAGCATCGAGTGGAAGAAACCGTTGAAGCGGAACGCCTGCTGGCGGCGGGCCTCGTCGTAGTTGGTGACCTGCTCGTCGGTGAAGAAGACCGAGAACATGTTGCCCGCGGTCTGCAGGCGGTGTGCCACGCCCTCCTTCGAGAGCGCCTCGGTGACCAGGCCGGACACCTCGGCGGCGACCCTGTCGACGGTGGCGTACACCTCGTCGGTGCAGTGGCGCAGCTGGGCCAGACCGGCGGCGGTGGCGATCGGGTTACCGGAGAGCGTGCCGGCCTGGTAGACCGGGCCGGCGGGGGCGAGGTGCGCCATCACGTCGGCGCGGCCGCCGAACGCCGCGGCGGGGAAGCCGCCGCCCATCACCTTGCCGAAGGTCAGCAGGTCCGGCGCCCAGCCCTCGTGGGCGGCCTCCAGGCCGTACCAGCCGGCCTTGGAGACGCGGAAGCCGGTCATCACCTCGTCGGAGATGAACAACGCGCCGTTCTCCCGGCACAGTTCGGCCAGGCCGCCGTTGAAGCCGGGCAGCGGCGGGACGACGCCCATGTTGCCGGGCGAGGCCTCGGTGATCACGCAGGCGATCTCGCCGGGGTGCGCGGCGAAGGCGGCACGCACCGCGTCCAGGTCGTTGTACGGCAGGACGATGGTGTCGCCGGCCTGCGCGCCGGTGACGCCCGGGGTGTCGGGCAGGCCGAAGGTGGCGACGCCGGAACCGGCGGCGGCCAGCAGCGCGTCCACGTGACCGTGGTAGCAGCCTGCGAACTTGACCACCTTCGCGCGGCCGGTGAAGCCGCGGGCCAGTCGGATCGCCGACATCGTCGCCTCGGTGCCGCTGGAGACGAGGCGGACCTGCTCGACCGGGGCGATCCGGGCGACGATCTCCTCGCCGAGCTCGACCTCGCCCTGGCCGGGCGTGCCGAAGGAGGTGCCGCGGACGACCGCCTGCTGCACCGCCTCGATCACCGCCGGGTGCGCGTGGCCGAGCAGCATCGGGCCCCAGGAACACACCAGGTCCACGTACTCGCGGCCATCGGCGTCGGTCAGGTACGGGCCGCTGCCGGACACCATGAAACGGGGCGTGCCGCCGACCGCGCGGAAGGCCCGCACCGGCGAGTTGACGCCGCCGGGGGTGACCGCCAAGGCGCGCTCGAACAGCGACTGGGACTGGGGTGCTTCGTACGGGTAGCTCATCACTCGCTCATCCGTTGGGTCCGCGGGGTGGCCTGGAGCCTCTCTTACCCGAACATGGTCTCAAATCGTGTCTTTGCGTTCTGCATGTCGGGCCCGATCATCTGGAACGATGATCCGTGTGCTGCTCCCCTCACTGCCTGTGGCGAAGGTAAGGTCGAGTAACGCGCGCTCGTGTAGCGCGCAAGCAGACGGGTAAGGGGCATGTCCGGAGGGAAAGTCGGACATGCGGGGGTCTGTCGATTCCGGCGAGTTCCGGTGAGGATGGTCCGAGTGTCCGAGAGGCAGGACGGTTTCGACGAGGCCGCGGAGCGTACCCGCAGGCCGGCCGGGACCGGCGGGGGCAGGGAAGCGGGCAGGGGAAGGAGGGGCGAGGGCAGAGTGGGGGTCACCTACAAGTACTTCGGGGCACCGGATCGCGCCACCGCCGCCAGAGTCCCCACCGCGCTCGGCCCCGGTGGCCTCGGCCTCGACGCCGGCGAACTGGGCGCGCTCGGCCGGCTCGGCGACCTGATGGAGACCAGCGGCTCCGGCAACGGACACCTCTCCACCAAGATCAAGCCCGAGACGATGAGCGCGATGGTGCTGACCGGCATTCAGGGCGTGCCGCTGCACCACGTCCCGCCGCTCGAACTGGTGGTCCTGCACCCGGACTACGCGGTGGTCCAACTCCCGCACACCGTCGTCGAACCGCTCCGCAAGGCCGACGAGACCGAGCTCGGCGCCGCCGCCTTCATCTGGTCCACCGTCCCCGACCGCCGCGGCCCGCGGGACGCCTTCGTCATCTACCAGATGCTGCACGAGTGGCAGGACTTCGCCAACCGCCTGCACGACGCCGGCCACCAGCTGTACTGCCTGGTCTGGCCCTGAGGCCGTCCCCGTCGAATTGATCGCCCGTCGGTCCGGGCCGGTAGCGTGTGCGCGCTCCCGACCCGGAAGGTTCGACGGTGGATCATCAGCGCCCCTCGACGGAGGACATCCTGGCGCGCATGCCGGAACTCGCGCCGTACGGCCGCGCGGCCGCCCGGCTGCGGATCGAGCGCGGCGCGCCCGGGGTCACCGACAGCTCGATCGGAGGCCCGCTGCTGTGGCCCGCCGGCGAGCTGTGGCCGCACTGCCCGGTGCCGGAGGCCGATGAGCACGACGGCAGCCCGGCGATGGTGCCGCTCGCCCAGATCCACGCCCGCGACGTGCCCGGCCCGTGGTGGCCCGACGGCATGGACGTGCTCCAACTGCTCTGGTGCCCGTTCGAGCACTGGGACCCGCCGATCGGCCAGGCCGACCTCTGCCCGACCGTCGAACTCCGCTGGCGGCGGGCCGACGCGCACGCCGGGGCGCCGGTGGCCGATCCGCCGGAGCCGTCGGCGTCCGCCGAGCCCGAATACCTGCCGGAGCCCTGCGTGTTCACCGTGGAGCACCTCGTCGACTTTCCGTACCGCGAAGAGCTTCCGGCCGAACTCCGGCTCGCCCTCGACCAGTTGATCCTCGACACCGGCCCCGGGGGCAAGGACGTCATCACCCGGGTGACCGGCTGGAAGCTCGGCGGATGGCCGACCTGGCACCTCAACCACCCGCACACCCCCGCCTGCGAGTCCTGCGGGCGCCCGATGACCCTGCTCCTCACGATCGCCGGCGACGAGACCCCCGGCATCCAGGTCGGCCGCTGGGGCGAACTCCGCATCTTCACCTGCCCGGGCGACCACACCCATCCGTTCGCCGCCGACCTGCACTGACGGCCGGTCGGCGGGTGCGGTTGACGGCCCGTGATCAGAGCCGGCGCAGCGCCTCGGTCAGGTCCGGGCCGAGGTGCTCGTGGATGAACAACTCCCTGCTCTCGGCGAGGTGTTCGCCGAGGTACCAGGAGCTGTCGGCGGCCGAGCGGACACAGCAGAGCGGGCCGAGTCCGATGATGTGGCTCGGCGCGAGGTCGATGCCGTGGACCGTCCGGTCGAGACCGAGGGCCCGAGCCGCCGGGCTGCCGGTGACCTCGCGGAGGCGGGCGTGCGTCCAACCGTCGGGGAGCAGGTGGTCCTCGGGGTCGGGGCCGGACGGGAGGCGTTCCAGCACGGCGTGGGCGCGTAGGCGAACGTGCGGGGTCTTCCGGTCATCCCGCCACGGTAGGGCGCGGTCCGGCGGGCGGTCGCCGCGTTTTTCGGGCTGTTCGGCCGCTGCCGCGACTGCGCCCGCTTGTCCACAGGCCTGTGGACAAGCGCGTCCGCCCGGGCCGGTCGTCCACAGGCGGGGCAGGGCCGCTCAGGCGTCGAAGTCGTATTCGAGGATGTACGCGGACGAGTCGAGCACCATCGCGTTGAACTCGACCACCTGGCCGTCCTCGGCGAACGCGGTGCGGTGCACCAGGAAGACCGGGGTGCCGGGGGCGAGGGCGAGGCGTTCGGCCTCGTCGCCGGCGGGCATCCGGGAGCGGATGTGCTCCTGGAAGTGCACCGGCTTGTGGCCGAGTTCGGCGAGCCGGGCGTAGGTGCCGCCGGGGCCGGTGTCCGGGTCGGTGATCCGGGTGCCGGTCACCAGCGCGGCCGGCAGGTAGGACTCGGAGAGCAGCACCGGCTTGCCGTCCAGCACGAAGCGGCGGCTGCGTACGCAGGCCGACTCGCCCGTCTTCAGGCCGAGGACGGCGGCGATCTCCTCGGGGACCTCCCGCTCGGCGACGGTCAGCTGGTCCACCGTCAGGTCGCGGGGCCCTATGTCGGTCGACCAGACCGAGAAGCCGCTGCCCCAGTTCCGGCCGGACAGCCGCTGGATGCCGCGACGCCTTATCGGCCGGAACTCCCGGACGAAGACCCCCACCCCCTTGCGGGCCTCCGCTATCCCCTCGGTCTGCAGGACACCGAGCGCCTGGCGGGCCGTCATCCGGGCCACGCCGTACGTCACCATCAGGTCGTTCTCGCCCGGCAGCCGGTCACCGGGACGGTAGCGACCGGAGTCGATGTCGCGCTTGAGGTCCTCGGCGATGCGCTGGTACTTGGGCTGGGTGGCTCGGGGGCTACTGGTCATGGCGGCGGGCTTCCTTCCCCTCTCTAGACATCCTACGCACGGTACGCCGGTCCGCCCCTCGATGCATTGACATCTCTAGAGATTTCAGCTTGTCTAGAGATGCTGAAATCTGACATACCCTCATATCGGCTGCCGAGTCTCCGTCCCACGAGCGTTCATCGAGCGAATCCGCATGAGGAGCCCGCCATGTCCGTGCACCGTCGATGGTTCTCACTGCCCCGCGAGCCCGCCACCGTCGCCACCGGACGCCGCCGGGTCCGCGCACTCATCACCGCCTGGGGCGGCGCTCCCCTGGACGAGGACACCCAGCTGACGGTCGATCTGGTCACCTCCGAACTGCTCGGCAACGCCGTCCGCCACGCCACCGGCCCGGTCGTCACCGTCGGCGTGCACACCGATCCGCTGCACCATCGGGCCGTCATCGAGGTCTACGACACCTCCCCCTCCGTACCGGTGGCCGGCCGCCCCGACCGGGACTCCGAGTCCGGCCGCGGCATCCTGCTGATCGCCGAACTCGCCCTCGCCCACGGGGTGATCCGCAAGCGCACCGGGAAGTGGGTGTGGGCGGAGATCGCCCTGCCGACCGGGCGGATCGCTCGCCCCTGGTGGCCGGTCCGGAGCCGCAGCAGGGGCACGGCGGAACGTCCGGTCCGGAGCCCGCAGGACGGCATCCCGCAGAAGGCCCCGGCCGACCGGGTCACGCCCGGGGCCGTCACCTGCCACTGACCGCGCCCCGGGCCGGCCGACCCGCTCAGGCTGTCAGGCGGCGGTGGAGCTCCTCCGTCCCGCGGCCCAAGGTCCGGGCGGCGAGCCAGGCGGCCGCGCCGGCGCCGTTGCCGGCGGTGGAGACGGTCGCCTCCGGCCAGCGGGCGGCCAGCCGCGGGCGCAGCTGCGCGGCCAGCGGCGTCGCGGAGGTGAGCAGGCCGCCGGCCAGCACCAGGGGCAGCGGGGAGTCGGGGTCGCGGACCAGGGCGAGAGTGTCGATCAGGTGGCCGGCGGCGCGGTCGACCAGATCGACCGCGACGGGGTCGCCCGCCGCCGCGCAGTCGAGCACCACCGGGGCGAACCGGGCCAGCCGGGCCGGCGCCTCGGCATGGGCGGCGGCGATCAGCGCGGCCCGCGGCTCGCGCCCCGAACCGCCGGAGCCGCCGGAGCCGCCGGAGCCACCCGAGCCGTCCGAAGCGCCCGAAGCACCCGAGCCGCTCGAACCGCCCTGCCCGCAAAGCCCCTCCGGCCCGAGCAGCGCCTCCGCGATCGCACCCGCCAGGCCGGGCAGCCGGAGCGGCGTGCCGTCGAACGGCAGCGCGCGGTCCACGGCGGTGAGCGCGGCGGAGACCGCTTCGCGGCCGAGCCAGCAGCCGGAGCCGCGGTCGCCGAGCAGCCAGCCGTGGCCGTCGGCGGTGCGGCGCAGTTCGTGGTCGCGGATCTCGGCGGCGATCGCGCCCGTGCCGCTGAGCAGCAGGGTGCCGTCGGCGGCGGGGCTCCCGGCGGCGTGGGCGAGTTCGGCGTCGTCGACGAACCGCGGGGCGATGGGCAGTCCGGTGGCCGGCCAGAGCGCCGACAGCTCCGGCGGGGCGAGCGAGTTGCCCGCGAGGCCGATCACCGCGGCCGTCACCCGGGCCGGGTCGAGCCCGGCCAGCGCGGCCCGGACGGCCCCGCCGATCTCCCGGACGGCGACCTCCGTGCCGTGCGCGACCGGGTTGCCCCCGGCACCGTGCGCGGTGCCGAGGACCCGGCCGTCCAGGGTGGCGACCAGGGCGCGGGTGCTGGTGCCGCCCACGTCGAGGCCGAGGACCAGCGGCTGCCCGGGGGCGGTCATGCGGTGCGGCGGATACGGCCGGCGTACCGCGCTTCGAGCGCGTTGTTGTGCTCGTCGCCGCCGGGGATGTTCGCCGACAGGTAGACGGGCGGGACGCCGCCGTTCTCCTCGACCCGGCGGATCACCTCGGCGATGATCTGCTGGCCGAGCAGCGCGGCGGTGATCGAGGAGATGCCGCAGGCCCGTCCGCCGCCCGCCATCGGCAGGACGGCGTCGCCGAACGGCGCGCCGTTGTCCAGCACCACGTCGGCGTAGTCGCGCAGCCGCAGGCCGGACGGGTGCTTGGGCCGGACGCCGGCGGTGTGCTCGGCGGAGGTGACGACGATCAGCGGGTGGCCGTTCTCCTTGGCCAGCCGGGCGAGTTCGACCACGCAGCCGTTGACGCCGGAGTTGGACGCCAGCACGAACACGTCCGCCGGGTGCGGGGCGGTCAACTCCCAGAGCAGTGCGGCGGGTTCGGTGCCGCGTTCCAGCTCGGAGCCGTCCAGGACCTCCACCGGCCGGCCGCCGAACAGCACCACGTCGCGCAGCGCGATCCGGTTGCTGGGCACCAGTCCGCCGGCCCGACCGGCGAGCTCCATCGCGAACGCCTCGGAGTGCCCGGTGCCGAACGCCTGCACGATGCCGTCCGCCGCGAGCGCGTCGGCGATCAGCTCGGCGGCCCGCGCGACCTGGTCGGCCTGCGAGCCGCTGACCCGGTCGATGGCGGCACGGGCGGCGGCGACGAAGTCGGCCGCGGAGGGGCTGGGCACGGGGAACCTCCAAGCAGCGCACGGTGGGACGGCTCACATGGTCGGGCCGGTCCGCCGCCGCTGTCAACGACAGGACTAGACCAGTCGGGGGGTCTCGATCAAGGGTTCGAACCCGGCGCACTCGAACGGGTCGTCGTCCGGGTCCAGCCCCGGCAGCCCGGGCACGTCCAGCCCGCCCCGCAGCCACCCGACGAGCACCTCCACCAGTCCACCGGACAGCCGCACTTCCTCGCGGACGTGCCGGGGGCGGACCGCCACCGGCCAGGCGTCCGGGTCCGGCCCGACGGTCAGCCAGCCGATCCGGTCGGTGTCGATGCTCGATCCGATCACCAGGAAGCCGTCCGGCTCCGGCCAGCACGGGCCCGGACCGGACCGGCCGATCAGCTCGGGCAGCCCGGCCAGCCCCCCGGGCGGGGCGAGCCGCAACCAGTGCGACCAGCAGCCGCCGCCGTAGGCGTCCATCAACTCCCGGTAGTCGGACGGCAGTCGAGTGCCCAGCCGGTCGAACACCCGCTCCCAGTCGCAGCCGGCCGCCGGGGGCGGCGGCACCAGCAACCGCAGCGCGGCCGGGCCGGCCGGGCCGCGCAGGGCGAACTCCCGTTCGGCCGCGGTGAGTTCGGGACGCGGCGACGGAATCCCGGCGACCGGCGGATTCCAGTGCGGCGCGACCGTGGCCGGCAGCGGGCCGAGCCGGCCGACCCGGTCGAGGATCACCGTCTCCAGGAAGGCGGTCAGCGTCAGCCCGGAGTCGAGCAGCGGTTCGGACCGGGCGGGGTCGCAGAGCACCACCGTCCAGCTGTCCGGCTCCGGGTCGGCGGTGTTCCACAGCAGGGACGTCCGGCCGTTCACGGTGTGGCCCCAGGGCAGCAGTCCACCGGGCACGGGGTGCAGCCGAAGCGGTGGGAGGCCGGCCTCGCGCAGATCGGCCCGCAGGCCGCTCTTGGCCCACGGCAGCATCCCGAGGTACTCCCGATCGGCCGCCGACAGCACGATCGCCCCACCGACCACCACCGTGCCGAACCGCGTCAACTCCCAGTAGTCAGCCGGAAGTCGCACGCCCAGCCAGGACTCGACGGCCGCCCGGTCCACCGCGAACGGGGTGAGCGGACGGTCGGGTTCGAGCTGGTCGAGCAGGTCCATGCCGCCGATCCTCCGGCCCTGCCGAGGCCCGGGGCAAGCGGAAATTCGCGCGCGGACGCGGGCCGCCCCGGACAGGATGAGGCGCATGGACGAGGTGCCGAAGAAGCAGATCAGAGCCCGCTACGACGACGGGACGGTGACGGTCTACCAGGCGTTCCGCCCAGAGATCGCCGACGCCGCCGTGGCCGACGGACGCTGGCCCGACACCTTCAGGCACGACCGGATGACGTGGATCAAGCCGTCGTTCCGCTGGCTGATGCACCGCAGCGACTGGGCGCGCGGCGAGGGCCAGGAACGGATCCTCGGCGTGGTGATCACCCGGCAGGGCTTCGACGCCGCACTGGAGGCGGCGGTGCTCAGCAGCTACCGGCCGGGTGTGCACGCCTCGAAGGCGGACTGGCAGCGGGAGTTGCGGCGCAGCGGCGCCCGCGTCCAGTGGGACCCGGAGCGGGACCTGCACCTCCGCCCGCTGCCGCACCGCTCGCTGCAACTGGGCCTGAGCGGCGAGCTGGTGCGCCGCTACACCGCCGAGTGGCTGGTGCGGATCGAGGATCTGACGCCGCTGGCACGGGAGTTGCACGCCACCAGGGACGCCGCGCTGCTGCCGCCGGAGCGGCCGTACCCGATGCCACCGGGTGCGGCCGCCCGACTGGGCGCGGGCTGACGGAGCGGCAGCCCGCACCCGATCAGCCGTGCAGGTAGACGATGCCGAGCTTGGTCAGCTGCCAGTGCTGCGCGGCGGAGCCGTCGTCGGCGGCCAGCTGGACCAGCGCGTTGCCCTTGGCGTCGGTCTTGGCGGAGGCGGTGGCGAGCTTGGTCGGGTCCTGGGAGTCGGCCAGCTTGTAGGTGCCGTCGCCGACCGGCTGCAGGATCCAGTGCTGGTTGCCGCCGCCGTTGCAGCGCCACTGCTGGAGCTGGGTGCCGGGGGCGGTGGAGGCTCCGGAGGCGTCCAGGCACATGTCCCGGTTGCCGCTGAAGTCGAGCTCGAAGGAGCCGCCGGCCTTGATCTCGAACACGAAGGACTGGTTGAGTCCGCCGGTGGCCGAGTAGGTGATCGCGGCCCGGCCGTTGGTGGAGTCACCGTAGGTGCCGCCGCCGGACAGGTCGAGCACCTTGCCGCTGGCCTGGTTGGTGAGCTGGTACCAGGCGCCGTCCTCGGGGGTGTCCGGGAACGGCTTGCCGGGGGTGAGCGCGGTGATCGAGGTGGTGTTCTGCTGGTTGAGCGAGCAGAACGCCTGGGGCAGTCCGGACTGCTGGTAGAACTGCCGTAGGCAGGCCGCCTCGGCGGCGTACCCGGCCACCCGCAGGTGGTACGACTGGCGGACGTTGTTCATGCACAGGCCGGGGATGGAGATCGGGGTGTCGCAGCCGTTGCGGGTGCTCTCCGACAGGTCGATCACGTCGCCGTTGGTGTACTCGTACGGCGAGCTGGTCCACTCCGCGCAGACCTCGTGGCCGAACGCGACCCGCCGCTGGTCGAGGTAGCGCACGCCGGGCACGCCGGAGGCGGCCTCGCGCAGCGCGTCGCTCAGCGTGGGGACGACCCAGTTGTGGCCCCAGGCGAGGTCCTCGGGGAAGGCCGGGCAGCCGTCCGCGACCTTGCCGGCGTAGTCGTTGCGGCGGATGTCGGGCGTGATCGGGTTGAAGTACGACTGGTAGACGAGCTGGTAGGAGTCGTCGGAGTAGCCGGCCTTCCGCATGGTGTTGCGGATGTTGGTGAGCGCGGCCGTCACCTTGGGCTTGACCCCGGCGGCGCGCCGGGTGATCTCGGCGCTGCCGATGGTGTCCCGGCAGCCCTGGGACTGCGGGATCGGGAAGTACTGGGCGAGGCAGGACATCATGATGTTGGCGAACTCGAAGTCGTCGTTCGCGCCGATCGTGACGACGACCATCTTCACGTCGTAGTTGGCTGCGGTGGCGGCGAGTTGGACGTCCTGCTTGGCCTCGCCGAAGTCGCCGCTGCCCGGTCCGGTGATCTTCGCCAGCTCGGGGTCGCTGACCAGGTCGCCGGTCTGCGCGCCGGAGCAGGCCAGGTCGACCGGGGTGACGCCGGGGAGCTGGGTGGTGAAGATCTCGGACTTGGTGGAGCGGTGGCAGTAGTTGGTGGGGGTGTCGGTGCCGGGCATGTAGTCGTCGTTGGTGTCGGTGCCGGCGCCTTCGCCGGAGATCGCGCTGTCGCCGAGGGCGACGATCGCGGCGGGCTTGCCCGCGCTGGGCGAGGCGGCCTGGGCGGTGGCCGCGGTGCCGAGGCCGGTGCCGAGACCGAGGGCGGCCAGCAGCGCGGCGGTGGCGAGCAGGGCGGGGGGCCTGCGGCGGACCATAGGTGTCCTGGACACTCATGACTCCTTGCGGGGGTGGGGGTACGCCCGACGGGTGCCGGGCGGCGCGGAGCATGGGGGGACCGGGCCGGAACCCGGCGAACATGAGGCAGGCTCACATGCTAGGTACTGACAGGTAACACAACAAGACTCGCGGCGCGATACGACCGCCGCCCGCCGCACACCGTCAGAAACCAGGCGCAGAAACGCAGTTGGGCCGCCGCCCGCACCCCACGAGGAGGTGCGGACGGCGGCCCGGGATCTGCCGGCGGGCTTGGATCAGCCGCCGTTGACGCAGGTGTTGCCGAACGCCGGGTTCAGCAGACCGATGATGTCGATGGAGTTGCCGCACAGGTTGACCGGGATGTGGATCGGGACCTGGACCTGGTTGCCGGACACGACACCGGGGGAACCGGCGGCGACGCCCTCGGCCTCGCTGCTCGCCATGGCGGAACCCGCACCGGCGGCGACGATGCCCACGACGGCGGCGCCGACCGCGGCAGCCTTCTTGATGCTCATTTGAGTCTCCTCGATAAATCAGATCTTCCAATTGCCGCGCCGGGGCTACCGGAAGGAAGCACACGGGACGTGCACTGGGCCAACGAAGCCACGCCGGATCAGTTGCGATGCTCTTCCGACAATCACCCGTCCGGCGTAACCGGAGCATTCGGGTGAACGGTTCGAACGATCGCGGAACCCGCCCGTTTCCACCGCCGCACTGGTTCGTTCTTCCTGGCGAAACCCGATCCACCGCAAGAAATGAGACTTCATCATGCGCAAGCTCGCCTACGGCGCCTTCGGTTCCGCGGCCGCTGCGGCCCTGCTGCTCGGCGGGGCCGGCGCGGCCATGGCCAGCAGCGGCGCCGAGGGTGTCGCGGCCAACTCGGCCGGCGTCGTCTCCGGCAACCAGATCCAGGTCCCGGTGCACGTTCCGGTCAACCTGTGCGGCAACACGATCAACGTCGTCGGCCTGCTGAACCCGGCCTTCGGCAACACCTGCGTCAACGGCGGCTGATTCCCCGCCCCGCACGCGACCGTTTCCGCCGACCGTGCGGAAGCGGTCGTCGACGTGGGCACTCGCGCGGCCCAAGCCACCGGCGACACGCGGGTCTTGGGCCGCGTGAGTGACATTCACGGCGCATCCCGAAAACAGCGGGCGATGATGCCAATCGCCCGGCACCCGACCATTCGCGGTCGGACCGAACGTGAGGAAGAAGAACCATGCGCAACTTCAAGAAGGCCGCGGTCCTCTCCGTCGCCGCCGCCGGCCTGGTCCTCGGCTCGGCCGGTCTGGCCAACGCCTCCGCCGAGGCCGAGGGCGTCGCC
>NZ_JBHWID010000007.1:72064-76750 GCF_042732175.1 Kitasatospora sp. NPDC059795
CCGCCAACTCCCCCGGCGTGCTCTCCGGCAACCAGATCCAGGTCCCGGTCCACGTCCCGATCAACCTGTGCGGCAACTCGATCAACGTCATCGGCCTGCTGAACCCGGCCTTCGGCAACACCTGCGTCAACGGCGGCTGACCCGCCCCATGCCGTGCCGCGCCGCGCGCTCGAACCGGGCGGCGCACCAACTCCCCGCTGTGATCTAGGAGATCAACCCTCATGCGCAACTTCAAGAAGGCCGCGGTCCTGACCGTCGCCGCCGCCGGCCTGGTCCTCGGCTCGGCCGGTCTGGCCAACGCCTCCGCCGAGGCCGAGGGCGTCGCCGCCAACTCCCCCGGCGTGCTCTCCGGCAACCAGATCCAGGTCCCGGTCCACGTCCCGATCAACCTGTGCGGCAACTCGATCAACGTCATCGGCGCGCTGAACCCGGCCTTCGGCAACACCTGCGTCAACGCCGACGGGGGTGGCACCCCGCCCGCGCCCGTGACCGTGCCGACCGAGCCCGAGCCCCAGCAGCCGCCGGTCGAGGCCGAGCCCCCGCATCACCACCACCACCACGAGCCGGTCGAGGACTGCGACTGACCGGATCGGTCGATCGTCAACCCCGTGCAGACTGCCCCTCGGCCCACCGGCCGGGGGGCAGTGCGCGTCCCCCTTGCCCTGAAGTCCCCCTCACCTCAGAAGGAATGGCCGATGTCCCGGAAGACCACCGGCGCGCTGGCCGCGCTCGGCACCGCGCTGCTGCTCGGCGCCGCCACGGCGCAGACCGCACACGCCGCGACCGAACAGCCCGGCGGGCTCCCGCTGCCCGCCACCCACCTGCAGCCCACCGACGCCCAGGGGGCCCTCGGCGGCACCACCGCCGGGCTCGGCTACGCGATCGCCCCGGCGAAGGACCTGCGGCTCGACCCGTGGGCCGGCTCGTCCGCGGACCTGCTCAACAACGGCGTCGCGGTGGTCCCCGACAACGGCGTGGGCCCGGTCGGCACCGGCACGGTCACCGGCCCGCTGTCCGCCGGCGGCGGGGCCAAGAACCTTCCGCTGGCCGGACCGCTGCTGACCGCCCTGCCGATCTGAGCCCCGCCCGGCACACGGCGTACGGCGTACGGCCCGGCCTCCGCGAGGAGCTGCCGGGCCGTACGCCGTGACGGGGCGTCACATCTGCGACTGGTCCAGCGCGCCGGTCAGCGTCCCCACCGGGTTGGCCTGGCCGAGCATCTCGCCGGTGGTGGCGGTGGTCGTCTCGGCCAGCCCCTTCACCGACTGGGTGACCGAGATCTGGTCCTGCTCGCCGCCGAGCGAGGCCTTGGCACCCGGCACGGCCTGCACCGGGGCGGTCACCAGGTGTGGGTCCACCTTGTCCAAGGACAGTGCGGCGTCGGTCAGTTGACCGCTCTCGCCGCGCACGAAGGAGACCGGCTCGCCCAGGCCGACCGCCGGGCCGGCCAGGTTCAGCGGGGCGGCCGGCGCGTCCAGGCCCAGCGTGCCGAGCTTCGCCCCCGGGTCCGCCTCCGGCAGCGGCAGGGTGGCCTCCAGCGACGGGCCCAGCTTGCCGCCGTTCACGGCCGGCAGCACGTGCTCCGGGATCGGCCGGGTCGGGCTCTGGCCGGTGTCGGACGGCGGCAGCAGCGGCGAGGTCGGGATGCCGCCGTGGATCTCGCCGCCGTCCGCGAGCAGCGGCAGCGGCGACGCGGCCGTGCTGAGCGGAATGCTGAACGGCACCTCCTGGGTCGCCAGTCCGTCCTCTAGCGCGGCCACCTCGGTCGGCGTCTTCGGGGCCGCCTGGGACACGCCCTGTGCCGCCGCCACGCCGGCGCCGACCGCCAGCAGCAGGGCGCCCGCGGCCCGCTTGGAGAGCTTCATGGTGTTCGCCGTTCGTTCGATGTCCATTTGATTCGGCGCGCCGGTCATTCGATAGATCGGTACGCCGTTAATTCAGTACGCCGGTACGTCGGTCATTCCGTATGACTTCCGCGGCCACCGGTCGTACCGGCAGTACTTCGGGCGCGTCGCGCACATCCTGGCGAACGAGCCAGCACCTCCGGGGACAGCACCGGTTAACCGGAACGGCCTAATAATCCGACCGGCACGCTGGGAAACCGGTGATCCTCGACGAATTTTCTCCGCCCCCGTAACTTTCCTGTTCGCCATTCTTTGATCCCGACGACGACGGGGCAGCACCCCTCGAACGGCATTTCAGAGAGGTATCTCCACCATGCTCAAGAAGTCTCTGGCGGCCGCCGGTCTGGCCGCCGCCGCACTCGCCGCGGTGTCGACCCCCGCCGTCGCGATCGGCGACGCGGACGGCTCCGCCGCCACCATCCAGGGCAATGGCGGCACCAACTCCAGCGGCACCTGGGGCAACCACAGCCCGAACTTCCACTTCGCCGACAACCCGAACATCTGCCTGCCGGAGATCCACAACATCGGCGTGGCGGTGCTGGGCGTGGCCGTCCCGGTCGAGGTCGACGCGCTCAACAACGAGCCCAAGCAGACCTGTGTGGTCGGCCAGGGCACCGTCGGCAGCGGCGACGGCGGCGTCTCCCACCTGATCGGCTGACGCGCCGTCACTGCCCGGGCGCAGAGCGGCTTCCGCTCCGCGCCCCACTGCCCGCCCGGCCGTTCCCCCGGCCGGGCGGGGCCCCGGCGCGAGCCACGCGCACGGGCGCGCTGCTCCACTCCATCGGATCCGAAAAGGAATGACCCCATGATCAAGAAGGCTCTCGCCGCCGTCGGCGTCGTCGCCGCCGGCTTCGCCATGACCGCCACCCCCGCGATGGCCATCGGCGACGCGGACGGCTCCGCCACCTCCCTCCAGGGCAACGGCGGCACCAACGCGACCGGCACCCAGGGCAACCACAGCCCGAACAACCACGTGCTGGACAACCCGAACATCTGCCTGCCGGAGATCGACAACATCGGCGTCGGCGCCCTGATCGGCATCGTCGTCCCGATCAAGGCCGACGTTCTGGACAACCACCCGACCCAGACCTGCGACGTGGGCCAGAACACCGTGGGCAGCGGCGACGGTGGCGTCTCCCACCTGATCGGCTGATCTTTCCCGGTCACAGCCGACCGCCGGGTCCGGGGCCAGCCCCGGGCCCGGCGGTTCCGTGTCTCCGGCCGTACCCCACCCGTTCGTCCGCGGCGCGATCGGGTGATCGGAGCACCGGCGGGCGCGTGCAGCGCACCGCCAGCCGCACCCCCGTGTTGACGTAGTGACACCACCCGACGCAGAGAGGACCCTCCCATGAAGAGCAAGCTGGGCAAGGCCGTTGTCACCACCCTCGCCGCGCTCGCCCTGACCGGCATCGGCGCCCCGGCGTACGCGCACGTGGTCGCCGGCGGCGGCGGGCAGCTCGTCGCCACCGCCCACGAGCCCTTCCTCGCCGGTGGCGGCGGCGGCTTCGCCGGGACCGACCACATCTTCACCCTGGCCGGCGGCGGCGGCTGGGCCACCTCCACCGCCCTCGGCGGCGGCGGTGGCGGCGTCGCCGCGATCGGCTGACCTCGCGTCAACGCCGAAGGGCGCGGAACCGGTTGACGGTTCCGCGCCCTTCGGCACGTCCAGGAGCGGGCGTCAGCGCACCAGGCGGGCGGCCTCGGTGGCCCAGTAGGTGAGGATCTGCTCGGCGCCGGCGCGGCGGATGGAGGTGAGGGTCTCCAGGATGGTGCGCTCGCGATCGATCCAGCCGTTGGCGGCGGCGGCCTCGACCATCGAGTACTCGCCGGAGACCTGGTAGGCGGAGACCGGCACCGGGGAGGCGTCGGCGACCTGGCGCAGGATGTCGAGGTAGGCCATGGCGGGCTTGACCATCACCATGTCGGCGCCCTCGGCGAGGTCCTGCTCCAGCTCGCGCAGCGACTCGCGGGCGTTGGCCGGGTCCTGCTGGTAGGTCTTGCGGTCGCCCTTCAGCGAGGAGCCGACGGCCTCCCGGAACGGGCCGAAGAACGCGGAGGCGTACTTCGCGGTGTAGGCGAGGATGCCGACGCCCTGGTGCCCGGCGCCGTCCAGCGCGCGGCGGACGACCGCGACCTGGCCGTCCATCATCCCGGACGGGCCGACCAGGTGGACGCCCGCGTCGGCCTGCACCACGGCCATCTCGGCGTAGCGCTCCAGGGTGGCGTCGTTGTCGACCGAGCCGTCCGCGGCGAGCACGCCGCAGTGGCCGTGGTCGGTGTACTCGTCCAGGCACAGGTCGGACATCACGACCAGGGCGTCGCCGACCTCGGAGACCACGTCGCGGATGGCGACCTGCAGGATGCCCTCGGGGTTGGTGCCCTCGGAGCCGATCGCGTCCTGCACCTCGGGGACGCCGAACAGCATGATGCCGCCGACGCCGGCCTCGGCGGCCTCGACGGCGGCCCGGCGCAGGGTGTCGCGGGTGTGCTGGACGACGCCCGGCATCGAGGTGATCGGCTTCGGCTCGGTGATGCCCTCGCGGACGAACGCGGGCAGGATCAGCTCGGCCGGGTGGAGCCGGGTCTCGGCGACCAGGCGGCGCATCGCGGGGGTGGAGCGCAGGCGGCGCGGGCGGACGGACGGGAATTCGGCGGACACTTCGAAGGCTCCCTGAGTCACGGAAAAAGCGTCGGGGGGGGGGCGGGGGGGCACCCCCCCCCGCGGGCCACCGCTGTGTGGCTACGGGCGGTAGGGGCCGTGGCACGATGGGCCTCATGAGCG